>JAFUDQ010000019.1 GCA_017459075.1 Bacteroidales bacterium
AAAATTGACACTTTTTTCAGGCTTTTTAATGCCTGCCTTCCGTCGTCCCTCAGGGACAGCTTACGGCAGATGTGATTATACGTAAAGTATTGAATATTAAATATTAAACAAAAATATTGTTAATTTTTAACGAAGTATTGTTCTTACAGGATTAGATTCAATTCATTCAATAAATGGAACTGAAGAGCCGATTATTCGTTTAATTTGCTTTTTAGAGGCTCCCCATCGCTCCTGTAATGTGCGTACAAGCATTTTAATATCGATAGCCGACAACTCCTCTACTTTATCAACGCCAATAAGGGTGCAATATTCATTAACTTTTGTCAGAATCTGACTGTCGCTATATGCATTTCTCTCTATCTGCTGCATCTTTGCTTCTTCCTCATTTTCAACACCCCACTTTCCGAGTAACTTAAAATAATCGACTGACCTCCCAAAGATTTGTTCGACTTTTTTGTATTGGCACCAATATCTCGGATTATAGATTCCGTCCAGAATTCTATAATCCATGGGAATCTGTTCCCGTCTCGCAATTTCCTGCCGGAATTTAAGAATCCCATATTCTTTTAGGGAATAATCTCGCAACAAATCAATCATGGGATTGAAATATAGGAATGACGAATTCCACATATAACTAATCGGGCTCCCCATGCCTGCCACCATTGGGTTTCTAAGAATATAGGCGACAACTGTTTTAAAGTCATCCGCTCCTTTAATAACACGGAGTGAAACTGAAAAATCCTCCAAATTTACAGATATCACTGAGTCTGTTTTTTTTAACCACTTACCGTATTCTCTTTTCATGTCAGAAAACAGGTCCTTGATTTCTTGCTCTTCCCCGCTCATAAGAAAGTGTATGTGGTTATCCATGAGACAATAGGCATAAACCATAATATTTTTGCCTGACAGATATATGACTATCCTGTTCAGAAAGAACTTGCGGTCTTTGTCGTCCCTGAAAAGAGGACAACTATCTAACGGTGCAGAGAATAAATGATAATATTTCATGTCTTTTTTCTTTAAAATTAGGAATGGTTTTGCAAATAATCCTCTTCCGTTAGTTAACTTTTTACGAATCTTATGAAAAAATTTACGTTTTTTATGATCTGACACTTTTTGCAACCAAATAATAGTCTCAAGAGTGTTCTGCCATTTCACCTTGTATTACAGATCAAGACGCACAAACGGGCCAAAGGGAAACGCTAATCTCGCTTTGAGCTGCCGCAATAGTACCATCTCGGCCTGGTGCTTGCCGCAACGGTACTATCTCCCTTGTGGATGCCGCAAGGAATTGGCTCATTTACTGCGGCATCCTCTTTTTTTGCCGGGGATAGCGCAAGGATTTGGCTGAACAGTTGCGGCATCCCCCGACTTTTCAAGGGATGCCGCAACTATTTAGCTATTTTCTTACGCCATCCACTAAGCATCATTATGCACGGTATGGAGCGTTAATGAAACTATTGAAAAAATCCGTATATTTGCAGGTTACATTATAATGCGCGAATGAAAAACATCAGAAACTTTTGCATAATTGCCCATATAGACCATGGCAAGAGCACCCTGGCAGACAGGCTTTTGGAACTGACCAACACCCTGTCTGTTAGAGACATGGAAAATCAGGTGCTGGATGACATGGACCTTGAAAAGGAAAAAGGCATCACCATAAAAAGCCATGCTATCCAGATGGACTATGTGTATAAGGGAGAGACTTATAAACTTAACCTTATAGACACTCCAGGGCACGTGGACTTTAGCTACGAGGTTTCCAGAAGCATCGCCTCATGTGAAGGAGCCCTTCTGGTAGTGGATGCCTCACAGGGCGTCCAGGCCCAGACAATCTCCAACCTGTATCAGGCAGTAGACCACGGCCTGGAAATCATTCCGGTCCTGAACAAGATTGACATGGATTCCGCCATGGTGGAAGTTGTTACCGACGAGGTCTGTGACCTTCTTGGCTGCGACCCTGAGGACGTTTACAAGGTTTCTGCACGTACAGGAGAAGGCGTAGCGCCGCTCCTGGATGCAATCGTAGAGAAGATTCCCGCTCCGCAGGGAGACCCCGAAGGCCCGCTCCAGGCCCTTATCTTCGACTCCGTCTTCAACTCCTTCCGCGGCATCATCGCCTACTTCAAAATCGTCAACGGCAGCATCCGCAAAGGAGACAAGGTTAAGTTTTTCAATACCGGCAAAGAGTACGATGCAGACGAAATCGGCGTACTGAAAATGCAGTTGAAGCCTACTGACAGCATCGGTTGCGGAGACGTAGGATACATCATTTCCGGAATAAAATCGGCCGCAGAAGTGAAGGTGGGCGATACCATCACCCATGTAGAAAGGCCCTGCGCCAACGCAATCGCTGGTTTTGAAGAGGTTAAGCCGATGCTTTTCGCGGGAATGTACCCAGTCCAGGCCGACAGGTACGAGGACCTTCGCGCCACCCTGGAAAAATTCCAGCTGAATGACGCATCCTTTGTTTATGAGCCGGAATCCTCGCTGGCCCTCGGCTTTGGTTTCCGCTGCGGCTTCCTGGGCCTGCTTCACATGGAGATAGTTCAGGAAAGGCTCTTCCGCGAGTTTGCAATGGACGTTATAACGACCGTCCCCAACGTTTCATATAAGGTATACACCACAAAGGGAGAAGTACTGGACGTACACAACCCCTCAGGCCTTCCCGCCCCAACCCTGATAGAGCATATAGAAGAGCCTTATATCAAAGCCCAAATTATCACAAATACAGACTTCTACGGCCCTGTAATGAAGCTTTGCATGGATAAGAGGGGCACCCTTAAGGGAGAGCATTACATTACGGCAAACCGTGTGGAGCTTACTTACGAGCTTCCTCTTTCTGAGATTGTATTTGACTTTTACGACAAGCTAAAATCCATCTCAAAAGGATATGCTTCATTTGATTACCACCTTATGGGATACAGGCCGGCCAAACTCGTGAAGTTGGACATCCTGCTGAACGGGGACCCCGCCGACGCCTTGTCCACCCTTATCCATGAAGACCACGCCTACGACTTCGGCCGCAAGATTTGCCTTAAGCTAAAGGACCTCATCCCCAGGCAGCAGTTCGACATCGCCATCCAGGCCGCCATCGGCGCAAAGATAATCGCCCGCGAAACTGTCCGTCAGGTGCGTAAGGATGTGACCGCAAAGTGCTACGGAGGCGATATCACCCGTAAGCGCAAGCTGCTGGAGAAGCAGAAGGAAGGAAAGAAACGCATGCGTCAGATTGGTACCGTCCAGGTGCCGCAGAGCGCGTTTATGGCTGTTTTGAAACTTGACTGACATGTCTTCCGTTGCCATACTCATGACCGTTTTCAACCGCAAGGAAAAGACCCTTGCCTGCCTGGAGAGCTGCTATCTTCAGGCCGATGCCATCAAGGCGGAGGGCAAGTACGAATTTTCCGTTTTCATGGTTGACGACGGTTGCACGGATGGCACCTCGGAAGCCGTCCGCGACATGTTCCCGCAGACCCGCATCATCCGGTCCGATGGTGGCCTGTTCTGGAACCGGGGCATGCGCCTGGCTTGGGAAGAGGCCGCAAAAGAGGACTTCGACTTCTACCTTCTGCTGAATGATGACATTGTCCTTGCCGATGGAGCCCTGGCTTCCCTTTTGGATAATTCTGCATTCTTAAGGCATAGGGCGATAGTTGTCGGCACCTGTGCAAGCAATTCAGGAGCAATTACTTACGGAGGAAGAACCAAGTCTAACAAGCTGGTAAAACCAGACCCTGCCATCCCGGTCTCCTGCCACATGTTCAACGCAAACCTTGTTCTCATTCCAAAGTACGCATACGAAAAAACAGGAAATCTTTCTCCTGTATACCATCACTCCTTCGGAGATTACGACTATGGGGTTCGGGCCCGCAAAAAAGGAGTCAGCTGTGTAGTTGCTCCCGGAGTCTTGGCTACCTGCGAACGGAATCCGGGACCGGAAAAGTGGAGGAATTCAGCCTTCCCGTTGAAAGAGAGGTTCGCTGCCCTTAAAAGTCCCAAGGGACGTCCGCTTCGCGAACAATTCATTTTTGATTCCCGCCTGAAAGGGCCTTTTTACGCCATCGGCCACGGGACATCGGTTATTTTCAAAATGTTATTTCCTAAAAGGCATGAATAAAGTAAAAGCTATCATAAGTTCACTCAGGCTCAGGACTTTGCCGCTTTCGCTGGCCGGCATCGTGATGGGTATTTTCCTGGCCGTGGCAGATTACAGGGTTAAACCGCTGTCAATTGTGTTTTTGGTCCTTACGGCGGTTTTCCTTCAAATCCTGGCGAATCTTAGCAACGAACTTGGAGATGTCCTGAAAGGTACTGACACAGAGCTGCGCCAGGGGCCACAATATGGCCTTAACGGTGGCGGACTTAGTATATCTGAGATGAAAATCCTTGTAGGGGTTTTCGTAGGCCTGTCCGCTGTCAGCGGCGTACTTATGATTGCATTCAGCGCTTTCGGTAGCCTTTTCAGCATTGAGGGACTATGCTTCCTGATGCTGCTTGTAGCCGCCATCGGCGCCGCAATGAGATATACCCTTGGACGCAATCCATACGGATACCGGGCCCTTGGGGATATCTATGTTTTCCTCTTCTTCGGGCTGGCCACAGTGCTGGGCGGGTACTTCCTCTGCGCGGGAGAAATCGCTGATGCAAAACTCCTGCTGCCCGCTGCCTGCATCGGACTTTTCAGCGTAGGAGTGCTGAATGTCAATAACATACGCGATGCAAAAACGGATTCTGCCACAAGGAGAACGGTGGCCATCCTTCTCGGGCCGAAGTGGAGCCGCGTCTACCAGACAGCCCTTATCATTGCCGGATGGGCCTGCGCCCTTATTTATTGCAGCCTGAGGATGACCGACATATGGAATTACCTCTTCGTTGTAACGGCACCTCTTTTCATTATTCATCTTTTGATGGTGTGGAAGCGGCAGGATAAGGCCCTTGACCCGGCCCTCCCCATCCTGGTTACTTCCTCCTTCCTTTTTGCCTGCCTTATGGGCTTTGGCTTCATTCATTTCCTTCTTTAGTTTAAGCCGATGCCAAAGAAAGAGAATATCCGTGAGATGTTTGACAACATCTCCCCTGATTACGACCACCTGAATCACCTTATGTCCATGAATGTGGACAAGACATGGCGCAGGAGGGCCCTTAAGTATATCGTTCCGGAAAGCGGTCATGTATCTGTCATGGACCTGGCTTGCGGGACTGGAGATTTTTCAATAGCTATTGCCCGCAGGATGCAAAAGTGTGAGGTGGGCGGCCATGTAACCGGCGTGGATTTGTCAGAGGGAATGCTGGAGGTTATGAAAGAAAAAATAGCCTCTGGGGGGCTTGAAAGCCTTATTTCCGCAGAAATCGGCGACGGAGAGGCCCTTCATTTCGGAGCCGGTTCCTTTGACAGGGTGACTATTGCTTTTGGCATAAGGAATTTTGAAGACAAGCTGGCCGGCCTGCGGGAAATGTACCGCGTCCTTAAACCGGGAGGCAAACTTGTGATTCTGGAGCTGTCCGTTCCCTCCAACAAAGCGCTCCTGTGGTTCTATAACCTGTATTTCAAGCATGTCCTGCCGGCCATCGGCGGCCATATCTCAGGAGATAAGAAGGCCTACAAATACCTTCCGGCATCCGTACTGGGCTTCCCCAAGCCGAAGGCCTTCATGGAGACCATAAAAGAAGCAGGCTTCCGCAATGTCTTTGCGAAAGCCTACACTCTTGGTATCTGCCGCCTCTTCGTGGCGGAGAAATAAGACCGATAGCGTAAGAAAATAGCCAAAAAGTTGCGGCATCCCTTGAAAAGTCGGGGGATGCCGCAACTGTTCAGCCAAATCCTTGCGCTATCCCCGGCAAAAAAAGAGGATGCCGCAGTAAATGAGCCAAATACTTGCAGCATCCCCGGTGCAAAGTTTAGTCTGTTGTTATTCGGCTTGCTGCTGGGGGCGTTCGCCTTTTTGGGGGCGACCCTGGGGGCCTTTGCCTGGCTTGCCTTCGCCAACTTTACCGTCTCCTGGCTTGCCTTTGCCAAGGCGATGAATCTGCTGGCGGCGGAATCTCTCCTCTGAAAGATAAAGTTTTGCGACTTTTTCTGCGGGCAAAACCTTTGTGAAATCATCCAGGTATTTGCCGTCTACTGAAAGGAAGGCATTGTTTGCCTCAAGATAAGCCTTTGTAAGTTTGTTAATCTCTGCCTCTGCGGCATTGTTCTTAACAGCCTCGTCAAGCTGTTTGTAAACTTTCATCACCTCTTTCAGGGCATTCTGTTTTTCAGTAACCATCTGGTTGTAAACAGGCCAGAATTTTTCAGCTTCTGCGGGCGTCATGTTCAGCTCAGAGGTAATATAAGCTATTTTCTCGCTCTTGAATTTATCAAAATCGCCTTTTCCGTTAAAGACACGTGCGGAAGCACTCCATGAAAGGCAAAGCGCAGCGATTGCTGCCAATGCAAAGCTAATTCTCGTTTTCATCTGCTTCAAAGTTTTCGATTGTTACACCTGTACTGATAAGATACTCGATGAGCTCCTCTTCCGTAGGCTCCGACACCTCTTCTTCATAGGTATCCTCGTCGTAAAGATAAGGCGAGGGGGTGCGCACCAATTGTGCCAGTTCATACTGGCTGTAAACGTCGGTAGTTGACAAGGCAGGGTTGCCGGCCGTGTTGCGCAGGATGGCTGTTCCTGCTGTAACAATCGCAAGGAATGCGGCTGCCATTGCCAAATGCGGCTTTACGCGCTGCCATGCAGACGGCATCTCCTGAACATCGGGGATGTTGTGCAGGCGGGACTTCAAGTCGCTGAAGTAACCTTCCGGAGTTATATGAGGATTTTGTTTCATCGTTTTTTTAGACAGATATCCAAGCCGATGGTTTAAAATTTTTCAATTTTTTTTCAGAGGTCTTCTTTGATTTTTTCGGTAGCGATGTGGTAGGAGGCCTTGAGGGCGCCCACGGAGGTGCCGGTGATTTCGGAGATTTCCTCGTAGGTTAGGTCGTCGTAGTATTTGAGGCAGAAGACGGTACGCTGCTTTGCGGGCAGGTGGGCAATGGCCTTGGAAAGACGCCTCTGGGCATCGTCACCATCGAACCAGGGATCGCTGTCTATTATTCTGTCGGCCTCGGCCGTATAGCTTGAGAGGGAAAGGGCGCTGCGAAGCTTGGCCTTGGCCAAAAAATTCAGTGCGGTGTTTGTTGCTATCCTCCAAATCCAAGTAAACAGGCTTGAGTCCCCGCGGAACCCCGGCAAGGCATTCCATATTTTTATATATATGTCCTGCACAAGGTCGTCTGCATCTTCGTGTGAAAGAGTGAAACGGCGTACATGCCAGTAAAGACGCTCGCTGTAAACGTCTACAATGGCATCGAAGGCCTTCCGGAGGTCTCCGTCCTTAATTTTAGCCTGTATCTCTTTCTCACTCATAATTAAAGAAGAAGCTGTTCTGAAACCTCAAAACAGCTTCTTATTGTTAGTTTTTGAGGTACTATTTCCTGCCGATGGCAGCCTTTGCAGCGGCAACAATATGTGCGGCGTCAAGGCCGTAAGCAGCCATAAGCTCTGCGGGAGTACCGGTCTGGCCGAAGCGGTCTTCACCGTTTACAAACTCCAGGGGCTTCGGCGCCTTGCGGGCAAGGACTCCGGCTACAAGCTCGCCAAGTCCGCCGGCACAATTATGCTCTTCTGCCACTACAGCAGCACCTGTTTTCAAAATAGATGCCAAAAGCGCTTCCTCATCAAGAGGTTTGATGGTAGCAACATCCAGAACTTCTGCGCTGATGCCCTCATTCTCAAGTGTTTGCGCAGCCTGAAGAGCCTCCCAAACCATGTGGCCGGTAGCCACCAGGGTAACATCGGCACCCTCATTCATAACATAGATTTTTCCAATCTCAAAGGGAGCGTCCGGGTCTGTGAAGTTGGGAACGGAAGGACGTCCGAAGCGAAGGTAAACCGGGCCAACATACTCTGCTGCGGCGATGGTGGCAGCCTTTGTCTGGTTGTAGTCGCAGGGGTTGAGGACTACCATATCCGGCAGCGCGCGCATAAGGGCGATGTCTTCCATTGTCTGGTGGGTGGCACCGTCTTCACCAAGGGTGATGCCGGCATGTGAAGAAGCGAGCTTGACGTTGGTCTTGCCGTAAGCAACTTCCTGACGGACCTGGTCGTAAACGCGGCCGCTGATGAATTCTGCGAATGAGCCTGCAAAGGGAATCTTTCCTGTGATTGCAAGGCCTGCTGCAACGCCAACCATGTTGGCCTCTGCAATGCCGCACTGGATAAACCTCTCCGGGAAAGCATCGGCGAAAGCCTCCATTTTAAGGGAGCCTTTGAGGTCTGCCGTCAGGGCAACAACTTTGGGATTGCGTTTACCGGCTTCATAAAGTCCTGCTCCGAAGCCGCTGCGTGTATCTTTTTTACCTGAGTCTGTATACTTTTTCATGCTGAGTCCTCCTATTAAAAATCACCAAGGGTTTCTGAAAGCTGGCCCATTGCGGCGCTGCACTGGTCTGCCGAAGGAGCCTTGCCGTGCCATTTGCATGTTCCGGCCATGAAGTCTACTCCATGGCCCATGTCTGTCTTGAAAAGAATCATAACGGGTTTGCCGCCGCCACGAAGAGCCTTTGCCTTTGCAAAAGCATCCAGGATGGCGGTCATGTCATGGCCATCGGCAACGATAGTATTCCAGCCGAAGGCTTCCCATTTAGCTTTGAGAAGGTCTCCGTTACCGGCTACGTCAATGGTGGTTCCGTCAATCTGCTGCCCGTTCCAGTCTGTCATGGCAATCAGGTTGTCCAGTCCGTGGTGGGCTGCAAACATCGCAGCTTCCCAAATCTGACCTTCTTCGCTTTCGCCATCGCCACACATTACATATACTGTCTTTTCTTCTTTGTCGATTTTTTTACCAAGGGCGATGCCAGCTGCGGCCGACAGTCCCTGGCCAAGAGAGCCGGAGGCTTGTGTGACGCCTTTCAGCCCTTTACGGACTGACGGATGGCCCTGGAGAGGGGAGCCGAAGCGGCGGAAGGTGCCAAGGTCTGCAACCGGGAAGTAACCGGTGCGGGCAAGGAGTGAATAATAAACGGGAGTGAGATGCCCGGCGGAGAGGATGAATACATCCTGGCCATGTCCTTCACGGGTCCATGTCTCCGGGTTGTGATCCATTACCTGAAAGTAGAGGGCGGTAAGGAAATCGGCGCTGCTCATGGAGCCGCCGGGGTGACCTGAATTAGCCAGTGAAACCATTCTTACGATGTCCCTTCTGACCTGGGAGGCAATGAGTTCTAATTCTTTGGTACTTTTCATATTATCGTGATATTGCTTGCATGAATCAAAATAATTTGTATATTTGCATTGGGACAAAGTTAATAATCAGAAATTTAATAACCTAATTTTTATAGTTATGAACGTACAACTTTACAACAAAACTACCAAGACAATATTCCTGGCAGTTTTAGTCCTTGCCATTGCAAGCATTATCCAGCCTTTGACAAATCTCCTGGGTGGTTTCCAGAGCAGTGTCAATGAGGTATCCGGTGCATTTGGAGGCGGTTCATCAGGAGGCTTCTATGTAGTTCTCCAGTGGATTTTCAACATCGTTGTTCTTGGCTCTACCTGCTTGTTCGTATGGGGCCTCTTCAACCTCAAGTCAATCGTTGACGGTCCTGAGGCACAGGGTGCTGTTAACCTCGTTTTCATTGCTGCTGCCGTTAATTTCCTTGCAGAGCTTCTTGGCCTGTTCCTTGGCGGAATCCTCCTTGGCCTTATCGGAATTGCAGTAGCTGTACTGTACATCATCGGTTACAGCAAGATGAAAGTTGCTCCCACTCTTCCTGAGCCTGCAAAACAGGGTGCAAACCTTCTCTTCGTAGGTGCTATCCTTCAGGTAGTTGCAGCTGTTATCGGTCTCATCCCTGTAATTGGCGGCATCCTTGGATTCCTCATCTGCATCGCAGTATTCGTTCTTTACATCATCGGCTGGAAGAAGGTTTCCACTCCCGTTGCATAAACAGAATGACACTATATAATTTAAGCTGGCCGTTTCGGTCAGCTTAAATTTTATAATAAAGTCGATGCTACCGGGCCAGCCGCACGAAAATGCTAAGCGGCAGCGCCTTCCCAAAGCTGTCCATAAGGGCCAGCTCCCCGCTCTCCAACTCATACGGAGCTCCGGCTTTGCCGCCAAGGCGGAAGGCCTCCTTTACAAGAGTCTCCCCAAGTGTAGCGGAATAACCGTTGGAATAAAGATTCAGGACCATGAAACTGTCATTTGGAGCAAGAATCCCGGCCACAGTCTTAAGCAGGCCGAACAGAAGTTCGTCCAGCTTCCACTTCTCCCCGTCCGGGCCATGGCCATAAGCCGGAGGGTCAAGGATAATTCCCTGATATTTATTCCCTCTTTTGAGCTCCCTTTTTGCAAACTTCAAGGCGTCCTCCACAACCCAGCGGATGCCGTCAAGACGGCTCTCTTCCATGTTTGTACGGGCCCAGGTCACAACCTGGCGGACAGAGTCAAGATGAGTGACATCGGCCCCGGCAGCCTTTGCGGCCAGCGAAGCGGCGCCGGTGTAGGCAAAGAGGTTAAGCACCTTTGGCGCAGGTGCGCCTTCAGCCTTGGCTTTAGAAACCAGGGCGGCGGTGTGGGCGTAAATGTATTCCCAGTTGGGGGCCTGCTCCGGGAAAACCCCGACGTGCTTGAATGAAGTCAGGCCAAGGCGCAGTTTGAACTTTGGGCCGCCATCGTAACGGATGTACCACTGGTCATCCATCTTCTTAAGGCGCTCCCATGTGCCACTGTCTTCCTTTCCGGCCTTGCCGAAGCCGGCGCCGGGTACAAAGCGCGTATGGCACAGACGGGCCCAGTCCGCTTCTGTCAAAGACTTGTCCCACAGGGCCTTAGGCTCCGGACGGGCCATGACAACACCGCCGAACCTTTCAAGTTTCTCATAATTGCCGCTGTCCAGCAGCTCGTAGTTTTTCCAGCTTCCGCCCGGGAATTCAAGTTTCATGTCAATTACCTCTTTTAGCCAGGGTGTAACCCATTGAGTGAAGGAGATTTACAAGTTTGTCCCTCAAGTCTCCCTGAATGGTTATCTCTCCGTCTTTGGCCGTGCCGCCAACCCCGCATTTCACCTTAAGGGTGCGCCCAAGCTCGGACAAATCTTCCGGACTTCCTTTGAATCCGGAAATGAGGGTTACGGTCTTTCCACCGCGGTTACGCCTGTCAATTCCCACAATAAGCTTCTGCTTTGCCGGAGGAAGAGTCTCCTCCTGCACGGCAGCCTGGTCCTCTGACTCATACTTGAAGTCAGGGTTCGTAGAGTAAACTACGCCAAGGCGTTTTTTCCAGTCGTTTTCCATTCAGAAACAGTTTTGAAGCACAATTTTTGCAAAGATAACGATAATTGCCGTATATTTGTAGCTTATTGCAAAGCAATTAATTAAGAAAAAGTTTCTGAGATGGATAAAAAACAGTTCAAAATGTGGAACCTGATAACGTCACTGGTTGTTCTGGCGATATCGGCATTCACATATATCTCTACAATTGAACCTTCCGCCTCTTTCTGGGACTGTGGAGAATTTATTGCATCATCGTACAAACTGGAAGTGGGCCATCCCCCGGGAAACCCTGTGTTCCAGCTCATTGCCAGGTTCTTCACCCTCTTCACGGGGGCCTCGGGCGCTGCGGTAGCGGTTAACATTATGAGCGCACTCTGCTCCGCCGCCACCATTTTCTTCCTGTACCTGACGATAGTTTTCTTTGCAAAAAGGCTGTTCAAGACCGGAGAAGACGGCAATTATACCATGGGTGCATCCGTTGCAATCATGGGTGCCGGAGCCGTGGGCGCCCTTGCCTACTGCTTCTCAGACACTTTCTGGTTCTCTGCCGTCGAGGGTGAGGTGTATGCGATGTCCTCCCTCTTCACTGCCATCGTTTTCTGGGCGATGACGAAGTGGTATGAGCAGGCAGACCGTCCGGGCGCAAACCGCTGGATAGTACTTATTTCCTTCCTCATGGGCCTGTCCATAGGAGTTCACCTGCTGAACCTCCTGGCAATCCCGGCGATAGTTTTCATGTACTATTACAGGGCTCGCGAAAACACCCCCTACACCTTCTGGGAGATGGTGAAAATCGCCCTTATCTCAATTGTAATCCTGGGCGTGCTGAACTTTATCATTATCCCATGGGTGCCGAAGCTGGCCGCTTATTCAGACCTTCTGTTCAACAACACCTTCGGCCTCCCCATCAACTTCGGAGCCGCCTTCTTCATGGTAGTCTTCCTCGGTCTCTGTTTCCTTGGCCTTTTCTGGACGATGAAGAAAGGAAAGGTGCTCCTGAACACCATCCTGCTGTGCTTCACCTGCATTATGATAGGTTTCAGCATCTTCAGCATCGTCATTATCCGTTCCAGCGTGATGCCTCCGTCAAACGAGAATCAGCCGGACAACGCCTTCGCCCTTGTGCGCTACCTCTCCCGTGAGCAGTATGGCAGCCAGCCGCTGGTGTATGGTCAGTACTTCGATGCCCCCTATGAGATATCGATACCCAAATACTGGGCACGTGTGGGCGACAGTTACAAGAAGTCCAACGGTCCGATGGAGGCTGATTACAGCGCTGCCGGAAAGATGCTTTTCCCCAGGATGTGGAGCAGTTCCCCGGACGGAAGGTACGAGAGCTTCTATGAGTCTTACATGGGAGACCGCGGAACCTATGTCCAGGGTGCCACTTACAAGAAGCCTGCTTTCTTTGACAATATAGCTTATTTCCTTGATTATCAGTGCAATTGGATGTACTGGAGGTATTTCATGTGGAATTTTGCCGGCAGGCAGAACGATGTTCATTCACCTTCGCCTGGCAACAGGTTCTACGGCAACTGGGAAAGCGGAATCAGCTTCATTGACAACTGGAGGCTGGGAGACCAGTCCGAGGCCCCGGAAATCATGTCTCAGAACAAGGGCAAGAACCATTATTATATGCTACCCCTGCTGCTCGGACTCATTGGTCTCTTCTTCCAGTTCTCAAAGGACCGCCGCGGCAGCTGGCTGGTATTCCTGATGTTCTTCATGACGGGCCTTGCTATTGTGATGTACCTTAACCAGCCGCCTTATCAGGTAAGGGAGAGGGACTATGCCTATGCCGGTTCCTTCTATATGTTTGCCATCTGGATAGGATTTGCGGTGATGGCTGTTTACAAGGGACTCTCCAAAGTCCTCAGGAGCAAGGGTTTGGCCCCCGGCCTGGCAGCATCGGCATTATGTCTATTTGTTCCCGCCCTCATGGCTCAGCAGAACTGGGATGACCACGATCGCAGCAACCGTGCCACCGCAGTTGAGCTTGCAAAGAATTATCTTAATTCCGTGGGCCCCAATGGTTACATAATCACCCACGGAGACAATGATACCTTCCCTCTTTGGTATGCTCAGGAGGTTGAGGGCATAAGGACTGATGTGAGGGTGCTTAATACATCCCTTCTTGGAACGGACTGGTATATCGGCCAGATGAAGTATGCCAGCAACGAGTCCGCTCCTATACCTCTGTCAGTGTCCCAGGAGCAGTATCTCTATGGTACCAATGACTTTGTGTATATATATGATACAAGGGATACGCTGATGTCTATCTCCGATGTTATGACGATTTTCCGTCATCCGAAGGCAAAACTGCCGCTTCGCGACGGAAGGAAGGTGGATTACATCGCATCGCGCAAAATCAGCGTCCCGGTTAACAAGGAGAATGCCATCAAATACGGCATCGTCCCGAAGGGTATGGAAGACCTCGTAGAGGACCAGCTCATTCTTGAACTTTCGCCTAACAAGGAGTTCGTTTCAAAGCAGGAGCTTTTCTTCCTTGATTTGCTTGACAACTATCAGTGGGACAGGCCTTTGAATATGTTAAGCCAGGGTGGCGACGTTAACATCGGCTTTAAGAAATATCTTATGTATGAGGGCTTCTCTGCCAAGTTGGTGCCTATCAAGAACAGCATCACTGTTTCCAATGGAATAGGGTTGGCAGATGTGGATGACCTTTACAATAAGCTGATGAACGTTTATTCATGGGATGCCCTTAAGAGACAGGATTACTGCGTTGATTACCAGAATCTTATTACCTTCCTGGGTACTGTTCCGCAGAGGGAGGTCTTCGTCAAGACGGCTGACGCCCTTCTGAAGCGTGGAGATAAGAAGAGGGCGATAGCAGTGCTGGACAAATGCCAGGAGTGTGTTCCTTATACGACTTATCCTCTTGAGAGCGTATGCATCGGCTTTGCAAGCAACGATATCTATGTTGCCAACATGATTCGTGATTATTATGAGGCCGGTGCCCCTGAAAAGGCTCGTGAGCTGGTTAAGATTTATGCTGCCGGGCTTGTCAAGTCTGCCAATTTCTTTGTTGATTTCTATGACGAGGCTGATACTGAATACCAGTATTGCGTTGAGCTTCTTTATGAGCTTACGGAGACTATGACAAAGTATGGTGACAGGGAGCTTGCCAAGACGTACAACAAGATGATTGACGATAAGCTCAAGTCTATTCTTGGAGAGGACGATGATTTTGAAGAGGAGTTAACCGAAGAGGTTTCAGAAAATACCGGGGACGATGTGGAAGGATGACCCTGTCAACGGAGTTATCGTGGTGGCATCCGTCATCATCGGCATAATAGTTCTCCCAAATCTGTTCAGGGTCGCGAAATATGTTTTCGGGGCCCTTCTCAGATGGAGGGAGACGGCAAGTCTTGCCGCCAGCGTGAGTCTTAGCAGGGAGAGGAACCTTCTTTTCCTGGTGAGCCTGCTTCCTGTAAGCCTGTTAATGTCACGGTACGAGCTTTATCATATCAGTCTTATGGACGGGCAGGAGCCGTGGGTGGTTTCGCTGATGTGTCTGGGGGCTCTTTCGCTGGCTCTTTTGCTCCGGTATGTGCTGGTGAATAATTTTGCACCCAGGCGAATGGGGGACGCGTGGAAAATCGCCCGAACCAATATTTTGAATTTTTTTATCATTGCGGCAGCGGCGGGATTGTTAATAGCTGGTATTGCGTCATTTACAAATCTTGATGATTCTTTGGTGAGGAAAGTTTTATTGTCCGTTTTTTCTGTCCTTTTTGCCGTTATTATTTACCGAAACTTCGAAATTTTATCATGGAAGGGTCAAAGGTTCAAAGCTTTTTTGTACCTTTGCGGCCTTGAATTGACTCCAGCTGTTTTATTGGTAGTCAGTGCGATAATTTTTTAGGAATAGATGAGTGTAAGAAAGATTTTGATTTCGCAGGCTGCACCTGCAAATCAGGCCCCCTATGACGCATTGCGTGAGAAGTTCGGCGTAACTATAGATTTTAAGCCGTTTTTTGTCATTGAACCCCTTTCTTCAAGGGAATTCAGGGCCCAGAAGCTGAATCTGGCGGATTATACGGCAATCGTTTTTTCTGCAAGACACGCTATTGACGCGTATTTTGCCTTGTGTGAGGAGCTGCGTGTCAAGGTTCCTGATACCATGAAGTATTTCTGTACCACAGAGGCTGTGGCTGTATATCTTCAGAAGCATATCGTTTTCCGCAAGAGGAAGATTTTCTACGGAACTGGTACTCCCCAGTCTGTGGTTGCCCTTGTTACTGCTAAGCATAAAGGAGAGAAGTTCCTTATTACTACTTCAGAGGGCAGCAACAGCGAGGCTCTTACCAGGCTTTTTGATGCAGCCGGCCTGAACTATGTCACCGGCGTGTTCGTGAAGCCTGTTTCCCAGGAGCTTAAGGATGTGGATATCAATTCCTATGACCTTGCCGTTGTTTACAATCCTGCTGACATTAAGTCTCTTCAGGAGAACTTTCCTGATTTCAAGGCCGATGGTGGCCTGAAGTTCGTTACCTTCGGCAAACATATCGTTGAAGAGGTTGAGCGTCAGGGTCTTCCTATTGCCATCTCTGCTCCTACTCCCGAGGTTCCTTCCGTAGCCAAGGCTCTTGAGGTTTATTTGTCCTCTTTGTAATTCCTCTTTGTTGGAGCATGAGTACTGACCGTCAGACTGCCAGTAGGGAAGGCCTTTCAAAATGTGAAAGGCTTTATGGCAAGTCTGACATTTCCAGGCTCCTGAAGGAAGGCCGCTTCGGCCATGAGGGGGTCTTGAAGTTTTGCTGGCTTTACAGGGCCGATGCTGCCGGGAGCCGCGTTATGGTTTCTGTTTCCAAGCGATTTTTCAAGCGTGCTGTCAAGAGGAATTTGCTTAAGCGGCGCCTGCGTGAGGCTTTCCGCCGCTCCAAGGGGCTTCTGGCTTTTCCCGGCGGCTGCGATTTGATGCTGAGTTATAATTCCAAGGAAATAACTGATTACAAGGAGATTAAGTCTTGCGTTGAGGCTCTTCTTTCTTATATTTCCGACAGGGTGAATGCTTCGCTGAAGGAGGTGTCCGCGGAGTGACGGATAAGGCTAAATCTGTGCTTAAGCAGATTGCGGTTTTCCCGCTGGTTTTCCTTGTGAAATTTTACCAGGTTTGCATTTCTCCTTTCAAGCCGCCTACGTGCCGGTTCACCCCCACGTGTTCCCAGTATGCCATTGAGGCCCTTCGTAAGCACGGGCCCTTCAAGGGTACCTACCTGGCCGTCCGCCGCATCCTCCGCTGCCACCCCTGGGGTGGCTCCGGCTACGACCCCGTTCCGTAACCTCCCCATCCCTGTCATCCCCGGTTCCCATCCCTGTCATTTCGACCGAAGGCCGTCATGCCGTCCACTCTGTGCGCCCAGGCCCCTTCGTCCAAGACAGGTGTAAGCACCATCTTGTCCTTCAGGGACCCGTGCTCCTCCGTGTCCGTCACCGCTCCCTGCACCGTGCTCACGCACAACACCGACTCTTCCTATTGTCCCTTGCCCCCTCTTCCCTTTCCCCGATTCATTTCATCATCAATGTTTCCTTTCACCAATGCGTGGCAGGTGGGATAGAACAGAGCACACCAGTTAAACTTTTGCGGCAATTTTTGAGCAGGTGGGCCAAAAACAATCCCACCTGCTCAACTCACGCTTCAGGGTTAAGGGACTAGGAAATATACATTCCAAATCACATTGACTCTTTCGCTTTGCGACGCTCCTGCACGCAACGATAGCAAGGGGCCGGTAGTCCTGGGCCCCTGTGTAGAGTGCGTTGGGAAGTTTAGGGGTTTGGGGGAGCGAATAGTTCCCCCAGTATTGACTCTCCCGTGGTTGCGTAGCAACCGCCGCACTTAGTGGTTGTGCGGCTGCGGTGCCTGTCACGCAGTAGCTGCCGGAGGTCGCATATTCCGGCAGCGGCATTTTTGCCAGGTGCAAAAGGGACATTCCTGCACCGCGGGCGATGGTTTTGAGTGGCTCCAGGTGCAAAACCGCCCTTCCTGCACCCCGAACCATCATTTCCCCACCATCGCGGTGCAAAACTGCCCTTCTTGCACCTGATGCATCCATCTTGTCATTTCGACCGGAGGACGGAAGGCCGTAGCGGAGAAATCTCTTCCTTGCGTTCAAAGGCTGTGTGCATGGGAAACTTACGCCCCCATTTTGTCATACATTGCCAGGACCGGGAATCTGTTTTCAGGCGGTGAAAATGAGGCATAATAATGCTCATGTAACATTTTTATCTGAAGGATTTTTATTATGTGATTAATAGTCAATTACTTACAAAATCCTCATGTAATACTGTTGTAACGCGGCCTTTCGTATTTTATGATTATATTTGTAGGTAAATCAAATATGGATTATGAGGAGAAATATAGCAATACTATCTTTCATCGTGTCAATGGTTGTTTTTGCCTCTTGCGGAGGTAACGCCATCAGGCACGAGTTGGACGACATTGAGTCTTATATTCAGGCGCGTCCGGACAGCGCCCTGGCGGCCATAAGGGCTATAGACACGAATGCGTTGAGTTCCCCATCCTTGAAGGCTCAGTATTCACTCCTTCATGCAATGGCTCTGGACAAGAACTATATAGATACGACAAACCTGTCAGTAATCATGCCGGCCATTGAGTATTACGAGAAATCAGGCGATGCCGTCCATAGGATGCGGGCCTGGTACTATCACGGACGAATACTTCAGAATGCGGGTAATTCGCAAGAGGCAATGTATTCTTTCTCAAAAGCTCTGGACGAATCTAAGGAAACGGAGGACTATTTTTACAAAGGTCTGATAAACAGTATAATGGCCGTTCTATATGCAACACAATACAGTTGCGATGAAGCATTAAAATATTCTAAAGAAGCATATAGCTGCTTCATGAAAACAACAGACACTCTTGGACAATGGATTCATCAAGGGCAATTAGCTGTGTCTTATGGTAATAATAGAGAGAAGGAAAAATCTGATAGTGTATTCAAAGAATACCTATCAAGACCTGTCTTGGACACGCTCGTTTTTGCAAAGAATTTGTTTGCTTATGCCAAAATGGTATTAGCCCGTGAGCCCTCAGATCCAGAACGATGTATAGAGATATTTGACAAAGCAAGAAAGGAGTATGGTGGTAAACCGCGACTTAGAGATTACTACTTTTATGCAGCTGCACTGGAAAAAGTAGGAAACAGCGAAGCCTCAGATAGAATTCTTTCGAAAATAGTAACATTGGATTCGCTATCGTATCATTCATATTACTGGCGTTATGTGATATATAGGCAACGTCACGATTACGAAAAAGCGCTTAGATATTTGAGAGAATCAGTACATGCTCAAGACTCTGTGATTATTAATAATTTACATCAGTCCTTGGAGAAATCAAGAAAAGAGTATTACATAGAGAAATCAAATTATTCGGAGGAGCGACGAAGGAATACTATTTTAAAAAGCAGTCTAATTATTAGTTTATTGATAGTTATCTCATTGGTGGTTATCTTGTATTTATATTCACTGCGGAAACGTCAAGAAATAAGGATTGTCGAACTTCAGAAAGTAAAGGAAGATTTGGTTGAACAATTAAAGGAAAGCAACGATGCTAAGAACGAACTGGATAAACGGGTTATTGAAATAAGGAAAAACTTTTATTGTCAACATAAAGAAAAGTTTGGACTCCTGGACAGACTTTTCACGGCATATTATTTAGCAACATATAAGGAGAGAAAAGACAGGATATATGAACAAGTAGAAGAGGTCGTTTCAAAACTGAACGCTAATAACGGAAGTAAAACCGGAATAGAAGATTTAGCCAATAAATATTTGGATAATATAATAGAGAACCTTCGCCAAGATGTGCCTCGCCAAAAACCAGAAACTTATCAGTTATTCTCATATCTGGTGGCAGGAATATCTCCAAAATCAATCTCAATGATTATGAACATTTCTGTGCCAGCTGTTTACACAAGGATACATAGATTAAAGGGAGCTATTCTGAAAACTGAATCTAAAAATCAAGAAAAATATATGTATTTTTTCTAAGGAAAAATTCAAATAGATTCACATTGTAAGATTTTTATTTTGGTATTATTATAATAAGCTAATTTATAAGTAGTTACAATCTCTTGTGTAAGACCGGAGATTATGGTTATATGGAATAAACCACCTAATTTTGTGGTGAAAAAAACATATAATCATGAAAAGATTATTTATCATCTTACTATTTCTGTTTACGTCAATTTCCCTCTTTGCTCAGGAACATGAGGAGGAAATTGAAATTGTTATTATTGAAGAGCCGTCCGGGCCGACTTACCGAGCCCCTGCGGTTATCCCTCTTTCATGTTTTTATTACCCCAGTTTAGACACGATCTACTTAACGTTCATGTCTGATCTGGGAGCCTCTGCCATTACTGTTATCTCTGTGTCAACAGGAACTATCGACAACTATATCCAAAATGGTGCCGGATTGTGTGTTATTCCCATTTCAAGTTCGGGCCTCACCTATATAGATATATATACGGAAGATGGGCATCATTACCGAACGATATTCATTGCGTAGTTTAGTCTTTTTTGATTTAATCACATAAATTTGTTGTATGAAAAAGTTTTTCATTTTATTTATTGCTGTTTACTACTTTGTATCATGCTCAAAAGAGAATGATAATCAGGTAGGTGTCTCCAACAATGGACTCTCAACGAAGACACTTTTTTCAGTAGAGGAACTAATGGCAGAAGATTTTATTGTAAGGGAGCCTCAAATACAAAAATATGTTCAATTTAAAGAATCGGGAGAACACAATAAAGAAAACAACATTCTTTATTAAGAACCTTTTGAGAAGAATAATGAGCCTATATATTACGCGATTCAATATGAGAGTGGATGGGAAATTATATCTGCCGATATGCGGGGACCTATTGTGCTGGCACATTCCACGGATGGGACATATAAAGATGCACTATTAAATGAGTCAGTTGCAGCTTGGTTTTCAACAATTGTTGGGGAAATAGAATACAGAAGGAATGATACTAGTCATTACAAAGAAATTGACAATGAGGTCCTTGAAAAAGAATCATCTTCTCTTGAATTTTGGAAATTAATTACGGGTGACGAAAAAACGCTTAAAACCTTTTCCATCAAGACAAAGTTTCCGATAGAAGAACCTATTGAATACGAGGGCTATTGGAAATCAGTTTACCAAAGTCAGAGTACAGTGGAAGATGGATTCATCCAGCATCTAATGCAGACAAAATGGCATCAGGGCGCGCCATTTAACTACTATTGCCCATATAAAACGAACGTCGAAAACCAAAAAGCCCCTGCTGGTTGTGTTGCCATAGCTGGAGCACAAATGTTGTATTATTTGCATTATAAACTTGGAACACCGCTTACAGCACCAACTGATGCCGTCTGCATAGGGAACGTTAATAATTATTCCATGAATGTTAGCGGAGGCTCTTCATCTGTTTGGGATTCGATGATTACAGATAATTACAATGTTAGTAGATACTATGACGATTCATATTGGGACTGGTCGTCAGCATTAATTGCTCAAGTTGGCATACAAGTACATATGAGCTATGGGAACAGCGGCTCCGGAGCCAATACGGGCGACTTAGTTTCGAATGTTTTTGCAGCGTCCGGCATTAATTGCCAAAGGATATCCTTCAATGCAAATAAATTGCTTAATAGTTTAAAAAATGAAATGCCTGTAATTGTAAGCGCGCATCCAATGTTTGAAGATGGACATGCCTTTATTGTTGATGGCTACAGAAGTACTAAAAAGAATTATTACTGCGACTATCAGTGGATGAAATATCTTGGCAATGGAGAATATGAGCCAGAAGAAAGATACTTACATGAAGTAACGCATAGCACTCCAACCTTAGAAGAAATCTACATGAATTGGGGATGGGGTGGAAGCTATGACGATGTCGCTTTTTCTCCATCTGGAGTTTGGTACGCTGGCGGTTATTATTTCTCATCTGATAAAAAAATGATTTATAATTATTCAGTTTCCCAATAATAGTTTTTACTTTTTTTTGAATAAACAATTATCTAACAGGATTATGCGCTTAAAATTTTTAATGATTGCAACAGCCCTGATCGCTGTTTCTACATCGGCTTTTGCCCAGAACGGATTATTTGGAGTCGCCGGAATCAAAATACAGCAAGACGCTGAAAAACGTTTCTCTTTAAAT
>JAFUDQ010000020.1 GCA_017459075.1 Bacteroidales bacterium
GGAACTGCAGGAAAGATTTGGGGTGAACCTGTACGATTCACAGGCCCGATTCCAATCGAACACCGGAGCGTTCCTTTCCATTGACCCTATGGCAGAAAAGTACTACAGCATCAGTCCATACTCCTACTGCGCCGCCAATCCAGTAAACCTGGTGGATCCGGAAGGGGAAGACGGTATGGTTACCGGAGAAGGAACAAAGGATAACCCGTATATTATTACTGCGGTTTATTACTACAAAGCTGGTGAAGATGGGTTAGATGAAGAATATATTAGAGCGCTAAAATCTGCTATAGATAAATATAACAAGTCTGGTCTCATCAAAGAAAAAAAAGATGGAAAGACTATCTATTTTAAGTATAATTTATCAGTTGCTGCATCTTCTAACCCCGAGTATGATCGTCTGAAAAACACAGGATTTAAGACGACAACGGGAGAGCCACGGTATTATGGGAACGTCGTTGGGGCAGAGCAATTAGATCAGGGAGAGGAGTTTGGATCAGCAAATAATATAAGAATTGACTTTAACAAAAATAATATTGAAAAAGGTGTCAATATGGGATTAAACAGATTTAAGTTATTAGAGGGAACAGCAATTCATGAGATAGGTCACAACCTAGGTGCCGAGCATTCTGATGGTACACAAACAATGCAGGAGAATTTAAGTATAACCCAGTCAGCCAACGGCGAGATTTACGCAGATTATCCAAAAGTAACCAGCAAGCATCTTAAGATTATTTTTGGTAGAATGAATTCTAAAAAGGAGAATAGACATCAAGGAAGAGTATGGTTACGAAACTAATTATTTCCGTTATTCTGGCGCTTTTATTGGCTCATAATAGTCAAGGACAAGATCGGATAGTATCTATAAGCGGGTATGTTGTTATTACGTATAGCAAAACAGACATTGCCGATCTTCAATATAAGGAAGAGAAAACGGTTTTATTAGATATGCCAAGAGTTATTTCCTTTAATCCGGACTCTCTTCAGGAACATATTCCAGATTTTGATATGGATATTGTTATTCCAGATTTCCCTTATAGTTTTGATGGCTATATCAGCGAGTCAGAGATCATTGAAATAAAAAACACAATCAGGGAAAAGGAAAAACAGTCTATATTTATTGACGGACCTGATAAAGCTCATGTTAGTAGAATTCTACGACTTGTTGGAGACTTCGTTATCTTGGACGATAGCAATGTTCGTAAAGAAGCGTACAAGGCATTAAAATCTGATTTCTCGATTCGTATTAGCCAAGTTAAAGGGTTTTACGTCCTGAAACGGATTATTGAGTGCTACCCTGTTATCGCCCCCCTTCTGCATTAAGAATAGTTTTTAGCCCGGAGCTCATTGCTCCGGGTTTTTAGCGAACATTTAGGCGGAACCGCGTCAAATGTAGAAACAAATGACTATCTTTACGGAGGTAAGGAGTTGCGGCGGCGATTTTGGGTGTATCATGTACTGGAACTATTCAGTCTGGCCATGATTATTATACAAAAAGATTTAAGAAAGGATGTGTAAAAAGGAGAAAATAGCGCTATTCTTTTTAATTGCAATAATGCTTGTCGCTTGTTCAAGTCCGACGAAGATTTGGATTAAAAGATATAACAAGCAGCTACTCAGAGATTATTCTGCTTGGAACAGTATTAATCGCCCATTAGATTCTTTGGCCGATGGATTGACTTATATAATTGATACAGTATCCCTAGTAAATCCAGTAGTTATAAAAGAGTTTGGGAATTATTATCTTGTTGATGGTTATGCTTCGCAAGTGATAGATAAAAATAGCCTTATAAAAAAAAAGGTCCTCGTATATAATAATATGCTATGGCAAGAACTGGACAACATTTCAAAGTTTTACCCTTACAGCGAAAAGCTACAGATGCCACTTCATACCAAACTGATACCCGATAGCGTTTTTTGCAAAGGGCGTATTTCGTCATATACTTTTGAAAAGAAACCGGTTTTTATGATTGTCCTCGAGAATGCCGCTTACTTCAATGTCAAAAATTCCTGTGTAGATTGCGATTGGGCTCCTATTGTTTTTTGCGAAGATGCCATTCATAAATATGTTAAAGTTGCGTACCCTCTATTTCCCAAGGATGATCAATAGACAATTCTGATATTTTCAGCCCGGAGACCACCGCTCCGGGCTGTTTTGAATGCCGAACTTAAATAATTGCTCTTTACCAACTGCCTGATGCGCCACCGCCACCGAAGGAGCCTCCGCCAAAACCGCCGAAGCCACCTCCGCCAAAGCCACCGACACCACCGAAACCACCGCTGCGGCCGCCACTGTGGCCGCCAAAGCCGCCAGTACCAAGAATCGTAAGCCAAGTATCAAGAGGCCCGATATAGACCCTGCGGTCATCGCCGGAGCCACCACCATTGTTCCCGTTATTTCCGCCACCTCGACGCCCGGCCTTAGCCAGAAACATAAACATGGCAATCATAAGAAACATGAAAATAACAGGCATAAGCCTCTCCAAAAGACTCTCCTCAAACTCCCTCTTGACAGAAATCTCGCCACTCGCAAGCCCCATCAGCTTATCACAAGCCTTGCGCACACCACCGTAATAATCACCCTCCCTGAAAGCCGGGACAAGCACATTATCCACTATCTTCTTGGCATAAATATCAGGAATGGCACCCTCCAGGCCGTATCCAACCTGAATGGCAACCTGCCCCCTGCCAGAACTATTCTTTGGCTTAACCAGAAGAACAATGCCATTATTGAACTGTTTGTTGCCGACACCCCATTCAAGACCAATACTAACGGCATACTGATTGGGATCATAACCTTCCAAATCACTCACCGTAACAACGGCAATCTGGTTGGAAGTACTGTCATCAAAAGCAACCAGTACAGACTCCAGCTCAGCCGTCTGGCCGGAAGAAAAGATTCCGGCGAAATCATTCACCAGGCGGGGCGGATTCGTGCGCTGCGGAATACCGGCATACGCCGCAGCCTCCAGCGCCAGAGCCAAAAGCCCCAGCACAAAAGCACTTAATATTCTCTTAACACCCGTCATAGCCTATTCACCATCGCCATAAGAAATATCATCCGGAAGCTCATTGACATCGTCAGACATATAAGGGAAGAAAGCCTTCAACTTTTCACCAATCAGGCCGATGCCGTCAATAAGGCCGGCAGCATATTCCTCCTTTGAAAAATGTGCGCCCATGAGGGCCACGACATCCTTCCAGAAACCAGGCTGAACCTTGGCATTGATACCCTTGTCACCTATCACCGCAAAGCGGCGGGAATCGCAGGCCACATACACCAAAACGCCGTTCCGCGCAGCCGTACGCGTCATCCGAAGCTTATGAAAAGTACGCAGGGCCCGAATCTTCGGGTCCCCGCTGCAAGAAGTCTCTATATGAACACGAATTTCTCCCGAAGTCGCCCGCTCTGCATCCATAATGGCAGAAACGACCGCCTTCTGCTCCTCTTTTGTAAGGAACTGGCGTGCCTTCATCAGAATTCTACCTTAGGTGCGTTCTCTGCGCCGGCAGCAGCCGTGAAGTAACCCTTCTTCTCAAAGCCGAACAAGGATGCGAAAATGCTTGTAGGGAACTTGCGGACAGAAGTATTATACTTCTTGGCAACCTCGTTGAACTTGTTGCGCTCTACGGTAATACGATTCTCAGTACCCTCAAGCTGAGCCTGCAAATCCTTGAAATTCTCGCTGGCCTTAAGGTCAGGATAAGCCTCACCTATAGCAATAAGGCGTCCCAGTGACTGGCTTAGGGCATCCTGCGCCTGCTGGAACTTGGCAAGCTCCTCCTCTGAAAGATTCTCAACCTTAAGTCCGGTAGCATTTGCACGGGCGGCGGTAACAGCCTCGAAGGTAGACTTCTCATGCTCTGCGTAACCCTTAACGGTAGCAACCAGGTTGGGAATAAGGTCTGCCCTGCGCTGGTAAACATTCTCTACCTGAGCCCAGGCTGTATTGACGCCTTCCTCCTTGGAAACCAAGCCATTATATGAAGAAATACCCCATATAACCAAAACGGCGATAACTGCCAGTATTACAATAGTCGTTGTGCCTAATTTTTTCATATCTCAAATTATTAATATCGATTTTTACAATGATTCCCTGACGCAGCGAACCGGAGCCGCAAACGACTTCTTATGCCCGGTGGCGATGTTCATATCCGGCGATGCCACATACAAGTAACGGTAATAAGCCTGCTCTTCATCAGCCTCCTCAGCAGTCCAGTAAACCGCATATCTGGTAAAATCACTGAAAGAAGAAGCGGCACCATCGATGTTTGCATATCCTGTAGGAAGGGCGTCAAAGCCGCAATCGCCTGTAACCTTTACCTTGGCATTGAACTCCCAGAGCTGCTCTGAATTGAAATAGGCATCGGTCATAAGCCTGCCGGCAATATCCTTGAAAGTACCATGATTGTCAGATACATTGGCTCCGAGGCCCGTTGCAAGGCTCTTCCAGTCATCGGCACCAGGCAGCCTCCATCCGTCAGGGCAGGCGGTACGGGCCTCATCCCAAGTGTAGAAAGTACCGAATAATGAACGCAGAAGCTCAGTTCCAAGAGCCGGGAAACCGCCGGAATAGGAAAGGTTCCTGGAGAACCAGTCCAGTCCGTTAATAGACGTGTACTTGTAGGTACGGCCATCCCTGTCGTCCGTGAAAACAGGATATGTCTCAATTGTATCAGGGAGTACAAGCGATGATTTTTCATTGATGACATTAGTCGTAATTGACTGTGTACGAAGGTAATAACCATCTGCAAAAGCGCTGCATGTAACCACGAGCTTTCCAACGAAATCTTCGTCAATCTTAAGGGTGAATTTGCCGGTTATGCTGGCAGGATCGCCCGCAAGGCGGGTGGTATCCTTGGTTGTATTCTCTGACGTGTACCAGAAAATTCCCGGCAGCTTGGCATCATCCCCATAGGTTACTCCTGTAGGAACAAGGTCTATTGAGGTACCTGCCTCCATGTATACAGGAAGGTCATAAGACAGGCTGCCGTCCATATACTCAAGTGTGTCGTCGTCGCTTTTGTGGTGGCAGGACATTGCCGATGCAGCCAGAATAACGCCGCATACTGTCCCTGCCAAAACTTTTGTAATCTTCATCTTAAACAATTATTGTATCATCATAATTCTTACAAATATCGTACATTTTATGCAATTTTTCCGTAATTTTGTGCAAATAATTTTAAGCAATGCGTAAATTGACTTTTGTTTTAGCAGTTATGGCTCTCTTTGCAGCCGTTTCCTGCTCAGAGAAAAATCCATACGTTGAAGTTACCGGATACTCCCAGGGAGTAGAATTCAGCGTAAAATTCAACACCAAAGCACTTAAAGTGACTCCCGAAAAGGCCGTTCACCTCATCGACTCCATACTTACCTGCGTGGACACCACCCTGTCCGGCTTCAACCCCGGTTCCCTCCTCAGCCGCTACAACCGCGGAGAGAAGGTGGTTCCCAACTGGATTTTCAACGATATCTACAACAGGTCCAAAGAGATTTACGAGCTCAGCGACCATACCGTCGATGTAACCGCCGCCCCGCTCTTCGACCTTTGGGGTTTCGGGTTCGATGTCGATAGTTCCAAGGCTCCGACAGAAGAGGAAATCGCAGCCACAAGGGCCGTCAGCGGCCTTGACAACTTCAGCGGAGACCTTACCCAGGCAGCTCCCGGCCAGAAGCTCAACTTCAACGCAATAGCCCAGGGTTATACAAGCGACCTCGTGGCCAGCTTCCTTTACGGCATCGGCGCAACTGACATGCTGGTAAGCATCGGTGAAATTTATCTTGACGGCAAAAATCCCGCAGGAGAGAACTGGAAAATTGCCATCGACTCCCCTATTGAAGGCAACGATACCCCCGGCGCACACATCCAGGGTTACTGGATTTCAGACGGCAAGGCCCACGGCGTAGTAACTTCAGGTAACTACCGCAGGTTCTACGTGCATGACGGCAAGAAGTTCTCACATACGATTGACCCAAGGAACGGCCGTCCCGTTCAGCATAACCTCCTGAGTGCCACTGTTATAGCCGACGATTCCTGCATGGCTGATGCAATGTCCACTGCCTGCATGGTTCTCGGTCTTGACGCTGCCAAGGAGTTCCTTGTAGAAAAGGGTCTTGAAGGCTTCCTTATTTACGACGATAACGGTGTATTCCGCACCTGGAACACCCCCGGCTTCAACGTCACCTACTAGCCACCGATTCAGATACTGATAAAAAATTAGCCGGTTACCTTAAATCAGTAACAGTAGAATACTTAGCCAGCTCAGAGGGGCTAAAACTCCACGGCCCACCATCAGAAACAAAGCTGAAACCACTCACCTTAAACTCCACCTTTGAACCATCATTCATAAAAAGCTCAGCCTCAGAAGGCAAACCCTTCACAAGAACCAATTTCAAAAGGGAAACAGAAGGCTCATTCACAGGAGAAAGCTCGCAAACCTCCCTGCCATCAGCCTGCTTCACAGCCTTCTCAACATTAAAATTACCGGCGATATCGCTTAACAAAAGGGCCGGATTGGAGAGGAAATCCAAAGTCTCCCCCTCCGCAGCCTCAATAACCATCTCGCCCGCAGCAGCATCGGCCGTATAACGGACAGAACCATCGCACCTGATATCCAGGCCGTTGCCCTCTATCCGGTACCGCGCACCGCTTACAAAAGCCTTTCCGCTTCCGGTAAACGGAGTCTGGCTGCCACTGGTAGTGAAAGAATATTCAAATTCCGCCGTGCCGGAGGACAACTTTGCAGACAAGGCCCCAAGGGAACTCTGTGCCAATGCCACGCCCGCCAGCACAAGAAGCAGGTAGGCCGATGTCAAAATACGTCTGGTCATAATGGTCTTACTCTATAGCGTTCTTGTATGCCTGGATAATCTCTTCCAGCTCTGCCAAATCGCTTACCAGAACCTGTCTGGGCTTGGAACCTTCCTGAGGCCCTACGATACCGGCAGCCTGAAGCTGATCCATTACTTTTCCTGAACGTGCATAACCCATGCCAAGACGGCGCTGGATATCAGAAGTTGAACCTTTTTGTGTCGTTACCACCATGCGGGCCGCCTCTTCAAAGCGAGGGTCAAGACTCTTCATATCAATCATACCGCCGCCATCGCCACCATCTTCACTCTCCGGCATAGGCAGATAATAAGGAGTATTGTAGCACTGCTTGTAACCGTCCTGCTGGCTGATGAACTTACTCATGGCATTTATCTCCTTGCCGCTGATAAAGGCGCACTGAACGCGCTCCATGTCAGCGCCGGAAAGATAAATCATATCTCCGTTACCAATCAGCTTCTCTGCACCCGGGGTATCCAGGATTGTCCTGGAATCGATGCTGGAGAATACCCTGAAGGCGATTCGTGTAGGGAAGTTGGACTTGATAAGACCGGTAATCACATCAACTGAAGGCCTCTGCGTTGCAAGAACAACATGGATACCAGCGGCACGGCCCTTCTGAGCCAGGCGCACGATGGAAGTGGAAATGCTGCGGGCCATGGCCTTTGAGTCACCGGAAGCACCCACAGTCATGGTAAGATCGGCATACTCATCAACCACAACAACAATGTAAGGCATATACCTGTGGCCTTCAGTAGGAAGCAGGTAACGGTCTTTATACTTCTCATTATACAAGGTAACCTTGCTCACAAGGGCCTTGCTCATGAGGGTGTAACGCTCATCCATTTCTATACAGAGCGAGCGGAGCACTGCCTCTGCCTGCTTAGGATTCTTGGCGATGGCATTCTCACGCTCCTGCTCCTCACTTGCGGCATCCGGCAGCACTGCCAGATAATGCTTCAGCAAGCCTGCATAAGCAGAGAATTCAACCATCTTAGGGTCGATGAACACAAATTTGAGTTCCGACGGATGTTTTGAGTAAAGCAATGAGGCGATGAGGACATTAAGGCCCACGGACTTACCCTGCTTCGTGGCACCTGCAACAAGAAGATGCGGAGCGTCTGCAAGGTCGAAGATCTTCACATCCTGGGTGATTGTATAGCCGATGGCAACAGGAAGCTCGGCCTTCGTGTTGCGGAACTTTTCGTCGTTGAGCATGGCCTTCAGCGGCACCATCGACGGATTATCATTTGCAACCTCGATGCCCACAGAATCTTCAAGCGTCACGACGCGCACGCCTTTTGCCTTCAGTGCCATGCCGATGTCTTCCTGGCGGCCCTTGATGGAAGCGATTTTCACTCCCGGTGCAGGGAAGACCTTGTAGAGGGTAACGGTAGGGCCAACAACGGCCTTTACATTCTCAACCTCAATCTTGTAGTTCCTTAGGGTTGCGCGAATCTTGTAATTGTTGCGCATAAGCTCCTCCTGGGATACGCTCTGGCGCTTGTCTTCATAGTCTCCCAGAATATCCAGCGAGGGGAATTCGTATTTTTCAAGTTCTGAACGAACGTCTATCCTTGGCAGGGGTTCATCCACATCCGTAGAAAGGGGCTCCGGCTCAACAATGTCAATGTTTCCGTCCATCCCCTCTGCATGAGTCTCAGCCTCCGGTTCCGGGCTCTTTTCCTGCTCAATCTCCAGCTCGGGTTCCGGCTCTGTTTCCGCCTCAGTCTCCGAGCCGGGCATAGTTTCCACTTCAATTTCAGGAAGAGGGTCAGAGACCTCAACGGCCTCCTGATCTTCAGGCTCTTCCGAGCTTTCAGCAGCCTCCATCTCCTTTTTAACGGCATCCTTAATCCAAGTGAAAGTCTTGCGCTCCTTCTTCTCTTTCTTCTCCTTCTTCCTTGCAGGCCTGTCAGGGTCTGCAGAAAGCTTCTCAGAGAACTTCCGGCTGGCAAAAAGCAGCCACAGAACCACAAGAATGGCAAGAATGCAGAAAGTAAGCAGGCTTCCCACAAGATTATCCATGAATGAAACCATGACGTCTCCGCAGCCACCGCCAAGGCCGCTTCCGAAGGTAGTGTCAAGGCCGGCCACCTTGGAAACGAATGCGAATACGAACGAAGCCACAAGGGCGCCGGTTACGGACAGAATCAGCACACGAACTATGGAGTAAGAACGTTTACCGAAAAGAAGACGCAGGGAAATAACCCCAAGGATTACCACAAGGGCCAGTGAACCAAGGCCGAACCATTTGCAAACCAGCAGGTAAGACCATTTGAAGCCAAGTTTCCCGGCAAGATTGGAGACAGGAACATCCTGGTCCATAGCCTTTTCATAACCGTCAAGGCTCTGGTCAGCCCTCCACGTAAAGAGGTAAGACACAATTGCTATGAGGGTAAACAAGGCGAAAGCAGCCATTACCAGGCCGGTAATGACTTCTATCCGTCTCTGCCGTTCACGCGGCATATCCTTCCAGAAAGAGAAGGGCTTTATCTTCAGGTTCATATTGTTTCTCCCTTGTTAACGTCTTTTGTTCTTACGGAACATCGGCTTACGCATGAAAGGCTTCCTGAATTCTGACATGTTCAGGCCCGGCCTGTTGTAGTTTCCATCCTGAGGCAAACGGCTGATGCTCAGGCCTTCAGGGACTTTGATGCGCTCCCCGGAAAGAACCTCTATGTCATGGAAAATGGTGCTGTCCTCTACGCTGTCCTTGTTCCAGATAAGGTATTGCTGCCTCATGTAGAATGCCAGGCGGCGGAGCATTGTATTTTTAAGCTCACCCTCCGGTTCAGATGCGATAAGGTCGATGATGCTTTCAATATTGCGGCCGTAATGAGTTGCCTTGATGGCCTTTGTCCTTAGCGGTATACGCATAGGCGGAACCTGGCGGTCTTCCTTTGAAGGGATGGGGTAAGGGCTGTCTACATCCAGGTCATATCCGGCGATAGCAAACAGGTGGTCCCAAAGCTTGTGTTCCCAGTCTTCTACGCTATGTACCTGAGGATTAAGTATTTCCATTACCCGCACGATGGCTTTTGCCTGTTCGTTCCTCTTTTGCCTGTCCTCTATTCCCCTGAGGCTTTCAACCATATTGAGCACATTCCTGCCGTATTCCGGCATGCTCATCCTCTCCCGCTCTGTATTATAATCCAATTTTCTTTCTTCCATATCTTAGTTTCTTTGCAGTTTACAAAAATAGTAAAAAAAGAATCCATATTCAAAAAAAAATCCGCTGCTGTTAAAGGACTTGGAGGACTCGATGGTCGGGGACGAACCAGAGGTAGCCGGAGACGGTGGTGTAGCCCATGTCGCGGAAGAGGCGGCAGTAGCGGCGGACTTGCGGGGCGTATCCGGGGTGCTCTTCGCCGAATTTATAGTCTATGACGGTGACAGTTCCGTCGGGGGCGATGACGACCCTGTCCGGGCGGTAAAGTTCTCCTCCGGTGTCGATGATGCCGGTTTCATTAAGCACTACTGACTGAATATCGAACCAGTGGTAGGAGGAAACTGAGTCCAGGGCGGCCCTCAGGCGGGATTCGTATTCAGGGGCGAGGGCCTCTTCAATGAGGCCCGAAGCCACGGCGCGCTCCACAGCCAAAGGAAGGTCGGAAGCCACAGTTACGTCCGACAGGATTTTGTGCATGGCTATACCGCGCAGGCGCAGGAGGTCCTTAGCCTCGCCACCAACGCGCATCCTTCCCTTAAGGGGCCAGCTGTCAAAAGAAGCCTGCATATAATTATCCACAGATTCAGCAGGGAGCCTGAAGGATGGCATTGAGCCCATTTCAGGATGGAAAACTTCTGTAAACCAATAGAGTAGCTCAGAGAACCTCTTGAAGCCGCCTGCGGGAAGTTCATAGTCACCCGAGCGCCCGCTCACAGACTGAAGGAACTTGGAAGAAGGCACGGCCGAGATTGTATGCAGAACTTTCCCGGCGCGGGTCAGAGCCACATAAAAAGTGTTGATTCCGTCTATATACTGCATGAACTGCTCCTCCCTGAAACGCGAGTCAAAGCAAGTGGAAGCAGTCCCTTCCTGAGACAAATTAATATCATAAACCCCTTCTGCAACCCCCTCCAGAGCCGTTCCGGCAAGATTCGGAGCACACCAGGCCCGGCGGGACTTATACAAATACTCATCCCCGGCAAAAGGATAAATCACATAAGGGAATTCCAGTCCCTTGGACTTGTGGATAGTCAAGACACGCACAGCCTCAGCCCCCTCCGGGGATGCAATCTTCGGGTCCTCATCATTCCAGTATTTGAGGAAAGCCACAAGGGAATTTCCGTTGGAAGCGCTCCATGAAAGAAGCAAATCCATGAAAGACTGCACATAAAGCACCTCGCGTGAAAACAGTTCGGCATCGGCCTCACGAAGACTGCGAAGCAGTTCTTCCGCCAAAGAATACAGGGAATCGTAGCGCGAAGGCAGTGTAATATTCAATGAATCAGCCACATAGCGGTTCACCAAATCCTTCTCGTTTCCAATGCAGTAAAGAAGTGAAACAAGGCGGCGCACGGTAACTGAAGACTTCACCTTCATGGAATCATCCGAAATCACATGCACCCCGTTCTGAAGCAGGAATGACGCCACCTCGGAGCCCTGGGTATTGGTTCGGACCAGAATGGCAATCTGCCCGAGCGAGGCCCCGGCCTCACGAGCAGCAGCCACGGAAGAAAGAATCTCCTGCATCTGTTCCTCCTTGGAAGCGCAGAATGTGCAATTCACAAAGCCCGCGTCCTGCTCCTTGGACTTAACCTCCTGGACAGCATCGGCATAAATATCCTGAATCAAATTGCCGCCGCACTGCATATCCAGCATCCGCGCAGCGAAAGTGAAAAAGTCATTGTTGAAGTGGACGATGGCAGGAAGGCTTCGCCAGTTCTGCTGCAGGGTCTGCGAATCATCGGCCGAAGGAAAATCCTCTTTCACACCCCCGGAAAGCAGTTTCCAGTCGCCACCCCTCCAACGATAAATACTCTGCTTCACATCGCCAACAAGCAGATTCTCCCCTCCCGAAGCATCACTCTCTGCAAGCAGGGGACGGAAATTTTCCCACTGGATGGCCGATGTATCCTGGAACTCGTCCAGGAGAAAATTCTCAAAACGAACGCCCAGTTTCTCATAAATAAACGGGGCATCGCTGCCGGCAATGATGTTTCGCAAAGTAAGGTTAGAGTCGTCAATGCAAATGACATTCTTCTCATCCTGAAGAGACGCGAACTCACGCTCAACCTCGCTGGCAAGACCCAGGCTATATACTTGAGCCTTAAGTAGTTCCGCCGTACGGAAAGTCACATAATCCTTCCCTGTAAAAAGCTCCCTGAAAGCCGCAAGAGGCCCGGCCACGGAAGCCTCGGCCTGCGGAATCAGCCTCTGGTTGGCCTTTGTAAACCACTGGGAACTGTCGTCAATCCTCCGAAAAAAAGCATCCGTCGGGACGGGCAGAGCCCCCCTCAAAGGCTTCAGGTAAACTTCAAGAAAGCCCACGTTAAAATACCTGTGAAAGTCGCCCGGAACAAGGCCGGCCGCCTTCATGCCGTCAAAGACGGCCTTCGCGGCCTCCTGCACCTTTCCCTTGTACTCCTTCACATATTTAGAGCACTCCGAACGCACTTTCTTTAGATAATCCCTTGAGAAAACCTCCCCGGAAGACTTCCCGCACCGCTCCAACTCCTCGCGAAGCGAATCATCCTTGATTCGGCCGGCGGCATCGTAAAGGGTATTCTCAAGCGAAAAGCGCCCGTTCTCCTCAATCTGGGCCATCAAACTATCTGTAAGCCAGTTCCTTAGCCCGGAACTGGACTCATCCACGGAGCTGAGGATGCGGTCTACGCTCTCATGCACCAGGGCATCCTTGTCCAGCTCAACCTGATAAGAAGAAAACTGCCCCAGCTCACGCGCAAAAGCCCTCAGCGCCTGCTGGAAAAACTTGTCAATCGTACTTACAGAAAAAGCGGAATAATCATGAAGAATATCTTTCAGCAGGGCCGATGCCTTCTTCTGCACAGCTGCGGTGCCCCCGAACATCGGACCGAAGTCCGATATATAACCGGAAGCCTCAGGCTCGCGCGCAAGTATATCCAACTCTTTCAGGATACGGTTTTTCATCTCCGCCGTCGCCTTGTTGGTAAAAGTGACGGCAAGTATATGACGATATGCATATCTGTCCTCCGATGACAGCAGAAGCCTTATGTATGTTTTGGCAAGGTTGAAGGTCTTTCCCGAACCTGCCGAAGAGCGAAGTATCTTAATCATCGGCCACAAATGTTCTTAAAATCACATATAGCACAGGTTCCGCGGTCTTCCGTCCTTGTAAAAGGCACCTCGGGCGAGGCAATTTCCTTCAACAGGCAGCCCAGCCTCTCCTTCATTATTTTGCAGAATTCATGGCTCACCGGAGCCTCCTCAATTCCTGAAGAAAACAGCTTCGGAGCCGGATAAATGCAGTTCACAAGGCGGCCGTGAGTCAGGTTCTCATCCACGAACATATCGTACAGGAACAGCTGCAAGGCAATTTTCGGCCGCCTGGAATTATCCTCGCCGAACAGAAGGTCAGCCACGGCGGATGCATTATCATCCGTAATGGCAACATCGTTATCCTGCACCTTGCCGGTCTTGTAATCCACCACCCTTGTGGTACCGTCCCTGAAAGCATCCAGGCGGTCGATTATGCCGGTAAAACTGAAGCCGTCAAACTGCCAGAAGCGTTCCAGCTCCAGCCCGAGGATGCGAATCTCTCCCCTCTCCCGCACAAGGCCAAGGTCAGTTTCCAGAGTCTTCAGTACATACTGCAAAATAACATCCTGCAAAATAAGATTCTTCCCGGTCACCTCCAGCGAATGAATCTGCTCCTTTATATGAAGGCCGATGGTTTCCCGGAGCCTGTCCTTGTCTTTCAGGCATGACGTCAGGTACCTTTCCGTCAAGACTCCGTCCGGCGTCTTGTAAAGTCCCTGCATGGTCTCATGGAAAACATTTCCAAGCATTCCGGCATCAAGGGTTTCCGCCACCTCTTCTTCCGGCTTCAGGGCCAGTATTTTGGAGTAATAGAATTTTGCCGGGCAGGACAGATAGTTCTGTAAAGAGCTGGCAGACAGCTTCTTGGACTTAAGTATAGCCTCTATATCAGCCGGCTTTTCTATAGGAGGGACGGAATCGGCGAAGCTTACGTCTGAGCGGGCTACCATAGTTTTTACCGGCAGGCGGAAGTGATAGCGAAGCTGCTTTATGTAACGGCTCTCATCTCCTGTGCGGCCGGATTCAGTGCGCGTATCATAGAGCAGCCAGACTGTTCCGGCACGGCAAATCATCCTGTAAAAATAATAGGCCCATACGGAATCCTGATACTCATATGTGGGAAGGCCGAAGGCTTTCCTAAGCTGTGGCGGTACAAAGGAGGAACTTACCGTGTGACGCGGGAAAACCCCGTCATTGCAAGACAGCAGAATTACGGTGCCGAAGTCCAGTGCCCTGGTTTCCAGCGGTCCCATAATCTGAAGGCCGCCAAGAGGTTCTCCCTCCAGAGGAACTGACTGCACCATGGCCAGCTGTCCAAGCAGGCGGATATACGTAACCGGCAGGATATCAAGCGTTTTATTCTTAAGTGCACGTATGCAGTCCTTCCATCTCTTGGCAAATTCCAGCTCTGCGGAAAGATCTTCATCTGCTTCAAAAAGGGTAGTTACTGCATCCAACACTTCCCCAAGATAGGCCTGAAGGGCCTTTACGTTTTGGTCCGATGCTACCTTAGGCTCCTTCACCACGGGGCGGAAAATCGTGCGCACAAGGTCTCCGCAACCGGCAAAATCGGCCTCGGGAATATAATATTTTGCAGCTTTCTTTATATCAAGGACTTTCTCCCAGTCTTCGGCAGGAAGAATCTGCTTCATTATGCCGCCGGAAAGGATGTTCCAGACATACTTATGATAGAAAAACCACTGGCCGCCGCTTTGCCTCAGCTGGAGCTGCAACATGGCTACCTCGTGCATCAGGGCATGGATACGGCTGCCGGAAAGCGGCATTCCCATGGTAACATTCACCTTTTCTATGCTGTCCGGGATGGAATTCAGCACGGGAAGCAGCAGGTTTTCGTCCGGGAGCACTACGGCAGTGTCTTCAGGTGCCGTTATCATCTGGGACAGGAGCTTGGCCTGACCGGCCATTGAGGGTACCCCTACTACATTTACCTGTGGGATCCCCGGGAGCTCTTCAAGCTTCCAGTCCATGGGAAACTCGGCAACGTTCCTGTCCATGAAAAAAGAGGAGCGGTTGCTCTTGTCCTTAATCATTTCCCCGCAATAGTCCCAGCAGAAAGATGCCAGGCGGGCATCGCGTAAACGCTTCATTACCAGGCGTTCACATTCATTAAGCGCGTTCAGGCCCACAAATACGAACTGCTGCGCGCCGGGAAACTTCTCGGCAGTTATGTCAGCCGCACTCCCTTCTTTGAAGGAGCCTGCCACGCTGCGGTACACCATGCCGTCATAGGCCAGGTTCTTTTCCCTCAGGACCTTCCAGAATCCCTCATAAAGGGGCAGCAGTATGTTCCACAGTCCCAGGAATTTATCCTTGAAGGGTTTTGAGTCATTTTTGAAATGGTTTAAAAATGACTCAACAGCAGCAATCTGCTCATCCGACAGGTACTCATACGAATCCTGAATAGCCTTGAAGTCGGAAACATTGGTAAACAGCTGCTTAGGGTCTGCCAGGTACTTGTCAGTATCGGAAAAATCAGACAGTATAACATCGCCCCAGAAAATAAAATCATCCAGGGGCTCCGCATTCTTGTAAAGGGTTTTGTACACATCGTACAGTTCCAGAAGCAGAGTCACCTTGTCCGCCACAGGGGCTCCGTACAGCGTACCGTAAAAATCCGCCACCGTAAGCATCCGCGGCATTATAACAGGCCTTCCCTCCCCTGCACCGGAAGCTACGAGAGTCCTTAAGTGCTTGGTAAAGAAGACAATAGACCTTCTGTTAGGAAAAACAAAGCACTTATCCTGAATCCCGGCCTCAAGATAATGCCGGGCCACCTGGTACAGAAAAGAGTTCATAAAAGTCAACCCTTTTTAATATCCACAAGCCATTTTTCATCAAAATACTCCCCGCTAAGAGCGCCAAAAACAGGCCACACCCCTATTCCGGAAGTCTTAAGCTTAAAGCGGGCAGCAAGTTCACCGATTTCCGTGGCGATATCGCCCCCGCGAAGGTAAAGAATCCTATCCGTAAAGCTGTTCCTGACCCAGGGATAGAAGTCCTTAAGGGAAGCTACCGCCCTGGAAACCACATAGTTATACCTCTGTACAAGATTCTCTGCCCTATCGTTTACAATACGCACATTGGAAAGCTCCAGGGCCTTTGCAACAGCCCCCGCCACAATGGTTTTCTTGCCGACGGAATCGCAAAGCGTGAACTCTGTATCAGGGAAAAGAATTGCAAGCGGAATGCCGGGGAAGCCGCCTCCAGTACCCACGTCAAGGACGGAGACTTCGCCGCCGGCCCAGCGGGCAAATTCTTGCGGCAGTACGGTTTTAAGATATACTGCAATGGAGAGCGAATGCAGCACATGATGCTCATAAAGCCCGTCCATATCTTTGCGGGAAATGACATTGATTTTGGCGTTCCACTCCCTGTACAAGGCGTCCAGAGCGGCAAATCGCTGCGCAGCCAAAGGAGACATCGGCCCTAAAAGACGGACAGCAATATTTTCAAATTCAGGGTACGTCATACGTTCTGGTCCTCCTCTGCCATTCGCTTGATAACCATTTCTTTAGCTCTTTTGATTCGGGTCTTTACAGTGTTTATGGGGAGGTCTGTCTTGGCCGCAATCTCCTTGTATCCAAGATTGTCTATGAAGCAATACTTTGCCACATCTCGGTACAGCTCCGGCAGGGCCTCAACGCAGTCAAGGAAGCTCTCATGGTCCTGGCTTCCGATTACCTCCTCCTCAGGGCTTTCGTCTTCAGAAGGAATATCCACATGTTCAAGGGCCGCGTAGTCAATTGTAAGGCTAACGGCCTTGTGAGTCCTGGCCTTCTCATGGCTGAGATGGTCAAAGGAAGTATTGCGGGCAATCCTGAAGATCCAGGTGGAAAAACGGTTGTCATCCTTGTAAGTAGACAGCTGCTTGAAAGCCTTCGCAAAAGTCTCCATGCAGATATCCTCTATCTCTTCTGCATCCTTGACATAGCAGGCAATATGCGAGCGTACGCCCTTGTTATATCTTGCGTACAGGGTGTAGAAAGCGGCCTGGGACAGGATGGCATCCTCTCCAAGGGCAGCTTTTATAAGGTCAGTTTCACTGAAATCAGTGAGCTTCGAGCCAGTTTTTGCCATAGTTACATTCTACAGTAAGTGGTACAGACAAAGATATAACATTTTCCATTTCCTCCTTCACAATATCGTGAAGAAAATCTTTCTCAGCAGCCAAGGTATCAAAAAGAAGTTCGTCGTGAATCTGAAGCACCATCCGGCTGCCAAGGCCCTCCTTCTGCATACGCTTGTCTATGCTAATCATGGCAAGCTTGATAATATCGGCCGCAGAGCCCTGTATAGGGGCGTTTACAGAGTTGCGCTCCGCCAGCTCCCTCATTGTCTTGTTGGAAGAATTAATCAGCGGCAGATAGCGCCTGCGCCCGAACATCGTCTTTACGAAACCGTCCTTGCGCGCCCCTTCCTTGCAGGATTCGATGAAATCCTGAACCCTTGGGAAGGCGGCGAAATAGTCGTCAATAATGCTCTTGGCCTCTGTGCGCGAGATATGCAGCCTCTGCGCCAGCCCGAAGGACGAAATGCCGTATATAATGCCGAAGTTGGCCGTTTTCGCCACTCTTCTCTGGTCCGATGTCACCTCTTCCACCGGCACTCCGTAAATCCTGGATGCGGTGGCAGAGTGGATGTCCAATCCATCGCCGAAGGCAGCAACCATATGCGGGTCTCCGCTGAGATGGGCCATGATGCGAAGCTCTATCTGGGAATAATCGGCCGACAGAATGACTCCGTCCTCAGTCCCCGGGACAAAGGCCTTCCTGATTTGCATTCCGCGTTCCGTGCGGATAGGTATGTTCTGAAGGTTGGGGTTTGACGATGACAATCTTCCTGTTGCGGTAAGTGCCTGATTGAAAGTAGTATGTATGCGGCCGTCCTTAGGGGAAATGTACCCCGGCAGGGGGTCTATGTATGTAGACAGCAGCTTCTTGGCGGCCCTGAATTCAAGTATTTCCCCAATGATGGGATGGCGGTCATAGAGATCCTGCAGGACGGTCTCATCCGTTGAATAGCTGCCCCGGGCGCTCTTTTTGGCCTTGGGGTCAAGTTTCAGTTTGTCAAAAAGGACATCGCCCACCTGCTTTGGTGACGATACGTTCAAAGTGCTGTCCCCTGCCATTTCGCGAACCCGGCCTTCGTGGACGGATATTTCCGCCCTCAGGCCTTCTGCGAATTCTTTCAGTGAGTCGATGTCTACCTTTACTCCGGCCGTTTCCATTTTGCCAAGCACGCGGCAAAGGGGCTCTTCCATGTCATTGTAAAGATAGTCCAAAGAATTGTCCCTCAGGAGTTTGTCTACAGCAGGACCAAGGGTGGCAGCAAGCGCCGCCTGCCGGCTGGCAGCCTCTTCTTCCTCTTTTTGGAAGTCTCCGAAAAGACCTTGGTCCGGGGCTTCCTCCGGCTCCAGGTTTATTCCAAGTACCGATGCCGCCAGAACCTCTGCGCTGTGGTCCTGCTCCGGATTAAGCAGGTAGTGCATAAGCTCTATATCGGCCCATCGGCCGCCAAGGGCCAGGCCGTTTCCGGCAAGGATGTTTGAGAGTTTCTTTAAGTTGTATCCGTATTTGTCATTGTTTCCGGAAAGTATTCCGGCCGGAACGTCTCCGTCGCAGACAAGTATGCCATCGTCCGTTTTAACGGCGGCGCGAAGGATAAAGTCCTCTCCTTCACCGCTGAAGGCAAGGCCTACGGGCGCTTTTCCTACCAGTTTTTTGAACGTTGCCGATGGGGCCAATGAGTATTCCAATGAATGTGGCCCCCCGATCTGGTCGGCAATATGCTTCCGCAGGGAACCAAACTCGTACTTCTCAAAAAGGTCAGCAATAAGCGGTGAGTACACTCCTCTCCTGTCAAGTTCCTCCAAGGACACCTCCACAGGAACATCCGTCTTTATGGTAACCAGCTCATGGCTAAGCTCAATATGCCCCTCGGCCTCACGGAACATAGCCTGCTGACGCTCCGGAAGTTCCTCAAGATGAGCGTAAATATTCTTTACGCTACCATATTTTGAAATAAGCTTGGCCGCGCCAACTTCTCCCACACCCTTTACACCCGGCACATTGTCCGACGCATCCCCGCAAAGGGTAAGCATCTCAATAACCTGGGAAGGGGAGCTAATCTTGTATTTTTCGCAAACCTCAGTTGGGCCGAAAAGCTCGTCCTCAGCCGCGCCCTTGCCCGGTTTCAGCTGAAGTATGTTCTCTTCTATAAGCTGGCCGTAATCCTTGTCTGGAGTAACCATTATAACCTGCGTCCCGGGGCCCGCGAAGCGTTTTGCAACGGTGCCAATGACATCATCGGCCTCAAATCCCGGAACCATCAGCACAGGAATGTTCAGTGCGCCACAAATCTCTTTCAAAGGCTCCAGGGCGTCAATCACAAGCTGCGGGGTCTCTGCCCTGTTGGCCTTGTACTGGGGGTACATTTCATTCCTGAAAGTGCCTCCCGGGGGGTCGAAGGCCACTGCCAGGCCGTCCGGGCTACGCTTTGCAACCATCTCCAGTACATATTTTGTAAAGCCATAAAGTATGGATGTGTCAGCCCCCTTGGAATTTATCATAGGACGTCTTGCAAAGGCATAATACATCCTGAAAATGAGGGCGTGACCGTCAATTATATACAGTTTTTTCATAATACAAAAATACGCTTATTTTGTCAAAACTCCATGACTTTGTCACAATAAGGAGTGCATACTGCCAAATCATGCGATGAGAATATGACCGTAACGGGAGATTCTCCCCTGGTAAGCCGTGACAGGAATTCCATGAGCTGCACGCGTGAATCTGCATCCAGGAAGGCCGTTGGCTCATCCAGAAGAATCAGCGGACTGCCGGAAGCTATCGCCGGATACAGGCACACTTTCTGAAACTGTCCGTCGCTGAGAGTCGATATATCCCTGTCCTTCAACTCTTCCAATTCAAAATTCCTTCCCCACTTTTCATAGGCCGATGCTGCCGCTTGCGAGCCTTTCCCGTAAAAGGAGAGGAAAGTTTTTATGAACTCCATTACCGTGAAGCCCTTCACTTTTGGCACCCTTGTAGGAATAAGCACCGCCCCGGGAGCGTCGATGCTGCCGGAAAGCGGTTTCAAAAGGCCGGCGGCGGTTTTAAGGAAGGTGGTTTTTCCGCTGCCGTTGGAGCCTTTCAGCAGAACCAGACTGCCTTTTTCTATGTCGACATTAATAGGCCCGGCTATGGGAGAGCCCCTTCTGTATCCAAGCACAAGGGAACGGGCCGCCAAAGCGGATGTTGCTTTTGTAAATTCTTCTACCATAGGCGTTTACCTAATAAAATCCACATAATCACAGGGACGCCCGCAAGGGCCATGGTCGCGCCGACCGGTATCGGCATGGCAAAGGCCTGGGACAGGACATCGGCAAAAAGGGAAATGGCTGCGCCAAGAAGGAGGGTTGGAGCAAGCAGCCGGCGGTGGACGGAGGTACCGGAGACAGCTCTTGCAAGGTGGGGGGCGACGATGCCTACAAAGCCTATGGGGCCGCAGAAGGCGGTTACGGAGGCAGTCATCAGGCAGCAGGACAGAATGGCCCTGGTTCGTATGCCGCTGACTGAGGCTCCGCTGGCTGCGGCGAAGTCTTCGCCGAAGAGTATTACGTCCAGCCCCCTTAAGTTACCGATAAAGAGGGCGATGCCTGCAAGGATTGATGCGGCCATGACTCCAAGGCCGTTCCAGCCGCAGGAGGCGTAGCTGCCGGAGACCCAGCTGTGGTACAGTTTCAGGCTTTCCTCTGAAGAGAAGTACTGGATAAGGGTGGTTACTGCGCTGAATATGAAACCCAGCAGGACGCCGAAGATTAGCAGGGTTGCGGCTCCTTTGAAGCGCGAGGACACTGCTATGATTCCGGCAGAGGAGAGGGCGGCGCCGGCGAAGGCGGCGGGTACCACCGCCAGCCCTGAAAGGGCGCCCCCGGCGATTCCGCCGGCGGCCAGCGCCGCCCCAAGGGCCGCTCCGGAGCTGATTCCAAGGATGTGAGGGTCTGCCAGAGGGTTCCTGAAGACGGCTTGCATCTGGGCTCCGGACAGGGCCAGGGCCCCGCCTGCAAGGATGGCACAGAGCATCCTGGGGAGCCTTATCTGCATTACTATCTGCCGCACAGTCTCGTCCCCTCCTCCAAGAATCTGCCCAAGGGAGAGGCTTACTCCCCCGCTGCACATGTCCAGCGCAACGAGCACCAGCGTCACAAGCGCCAGTGCGGTCATTCCCAGGGTGTATCTTGAAGTCTTTGTCAAACCGCTTGTTTTTGTTATGACAAAAGTAAGAAAAAAACACAAATTATTTTGCTTGCAGTTTCTATTTGATTTACCTTTGCATTAGTCATACTAATATTTAATTGTTCAGCCGCATGAAAGTCAGCGATAAAGAATTGGTGCGCAGGTTGCGCGTGGTGCCGGATTTCCCGGTAAAGGGTGTTCAGTTCTTCGATGTTACCACCTTGTTCAAGGATGCAGAGGCCCTGGAGGAGATTGTTTCCAGAATCTGTGAGGAGTACAAGGACAAGGGTATCACAAAGGTTGCCGGCATTGAGTCACGAGGCTTTATTGCAGGAGCGGCGGTGGCCGCCCGTCTCGGGGCCGGCTTCGTTCCCGTGCGCAAGCCCGGCAAGCTTCCGGCTGACACCTACTCTGAGACTTACCAGAAAGAGTACGGCAAAGATACCATAGAGATACATACAGACGCCATCGGCCCCGATGATGTGGTTCTTATTCATGACGATATCCTTGCAACAGGAGGGACGGCGGCCGCCACCGTGCGCCTTGTCAAAAAATTCGCGCCGAAGGCTGTTTTCGCCAACTTTATCATCGACATCACCGATGTCCCCAGGACCGCTCCAATCCCTGAGGATGTCCCCGTCACCTCCCTTCTGCACCTCTCCGAGCGCTGATTCAGCACATTTTTTTGAAATTTTTTGAGAAAAAGTTTGGAGATTTAAAAATTAGCTGTATCTTTGCAATCCCTTTTGATAAGGAATGTTCGGGAGCATAGCTCAGTTGGTTTAGAGCATCTGCCTTACAAGCAGAGGGTCGGGGGTTCGACTCCCTCTGCTCCCACAAAGCAAATGAATTGATTCTCAGGAAGTTACAACACTCCCTGAGAATTTTTCGTATATGGTTTCCCCGTCCGGGATTTACAATTTTTCAATTTTTTCGACTGAATTTTCGCCTTTCTTCAAGAATATTTCAAAATAATTTTGGAATAACAACTAGCGCCTCCCGAGGCCCATAAGAAAATACCGAAAAAGTTGAAAGACATACTAAGTCTGTTTAAAAACTACTTAATTTATTGAAAATTTACCAAATTTTGTTTTGTTATAAGGATTCCAATTACTATCTTTGTTTATGAAATATACAATCTGATTGATGGATGTACATATGCTCATCTAATTTTTGCAAAGATAAACATTTGCGGCGAATTAACCGCAAAATTTGCGGTTAATTTATATACTGAGAATGAAAGTGAGAACAAAAAGAATAACCCGCTCGGTTTGAGCGGGTTACAGGACATCGTTGGAATATTGTAAACAATTATTTAATTTTGACTTTTGAAGTGTATTGCACTTCAAATTAGAATTCACCAGGTATTCTTCAGAATTATTTGTAACTTTGAAAACAGAATGCTTGATTGTATGAAACCGATTCGTCTTTTTATCTTGGTCGGGCTGCTGCTGGTCAGCGGGAGCCTGGCGGCACAGGAAAACAATTCCAATTTCGCCACGCAGCAGGTGGACCGCAAGGTCGAGAGTCTGCTGCTGATCGAGCGGCTGGGTGATATCGCCTATGTCGATGTCGTGCGTCTGGCCGGGCCGCCGCCGGCGTATCGGAAAGAGACGGGGACGGCTTTTAAAGACTCGTTGCTCGGCAACCAGCTGAAATTCTACTCCTATGTATTCATTCCCAAAAGCACGAAGCAGAACAAGAAGTATCCGCTGCTGGTGTATCCGCATGGGGGTGTTCACAGCAACTTCACGGCCGTATCGGTCCATATCCTCAGGGAGATGCTCTCGCAAGGCTATATCGTGATAGCGCCGGATTATCGCGGCAGCACGGGTTATGGGCGGAGTTTCTACGAGAACATCGATTATGGCGGCTTGGAGAACGAAGATGTGATGGCATCGCGCGATTATATGGTAGAAAGTTATGATATCGTGGATCCGGATAGGGTAGGCCTCGTCGGCTGGAGCCATGGCGGCATGATCACACTGATGAATCTTACGCGCTATCCTGACAAATTCGCCTGCGGCTATGCCGGTGTGCCGGTCAGCGACGTGGGATACCGCCTGAGTTACCAGACCCCTGAGTACTCCCACAACTATACGGTAGAATATCACATCGGTGCCACGCCCGAGGAGAAGCCGGAAGAATATGCACGCCGCTCCCCCGTGACCTACGCGAAGCAACTCCGCAAACCGCTGCGCATAACTACTTGTATGAATGACGACGACGTGAGCGTGACGGAAGTCCAGCGGATGATCGATTCCCTGACCTTCCACCATCGAGATTTCGAATGCAAAGTATTCCCCAAGATGCCTGGCGCCCACGCCTTCGAGCGCATCGACTCGATGGAAGCCTGCGAGATCCGCCTCGACACCTACGCCTTCCTCGCCCGCTATCTCAACCCTCCCAAACCCATCCGCACCATCAAGGACCTGCGGAAGGCGGGGTATCTGTACCACTGACGGTGGCAGGGATGGCGGAATGTGCAGATGGAGAAGAAGCTTAGTTCACATTTCTTACCAGACGGACAGCGTCTCCATATTGAAAATAAGTATCCACATTGGTGCATCCTTGCATTTTGAAGTGTGTTGCACTTCTAATTAGAATTCACCACTTCCCGCACTGACAGAAAGTGTAACAAACGAGCCACATTTAAATAGCAATCGGCCCCCTACGTGTGTAGGAGGCCGATTTCAGTGGTGCTGGGAAGAATCGAAGGGTAACATTTTAAGGTCAAACAAGGTTTAAATTCTTTTCGTAACTCATTATTTTACAATTATTTTTGGATAGTACGTTGTAATGTGTTATATTTGCGTGTAGAAAAAAGTGGGATACAAAGTGGGATACACTCCCAGGCCGGAAGAACCGAACCAAACCCCTTGCAGAAGCCGGTCAGCCCATCTTTTACGAAGTAAAAGACATTAAAAAATAACACGTAAGCGACATGAAAATAAACTTCTACCTCACAAACCACTTCAACAAGGCTGATGAATCCCTCATCCGCTGCGTTATCAGCATCAGGGGAACACGCCTGCAAAAGACCATGGGAATCTACGTCCTCCCTGACAAGTGGGATGAAGCCAGGCAGAAGGTCAAGCAAGGCTACACAAACAGAGCTGGCCAAGACTACCGTTTCATCAACTCCAAGATTTCAAATCTCCAAAAGCAGTTCACCGACTTCGACCTCTCCATCTCCGACAAGCCCACGGAAATGGACATGCGCGTCCAATTTGAAAAAGCCATGTCCGTCACGCCGGAGAAAGTGATTGAGAAGATGGAGCCAAAGGTCAAAGTCCCCAGCACCCTCGAACGCATCGATGAATTCCTCAAAGAATGTCGCATCACCAACGGCTGGAGCGAAGCCAGCTACAAAATGCTCAAGTCCTTCCGCAAGCACATTGAGAAATTCGGCAAGGCCAAGACCCCGGACTACTTCAATCAGGATGGACTGAACCATTTCATCGTTTACCTTCGTGAGGATGCTAGTCTTGAAGAGTCCAGCGCCAAGAAGCAATACAAAAACCTCCTCTGGTTCATGAACTGGGCCATCCGCAAGGGATACACCAAGGAAACCACCATCCAGAACTACAAGCCAAAATTCAACCTGGTCGCAAAGCCGGTCATTTTCCTCAACAAAGAAGAGCTGCTTAAACTCTACCACTACGAGATTCCTGCCAACGGTGAAAAGGTTACACTCACAGACCTCAACGGCAATGAATACGAGAAAACTATCAAGGAAGCCGGCGGCATGGCCAAGGCCCGCGACCTCTTCTGCTTCTGTGCCTTCACCAGCCTCCGGTATTCCGATATGGCCCAGCTCCACCGTTGCGACATCAGGAACGGTGCCATCTACATCACAACCCAGAAGACCCACGACAGCCTTATTATCCAGCTCAGTCCCCAGGCCGAGGAAATCTTGAAGAAATACGAGAACCAGCATTTCCCGATGGACCTCGCTCTTCCTGCCCAGACCAATCAGGAGATGAACCGATACCTCAAGGACCTCTGCGAACTCTGCGGCTTCAATACTCCCATCCGCCAGGTATGCTACCGGAACAACAAGAGAGAGGAAGGCATCGTGCCCAAATGGTCCCTCATCAGCACCCACTGCGGCCGCAAAACCTTCATCTGCTTCGCACTTGCCAGCGGCATCCCTCCGCAGGTTGTGATGAAATGGACCGGCCACTGCGACTACAAGTCCATGAAGCCCTACATCGACATCGCCGAAAAATCCAAGGAAGATGCAATGAAGAAGATTGGAGCCGCCTGGGCAGAATAATTTTGCAGAATTCTCGGAAAGGTGTAAATTTGCCCTTGTGAAAAATCGCGGAAAGGTGTATAAATTGCCTCCGGAAAACTTTAGGATTCGTGATTATGAAAAGAAAGATATACGACAAGCTTCTCCAATGGAAGCAAGAGAAAAATGGTTCTACAGCCCTTATGATTGAGGGCGCACGCCGTGTAGGCAAGAGTTACATTGCGAAGGAATTCGCCCGCAATGAATATGAGTCATTCATCCTTATCGATTTCAGCCGTGCTCCGCAGCGCGTAAAGGACTGGTTTGAAGAGTATCTGGAGGATGTAGGCACGCTCCTGCAGAACATCCAGCTTCACTACAAAAAGCAGCTCACGCCCCGTAAATCCCTGATTATCTTCGATGAGGTCCAGAAATGCCCCAAGGCCCGCGAGGCCATCAAAGCGCTGGTAGAAGATGGCCGATTCGATTATTTGGAGACCGGCTCGCTCATTTCCATCAAGAAAAACGTAGAGAACATTGTCATTCCTTCCGAAGAGGACGGCATTGACATGTACCCCATGGATTTTGAAGAATTCCTCTGGGCCATGGGCAACGAAGTCTTGATGCCCTATATCCGGCAGCAGTTCGAAAAGTGCAAGCCGATGGGCGATTTCCACCGGGAAGCGTTGCACTACTTCCGGCAGTATCTTATCGTCGGGGGAATGCCCCAGGCAGTGGCTGAGTATGCCACATCCCGTGACTTCACCAAGGTAGATGCCGTCAAACGCCAGATCCTCCGTCTCTACAAGAACGACATCAAGAAATACGCAGGAGGTCTTACAGCCCGTGTCAGTGCCATTTTTGATGCTATCCCCGGGCAGCTCCAGAAGAAAGAAAAACAGTTCACGCTTTCCGCCCTCAAGGACGAAGCTCGCATGCGCGAATACGACAGCGCATTCTTCTGGCTGGACGATGCCAAACTGGTGAACATCTGCTATAACACCACCGCACCCAACATCGGCCTCCAGCTCAACGAAGACCGCACCATCCTCAAATGCTACTTCTGCGATACCGGACTGCTCATATCCCTGGCGTTCAGCGCCCGTGGCATCGTTACCAACGAAATCTACCAGAAACTGATGTTTGACAAATTGGAGATTGACGAAGGAATGCTGGTGGAAAACATTGTCGCCCAAATGCTCAAGACTGCCGGGAGCAAACTCTTCTTCTACAACAACTATGATAAAGAAGAAGCAGAGAACCGGATGCAAATAGACTTCCTTATCCAGAAGGAGATTGTCACCTCCCGGCACAACATCTCGCCTATAGAGGTAAAGAGCAGCACCAATTACACACTCACCTCCATCAAAAAGTGTATCAAAAAGTTTGGCCAGTATCTCTCCACACCTTATGTCCTGCACACCAATGACGTGGAGCAGAAAGACGGGCTTGTCTATCTTCCGCTATACATGACGCCGCTGCTCTAACCTTTTGCCTATGCCCACACAAGACCCCGCCGCCGCCATCATCGCGGCAATGCAAGGAACCATGCGCCAGATGAAAGAAATCCGGGCGCAGATGAAGTCGCAATTTGAATACGAATTCCACAACCGCCCCATAGAACCGTGGGCCGGAGCCATCTTCGACCACTTTGCCCAGGATGTAGTAGATCCTGCCGATGCCGTTGCCATCAACGGCTCCCGCAAGCGGCTGATCAAGCGTGTTGAGGACAACCTGGAATTGGCCCTGATGTCCAAATACATCCATACTCACGACCCAATTCAGGCCCACAGATTCAAAGTGTCCGACATCGATGACCGCTATGCCCTGATGGAAGCTGTGGATATTCTACTGGCTCGTGACCTCCGTGTGCCCTTCGACCTGCTGCACAACAACGCCTATTTCTCCTCCATCAAGAAAGCAACTAAGAAATGGCAGAACACGATGGCGCTGCTCCCCAAGCCGGAAGATGTGGAATTCGTTGAAGGCTCGCCGACCTTCATCACCGATGCCAGCCTGGACAAAATCATCCGTGACCTCAAGAAATTCCTCAAAAGGACGAAGGAAATCATCGCAATCAACGAAGATTACCGCATCAACGACTTCTTGCGTCGCGTGAAAGACCTTGGCGTGCCGATGACCAATGCCTACTACAGGGACCTCTACCACTGCCTGGAGTATTTTGGTCTCTTGAATGAGGGTCAGGTCAATCAGCACAACGTTCTCAATCAGCCCCAAGTCAGGGAACAATTCATTCAGAAGCGAATCAAACGCGTATAGCTCTATGAAGAAGGAGGCTCCCAGTCAGAAGGAATTTGAGCTGATGTTTTCCCGCAGCAGCATCAAGGAGTTTGTCAATGAAATCTACGGCTTACTCGTTGATTTTGAACTGCCGGAAATCAATTTCAGCGTGGATGGTATCCCTGTTTGCGACTTTGATGAGCGCCTGGATTACTGCATTGCCCTTACACGGATGCTGATTTCCCTTACAGTAAACGGTATTGAGAGCAAAGAGTACAGCACCATAGACCCGGACTATGTTGAACCGCTGGTTAACTCCATCTTCGATCTGCTCAAGTCCACCATCAAGGCCATAGAAGATGAGATGGACGAAAATGCCGTTACTGCCGACACCCGTGTTGACCAATACGGGGAGGAGTATTTCGACTATGAGGATTACAAGGAGACTCACATCACCACCGAATACGAAAAGCGTCTGGAGGATATTCTGATTGACACTTTCGGCACAGGTGTAGAGATACCCCGGTATGAAGATTTGAAGCATTGGCATGCCCCTCTGGACCTTGATTCTATCACCTGTAAATAGTAAAGTAAAATTCCCCCACGATTCTATTTGAAAAAGGGGCCACTGGAAAGCGTTGTAGATTTGCGTAAGTAAATCTCTAAACAATGATTTCTATGGACCTTAAACAACAGATTCTTCACTACTACAGGGTAGATGAACTGAGCCTGCGGGAGATTGCCCGCAAGACCGGTGCCGACCGTAAAACCGTAACCCGCCTGATCAACGACTTTGAGGCCGCAATCAAGGCCGATCCCGACATGGGGATTGACGAGTTTCTGGCCACGAAACCC
>JAFUDQ010000021.1 GCA_017459075.1 Bacteroidales bacterium
ACTTTTTTTGAACTACCAAATTTTTTTGAACTTTTTTTCAAACTTTTTTTGCCCCAAAATCGGCCACCAAACCGCCTAAAACGATGTAACCGCCCCACTATGAGACGGTTACACGAAATCATTTTTTTTGAGAAAAATTACTGCTTGTTAAGAGCAATACGAGCCTTAAGCTCCCAAGTACGGATACGGTCCTTATAAAGGTTATTTGCATTGACCTTTTCAATATCCAGGGAAGCATCGGAATTATGATCCCAACGACGGCAGTTGTAAACCACATCGTAGATACGGCCAATCTGGTATTCACGGCTAACGCGAAGACCAACTGCATAATCCTCTCCATACTTAGTGGTAGGGAAATTCAACTGACGGAGCAGCGGGACATAGAATCCGCGCGGAGCACCAAGGCCGTTGATGCGAAGTGCATTGTTGCGGCCGTTGTCCGGAGTCCACTCGCGATGGTCTACAACTCCCGGAGGCAGAGTATTCAGGAAGAAGTCAGTCATCCTGTAAGTACCGACAACCATTGCGCAGTTCTGCTCACGGAATGCCTCTACAAACTTCTGTACAACACCCTCGTCTGAATACATGTCATCAGAATCAAGCTGGATGGCGAAACGTCCGCACTTTGGATGATGAAGCGCAGCATTCCAGTTGCCGCCAATTGCATGATAAGTCTTATCCTGTGCGATATAGATGAGTTTCTCATCTCCGAGGAAGCTCTTGATGATATCTACGGAACCATCCTCTGAATTATCGTCAACTACTATTACATTATATTTAAAGGTAGTCTTCTGTGAAAGAGCGGACTTGATGGCATCGCCTATAGTCTGGTGCCTGTTCTTGCAAGGGATTACAACGCTGGCCTCATACTCAAAAGGCTCATCGCTGAACTTAACCTCCTTGAACTTGGGCTCAAGATAGCCACCGATATCTTTAAGATGCCTGGTAACAGCTTTTTCCATTTCAATCTGCACTCCCCTGTTCTTAGGATCTACATAATCGAAAAGCTTTTCACCTGACTTGCGTGTATCGGTTTCAATTTCATAATACAGATACTCGTTTATATGCTCCAGGACGCCTTTCTGGGATACTTTGAGACGAAGGTCATACAGAGCTGCGAAGTCATAGTCTACATCCATGCGGCTCACGGCCTCCTTAAAGGCTGCGGTGCGATAAAGAAGAAGACCGCCAAAGTCAAAGTCATCGCGAAGTGAGCCGAGCTGATAATCAATCACAGGTGCGTTGCCCTGATCATTGAAATGATCTGCATAAACCATGGCTGCGCCTGTATCTTCTGCAATCTGGAGCATACGCTCAAGGGCGAAGTTTACAAAGCTGAGGGCGGTTGCCTTCGTATAGATAAGGGTGAAAGGAGCTTCTGCCTCTGCAGCAAGAGCCTTGATTACGGAAGTTTTGGTAAGAGGGCCATCGGCAAATACAACCTTGGAAACCTCTGCCTCTGCCTTCAATGCTTCTGCCGTCTGGGTATTTCCTTGAGGCACAAAACAATCGATACGTTTCATCTTATAACTTTTTATTGCTAGTTTTTGAATATTAATTACCAATTGTATGCGATTTTGACATCGATTTTACAAATTTATCAAAACATTTTTGTAAATTGCATCATTATTTTAAAAAAGTTCTCTAAGAGCATGAAAAAAATATTTCTGATTACATCTTCCATCGTCCTGGCAGCAACCACTTTAATGGCCCAGGAAACACCGCTCTGGCTTAGGAAAAACGCCATTTCCCCGGACGGAAAAACCATCGCATTCACATACAAGGGCGATATTTACACTGTCCCGGTAGCCGGAGGCACCGCAAAGCAGATTACATCGCACTCTGCATACGATACAGACCCTCTCTGGACTCCCGACGGCAAGCACATAGTCTTCAGTTCTGAAAGGGAAGCATCCAGGGACATCTACATCACATCAAGTGAAGGCGGCGTACCCAAAAGAATAACAAACTATCCCGGAAGGGAGACGCCGAAGGCTGTTCTTCCGGACGGAAGAATTCTTTTCACGGCCGCACTTCAGGCCGATGCCACTTACGACGGCTTCCCCAGCGGCAGCCAGGTCTACATTGTCAGCGACATCGACAAAAAGCCGGAGCTTGTGACGTCACTGAACCTTCCGGAACTCAGCATCAGCAAGAACGGCACCATTATATATGAAGACTACAAAGGATATGAAGACCCTTTCCGCAAACATCACACATCTTCCGTAACCAGGGATATATGGGTGTATGAAGGCGCATCACTGAAGGGCGATTTCAAAATCGACCCGGCAATAGGCAAATTCACAAAGCTTTCTGACTATGTTGGTGAAGACCGCCAGCCTGTTTTTGCAGCCGACGGCGACACCTTCTATTTTATAAGCGAGCGAGGTGGAAAGACCCTGAACCTTTTCAAAAGCAGTCTTTCCGCTCCCACAAAGGTCACCCAGCTTACCTCTTACACAAAGAATCCGGTACGATACATCTCCGTTGCAAATGACGGTACGGTGGCATTCTCCTACAACGGAGAACTATACACCATCCGCGATGGCGGAAAAGCCAAAAAGGTAGAAATCAATGTGTTACGTGATGAGATTGAGAAAGACATGTATCGCATGACCTTTACCGGCAACACCGCTTCCATGAGCCCTTCCCCTGACGGAAAGGAATTTGCTATCGTCATAAGAGGCGATGTCTTCGTGACAAGCGAAGAGTTCAAAACAACAAAAAGAATCACCAATACGCCAGAACAGGAAAGGAATGTTTCCTTTGGAAAAGACGGCCGCAGCCTCTATTATTCAGCAGAGAGGGATGGTTGCTGGAGCATCTACCGAAGCATTCTGACCGATGAAAAGGACAAGGGCTTCACCTATGCCATGAAATTCAAGGAAGAGCGCTTCTCCCCTGCCGGAGAAACCTCCTTCCAGCCGGTAGTCTCCCCTGACGGCAAGTGGGTGGCCTATCTTCGAGACCGTACCGAACTTGTTATCAAGCCCACCGCAGGCGGCCCCGTGAAGAGCCTCCTTAAAGGCGTAAACTATTCATACTCAGACGGAGACCAGTATTTCTCCTGGAGCCCTGACAGCCAGTATCTTCTTACCAGATACATAGGCAACGGAGGTTGGCACAATGCCGATGTCGCCTTGATTGACATTAATACCGGTGCACTCACAGACCTTACCCAGAGCGGCTATTCCGACGGTAATTTCAAATGGGCCCTCGGTGGCAAGGCAATGACCTGGGAAAGCGACAAAAACGGTTATCGCAGCCACGGAAGCTGGGGTTCCGAAGGCGACATCTACATAATGTTCTTCGATGCAAAGGCAAAGGCAGACTTCCTTCGTGACAAAGAAGACATCGCCCTTGACAAGCTTCGTTCACCCGAGAAGAAAGATAAGAAAGACTCTACCGCCAAGAAGGAAGAGCCTAAGGTAGAGAAGCTGAAACTTGACCTTGACGGCCGCCAGTACCGCATCCTTCGTCTTACAAAGAGTTCCAACAATTACGGAGACCATTATCTTAAGAAAGACGGAAGCAAACTTTACTATACTACCCCGCTTGAAAGTGGCTTCGGACTTTGCGTGTATGACCTTCGCGAAGGAGAGGTAAAAGTGATTCAGAGAGGCGTAAGAGGCACAATCACCCCTTCAAAGGATGAGAAAGCCCTTTATGTAACTTCAGGTGCAGGAATCAGCAAAATAACCCTTGCAGACAACAAGGTAAAGAAGATTCCAATCAGCGGGGAATATGAATTCAAGCCTAAGGCAGAAAGGACTTATATGTTCGAGCATATCTGGAAGCAGGTTAAGGAGAAATTCTACGACCCGGCACTTCATGGGGCAGACTGGGATTATTATCACAAGAACTACGCCCGCTTCCTCCCCTCAATCAACAATTACTATGACTTCCAGGAAATGCTTTCTGAAATGCTCGGAGAGCTTAACGGTTCCCATACAGGCGCAAGATATTACCCTGTAGGCGGTGAATCTCTCGGCAGGCTCGGCGTTATTTACGACCTTGACTGGAAGGGCGAAGGCCTTAAGATTAAGGAGGTTCTGCCCGATGGTGTTTTAGCCGTGGCAGATGCAGAGATAAAGGCAGGTGACATTATTACCGCCATCGACGGAAAGACAATTGGTGCGGGAGAGAACTGGTATCCACTTCTTTCCAACCGCGCCGGCAAAAAGACCGTTATAAACGTCCGCAAACAGGGCGGAGCAGAGGTTGAATTGTATGTGAAGCCTGCAATGACAGAATCAGATCTACTGTACCGCAGATGGGTTCGCCAAAGAGAGGAGATGGTTGAAAAGCTCTCCGGAGGCCGTGTAGGCTATGTTCACGTCAAAGGCATGGACTCCCCCAGTTTCAGGGAGGTTTATGCCAATGCCCTTGGCAAATACCGTAACTGCGAAGCACTTATCGTGGATACACGCCACAACGGAGGCGGCTGGCTGCATGACGATCTGGCTACCTTCCTTGCCGGAAAGGCCTACCTTGAGTTCAAACCCCGTGGCCAGTATATCGGAACCGAACCTTATAACAAATGGACCAAACCTTCATGCGTCCTTGTTTGTGAAGACAATTATTCCGATGCCTGCGGTTTCCCCTACACATACCGCGCACTTGGTCTTGGCAAGATTATTGGAGCACCTGTTCCGGGCACAATGACAGCCGTTTGGTGGGAACGCCAGATTAATGCAGGTATTGTATTCGGTATCCCTCAGGTAGGTTCCTGGGGACTTGACGAAGGAAGGTATCTGGAGAACTTCCAGATAGAGCCTGACATTCTGGTATACAATGACCCAGCATCAGTTCTTGCCGGAGAAGACAAACAGCTGGAAGCTGCTGTAAAAGAAATGCTTAAGGAAATTGGCAAATAGTAATGGACAAGAAAGTAATCATTATTCCTACCTATAATGAAAAGGAGAACATTGAGCGGATTATCCGCAAGGTGTTCTCCCTTGAAGGAGGATACAGCATATTGGTGATTGATGACGGTTCACCGGATGGTACCGCATTGATAGTAAGGGAGTTACAGAAAGAATTCCCTGAAAGGCTCTTCCTTATTGAAAGGGCCGGCAAACAGGGCCTTGGAACTGCGTACCTGACGGGGTTCAAATGGTCCCTGGAGCACGGTTTCGACTATATTTTTGAAATGGATGCGGATTTCTCGCATAATCCGGATGACCTTCAGCGCCTTTACAGCGCTTGCGCCGATGGCGGAGCTGACCTTGCCATTGGCAGCCGTTACTGCGACGGCGTAAGTGTTGTAAACTGGCCAATAGGCCGAATCATAATGTCTTACTATGCTTCGGTTTATGTGCGCAAGACGCTTGGAATGAAGGTTTACGACTGTACTGCCGGCTTCAAATGCTACAGTGCCAAAGTTCTCAGGACCATCGACCTTGACAAGGTAAAAATGCGTGGATACGGTTTCCAGATAGAAATGAAATACACCGCCTACAAACTTGGATTCAAGATTGCGGAGGTTCCGATTATCTTCGTAAACCGCAAGGAGGGCACATCAAAGATGAGCAGCGGTATTTTCGGTGAAGCCTTCTGGGGAGTCCTGAAACTAAGGTTCAGGAAATTCGACAGGAAATCTTAACAAGATGGCCGGTTAAATCCGGCCATCTTTTTTTACATATTGTGTAAGAATCAATCCGCAGAAAGCGACGGCGATGCCGGTCCACTGAATGATTGTAAGTACCTCTGTACCAGTTATTACGCCAAGGATAGCTGTGAATACCGGAATCATAGCAAGGAATACGCTGGCTTTCGCTACGCCAAGATTCTTGATAGTTGCAGCCCACATTGTAAAGGCCACGCTGGAGCACAAGAGGGCAAGGCAAAGAAGCGGCTTCCAGACACTCCAAGACATGTACAGCTCTGCGTCAAAATTGGCGGCTCCACGCATATAGGCAAGAGGAGTAAGAAATACTCCGCCAATCAGGAACTGGTACATGACTATAACAGAGGGTGAATAACCAGATGAAAGTTGTTTGGTGAAAATGGCGTATCCTACCTCTATTATTACGGAGAGGAACAGCAGGATGATGCCAAGGATAAAGTATTCACCGGTGCTCTTGTCTCCGTTTGTTACCACAAGGGCCAGGCCGGCCAGGCAGACGAATATTCCAAGGATATTGATTTTGGTAAGTTTCTCTTTGAAGAACATTATTCCGGCTATACCGGAGAATATAGGTGAAGTGGAAACAACCAAAGCGCTGTAAGTAGGTGATTCAGTGAGTTTTATACCGTATGTTTCAAGAACGAAGTAGATGGTTGGTTCACAGAGTGCGAGTCCGACGAACTTTCCCATATCCTTTTTATTGATATGGATATTCTGCTTGAAGAGCAGGTTCATCAGATACAGGAAGGCTCCGGCTATGAGTGAACGGACGCAGACTATGTATTCTACGGGTATTTCTTGTTTTACAAGCTGGTTAGACCAGAGGTAGGACATGCCCCACAGTGCTATGGAGATGACCGATATGGCATAAACTACTACTTTTGACTGAAAGATATTCTTCATACTGCAAAAATACACAAAATCTCTGATTATTTTATATATCTAAGCGAAATACGTTTTCTGTCCAAGTCGACTTCAGTGACTTCTACGGTGATATGCTGATGCAGTTTGACCACTTCTGAGGGCGATGCTACCCTGCGTCCGAATTTGGAAACATGAATCAGTCCCTGCTCATGTACGCCGATATCGACAAAAGCTCCGAAGGCTGTGATATTGGTAACGATGCCTGGCAGGGTCATTCCCGACTGCAAATCTTCAAGGGAGTGGATATCTTCGCTGAATGAGAAGTCCGATGCTGCTCCGCGAGGGTCCAGGCCCGGCTTTGCAAGCTCCTTTATAACATCGGTAATAGTGGGTAGTCCAAAGTCAGAAGTTACATAATCAGAGGCTTTTATTGCAGAGCAAAGCTTTTCATTTCCAATTAGTTCCGAAGTGGTGACACCGAGGTCACCGGCCATTTTGTAAACGATTGAATAGGTCTCCGGATGAACGGCAGAGTTATCCAAGGGGTTCTTTCCATCACGGATACGCAGGAAGCCTGCGCACTGCTCATAAGCTTTCGCACCAAGGCGGGGAACCTTCAGGAGTTCCTCTCGGGATGCAAAACCTCCTTTTGCATCACGGTATTCAACAATGCTCTTGGAAAGAGCCGGCCCAAGACCTGAGACATAACGCAGCAGATAAGGGCTGGCAGTATTAAGATTCACGCCCACTTTGTTGACGCACATTTCAACGGTCTCATCCAGTTCCTGACGCAGCGCAGTCTGGTCCACATCGTACTGGTACTGCCCTACTCCAAGGGATTTAGGGTCGATTTTTACAAGTTCCGACAGCGGATCCATCAGCCTGCGGCCGATACTTACCGCTCCCCTGACGGTAACATCCTGGTCCGGAAACTCCTCCCGGGCGACTTCTGATGCGGAATAAATGGAGGCACCGTCTTCACTTACTACATAGACTTTGCAGGAAGAAGGGAGATGTGTCATTTTCACGAACTTCTCCGTTTCGCGGCTTGCAGTGCCGTTTCCTATCGCAATTGCCTGGATACCATATTGTTCCACCATCGCTCCAAGGCGTGTCATCGACTTAATCTTCTCGCTCTGCGGGGGATGCGGGAAGATTATTTCATGATGAAGCAGGCGTCCTGTCTCATCAAGGCAGGCGATTTTGCAGCCATTGCGAAAACCGGGGTCAATAGCCATCGTCCTCTTCTGGCCCACAGGAGGCTGAAGAAGCAGTTGCCGCAGATTTTCTCCGAATATCCTTATAGCCTCTTTGTCGGCCTTCTCCTTGGCTTCCTTTATGATTTCATTGCTGATTGAAGGCTCCATCAACCTGGAAAAGGCATCTTTCAAGGCCTCTTTAAGCTGCTCCCCTGTCGCAGGCGCCGGATAACGGCGGTCCTTGCAGAACTCATAATATAATTTGTTGCAACATTTCTCTACATCTGTATTAAGGCCGATGTTAAGGAAACCTTCTTCCTGGGCCCTGAGCATGGCCAGAAGCCTGTGGGAAGGAATGTTTCTCAAGGGTTCGCTGTGGCCCATCCATGCGCGGTACTTGTCTGCATCGGCACTGTCCGATGCCGCCCTTGTGGCTTTCCCGGTGACATTCAGGGTACGGAAAATGTGGCGAAGCGTCTCTCTAAGCAGAGCCGTTTCACTGAAGCGCTCTGCGACGATGTCCCTTGCCCCGGAAAGGGCTGCATCGGCATCCTTAACCTTCTCTCCAACAAAGCCGGCGGCTTCCCGCCTTGGGTCGCGGCACTCAAAAGACCAGATACGGTCTGCCAAAGGCTCCAGGCCGGCTTCCTTTGCTATGGTTGCACGGGTGCGGCGTTTGGGCCTGTATGGCAGGTAAAGGTCTTCAAGGGCGGAGCTCTCTATACATGATTCTATTTCGTTCTTAAGGGAATCGGTCAGTTTGCCTTGTGACTCAATGGTTTCAAATATACCGGCCTTTCGTTTTTCCATCTCTTCGAAAGACTCGGCGAAATGCTTGACGGCAGCCACCTGGACATCGTCCAAACCACCGGTTTTTTCTTTGCGATATCGGCTTATAAAAGGGATGGTATCGCCTTCCTGAAGCATCGTAACGCAATTTTCCACCTGCCAGGGCTGAATCTGCAGCCGGCTTGCAATGTTATTGATGTATAAAGCTTTCATAACCTTTGAAATCATTTAGTCACGGGAGAGTTCCCGCAATTCTTCGCGATAAGAAGAGAAAATCTTAGATTTGGAGACAAAGCCTATATAAGACTTGTCATTACGCATTACTGGCAGGTTCCAGGCTCCGCTGATTTCGAATTTCTTCATCACGGAATCCATGGACTCATTCTCATAGACCTGCTCCGGAGCTGTCTGCAAATAATTATAGACGTGCCTGATATTGTACAAATCGGTATTGAACATATCGGTGCGGACATTTTCAAGGGAGACGTAGCCCTGGAAGTGTCCTTTGGAATCGAGAATGGGGAAAATGTTCCTTGAAGAGCGTGAAATGGCTTTTACAAGGTCTCCAAGGGTAGCGTCGATGGAAACGGGGATGAAGTCAGTTTCTACAAGGTCGTTCACTTTAAGGAGGGTGAGCACAGCCTGGTCGTTGTCATGGGTAAGAAGTTCTCCAGTAGCGGCGATTCGCTTGGAGTAGATGGAGTAGTGCTCAAAGAAACGGGTGATGCCAAATGATACCGTCGCCGTAAGGATAAGGGGCAGGAGCAGGTCGTAGCCGCCGGTAATCTCTGCAATCAGAAAGATGGCCGTCATTGGTGCCTGCATCACGCCTGCCATTAGGCCCGCCATTCCCACAAGGGCGAAGTTCTGCTCCGGAAGGGTAAGCGACGTTGATGCCAGCAGAAGGTTCAGAGTTCTTGCAATGACGAAGCCGGCAAGGGCGCCGACTATAAGGGTCGGGCCAAAGGTTCCTCCCACACCGCCTCCGGCGTTGGTGAAAGTCATGGAGAATACCTTCAGGAGCATTACCAGAAGGAAAAACAGGGGAACGCCCCATGTTGTGGTCATAAGGCCTGCCAGTCCTGAAACTACTGCGCCGTCTTCCGGGTCAGGAGACATTCCGTTAAGGAATGGCATAAGTGAGTCGTAGCCTTCACCGAAAAGCGGAGGGAAAAGCAGAATAAGGACACCTAACGAAACGGCGCAGACCGTCCATCTGACATAGGGGTTCCGAAGCCTTGACAACAGGTCTTCAAGCTTGAGGGTGGTACGAAGGAAGTACACAGAGCAGAAGCCACAAAATATGCCCAGAATAAGGTAGAAGGGCATATTTACCATTGAAAATGGCGTCAAGTCGCAGGCAAACGGCCGTTCCATTCCGGTAAGCAGGTAAGACACAACCGTGGCCGATACCGTGCTGAACAGAAGCGGCATGATGGAACTCATGGAAATATTGAAAAGCAGTATTTCCAGGGTAAACAGAATTCCGGCCAACGGAGCCTTGAATATGCCTGCGATTGCTCCCGCTGCTCCACAGCCAAGAAGGACGGTTGCGCTGCGGTACGACATTCCCATCCACCTGGCGAAATTGGAACCGATGGCGGCACCGGTATAGACGATAGGGGCCTCGGCTCCCACAGAGCCTCCGAAACCAATTGTAATTGAACTTGTCAGGATGGAAGACCACATGTTATGCGGCTTGATGCTCCATTCCTTTTTAGTCACGGCAACAAGGACCTGGGTAACTCCATGGCCGATATTGTCTTTGATAAGCAACCTTACAAGAAGGCCGCTTACAAACATGCCGATTCCCGGAAGCACCAAATAGAACAGGGCTGCGGAAAACGGCATTACTGCTGACGAAAGACCGTCACGTATAATTTTAATGAGGAAATGCAGAAGGACTGCGGCAAGGCCGCTGAAAATACCTACCAGAAAGGCCAGAATCAGAAGTCTTGTCTTTTCCTGCAGTGCAAGTAGTCTCTGATGAGGTTTAAACGTCATCGTCTCCGGTAGAGTACTGGGCGATATTGTCGTCCGGAAGTTCTCCGGCGTTCTCTTCTGAAGAATCTCCTGCAACATCGTCTGAGCCGTCGTCTTCACCGTCCAGCCAGCGCTCTATTTCGTCGATATTGTCTGTCTTGATTTTAATCTTTACAAGGTAGATGGCGTCCGGAATCTCTACGGTTACCGCATAGAAGCAGGTACCGTCCGGCTTGTCATACTTCATAAGATCAGGGAGGTAGTCACTGAATCCCTTGGGATATTTGAGAGCGAAAGCTTCCGCCAACTCCTTAGACATGTTCTCATAGCTTATTACAGCCCTCTTTTTCTGTACAGGTGACATAATAAATTCTTAGTTTCAGTTTAGAGTTTTAATTAGTATTACGGTGCAATATTAAGACAAATTTCTTTTCCTGCAATGCACTTTTTAATGTTTTTTGCCCGTAGGGTTGTTCTTTTTGGCCGGAAACTCGCTTCTTTTGAAAAAATAAGACTTTTGGAGGCGTTTTTTCTCCGGGTCACGCTCTACAAACACGCTTTTGAGAGTACGGGGGTCAAGGCCTGTATAGAACATTACGGAAGATGTAGTCATGGGCGTGGGAGTGAAATCCTGAACCTGGTCCATATACAATCCCCTAAGTGCAGGATGGCGTGCCAGCTGCTCCATGTCATGCATTGTGCATCCCGGATGTGAGGATATGAAATATGGTACGATCCCGGTTTTCCTTCCGGCTTTGGCCGTAATGGTATCGAACTCACGGCGCAGACGTTCAAAAAGGCGGAACGACGGTTTTGCCAAATAGTAAAGGACCTTGTCTTCAGTATGCTCCGGAGCAACTTTCAAGCGGCCTGACGTATGGTCAAGAATGAGTTCCTTAAGATATGGTTTGGAAGACTCGTCCACATAACCGTCTTCTGACAGGAAAAGGTCATACCTGATTCCGCTGCCTATGTAAGAATGGTTGATTCCTTTAACGGAATCGACCTTGTGATACAGGTTAAGTATGCGTGTATGGTCCCTGTCAAGGTTTTTGCACGGTGCCGGGAAAAGGCAGGACTTCCTGCGGCAAATGGCGCAAAGCGTCTTGTCACGTCCTCCCATTCCGTACATATTGGCCGTGGGTGCACCAAGGTCAGATATGTTTCCGGCGAACCCGGGAAGGTCCAGGAGACCTTTTACCTCCTTAAGAATGGAATTCTCGCTTCTGGACTGGATGAATTTGCCCTGATGAGCGGCAATTGTGCAGAAATTACAGCCTCCGAAGCATCCCCTGTGGGTATTAATGGAGAATTTTATCATATCGTAGGCCGGTATCCTCTTGCCTTTGTACCTTGGGTGAGGCAGCTTAGTATAAGGAACATCCCAGAATGAATCCATCTCTTCCTGCGTTGCCGGCGGCCAGGTGGGGTTAATCTGCACATAACCATTGCCCACGGCCTCTATGATGGTATCCGGATGCAGCATATTTGCATGCGTCTCAATCTGGTGAAAATTCTCTGCGAAAGCCTTTTTGATGGTCTGGCACTCCTCAAAAGAATGCAACTGCAAAATTCCGTCTCCGGAAGGAGGCTCCCCCTTTGAGTAAAAGCCGATTTGCGGAATCTGACGCATCTTATGGATGCTCCATCCGGCTTCTATACCTTTTGCCAGCTCCAGTATAGTGCGCTCCCCCATTCCGTACGACAGATAATCGGCACCGCTGTCAACCAATATCGACGGAAAAAGCCGATCCTGCCAATAATCGTAATGTGTGAGTCTTCGCAGCGATGCTTCTATACCGCCGATGATTACGGGGATATCGGGGTAAAGCTGCTTAAGGATCTTGGTGTAGACGGTTACGGCGTAATCAGGCCTTTGGCCTGCCTTCCCTTCTGGGGTGTAGGCATCATCGTGGCGAAGACGCTTGGCTGCGGTGTAATGGTTCACCATTGAATCCATCGCACCGGAATTCACACCAAAGAAAAGTCTTGGAGCCCCAAGCTTTTTGAAATCCCGCAAGTCATCCCTCCAGTTTGGCTGCGGAATGACGGCAACGCGGTAGCCAAACTTCTGCAACCATCTGGATATCACCGCAGTACCGAATGACGGATGGTCAATGAAGGCATCTCCGGTGAACATTATTACATCTATGTAGTCCCAGCCTAAAGCCTCCACTTCTTTCTTGGAAGTGGGGAACATATAAGCGTTTTCTTGATTTTTTCCTGCCATAATAATCAGGTCAGTGTAATTTTATGGAGCAAAAATAGTATATTTGCGCGGTTTCACCAAACATGCCTATGAACAAGATTGCATTTATCGTAAATCCCATTTCCGGTGGGAAGAACAAGAAAAAGATTATCTCCATGATAGAGAGCAGGATGGCCTCCTCCGGCATTAAGTGGCAGCTTTGTCCTACTGAATATGCCGGTCACGCAATTTCTCTTGCACATGAGGCCGATGCAGATGTTGTCGTTGCCGTTGGTGGCGACGGAACAGTGAGCGAAGTGGCCCAGGGCCTGCTTGGTACGGGCAAGGCACTTGGAATCATCCCCTGCGGAAGCGGAGACGGCCTGGCCCTTCACCTTGGCATCAGCAGGACTCCGTCAAAGGCTCTGGAGCAGCTGCTTGGCGGCGAAAAGGTTGATATGGACGCCTGCAATGTAAATGGACGTCCGTTCTTCTGCACTACCGGTGTTGGTTTTGACGCCGATGTTGCCCTAGCTTTCGCACAGGCCGGAAAGCGCGGGCTAAAGACTTATGTATCAAAGTCTTGGAGTATATGGAAGCATTACAAACCACTTACATACAAGATTAATGTGGATGGTACCGTGACCGAGCTCCCGGCTATGTTTGTAACCGTTGGCAATGCCAACCAGTGGGGAAACAGGGCTAAGATTACCCCGGAGGCATCTGTCAGGGACGGGCTCCTGGAAGTAACGGCTGTAAAGCCATTCCATTTCTGGCAGTTCCCCGCGCTTGGCTTCAGGCTTTTTGCTGGTTCAGCCAACAAGAGCCGGAAAGTACTTCATTTCCGTGGCAAAAAGGTGGTAATTACCCGCCCGGCTGCCGGAGCAATCCATTTTGACGGTGACCCCTCAGAAATGGGCACATCCCTGGAAGTTAACCTTAAGCCGTCAGCCCTCTACGCCATCGTTCCGGAAAACAGAAAATATACTATTTAGAATGGAAACAAAAAGAGAAGTATGGATTGACTGGATGCGAGTAGTAGCCTGCTTTATGGTAATGGTAGTGCACAGCACTGAACCATTTTACCTTGGTGGCGACGGCTCCCTCATACTGAACAGCACCGATGCATTCTGGTCATCATTCTTTGATTCCTTCGTACGCGCATGCGTTCCGCTGTTCGTGGTAGCATCCGCCTACCTCCAATTCCCGGTAAAATACTCCACCGGAGAATTCTTCCGCAAACGTGCGGTGCGAATACTGATTCCATTTATTATATGGACCATAGTGTACGCCCTTGTGTGGGGTGAACCGGTTCAGAATCTTAAAGACCTCCTGCTGAACTTTAACTATGCGGCTGGACATCTCTGGTTTGTATATATGCTTGCGGGACTGTATCTTATTATGCCGATGCTGTCTCCGTGGGCGCAGAAGGTTAGCAAGCGTGAGCTACTGTTTTACATGGCAATATGCTTCTTTACAACGCTGATTCCGCTGATTCGCGACTGGGCTGCCAGCACTCCCGCGCCCGTTGTTTACGGCCCTTCAGGCCTTCCGCGTGCCGCCTTATTCCCGCTTTGGGGAGAGGCCAGCTGGAATGCATACGGAGTATTCTACTATCTGAGTGGTTTTGTTGGTTATATGTTGCTGGGGTTATATCTTAGGAAGTTCGTGGGAGAACTTTCCTGGAAGAAGACCCTGGCCATTGCCGTGCCTGCGTTCGTGATTGGCTTTGGAGTCACTTTTGGCGGCTTCCTCCACCGCGTTGGCTGCGAGTTCCCTGCCACAGGACTGGTAGAGAAAGCCGTCTGGTGGGAAACCACATGGTGCAATGACACCGTTGGAGTTGCCCTTATGACTCTTGCCTGGATACTAATTTTCCGTAAGATTAAATCCGCCGGACCCTTCTATCAGAAAGCGCTCCTTCCCGTTTCCAAAGCCAGCTACGGCATGTACCTGATTCATTTGCTGGTACTTGTATACGTCTCTGGGTTCATCCGCACTTGGCTTGGCTCTGCCATAGCCGGCGGCCCGGACGCCTCTCCTCTTGGCTTCTGGACCACCCCCGCAGAAATCCTGCTCACCGCAGTAGCCTCCTTCCTGATTGTGGCTATTATTGCCATCCTCCTCCAGAAGATTCCCAAAATCGGCAAATACCTCATGGGCTAATCACCTCTGTTTCACAAGAATAGTTTGCAGATTCCAGAAAAAGCCTTACATGCGGTCCGGGAGCTGGATGCCAAGGATGGCCATGGCGGAGCGGAGGGTGCGAGCCAAGGTGGCAATGAGCACCAGGCGATACTTGAGAAGCACTGGGTCAGGCTCTTTAAGTATCTGTGTATCATGGTAATACTGATTAAACTCCTTAGCCAAATCATAAGAGTAATTGGCAAGCACTGCAGGGCTGAGCGCAGCCACAGCCTCCCCTATCTTGGACGGGAACAGCCCCAGCAACTTCACAAGACGAACCTCCTTTACGGAAGGAGAAACAGAATCCAGGACATCATCGGCACCAAAAGCAATATCCTGCTCCGCAGCCTTCCTCAATATGGAACAGATGCGGGCATGGGTATATTGGATAAAAGGACCGGTGTTGCCATTGAAGTCGATGGACTCCTTGGGATTGAAGAGCATCGTCTTCTTGGGATCCACCTTAACAATGAAGTACTTAAGTGCGCCAAGACCAATCATATGGTAAAGCTTCTCCTTCTCATCCTTAGGCATATCGGCAAGCTTGCCGCTCTCCTCAGAAGTCTTTTTAGCCTCCTGATACATAGCCTCAATAAGGTCGTCGGCATCAACCACAGTACCCTCACGGGACTTCATCTTGCCCTCCGGGAGCTCTACCATGCCGTATGAAAGATGGTAAATCTGGTCTGCCCAGTCAAAGCCAAGCTTCTTAAGAATGAGCTTAAGTACCTGGAAATGATAATCCTGCTCATTTCCAACCACATAAACGTGGGAATCAAGGTTATAGTTGGCAAAACGCCTCTCTGCCGTACCAAGGTCCTGAGTAATGTAAACCGAAGTGCCATCGCCACGAAGCACAAGCTTGCGGTCAAGACCGTCGGCCGTAAGGTCGCACCAAACGGAACCATCGGCTTCACGAACAAAGACGCCGCTATCCAAACCCTTCTGTACCAGTTCCTTACCAAGAATATAAGTCTCAGACTCATGATCCACCACATCAAAGGTAATACCCAGGGCGGCATAGGTCTGGTCAAAACCTTCGTAAACCCAGCCGTTCATCTTTTTCCAGAGAGCGCGAACCTCAGGGTCTTCCTTCTCCCAGGCCACCAGCATATCGTGTGCAGCCTTGATTGAAGGCGCCTCCTTCTTAGCTTCTTCCTCTGATAGACCCTTATCCATCAGCTCCTTAACCTCACTCTTGTACCACTTGTCAAAAGCAACATAGCAGTCCCCCACCAGATGGTCACCCTTGATGCCTTCTGACTGGGGAGTCTTGCCGTCAAAGAACTTCTGCCAAGCCAGCATACTCTTACAGATATGCACTCCACGGTCATTGACGATGGTGGACTTGATAACCTCGTTACCACCAGCCTTCAGAAGGCGTGAAACGCTGTCACCCAGCAGGTTGTTGCGAATGTGGCCAAGATGCAGCGGCTTGTTTGTATTCGGAGATGAGAATTCCACCATGACACGGCGGCCGGTAGAAGGCAGCTGGCCAAAAAAAGCATCGGCAGCAATTGAACGAAGTTCTTCATTCCAATAAACTTCACTGAAGAGGATATTGAGGAAGCCTTTGACACAGTTGAAACTTGCAATCTCCGGCACATTGTCCTTAAGCCATGCGCCGATGGCGTTTCCAGTCACCTCCGGAGAAGATTTTGACATCCTCAAGAGAGGAAAAACGACCAATGTATAATCACCTTCAAACTCCTTTCTGGTTACCGAAACCTGAAGGGCAGAAGGCTCGGTTACAACACCATACAAGGCGGAGATAGCTTCTGCCGCCTTGCTCTGTATAAATAATTCAGGACTCATCATAATTCTAACCCAGGTAACTCTTGAGCTGTTTGCTTCTAGACACATTTTTAAGACGACGGATAGCCTTCTCCTTAATCTGACGCACCCTTTCACGGGTAAGGCCGAAGCGCTCTCCGATCTCCTCAAGCGTCATCTCCTGGCAACCGATGCCGAAGAATGACTTGATTATCTCCCTCTCACGCGTTGTAAGGGTGGCAAGCGCCCTTTCAATCTCTGTATTAAGGCTTTCGTTAATAAGGCCCCTGTCTGCACTTGGAGAATCATCATTAGGCAGGACATCCAAAAGACTGTTATCCTCTCCTTCCACAAACGGAGCGTCCACGGAAACGTGCCTTCCTGAAACCCTCAGGGTATCTGAAATCTTGTCCTTAGGGACATCTATCATCTCTGAAAGTTCCTCGCTGGAAGGCTGACGTTCGTTCTCCTGCTCAAATTTGGACAGAGCCTTGTTAATCTTGTTCAGGGAACCCACCTGGTTAAGAGGCAGCCTGACAATACGGCTTTGCTCTGCAAGAGCCTGAAGTATGGACTGACGAATCCACCAGACAGCGTAAGAAATAAATTTGAATCCGCGTGTTTCATCGAACTTCTCTGCGGCCTTGATAAGCCCGAGGTTTCCCTCGTTTATAAGGTCCGGCAGGCTGAGTCCCTGGTTCTGATACTGTTTTGCAACGGATACCACGAACCTGAGGTTTGCCTTCGTGAGCTTTTCCAGTGCAACCTGGTCACCTTTTCTGATACGCTGTGCAAGTTCTACTTCCTCTTCAGGTGAAACCAGTTCCTCACGGCCTATTTCCTGCAAATACTTGTCAAGCGAAGCACTCTCACGGTTAGTGATGGATTTTGTAATCTTAAGCTGTCTCATTGTCTTTATTATTCCTTGCCGAAGCCGAAGTAAGCCTCTCTGCCAGAAGATGTTACACCCTCAAAGAATACAGACCTCTTCGCCTTCTTGGCGATATTAACTACATCCTGAGGTGATGAAACAGGCTGGTCATTGACATACAGGATAATAAATCCGTCCGAAGCCCCGCTCTGGCGCATTTTGCCGTTTCCTGCATCTTCTATTACGACACCCTTCTTAAGGCCGAGGCGTGCAAGAGTTTTCTCATCCGCAGCCTTGAGGGTAGCGCCGTAGAAAGACACTGAACCGTCGGAACTTACCGTAGCATTAGCTTCTTCTGAAGACAGGAAAGTAACCTCAAAATCAAGAGTTTGGCCATCCCTGACAACCTTTACATTAGCCTTGTCACCGGGGCGGTAGCTTGCCACCTGTGCCTGGACCTCTGCCATGCTTTTAACGATAACGGAACCGACAGATACGATAACATCTCCAGCTTTCAAACCGGCCTTGTCGGCAGCACTGCCTTTCATTACCTCTCTAATATATACGCCTTCCGGGGAAGAAAGTTTCAATTCCTCTGCTTTTTTGCTGTCAATTTCCTGCATGGTGATGCCAAGAAGAGCCCTCTTTACTGAACCGAATTCAATGATATCGCCGATGACTTTCTTAACAAGATTTGAAGGAATGGCAAAAGAATAGCCAGTGTAAGAACCTGTCTGTGAGACGATTGCAGTATTTATACCCACGAGCTCACCCTTCTCGTTAACAAGGGCGCCGCCGGAGTTGCCGGGATTCACGGCAGCATCGGTCTGAATGAAAGACTCAATCTTGAGTTCACGGGTGGAATGCTGCATCTGACGGCCTTTTGCACTGACGATGCCGGCGGTGATGGTGGAGCGAAGGTCATAAGGGCTGCCTATAGCGATAACCCACTGGCCAAGGCGAAGCTCGTCAGAATTGCCGAATGGAACGGTAGGAAGACCGGTCTCTGCAACCTTGATAAGAGCCACATCGGTAGCAGGGTCGGTACCGACTATAGTTGCCTCATAAGTTTTATTGTTGTTAAGGGTAACTTCAACCTTCTCTGCATTCTCTACAACATGGTTGTTTGTGACGATGTAACCGTCTTCACGGATGATGACGCCGCTACCGCTGGCCTGACGTGCCTGAGAGCTGCCCATGCCTTCATCGCCAAAGAAGAAACGGAAGAAAGGATCCATCATCTGGTCCTGACGTGACGATTTGACAGTCACTTTGACATAAACGACTGCCTCTACTGCGGATTCTGCTGCGTAAGTGAAATCCGGATATTCTTTTTGTGACAGGTTAACTGTTTGATATACAGGCATGCCGATGGAGCTGCTGTCTGCACCTGAGACATAACCGACTGTGCCTTTATTTGATGAAAGGCTCAAAATAGCGAAAGCCGTCAGCGCTGCTGCGGCTACTGAGATCAATACTGTCAATAAATTCTTCTTCATAATCTCTCAAATTTTAATTCTGACACAGACAAACTCAAACACTATGCCAAAACCATTTGGCAAATCTGAAAAAAATTTCTTACCTTTGTTTGACTGACTGTGCAGCGCACGGGAAGCGCTGATGCCAGCAAAGCAGCATCGGCAAAAAAATGAAAAGTTAAAAATTATATAGTATGAAATTTACAGTATCCAGCACAGACCTTCTGAAGGCCATTTTAACTGTTCAGAAAGCGATTCCGGCCAAGACGACGGAAGCTATTCTGGAAGACTATCTCTTCGTCCTGAAGGGAGAGACCCTGGAAATCACGGCGTCCGACATGGAGCTCACCCTTAAAACTGAGCTCAGTGTCCAGAGCACAGAGGAGGAAGGCAGCATTGCCGTTCCCGCAAAACAGCTTACAGACTTGCTGAAGGAGCTCCCGGACCAGCCCGTTGTCCTGAACACAGCCAACGAGAATTCATTCGAGTGCGCATGGACAAGTGGTTCCTCTACCCTGCCCTATTTCAATCCTGAGGACTACCCGGTATTCCAGACTCCCGGAGAGACTGCCGTAACAATTGAAGTACCGGCCCAGACACTGTCAGAGGGCATTTCAAGCACTGTTTACGCTTCGTCAGATGAGGAGAACCGTCCTATTATGAACAGTATCTTCTTCGACATCAAACCGGACAGCACCACCCTGGTAGCATCGGACCTTCAGAAGCTTATCTGCTATACAGCCAATGATGTAAAGGCCCCGCAGGAGGCTTCTTTCATACTTAACAAACGACATGCAAATGTGCTGAAGACCATTCTTCCGAAGGAAGGAGACGTAACCATCACCTTTGATGAGAAGATTGCCCGCATCAAATTCGCAGACACCACGATGCTGAGCTGCCTTGTAGTAGGCAAATATCCTGACTATAAGACAATTATCCCCAAGAACAACTCCAATATCCTGCAGATTAGCCGCGTTCAGCTGCTCAACACAGTTAAGCGTATCGCAGTTTGCTCACCAAAGGCTTCCAACCATATCAAGTTCGAGCTTACCCAGGGCAGCCTTGAGGTATCAGCACAGGATGTAGGCTTTGAGATTGCAGCACACGACAAGGTAGAATGCCGCTATGACGGGGATGATCTTGTAATCGGATTCAAATCCACCCATATTACAGAGATTCTGAGCAACCTTGGCAGCGAGGAAATCACCCTCAAATTCGCAGACAAGCGCCGCTCTGTTCTCATTCTCCCTTCAGAGGAAGATGTGAAGGTATTCGGCATTGTAATGCCTATTATGGTAAGATAATCGCTTGCTATGGAATTGAATTTAGAGAGGCCGCTGCTTTTCTTTGATATTGAAAGCACTGGTCTGAGCATAACTACTGACTGTATCGCAGAGCTTTGCTTTGTTCAGGTAATGCCTGGCGGTGAGCAGCGAATCAAGACATGGAGGATGAAGCCGTGGGACTATGTCCTTGGTAAGCAGCATCCCATTCATCCGGCAGCAAGCGCCGTAAACGGCCTTACGGACGACATGCTGGCAGACTGCCCGCGCTTCCAGGACCTTGTAGACGAGATTCTCCCCTACCTTAAGGACAGCGATCTGGCAGGTTTCAATTCTGCGAAGTTTGACCTTCCGCTTCTGGCTGAAGAGTTTGAAAGGGTGCGTCATTACCTTGGAAGGGACATCGACATAGACCTTCACGGAAAGAAGATGGTTGATGTGCAGACCATTTACCATACGATGGAGCCCCGCAATCTTCGCAGTGCCTACCGTTTCTACTGTGGAGGAGAGGATTTTGAGAATGCCCATACGGCCGAGGCCGATACAGTTGCAACCTACGAAGTACTTAAGGGTCAGCTGGATAAATACCCAGAGGCCTTGAAAAATGACGTTCAGTTCCTTTCAAGCTTCGGCGGCAGGCCTAAGACCATTGACTATGCAGGCCGTCTTGCAATTGGAGAAAACGGCGAGGCTGTCATTACCTTCGGCAAGCATAAGGGAAAGACTGCGCGCGAGGTCTGGAATACTGAGCCGTCCTATTTTGCCTGGATATCCCAGGGTGACTTCACGATGGACACCAAGCGTCAGTTCGAGCTTTTGTCGCAGCAGTTTGTTCAGGAGAGGAAGGCCATCAGGAAGGCAGAGGCTGCAAAACCTCTTGAAGGAAAGGCTTTTGACGATGCCGCAGACCTTCTTATAAGGCATTTTGGTGGAAAGTAAGCGCAGATGAACATTGTTGTCAAAACGGCTTCCGGCTTTATTGCAGTGCGCCCGGACACGACCTGGGAGCGCTACAGCAGGGATTTTTATGTACCGGACTCCGTGAAAATGATTTGCTGGGCGCCGGTAGCCTATACAAAAATGCTCCGTCCCGGAAAATGCATTGAGGACAAATTTGCTCACCGCTATTACAATGAGTACGATTTTGCCTACGGCATTCTGTTCTACCCTTTTGAAACTGATTTTAAGGCCGATGGTGCCTTGATGCCTCCGGAGGCTTTTGCCCAGGCATGTTGTATTGACCATACCAGCATCCTTACAGACCCTTATCCTGAAGGGGCATGGCAAGGCGGGGCTTTCTCGTTCATTATGAACGATGAAACAGTCTACAAGGCAGACCTTGACGCAAGAGCTTTCCTTCGTGCCGCCCTGGTGGATTCAAGCAAGAGGGTTCTACTCAGGAATGGGGACTGCGTGGCGATGGAGCTGTCCGCTCCGCAGCTTTTTAACTTTGACGGAACTACTTCTGTAAGAGGTATTTACGATGGGGCTGAAGTGCCGTTATTTGACTTCAACGTAATAAAATAGCTGGCCGCCTTCGCCGGAGAATATTCTTCTGAGGTCCTGAAGTATCAAGTCCGGCCGGACACAGCCGCTTTCCCAGAAATCATTTCCACCCTCGGGATTCGTCCTGAGGGTGTTGTTGTATATCCTGTCTATTTCGAATTTCCCGAAAAGAGGATTCGCGCTTTCTAGGTCTGCGCGGGTGCGGCACCAGCCGGTATTGAGCCAGATGTCAGCTTCCGTGGACAGGATGTAGGCTTCTTCCAGGGATATGGTTCTGGATGTGGTTTCGCCTTCTTTTGCTCCAAGGATTTCGCCTCCGGCATCTTTAATTAACTGCGACATATAGCTGTCACCTCCCGGAATGTACCATAAATCTCCATAGGGTATATTTATCAGTACCTTTACACTGGTTTCCGAATCTGATTCAGATTCCGGTCCTGAGGAACTGCCCTCAGGGCTGAAATGCGAGGGACCAAGCCCGTTCGGGCTGTTCCTCAGAACCTTTAAAGAATTATAAAGACTGGAAACGGTGGTGAAGATGGAGTCTGCCTCATGGCGACGGCCGGTAACGGTGCCGAAGGCTTTAATGTACTCTGCGCGGCCAAGAGGGTGATTTTCAAGGAATTCGTAAAGGGTAAAGACCCTAATGCCAAGGCTTTCAAGTTTTGAAATGAATGGCGATTCGGCCGATGATACCTTGAATGCGAGAAGGACATCCGGCTTAAGGGCTACGATTTTTTCATAGTCAGGAGCCTGGTCGTAGCCGACATCAGGAACATTCCTGGAGCGAAGTTCCAGGGAACTCACAAAATTTACTCCTGAGACCCCGCAAATAACTGAGTCACAACCAAGTGCATCAAGAAATGCCACATGTGAGGTGGACATGCAAATCACCCTTCCAAACGGTTCTGTAACACGCAGGGTATCCTCAGTCCCGTCAAAAGGACAGATACTTATAACCTCATCCTCCCCTACCTTAAGCAGGGTTGCATATTCCATTGACTTTTGCAGTCTCACTTCCTGACGGGCGCAAGACAGCATCGGCAAAAGAAAAAGAAATAAAAAGAGTCGCTTCATAATGCGGGGATGCTTATTTGGCGGCGCTTTGTCCGGCAAGAAGGCCGGTTGCGAAGGCGCAATGAAGGTTGTATCCGCCTGTATCGCAATCTACATCCAGCACTTCACCGCAAAAATAGAGACCGTAAGTTATTTTTGACTGCATTGTCTTGGCTACCACTTCATCTGTATCAACACCTCCGGCGGTTACTACGCAACGCTCATATCCGACAAAACCGGCAATGTCAAGTTTCCAAGCCTTAAGGGCGTCGGACAGGGCCTTTGTATTCAGAAGTTTTCCTTTGAATAACTGTGGATTCGAAGCGGTGAATCCGGCAATGAGTTCAGAAGGTAACAACTTCTGCAGCAGCACTTTGGCTGGTAGGCCGGAGAGGGAGGATATCCTGCTCTCCAGTTCTTCTTTGGGAACAGCTGGTTTAAGGTCAATAAGAAGGGATATCTTGTTACCGTTTATAAGCCCTTTTACACAGTTACGGCTAAGTTTAAAGCCTATCGGACCTTCTATTCCGCCATCAGTAAAGTCTATGTCACCAAACTCTCTCTGAAGCACATTCTGGCCGGCAAAGGCCGTAACTTCTACATTTTTAAGGGAGCAGCCGCAAAGGCTCTTTCCCCAGTCCGACATTGGCATGCTTCTGTCAATATGGCCCTTCTGGGAGCCTCTTGGCATGCGCTCGGGAAGAGTTTTATAGCCGTCAGGAACAAGGGCCGTAAGCGACGGGAAGCAGGTCTTTACAGTATGTCCCATGTTCTCTGCCCAGTCATAGCCGTCTCCGGTAGAACCGGTAGCAGGATAAGACAGGCCTCCAGTTGCGATAACGAGCTTCTTGCAGGTAAAAGTCTCTCCCCCGGCACATGAGAGGTTGAAGCCTCCGCCAGAAAGTTCCCTTACGGATTGAACCTCCCTGTCCTTCAATATGCTTGCGCCGGCCTTAGTGGCAGCCGATTCAAGAGTATCTACGACATCTGAGGCATGATAAGTAGAAGGATAAGCACGGTCTCCGCGTTCTATAATTGTCTGGAGGCCGTGTTCTCCGAAGAAATGTATAAGATTTTCAGGGGTAAGGTTCCTGAAAGCGGCTCTTATGAAGCCCTGGTTGGTGCGGATATGCGGGGAAAAATCATTCCAGCTTTTAACGTTGGTGAAATTACAACGTCCTTTTCCCGTAATCATTATCTTGCGTCCCGGCCTGGGCATCTTTTCCAATACCAGTACCTTTGCCCCCCTGGACCTTTCGGCAGCGCCATAGGCAGCCATTAAACCTGCCGCACCTCCTCCTATGATGATAATGTCCGCTTCCATTCTTGTTTTTCCTAAAAATTATCTATATTTGCAGTCCCAAACACTATTTTGTGTTATGGACAAGCCGCTTTAGCTCAGTCGGTAGAGCAGCTCATTCGTAATGAGCAGGTCGCGGGTTCGAGTCCCGTTCGCGGCTCCCAAAGTTAGCTATCTTACAGATAATATCAAAAAATAAAGTGACCGGAAGGCCACTTTATTTTTTGATATTTGGTTCAGATTAGAATGCGAAGTTGATTCCAAGGCCGAATACGGTGTTGGTACGGTAGAACTGGTCTGTACCGGGAACCTTGCAAGCATCAGCGGAAAATCCGGGAGGAACAAGCTGGGCAAGAGCAGGGCCGGCGATAGCGGCAACAGTATTGTATGCGCTTGTTCCAGCACCATTGTAGTCTGCCATTACCTTGTCTGTCTTGTTGTAGAAAGTCTTGAATACAGCGGCATCGATGCTGATTCTGTCAGAGAATTTGTAACGGAAGCCGGCTCCCAGTGAATAAGAATTGATATTGAAAGACTGGTCTGTAATGAACTCATAGTCATTTCCCCAGCCAAAGCGGGTGAGCTGGCCACCGGCACTTACAGTAAACTTTTCTGAAAGGTCATACTCTACGCCGGCAAGGATTTCATAGGCATTCTTGTCAATGGCATCCTGGCGGTTGTTTTTACCGGTTGCAGAGCTGAACTGTGAAGCGTTTTTGTCAAAATACTGGTGGAAACCAAGGTTCAGGTGAAGGGAAGGAAGTACATCGTAACTTGCGCCAAGGGAAAGAATGGCAGGAATATCTGAGCCGATGTTGTCTGCACCATCGACAAACTGAGGCATACCTGCATCGGAGGAAGTATCGTTCTTAAGGCGTACGGATGTGTTGAATTCATACTTGGCGGCAAAGTTGAAAGGGCCGGTCTTGTAGTCGATGCTGATAACAGGAGTCCAGGCGATGTCTGTCTGGGTGCAATCAAGTTCACGGTCTGCAAGCATGGCTCCCAGTCCGCCTGCAAGGGGTGCAAGCTGAGGGATATTCTGAATCCCGTTGATGTTTATATTACGGATGGATGCAGTATAATTGTTATAAAGATAATTTGCACGAAGGCCGGCTGAAACGCTCAGATGATCGTTGATACGGTAACCGATATTAAGCTGACCTGCAAAGATATACTGTTTTCCGATAAGGTTGATATCGGCACTGTAAGTACATACATTGGCACCTGCAATCTTGTTGATAAGGGCAGGATAAATAGCTACCATGCTCTCAAGGGAGCCCATTCCATTGTCGTAGGTTGCCTTTCCGCCACCGCCAACAACTCCAAAATGGAAGGAAGCGAAGAAGTCGTCGCTAAAGCGCCATGCAGCATCGAGAGAAGGAAGGAAATTAGCGTTTGCAAAGCCTTTGTACTTCTTGGTTGCACTTTCATTACCAAGGGCAAACGGAGCATAAGTACTGGTCACCTCACGGGTCTGGTGAGCGCTCTGCCAGTTGAAGGCAAAATGGAATTTCCTGTCAAGGAAGCCGACTCCTGCGGGATTGAAATATGCACTACCGACAGAAATTGCAGCATTCTGGGCCGGTTGGCGAAGGAAAGCCACATTCTGGTTGGTATTGGTTACGAATCCGCCAGCGAAGGCCGACGCTGATATCAAAGTTGCAGCAGCTGCTGCTGCCATAATTTTCATTTTCATAAAGGTTCAGTTTTAATACGGCGCAAAGGTATAGCGAAATTTTTATAAATTTCTACCACAAAGTGGTCAAAATAACCTCAATATTGAAAATTAATCCATATATTTGTACCTGACAAAAACTATAAAACGATGCAATCAGATATAATCATACCATCCAGTATGGAAGAAGCCCGTACCTTATATAATACTGAGAACTCAGAAGAAGGCGGTGTGGTTCTTCTCAGTATCTGTGACAAAGGGCACATCAAACTGAACATCGGCACAAAAGTTTACAAGATAAGCACCGGGGACATTCTAATCCTCCCTCCGGGAATGAGCATCGGCCAGTCAGACGCAGATTCGGCAAAAAGAAAAGATATCAAATATCTTTGCATTAAATACAAATCTTTCATACAGTCCATCCGCTCCGGAAGAAATGTCTGGACCATCTTGATGTATGCCCGCAGTAACCCGGTCTTTCACCTGTCAGAGGATGACCGCGAGCTGACCTCAAGTTATTACAAGGTCATTGAGGGCAAACTCCGCACCCAGAGGGGATATTATTATGACGAGATTATCCGCTCCCTGCTTCAATGCGTTATCTATGAGCTTTGCGTTATCCTGAACCGCGACATTGGCATGTTCCAGTCCGGGGACATACGCAGCAAAGACGTCCTTTTCAAGAAATTCATGGAGATGCTGGCAGAAGACAGCGGCCGCGAGCGCTCACTCAAGCATTACGCCGACGCCCTCTTCGTCTCTCCCAAATACCTGTCGGCCGTCACAAATGATGTCTGCGGCATAAGCGCACATGAAATGATCCTGAACAATGTCACTTCCCACATCCGCCAGGAGCTGGAATTCTCTTCGGCAAGCATTAAGGAGCTGGCCATACAATTTGGCTTCCCCAACATGTCTTCTTTTGGAAAATTTGTAAAAATGAGGCTTGGAAAGTCCCCCAGGGCCTTCCGCAAAACCAAATAAACCATGTTTCTGACTGCAACTATCGCTACAATACTTGTACTTCTGGCCGATTACTACCTTTGGAAAAAATTCTTCCGCGGCCGGGGCTGGCTCTCCGTGGCATGGTGGGCACCCACTGTTCTGATGGGCCTGTGCATTCTTGGCGCCGTGAGCGGCCTGTGGCACACATTCTTCATGCGGGCCTGCTACATCCTTGTTTTTGTCTTCTTTGCACCAATGTTGGTTTTTGCAGCCTTCCACAAACTGCTTGGCAGGCGGATAAGTCTGGTGCTGTCGGCCTCTGTACTGCTTATCTGCGTTTACGGAATGGCCATCGGCTTCCACAAGCTCACGATTGTAAAGGAAATAATTGAATGTGAGACACTTCCGGAGTCTTTTGACGGATATAGGATTGTTCACCTGTCAGACCTTCATCTTGGTTCATACACCAAAAGCAGCAAATTCGTAGGTCGTGTGGTTGACTCCGTCCTGGCACTAAGGCCAGACCTTATAGTGTTTACTGGAGACCTTGTGAATACAGACGCTGCGGAAGCGGAACCGTTTGTGAAGGAATTATCCCGCTTAAAAGCTCCTGACGGCGTTTATGCAGTCTCCGGCAACCATGATTACGGCTTTGACAAGAGCAAGGTCGACGAAGCTTTTTCCCAGTTTTGCGACATTGTAAACAGGGCTGGCTGGACGATTCTGAATAACAGCAACTCCGTGATTCGTCACGGGGCGGACTCTATCTATGTCCTTGGCGTAGAAAATACAAGCAAAAGCTTCTTTATTTCCCGCGGAGACCTTGGAAAAGCCCTGGAAGGCACTCAGGACGGGGATTTCAAGATTCTTCTGACCCATGATCCGAACCATTGGAGGGCAGAAGTCCTGCCGGCAACGGACATTGCCCTTACACTTTCAGGACACACCCATGCCATGCAGCTTAAAGTGTTCGGCCTCTCCCCTGCCGCCCTTATTTTCAAGGAATGGAGCGGGAAATATACCTCCGAAGACGGTCGCAGCCTTTATGTTTCAGAAGGGATAGGTGGCATTTTCCCCTTCAGGCTGGGATCTTATCCGCAGATTGCAGAATTGACACTAAAGAAAAAATAGCCATGACCACGAGAGAACAGGAAATCATCGACCTTATCAAGCGAGAAGTAAAACCGGCACTTGGATGTACGGAACCAATAGCAGTGGCTCTTGCCGTGGCTAAGGCCGTAGAGATTCTGGCTAGCAACGGTAGATTGGACTGCCAATTGCAGCCGCCCTTGGAGCGGTGTGCGGCCAGGCAGACAAAGGTCTGGAAGTGCTTCAGGGAGAGAATCCGGAATCTTGGACTTATCGGCTCCCGCGGAATGAGGGAGACCGATAAGTTGATTCTGGATATCACGATTTGCAAATAAAACCTATTCACCCGGAAGAAGGGGGAAATCCGGATTTGGAACATGGGCATCGGCCATAATTGCCTTTAGCTCCGCAGCAACATCGGGATAAAGGGAAATGACGTCCCTGGTCTCTCCGGGGTCTGAATCAAGGTTGTAGAGTTCGTAAACGGAGTCAGGGTTGCGTACGCCCATGTGAACCAGTTTCCAAGGGCCCTTGCGTACAGCCTGACGGCCACCAAGTTCCTGGAATTCAAAATACAGGTAGTCATGCTCTTTCTGGCCGGTACGCCCTTCAAGGAGAGGCAGAAGGCTTACGCCGTCAAGGCCATCGGTACTTGCGACTCCTGTAAGCTCGCGAAGGGTAGGCATCAAATCCCAGAAAGAACACATGAAGGAGGTCTTCTCCCCTGCCTTCACATGTCCGGGCCAAGCCACAATCATGGGGACTCGTATTCCGCCTTCATAGACATCACGCTTGTAGCCGCGCCATGGACCGTTGCTGTCAAAGAAATCAGGGTCTGCGCCCCCCTCCATGTGAGGACCGTTGTCACTGGCGAAAATCACTATGGTATTGTCTGCAAGACCAAGTTCCTCAAGTTTTGAGACCAGCTGGCCAACGTATACATCCAGGCGTGAAACCATGGCTGCAAAAGTAGCATGGGGGTATTCCTGGGACACATAACCGCCTTTGCGGAAGCCCCACATGCCCTGGTCTGTCCCATGGTAAGGAGTCTCAGGGTAAACACCTCTGTATTTGGCAATTATACTGTCCTCCGGCACAATCAGTTCTGCATGGGGAATGATGGTTGGATACCACATAAAGAAGGGCTTTCCGTCCTTGGCGGCATTCTCAAGGAACTCAAGGGCCTTGCCGTGAATGAGATCCTGAGAATAGGTTCCCTGGCCATAAGGGACATCGTCACAATTGTCCGTAAGTTCAACTCTTTGGTCATTGTCCCACAAATGGTCCGGATAATAACTGTGGGCAAGAAGCTGGCAATTATAGCCGTAGAACTGGTCCACACCCTGTTTTGAAGGGTCTCCTGTAGAACCTATGAAGCCGAGTCCCCATTTTCCGAAGGCAGCCGTCGTGTAACCGGCATCTTTCAAATCCTTGAAAATGGTTGTGGCCCCCTCAGGAAGAGGGAACTGTCCCTCCGGGTCCAGCTCTACATTGCCGCGGATGGAAGTGTGGCCGCTATGGGTGCCGGTAATAAGGCAGGAGCGCGACGGGGCGCTTACCGTTGTACCGCTGTAGCACTGGGTAAAGAGCATTCCGCGCGATGCAAGGGCATCAATATTAGGGGTGGAGAAATGCTCCTGGCCATAGCAGCTGAGGTCTCCCCAGCCAAGGTCGTCTGCCAGGACAAACAGTATATTTGGTTTTTCGGGAGCCTTCTTTCCGTCTGAGCATGCCGACGCCGCCAGGGCTGCTCCTCCGGCCATCAAAATGGTTTTTCCTATGTTATACTTCATATTATTGACACTTTGTGCGATGCAAGTTAAGAAAATTTCAGATATTTTCATAAATTTGTTAGCATAAACAAACGATTTTGCCGTGAAGAGACCATTCAAAGACACAATTTCGGTAGAAGATGCCCCCCGTCTTAACGAGCAGGCACCTTTCTCCCTTATGCTTAAGCCGATTGGTCCTTCATGCAATCTTCGATGCTCTTATTGCTATTATCTGGACAAGTCCGGCCTCTTCGGTGGCCAAGTGCGGATGATGTCCGAAGAACTCCTGGAAGCGTCCATTCGCAACTATTTCGATTCCCTTCCCCCTGAAGCCGACGCAGCCTTTGACTGGCATGGCGGGGAGCCACTTCTCCGCGAACTCACCTTCTATATGAAAGCTGTGCAGCTCCAGAAAAGATTCGCCGGAGGAAGGAAGATTTACAACACCCTTCAAACCAACGGAACCCTTGTAGACGACCGCTGGGCCGATTTCTTCCGAAAGGAAAACTTCCTAATCGGCATAAGCATCGACGGGCCCGAAGACATCCATAATGCCAACCGGAAAGACGCCGGGGGCTCCCCTACTTTTGACAAGGTCCTACGTGGGATTCGCACCCTTCAGCGTCACGGTGTGGATTTTAATACAATGTCGGCCATTTCAAAGGCCGCAGAAGGCCGTGGAGCCCAGGTCTACGACTTCCTTAAAGCCATCGGCAGCAGATACATGCAGTTCATGCCGGTAGTGGAGTTTGTAGGCGAAGGAGGGATCTCCGCTCCCGACAGCATCGGCACTCATATAGCAGAATGGTCCATTTCTTCCGAAGGATGGGGGAAGTTCCTTTGTGACATTTTTGACAAATGGGTCAGGACCGATGTCGGCCAAGTATTTGTAAATCACTTTGATGCAGCCCTTTGTTCCTGGTGCGGAGAGAATCGCGGCACCTGCATTTATGACAGGACCTGCCGGCCTAATGCGGTAATTGAGCATAACGGGGATGTTTTCCCCTGCGACCATTTTGTCTATCCGGAGTTCAAGATGGGTAACGTGCGCTCCGCTTCACTCCGCGATGTGGTCAATTCCCCCGGGATGGTCCGGTTCTGCCTTGAAAAACGAAACTCTCTGCCGCCAAAATGCCTCCGCTGCGAATACGGCTTCGCCTGCGGCGGAGAATGCCCCAAGCATCGCCGTGAAGGCCTTAACCTTCTTTGCGACGGGTACTTTAACTTCTTCCGCCATGCAGCCCCGTACCTTGACAGGATGAGGGACCTTCTTTCCAAAGGCCGGGCCCCGGCAGAAATAATGTTCAACCTTCCCAAATAACTGAAAACCATAATGAAACTATAAATCATGAAGAAATTTTTACTACCCCTGGCAGTACTTGTCATGACTGCCTTCCTGCCAGCCAAAGCCGATGAAGGTATGTGGCTTCCTGCTCTTATCTCCCAGCGAATCGGAGACATGCAGGCCAAAGGCTTCAAGCTCACCGCCGAAGACATCTACAGCGTCAACCAGGCTTCGCTTAAAGATGCAGTGGTACTTTTCGGTTCCGGCTGCACCGGAGAACTTGTATCAAATGACGGTCTTCTGTTCACCAACCATCACTGCGGCTATGGCTATATCCAGAAGCACAGCAGCGTGGAACACGACTATCTGAAAGACGGGTTCTGGGCCCTTAACCGCGCAGAGGAACTCCCTAATTCCGGACTTACCGTAAGTTTCCTTGACAGGATGGAAGACGTTACCGCTCAAGTACTTAAGGGATACAAGAAAGGTATGACAGAAGAGGAAAGGGCAGCTCTTGTAGAGAAGAATTCAAAGAAACTCATAGAGAAAGCCACAGCCGGAGTAAAAGGCATCAAGGCCAGCGTAGAGGCCCTTTTCTACGGCAATCAGTACTTCCTTTTCGTATTTCGCGTGTTCAGTGACGTCCGTCTTGTAGGCGCTCCCCCGTCCAGCATCGGCAAATTCGGAGGTGATACGGACAACTGGATGTGGCCTCGTCACACAGGAGATTTTTCCATCTTCCGTATTTATGCCGATGAAAACAACGCCCCTGCGGATTATTCCCCTGCCAACCAGCCTTATCATCCAAGGAAATTCTTCAAAATTTCCCGCGCAGGAGTAAAGGAAGGAGATTTCACTTTTGTTTACGGCTGCCCCGGAAGCACCAAGGAATATGTTACCTCGGACGATGTCCGCTATGTTGCTGAAGTATCTGACCCTGAGAAGATTGCGCTTCGCACCCAGAGGCTTCAGATTCAGAAGAAATATATGGGACAGGACCAGGCTGTACGCATCAAGTACTCCGCCAAGAACGCCACTACGGCAAACGCATGGAAGAAGTGGCAGGGAGAGGTCAAAGGTATCCTTAAGATGAAGACTGCGGACTCAAAGAAGGCTTATGAAGCCCGCTTCCGCGAATGGGCCAAAGGTACACGTTACGAAGGTATCCTTGAACAGCTTGAGTCATTATATACACAACGGAATCCGTATTTCCACGCATACGAGACCTATAATGAGACCGTTCGTACCATAGAAATACTTCAGCTGGCCTCTTCAATCAAGGCAAACATAAATGATCCTGCTGCCGTTAAAACCAGATGCGAGGCTTTCTTCAAAGATTACTATCAGCCGATAGACGAGGAGATTTTTACGGCTATGATGACTGCTTTCGGGGATAACCTTCCGGACGAATTCAAGCCAGCTTATTATAAGGAGCAGATTGCCAAGTTTGGCTCTGTGGAGGCCTGGAAAGCCGATTTGTTCGCCAAGACGCTTTTCACGGACAAAGAGAGGGTTCTTTCTCTTACAGAGGCCGATGCCGATGCTGTCAACTCCGACCCTGCAATTGAGATGTACGATGCATTCTGGCAGTGGTTTACCAAGGATATCCGCCCCGTTGTCATGACTGCCAACCGCGCCATTAATCTTGCGTACAGGGATTATATGAAGGGGCAGATGGAGTTTGAGCCTGAAAAGGCCTTCTATCCCGACGCCAATCTTACGCTTCGTGTAGCCTATGGCAAGGTTGCCGGCTACTCCCCTGCCGACGGTATTGATTACAGGCCGGTTTCAACCTTGAAAGGCATTATAGAAAAAGACAATCCGGATATTTTTGACTACAATATTCCCCAGGTGCTCCGTGATATTTACGCCGAGGGCGGCCATGAGGCCCAGCCTGTGTGCTTCCTTGCTACAAACCACACCACTGGAGGCAATTCCGGCAGCCCGGTCCTTAATGCCGACGGCAACCTGATCGGCATTAATTTCGACCGCGTCTGGGAAGGAACGATGAGCGACATCGCCTTTGATCCGGAGATTTGCCGCAATATCTCACTTGATGTGCGTTACCTCCTCTTCAACATCGAATACATCGGCCATGCATCCTACCTCTTTGATGAAATGGTATTTGTAGATTAGCTCTGTCATACTTAAAAAGAGGGCTGGTTCGCATTGAACCGGCCCTCTTTTAATATGCAGAAATCTTATTCGGCAAAGGTCTTTCCTGCGCCCCAAGCCTTTCCTACAACATCGCCAAGAGCACGGTAACATACTCCGGCAGCATCGAACACGATTGGTTTGAGTTTGGCAAGGTCCACATTACCATCGGTAAGAATGCTTTCATCGGCACTCATATTGACGATTTCGCCAATAAGGCAACCGTCCTCGAAGCTTACCACCTTGCATTCAAGGGTAAGAGGATACTGGTCGATGATAGGAGCGTCCACGTTAGGGCTGGGGGTAACGGTGAAGCCAACCTTGCTTACTTTGTCCGGGACTTTATTACCGCTTACAAGGCCGAAGTAGTCTGATTCCGCAACTGTTCTTTCATCTGCGAAGCTGATGGTGAAAGCTTTTGTAAGTTCCAGATTTTCAGTTGTTTTGTGCTTGGAAAGGCTGATTACTATCTGCTTGTAATCCAGCTGTCCTGCCCAGGCGGCCATCATTACGTCCGGGTTCTTATCCTTGTCCCAGGTTGCAATCATAACGCAAGGCTGGGGAGTTGTAATAAGAGCATGTGCAGAACCGAAATTCTTGCGTCCTGCAACATCATTTACGGGAGTATTCATAGTTTCTTCTGTTTGATTGTTTTCTGTCTGTGGGTTTCCCTGGCAAGCTGCAAGCACAGCAACTGCCGCAATAGCTGTCAAAATCTTTTTCATAATGGTATAATTTGCTTTGATTCATATTCATCAAGTGCGGCGGCCATGAGCGCACGACCTTTTTCTGCGATTTCCTCAGCATGGGAATAGCCGTATACTCCGTGATAGGAATCGTATGGCAAATCCACAAGAATGTTCGGCTTATACTGCTCGATTGCCATTCTGGCTATGGTGCAGTTCATAATGCCAAAACCGCGCTGCAATACGGAAATATAGCTGTTTTCAGCATCTACCGGTATCCATTTATCCTTGCCTTCCGACTCCAGTTTCCGTTCACTCCACTGGGACTCGATTCTTTCCTTGACATAGAGTTTTCCTCCGGCTTTAACCTTCTCTGAAAGCTCATTTCTTATAGCCTCCCTGGTGTCAAGGAAACCCTGAATCTGCGCCGCATCAATCTGATTCACATTGAAAGCCACAAGGATATCATCCGGCTTGCGCTCTACAAGGCTCAAAGGCAGGGTGTTAACCATGCCGCCATCCACCAACGTACGCCCTTTCCATTTAACCGGACGGAACATGGAGGGGATGGAAATAGACGCCCTGATAGCATCGAACAACGGCCCTTCCCTGAATACAACTTCCTCTCCGGTATAAAGATCTGTTGCAACAGCGGCATAAGGGATTGACAAATCTTCAATATTGACATTAGGTACAATCTCCTTGATTGCATTGATGACTTTGTCTCCCTTTACAACATAGTTTCTGCCGATGCTGAAGTCCATCAGCGATACTACCTTTGCCGGGTCCAGTCCGTAGAGCCAGTTTTTGAAGGCTTCCAAACCGCCTGCGGCGAAGACGCCGCCGACAAGAGAACCGGCGGAAGCGCCTGCTACAGAGGTTATTTCATAGCCACGTGAGAGCAATTCTTCTATCGCTCCGATATATGCGAATCCACGAGGGCCGCCGCTGGCCAGTGCAAGAGCTACTTTCTTCATATAATTACATTTTGTACAAAAATAAAAAAAACCTATATTTGTTCCTAATAAATCCAGAATTAATGAAGCGATTTTCAGCCATCTTTTGGGCTACCTTGTTTTTCATTATTTTTCCAGCCCTGAACCTGAATGCTCAGGAAACATGGCTGGGAAAAAACCTGAATGCCGTAGGCAGATTCCTTGACGAACGGGCTATGGTTGGTGTAGACTCGGCTTTTCTTTCTCCGCCAAAGCATGGCTGGATGGTATCTGTAAGCAGTGCCTTTGCCGGGATAAACACATCGGTTGCCGGACATAATATCCCAACTTATAACGACATAGACATCAACATGAAGTCCGGCCTTAACGGTAAGACTTCCATTGCATTCGGATACCGTTCCCTGTCCGTAAAATACTCCATTAATGTCTCTAAAGGGTATTATAAAGACTTGAATATATCCTTGCTCACAAACGGCATCGGCGTGGAACTGCGCAGCCACACTACCGAAGGCCTGAGCGGTACTCTTGATGCATCGGCAACACCAGAAGTAATGCATGTAAAAGAAGGAGACACTAAACTGCGTGCGACGATTATCAATGGTTACTATGTATTGAATTCAAGGAGATATTCGCTTCCTGCGGCTATGGGCAACGGGGCTATACAGAAACGATCCTCCGGCTCGCTGACTGCATACGCGGTTTTCCTGAATGCAAAGCTTGAAGCCCAGAACAACGCTCTGCTGCAAATGCTGGGCGGTATGAAGACTATCGATTTTTACCAGGCTGCAGCGGGTATAGGCTACGGATATAACTTTACCCCAAATCAAGGTAAATTACTTTTTCATGCTTCAGCAGCCCCATTGGTCGTTTTCTTTAACAAGAATTTCATTACAGCTTCTACCAGAATACCCTTGCCAGACGGAACCGTATACGCTACGGATATAAGCAAAGAGGTTAAATCCAAGAATAAAGTATTCATAACCGCTGTTGGCAGAGCCTCGGTTATTTATACCATTAACGATCATTTTCAGTTAGGCCTGAACGCCCTGCTGAACGACATCCGTTTTAATGCCGAGTCAGGTGTAAGAATCGGAATGGACGATTGGGTCACTCTTGCCTACCTTAGTTTTAGATTTTAAGTTATTTTACCATTATGAATTTCAGTGGAATTATTGTGGGAGCGGCGGTGTTTTTGATTATAGGCATCTGCCATCCTATTGTGATAAAAATGGAGTATTATTGGGGCAAAGGTAGCTGGTGGGTCCTGCTGCTGGCAGGCTTGTGTTTTGCAGGATCTTCCCTATTCATTGCGGACGTTATATGGTCTACAATACTTGGGGCTTTCGCATTTTCATGCTTTTGGGGTATCCACGAGATTATAGCCCAAGAAAGGCGCGTCCTTAAAGGCTGGTTCCCGGAGAACCCCGCCCGCCACGCCTATTACGAATCCAAAAGAAAGAGTCTTTAAAGTACTGATTATAAAGAATATAGCATAAATCATTGAACTTCTATTTGGGCTTGTTTTGGGTGGAATTATTTTACTGGCAATAGTGTTTTTGCTGACACTGTTTGCGTGTCTTATATCGCTTATTGGAAAGCGAAAGACTCTCTGGTTCAGGCTGGAAAGGACTGCTATTATAACACCGATATGTTCATCGGTTTTCTTTGCAAGCCTTTTAGAAGAGTCATACTTTGTAATAAATACAAAAACCGATGAAGTTTCTAAAACAGCAGATAAGGTTTACGACATCGAACTTCTGAGTGCTTCAGATTTTTATTTCAAAAGGTACTGGCAGGTAAATGCACCCGGAATGATAATCCTCGTTATCCTTTGTGGCGGACTTTCCTTTTTCATTGCACGAAAGCTATTAAAGCGTCTTTAAAATGACAAGGATGTCTCCCTCATGGAGGATGGTGCCTCCGTGGGGGATGATTTCTTTTTCACCGCGCTTGATAAGGAGGATAAGGCCGTCTGTGTTAAAGTCACTGATTTTGTGACCGTCAAAGCGGCTGCCATTCTTGATTCTCCTTTCTACCAGGAAGGTCTCTGTATCATCGAAGGCCTTTGTTACCAGAATCACTTTGTCACCGGCCTGCAAAAGGGTGTTTCCGCGGGCTGTAATGCGGTTGCCGTCGCGGATTACCAAGGCAATCAGCATGTTGCGAGGCAGACCCAGTTCCTTGACGTGCTTGCCGTCCCACTTGCTGCCAGGGGCAATGGCGATACTCCCGAACTGCATCTCCGTCCCTTCTGAATAATCGTTAAACGTACGCATAACGTTGGCATCGGCATCGGTCATATCAAGCCTGCGGGCCATCCAAGGGATGAGGGAACCTTGTAAAGAAATGGAAATAAGTACAATACAGAAGACAATGTTGAAAAGATCATTCTGGAAAAGCGTATCATTGCCGATAGCCATGATGGCGAAAACGATGGAAGCGGCGCCTCGCAGGCCGACAAATGAAATAAGTGTCTGCTGCTTGAAAGAGTATTTGCGAAAAGGCGTAAGAATGCTGCCAATTGTAAGCGGACGGGCCACAAGCAGCATGAAGCCAAAGACGGCCAGAGCTGGCAGGATTGCCTTGTGAAGCAGCGCAGGGCGGGCCAGGAGTCCCAGCAGGAAGAAGATAAGAACCTGCATCAGACCGGTAATCCCGTCAAAGAAATTCACCAGGGTTTTCTTGCCAGGGAAATCTGTGTTACCCAACACGATACCCACAATGTAGGCGCTCAGGTAGCCGTTTCCACCGATTATGTCTGTAAGCGCATAAGACAGGATGGCCGTTGCAAGGATGAAAAGCGAATCGAAGCCGTCGCCCTTGATTCTGAAGCGCTCCAATATAAAAGAAGCCAGCTTTGCTATGCCTATGCCGCCCGCAAAACCAAAGGCAATCTGCGCAAACAGCATCCAGGCAATGTCTATCCCGGAAGCAGTGCCCGACGCAACACTGAGCATCAAGGCCGTAAGCATGTATGAGCAGGGGTCATTGCTCCCGCTTTCCATTTCCAAAAGCTGGGCCGTATTGTTTTTGAGGCCCAGTTTCTTGGAACGGAGAATTGAGAACACCGATGCAGCATCGGTAGAACTGACCATAGAGCCCAGCAGGAAGCTCTCTACAAGTCCCCATTTAAGCACAAAGTGACAAAACAGACCCGTTAGTCCTGCAGTAAAGACAACGCCCAGGGAGGCAAGCAGGGTCGCCTCCCTGACGATGGGCTTGGCTGAATCCCAGCGCGTTCCGAATCCGCCGTAGAACATAATAAAAATCAAGGCAACCGTACAAATCTCCTTGGCAAAGTCATAGTCCTGGAAATGAAGCGGAACAAGTCCGTTGTTTCCGAAGAAAATGCCCAGGACGATGAATGCGAGGAGGGTTGGTATACCGATACGCGAAGAGATATTGTTGAGCCAGATGCACAACATGATTACAATCCCCACGAGGATAAGGAATAGCGTTGTCATAATAAGGCTTTAAAGCTTGTTAATAAGTTTTTCTGCCCGGGGAGAACGCAGCTCAACGATTTCCGTAGCCTTTTCATAAGTATAGCTGGAGAAATCAAAAAGCTGGGCGTATGCCACACCGGAGGTCCTGTTAAAATAAACCTCCAAGCGTACTATACCGCCGTTTTCCTGAGCCTTGATTTCAGGAGTGACATCCTTTCCGTCAAGGAAATCTTTAAGTGACTGACGGCAGGAATGGTCTACATCCATCGCCTTGTATTCAAGCAGAAGATCTTCACCTTCCCTCTTGTAGCCAGTCTTGAAGATTAGAAGTGAAATAATTCCGCAGGCAGCTACTATAATGCCCAGGCCTGCATTTACAAAAAACAGTCCGGCTCCGGCAAGCACAATTGCTGCGGAGATTACAAGGTCCTTGACTGTGTGGACCTTTTTGAATTTAATTTCCATTTTGATTCGATTTTTTGATTTGAGTATACGGTTATCCGGCCGGCTATAGAATGGCTGGCTGACAGCAAAGCTGGAAACCGGCTAAAGTCTCAATCGGCAAATCGAATAAAGATATCTTTCAGAAGTGTTCGCTCCCGACAATTTTATAAAGGTCAATGTCAGGAACGGATGTGTGTTATTGTTGTCTATGATTTTCCCGGACTTGACGATACGGGAGTTGGATCTGTTCTGGGGCGATGTCCGATGACCGGAATGAGTTGTCCGGACCGATATCGAATTTGGGCCGTTATGGCCGGAGAAAACATATCCTGACGCAGTTGTAAGGCAGATATCATGGTTAATTACATGACTTATGCTGTAATCATCCTGCCGGGGGTGGTGCTCTACTCCAGAACTGCTATTGCCCCCGGAAGACAGGGACAAAACCAGCGACATTATGAGTACCAACAACCTCATAATGCAAATATAATAAAAAATTTTACTCGTAATAATACCCGTAGCCGGCTTTGGTGCGGATATGGTCAGAAAGGTCACCGAGTTTGGCGCGAATGCGGCGGATGTTTACATCAACTACACGCTCCCCTACGACAACATCCTTGGGCCAGACAAGTTCCAGCAGTTCCTCGCGGGAGAAAATACGCCCGGGATTGGAAGACAGCAGGCTTAGCAGTTCAAACTCTGTCTTGGTCAGTTCAACGGACTCACCGTTGACAGATACTTCCTTGGAAGCAACATTAATCCTCAGGGCTCCGGTTTCAGGTAAATTGTCCCGCTTACCCATCTTGGCTTCAACCACATTTATGATATAGTCCCCGCACTTTTCGCACTCACGGACTATATCAATAAATATGGTTCCCGTATCAAAACTATATACTCCTTCGTCTACATCGTCGGTATTGCGGTTGCGTAAAACAGTCCTCAAAGAATCAATCCTGTTTTCAAGATCCAAGGAAACGGACTGGTCACCATCGCCCTTGAGAACAAGACACATATTGTCCATGGCCTGCTCTACAAGATCAAACATATCTGCAATGCCGTCTGCCATATCATCTGTAAATGCAGCCTTCTGCTTGAGTTTTCTCTCCATAGCGCGGGAAAGATTGAAGAGGCTGTCGCCGATACTCTCAAGTTCACTGACTTCTCTTGTAAGGGAACGAACCTTGCGTTTGGTATCATCACTAAGATGGGCATTGCCGACCTGGGCCAGATATCCGCCGATTTCGCTCTCCAAACGGTCGCTCATCTCCTCCATCTCCTTAATGCGGGCTGCCTTCTTTGCAAAGGCATCGGCATCGTTAATTCCATAAAGTTCACGCACTTCCCCGAACATAAGCCTCATCCTGTCTGCAAAGAGCTGAGTCTCTTTCTGCGCCTGGAGCACAGAGATTTCCGGAGTCTTCATAATTCCGCTCTGGATATACTGGAGCTTGAAGCCTTCCTCCCCTGCCTTTTGAGGGATGATTTTGCTTACAACCTTTTCCAACTGCGGAATAAACCAAATGAGTATCAATGTGTTAGTCACATTGAACATGGTGTGGAAGGTTGCCAGTACAAAGGACAGGCTGGCCGCATTCTGGGCCTCTGAATGAGGGTCGACACCAACCAGATTGCATGCTGTATTCACAAACGGATAGAAAATCGCAAGCACCCACAGCACTCCGAACACGTTGAAAAGAAGATGCGCAAGCGCTGCCCTTCGGGCCTGAGTATTTGCCGACAGGGCGGCGATATTCGCGGTAATCGTAGTGCCTATGTTCTCTCCCATCACAAGGGCGATTCCCTGGTAAATTGTAAGCACTCCGGTAGTACAAAGCACCATCGTTATAGCCATAAGGGCTGCCGATGACTGGGCGATGCAGGTCAGAAGTCCGCCAATCAGTATGAACAGGATTATCGTCAGATAGCTGCCCGAATCGAACGAAGCGAAGAAATTCACCACACTCTCATTGTGGGCAAGATCCATTTCCCTGCCGGTGGCGTTAAGGGTGCCAAGGGCGAAGAACATGAAGGAAAGGCCAAAAAGAAAATCGCCGAGATACCTGTGCTTTCGCATTTGAATCAGGATTACAGCGATTAGGAAAACCGGCCAAACCAGGTTTGTTATGTTGAAGGAGAAACCGGCGGACATTATCCAAGCCGAAAGCGTTGTGCCGATGTTTGCTCCCATTATGACCGAAATTGCCTGTGACAACGTCAGCAAGGCTGCATTTACGAAAGAAACGGTCATTACCGTTGTTGCCGCTGAAGACTGGACCGCTACGCAGACAAGCATTCCGGTAAGAACTCCTGTAACGCGGTTAGTTGTCATTGCACCCAGAATATGGCGCAGTCCGGGGCCTGCCATCTTCTGCAAGGCCTCACTCATCACCTTCATGCCGTACATCAGCAGGGCGATGCATCCAAGAAGTTTTAATATCGTCAAAATCATATTGCAAATTTACCTTATACCAACAGACTTGACAATAGAAAAAGTGAGATTTAACATTTTCTTAACATTCTGCACATGACGTAAGTGAAATAAGGATAATTGATACAGCGAAGAATTTTCGCCAAAATATGAGGATTTGAATATAGTAAATTTACAAAAAATCCTTATATTTGTAGCCAAAATTCCAGCAGCCATGGTCAAGTACTTCAACAATGAACTCATTCTGACAGACGACGTCAGCCAAATGCCTATTGTCAATGGAACCCTGAAGTACTCCATCTTCCTATTATGCTCAGACGGGAAACTGAGTTTCAATATTGAAGAAAAGGCATACACTGTTTCACAGAATCAGGTAATGACCAGCTATCCTGGTTCTCACCTGACACAAATCATGATTTCTCCTGATTTCAAATGCAAGATAATGTGCCTGAACCCGGAGTCTTATTCGCAGCTGATGTATATCAGCAAGCAGATATGGGTAGATATCCAGTATTCAGTTGGAAAACCAGTCATGACACTGTCCAAAAGCAGCTGCGACGTATTCAACACTTACCTGGATACAATGCTTGAAAAATTATCCAGGGAAGATGTTCCTTACAAAAAAGAATATGTGAGATATCTCGTTGGCTGCGTTGTTCTTGAGTTTCTTGCGCTTTTGGAGCAGAATATACCGGCAAAAATCGCCGACAGTATTTCACATAAAGACAACCTGACAAAACAATTCCTTGAGATTATTTCAAGTGAGGACGGAAAGATCAGAAGCGTTTCAGAAGTTGCCAGCCGTCTAAACATAACGCCCAAATACCTGTCTTTTATCGTAAAGAAGAACACAGGAAAAAACGCATACGATTTTATCAGGGACGCCAGTTTCCATGCAATACAAAACCGTTTGCTTTATTCAGGGGCTTCAATCAAGGAAATTGCCAATGAATTCAAATTCCCAAGCCTGTCATTCTTCGGTAAATTTATTAAGCAAAGGACAGGCCTGTCATCAAAAGATTTCAGAAAGAGCAGGATGAACAAAAAGTAATTTTATTATCTTTGCCCTCTGAAATAAATCAACTGAAATGAGAATCCATTGTTTTATAGCTGCTTCAATGGCAGTTTTTTTCGCCTTGCTGGGAAGCGAAGCCTTAGCCCAGGAGAATGTCTACCCTGCCAAAGTCAAATCACTTTTTGAGAAGACCGATGCTTCTGAAAAGCCCGGATACTCAGACGTACCGCTCATTGCGGTTCCGCAGTGCGGCAAGACTTCTTCTTTGGTAAAAAGCATTCAAAAGGCTGGTGCCCAGGCTGTCATAATCCCGGAAACAGAAGACGGGGCTGTGCTCAGGGAAATGGCATCCCAGTGGGATGGAGCAGCTATTCCTGACGGTTGGGTTAAAGAAAAATCCTCATTCAGTATTCTGTTTTACAAGGCTGTAGCGGAAAGGAATATTCCCCATACCGGAGCCTCTCCCCTGTCGGAAGAAATAGACAAAGGCCTGATGCGTATTGACGGAGCCCTTTCCGGAAACAACGAACTTTATAGGAAATCGCTTGTTTTCAAGAGGGCCAAACACCTGATGGATAATATATTAACCATAGATGCACACGGAGACCTCCCCTGCTGCTACGATGATGGATGTGAGCTAGGGTTGCGACAGGTTAATCAGGTAAGCCTGCAAAAAATGCAGGAAGGGCACCTCAGCAGCCGCGTTCTCATAAGCTATCTTGGACAGAAGGGTCTGGATGATGAATCTTCCCGCAAAGCCTTTGCCTACTGCGACGGAATGATAGACCAGATTCTTGCCGATATAGACAAAAACAAGGCTTGGTGCGGTCTGGCAAAGACAGAAGAAGAGGCCATTCGCCTTAAGGCAGAAGGTAAAAAGGCCTTTTTCCTTGGAATAGAAAACGGATACGGCATCGGTAACGACATCAGAAATGTAAAGCATTATGCAGACCGCGGGGTTGTTTACATAACCCTCAGCCATCTTTACGACAATGCCATCTGCCACAGTTCCACCCACAGTGCCGATACCACTCTGGGTCTTACGGACTTTGGCCGTGCAGTAGTGAGAGAAATGAACCGCTACGGAATCATTGTTGACGTTTCCCACACCAGCAGCGGAACTTTCTGGGACTGTATAAAATACAGCAAAGCTCCAATAATCTGCTCACATTCAGGAGCCAAGGCAGTTTTCAAACATGACAGAAACATAACCGATGACCAGCTTCGCGCCCTTGCAGAGAAGGATGGTCTTGTTATGGTTTACATCGTCCCTGACTACATGCGTACAGATAAAAAAGACGCTACAATTGATGATACAATGGAACATCTGATGCATTGCATCAAAGTAGCCGGTATAGACCATGTTGGCATTTCGTGCGATTTTGACGGCGGTGGCGGCGGATGGGGCCTTAACGGAGACAATGATACAATAAACCTGACTGTTCACCTGCTGGAAGCCGGCTTCAGTCAGGAAGATATTGCAAAAATCTGGTCAGGAAACTTTTTCCGGGTACTTACTTCTGTACGGCAGGCTCAAGAGAACTCTCTTTAGCAAGAGCCTTCATTTTAGGTTCCTTTTTCTTGACAGTGTAACCAAGTTTCTGGATAGCCTCTGCCAATTCAGTTTCCTTCACCTTGTCAGGATTGTACTTGATGATGACGGTCTTGTTTTTAAGCGAGACCTTAAGGTCATCTACGCCATCAAGAAAAGACACTTTGTCTGTAATCTTATTCACGCAGTTCTGGCAGTGAATACTTACCTCAAAGATAACTGTTTTGGGTTTTACTTTAGGTTTGGCGGCAAAAGCAACTGATGCGCCAATCAGGACAAGAATGACAATAAGAATGTACTTTTTCATATCTGCAATCAATTTATTTCCAAATAGTTAAACGTATTCCGGCATAAAATTTAGCACCCATCAGCGGTCCCCACACAGAGGCGGCGTCAAAGTTTTCCGAATAAGGATTGTGTGCATCTGCAACAGGGTGCATCTGCATTGAACCGGTGAGGTTCTCTGCGCCCACATAAATGTCAAAACCCTTGAAACGGCGTGTCACCTGGGCATACAGCAAAGGGTATGCCGGAGTACGTCCTGAAGGATACAGCAAGTCACCATCGTCATCCCTTAATTCCTTCATGAAATCATAAACACGTGAACGGCCGCTAAGTGACGCTGTAAAATCAAAAATCCACTTATTGGCGCCCAACTTGTACTGGGCGTTCAAAACGGCTTTGAAACGGGCTGCAAGAGGCATTTCACGGACCTTTCCGGTGGATGGCTGCCAGGCCTTGGCATCTGTATATCGGCCGGTAAGAGTCAGGCTGAGGCGGCTTAAGGGTTCAATACTGAAGTCTGCCTGGAAATTCCGGGACCAAGCCCTGTGGCCACTCAAATCATACAGTATAATCCTGGAAGTCTCACGGTCTGTAAACATGGCAGAGGAAAACTCAGTCTGGAAATAGTCAAGGCTCAGGTAAGTGCTTTCTTCAAAATAGAAGGTAGCATTTCCGCCAAAAATCCAGGCATCTTCCAAAAGCCTTTTGGAGAGGTCTCCCACGAGCGTTTTTCCAGTAGATAGTATGCCTATGTTGTCAGCCACGGGATGGGTAAACCTCAGTCCCCTGCCCCCGTTAAGACGAAGCACCAGCTGCTCAGCCGGCTGATATTTGAGGGTGAGGCGCGGAACCGGATAAAAGCCATGGTCAGGAACAACTGTTCCGCTGAAACCGGCTACAACTGAGAGATCTTCTCCCTGACGGAAAGTGTACTCTGCATAAGGGGCGAACTGCGAGAGACTTTTCTTTACCCCGCTATAGGTCTGGCCTCCACCGAGGATATCTTCCCTCAACCAGTCCAATGTTGTATTTATGCCGATTGTAAATTCATGAGCCTCAGTTATTTGAGTCCGATACAGAAGGTTTGCGAACAGGCTGTTCTGCCTGGCATCGTAAAGATTCCGGCCAAAGGCGGAATTTGAGTTCTGAAGTGTGAAGTCCGTAACCAGGGCGATGCTTGAGACGCCATCGTCGCTGGGGGCATAACCTATTTTCATATAGGCATCGGCAACATTATTGGTAATATCAGACTTCCAGAGACCGTCAATCTGACCGCCTTTCCTACGGTCGTGGACATATTTCACTCCCCAGCGGATTTGGACCTTCGGCGAATACCAGAGCCAGCGGTTGGCGACGTTAAGTTGCATAAGCGAAGGCTCATCGGCAAAACCGTCATCGTTCATATCATACTTATGAAAGTTGCCGTCTGCATGGCCCATGAACACGGTATAAAGATTCTCAGACACGTCCAGTGATGAGACGATGTTGAAATCAGTCTTGGTGTCGTTCATCACGGAAGCATTCAGATACAGCGGCTTGCCATCGGTGGGCTTTGCATGCTCAAGGTTGATGGAGCCGGTGATTGACTCCGTGCCATTGACAACTGAAGGAGAGCCTTTTCCTACCTGGATGCTTTCCAGCCAGGGGCCGGGGATGTAGGATAGTCCGTAAGGGGCTGTAATTCCGCGCATTGTGGGACGGTTCTCGTCCAGCATCTGGGTGTAGATGCCGGAGAGACCAAGAAGGCGTATCTGGCGTGCGCCAGTGGTAGCATCGGCATAACCTACTGTAACGCTGGCAGAGTTTTCAAAGCTTTCTGCAAGGTTGCAGCAGGCCATTTTCATAAGGCCGGCAGAAGAAATTACCTCTGTACGCAGGGTTTTGCCTTTTGACAGGTAATTGGCATCGTTGCGGGCTACGAATACGGCTGCGTCAAGGGAGTCTTTCCGCTCTCCGTAAATACCGGTTGTATCAATCTGGGCGTTCAAATGCACCCCCAGAACCGCAAATATCACTATCGACAATAACTTTTTCATATCGGTGGCAAATATAACAAATAGAATCCGCAAATTACCGATTTTGACACCATGAAAAAACTTTTAGGGAAAATTGGTAGAAGAAACGGGAAAAAAGGAAAAAGATTCTGACAGATATTTCCCATATTTGCAAACAGAAAATAAACATAAAAGATATGCAGAACTTTGAGTATTGTACCCCCACCCGCCTTATTTTCGGGAAAGGCGTTGTAGAAAAGCTTCCCGCAGTTATGGCTCCGCTTGGGAAAAAGGTCCTCCTGACCTACGGAGGCGGCAGCATCAAGAAGATTGGCCTGTACCAGAAGGTGCTTGAACTCCTGAAAAACTTTGAAGTTGTGGAGCTTCCCGGCATCCAGCCCAACCCCAAGTATGACCCAAGCGTTCTTGACGGAGTACGCCTGTGCAAAGAGCACAAGATTGACGTTATCCTGTCCGTTGGCGGCGGAAGCGTGCTGGACTGCTCAAAAGCCATTGCAGCCGGTGCCTGCTACGATGGAGATCCTTGGGACCTTATTTCCTATAAAGTCAAAGCCAAGGCAGCCCTTCCGATAGTAGATATCCTTACCCTTGCCGCAACCGGCAGCGAGTTTGATGCCGGCGGAGTTATCTCACGCACTGAGACCAATGACAAGATTGGTTATATCGATCCGCTCCTCTACCCTGTTGCATCGTTCCTTGACCCTACATACACCTTCACCGTTTCCAAAAAGCAGACAGCCGCAGGCGTTGCCGATGCCATGAACCACGTTATGGAGCAGTACTTTGTAGAAGACGCTACCCTTCTTAACGATGGTTTCTGCGAGAGCATGCTCCGCAGCCTTATGGTTAACGGCCGTAAGTGTATTGAAAACCCGGAAGACTACACCGCTCGCGCAGAGATGATGCTCTGCTGCACCTACGGCTGCAACCGCATCCTTTCCCTTGGAAACAGCCAGTCCGGTTGGCCCTGCCACGGCATAGAGCACGCTCTTAGCGCATACTACGATATCACCCACGGTGAAGGCCTGGCCATAATCACACCCCGCTGGATGAAACATATCCTTAGCGAAAGAACTCTTGACCGCTTTGTAAAATACGGAGTTAACGTATTCGGCATCGATCCGTCCCGTGACAAATGGGAAATCGCCCGCAAAGCCATCGATATGACATACGATTTCTTTAAATCAATCGGTATTCCGATGACTCTTCGTGAAGTTGGCATCGATGAAAGCCGCCTTGATGAGATGGCTCACCACATTGCAGTTAACGAGGGGCTCGATGAGGCCTATGTTCCGCTTGATGAAAAGGGAATCAAAGACATACTTGTAGCAAGCTTGTAAATGGTTTTTCTTGTTAAATCATTCGGGCAGCTGTCTGGAAAAGAAGTTTATGAGATTCTTAAAGCCAGGTCAGATGTATTCATGACAGAGCAGGGCATCCGGTATCCAGATATGGACGATATCGATTACCGGAGCCTGCATGTCTGGATGCAGGATGATTCAGGCCTTGTTCTGGCTTATCTTAGGCTTTATGACAAAGAAGACGAGCCCGGCATAGTGAAAATGGGCCGTGTACTGACAAGGGAACACGGCAAGGGTATTGGCCGGAAGTTGGTGTCCGCCGGTATTAAAGCTGCTCACGAAAGAATGAATGCCCGTGGGATTTTACTTGATTCCCAGGAGTATTGTACCGGTTTCTATGAGAAACTTGGCTTCAAAAAATGTTCTGATGCATTTATGGAAGCCGGAATTCCCCACGTTCAAATGATTATGTAAGAGGGGCTTTCCTTACTACTGCTACATAAATCAACAGGACGATATTCATCATCAGTGAGTACAGAATGGCTGGAATAGCCATCTGTTCATTGGCAAAAATGAAGGGGCTGGATGCTATTGCAATGGCCTGGGCTGCATTTTGCATACCAACTTCTATGACTACCGTCCTTCGCTGGCGGCTGTCAGTCTTAACAAGGCGAGACAGAAGTGAAGAGCAACCAATAGCAATCAGAATAAGGGCCGTTACGCATAGCCCCAGTATGCCGATGTTGTCCAGAATGGTCTTATGGTGCTGGATATAGAAAACGGTAATCAGTATAAGCAGAAGCGGGAATGCCAGTTTGGTCAGGACTTTGTCTATTTTACCTGCGCCGCTTGGCCATGCATGATGAAGTCCGATGCCAAGGAGCACCGGAAGCAGCATCAGCACAAGATTCTGCTTGATTAGGTTCCCTACCGGCAGGCTTATTCCTACACTTTCCCCTACCAGGTTCGTCGCCCAGCTCATAATAAAGGGAATGGTGAAAAGGGTGATGATGCTGCTAAGGGCAGTGAGGGTTACCGACAGGGCAACATCACCCCCGGCAAGCTTGGAAAAAACGTTGGAGGAGCTTCCGCCCGGGCAGCAGGCAATCAGAACCAGGCCTATAAAGAATACCGGAGTCAGCTTAAAAACCCAGGCCAGGCCAAGCGCAATGAGAGGCAGCAGTATTAGCTGGCCGAAGAGCGCTATGGCAATCGGCCAGGGATGCTTGAAAACTTTTCCAAAATCCTCTACCTTAAGCGACAGCCCAAGGTCAAACATCAAAAGTGTAAGTATCGGCAGTACAATCCAAATAGCCATATCAATTCACACAAGATATTTTACTTCCAGGAGAAGTTTTCCGGGCCAGCGCCAACCTCAAAGTGGTATTTGATTATGCCCAGGTCTATCTGGGTGTAGCCAACCATTGAGAAAGAAGTCTTGGTCTCTACCTGGTTCCCCTTAAGGATAAACTTGAATTTCTGCTGGTTAACGGCAGTGGGCGCAAGAAGCGCAGCTTCCAATCCGGCTTTGAACCAATCCGGCAGCACTCCATCGGCTTCATAGAATTTTTCCAATGGCTTCAGGGGGTGCTGTTTTCCTTGGTCCTGACCGTAGCCAAGGGCAATCACGCAGAAAACTTCCTCACCATCGGCAAGGGAAAAAGCGCCCTGGATTTTCTTGAATGTCAGGCCAACCCAGCAGCTGTTAAGGCCAAGTATCTGGGCCAGCAGGACCAGTTTTTCTCCGTAGTAACCAATCTTTTCATCGGCACCCTTTGGGCCGGCCATGACAAGGTAATTCCTTACCCCGGAAAAGGCTCCGTATTTCAGTACACCGCGGGCAAAAGCCTTGGGCTCATCAAGGACCAGCTGAATGTGCAGGCCGCTCTCTGCATTTAACTTATCTATCTCTGTTTTAAGTGTTTGCACTGCGGATGCTTCAATGGTTTTGTCCAAATACTTCCGCACCGCATGGCGCGCTTTTATTGCTTCAAGTTCTGTCATAAAAAATAAACCATGTATTAAACTTAGTTTGCACTGTAACGACCGGCGAAAAGGATTGCACCGGTACTATATTCGGTTATGAGATAAAGGAACGGATGGTCAGCATGGAAAACCACGTGGTCTCCGGGACCGACAGAAGTAACCTTTTCCACACCTGCGCTTGATACAACTGCAGCCTCAGTCCCTTCTTCATCTACCCTAATAACTGCATCCTGCTGCACAAAGCTTAGGCAAAGGGCATAATCTGACATGGCCTTGAAGTCTGCGTTTTCAGAATCGAAGGAAAGGGGCATTCCCATCTCAGAGAGGATATCGTTAAGTTTGATATGGAATTTGGTTTCAAACTTGGGAAGCCACAGGTCAACATCGCAGGGGAACATCCTTTGGCGAACCATGTTCCAGTCAGATTTCTTCAGAGATGCGATTACGTCCGCCAGTTTATACCCATCCATAGGCAGGAATGCGTACATAGAGAATACGCCGTTGCCATAAGGCATTTGTACCATTTTGTAGATATCGTTCTCTGAATAGTTGAGGCTTTTGTTCTGTTTCATCATCTTAACCTTGCCCTTGGCGCCGGACTCGTTGGTAAAGGTTTCATCGGAAGTGGCGCTTTTTTTGAACTTTTCCTTCCACTGGCTCTTGAAGTACATGGCGTTCAGAAGGTATGCCAGCATGTCTGTTGACACATTATCAAGCACCTTGGGTATCATTCCGTTTGTCTGCTTATTGCACCAGCCGTTGATGGCCTTGAGTGAGGCGGGACCGTTGGAGAAGTCAAGGTTGGAAACTTCTGCGTTATAATACTGTCCGACGATGCTCTTATAACTGTCCAGCAGCGGCCAGCCGTCATCGACAAAAATGGCATTGGCAATGTTCAGGGTAGTTTTTTTATCCATCGAGGGCAGCTGCCGGAGCATCGACAGACAATACTCGTTCACTTCACTCACTTCTCCGGCCCCGTATCCAAGGACGGAACATATTTCACTGGCAGTCTCTCCACGCGCACCATCCAGAATCATTCCAAGCAGGAACTGCATGCTAAGCGGAGAGATGATGTAGTCTTTATCCGTAGAAGCATTAATCTTTTCGATGAAATTAAAGGAGAAGGTATTCCCTTCTTGGACGAATTCGGCCGACTTGGACGAGAGCTCCAGTTTTTTGTACGGGTTATTCTCCTCTTCTTCAACCTCGCCGTTTTTGTTACAGGAGGCAAATCCCAGAACTAACGCTGCGGATGCAGCAAAGATTGTTAATACTTTATACATAATGTTCATTTTTTAACGATGTTTTTCTTAATGAAAATAAGGCTTACGACCAAAAGGACGGGGAAGATGCAGGCCGCCAAAAGGCCGCCCTGAATGCTGTTCCGGCTGGACTCAGTGAAGATTCCAACAAGCGAGGGGCCAAGGGTGCCGCCCATATCACCGGCCAAAGCCAGCAGGGCGAAAAGTGCCGTGCCGCCACCTGGCATACGGGCCGATGTCAGGCTGATGGAGCCCGGCCACATGATTCCAACGGCCAGTCCGCTTACCATGCAGCCTGCAAAATCGACAATGGGAAGTGGTGAAAGTGAGGCCGTCAGATAGGCAGCAAAACAAAGGAGCCCGGCCCAGGTCATATAAGTCCTTAGGTCTACGCTCTGTCCCTTCTTTCCATACCAAAGCCGCCCAAGGCCCATACAAAAGGCAAAACCGCAAGGCCCGGCCAAATCCCCAATCGCCTTATCAACGCCCAAAGACATTTCCGCAAAGGCCGATGTCCACTGGGCCATCGAACTTTCCGATGCGCCGGCGGCCACCATAAGGAGGATGAAAATCCAGAATTGCCGGTTCTTAAGGAGTTGGCTCATGGTCAAGCCACCATCGGCATCAGGAACAATGGGCTCTATAGGGCAGGTGGCAAAATTTAAAATATTGTAAAGGGGGATGAGTGCCCAAAGGCAAGCCAGGATTCGCCAGTTCTCAAGGCCAAAAAGGGTAAAGAACAGCGTAGAACCTAGGATTACGCTCACGGCACCCCAACAGTAAAAGGAGTGCAGCAGGCTCATCATTCCCTCTTTGTTGGGGAAAGGGCAGGCCTCGATTATCGGGCTGCAAAGCACCTCGATGAGGCCGCTTCCAACCGCATAAACGCATACGCAAATGAGAATTCCCACCATCGGATTTGGAAATAGGGATGGTAAAAATGCCAGTCCGATGAGTCCAAGGGCCGATGTCACTTCGGAGACGATTATGCTTTTGCGGTAATCCAGATTCTTGAATTTGGCGCAGAGGAAATCGGTGACCAACTGGACTATATAGAAAATCGCCGGGATAAGGGCCAGACTTGCAATCGAGACATTATACTCCCTGTGGAAGGCCACAAAGAGCAGCGGTGTGAAATTGGCGACTATAGCCTGGGTCACAAAACCCAGGTAACAGGCCAGCTTGGTTTTATTATAATCCTTCAATGTTGTCATTCTGCTAATTATTCCTCGTCCGGCTGCTGTCCGTCATGGGCTTTCCACATGCACTCGGTAATCTTCATATCCGTAAATTTGGCGGTAAACGAAGATTCTTCAGGAGAGCAGGCGTACACGCCAAAACTTATCTTATCGGCACCGGCGTACATGTGGCAGATGCGCATCTGGCTGAAGTTAATTCCATCGGCAGAACACTCAATGCAATAGTCGTCGGCCCGGCGGGAGAAACGGTACCACATGGTTTTGACATCGGCAGGGATGGCTGTTGTTGCCCAATCTGAATAGCCGTTGTTGGTGGCCACGCTGCCAAGGTGCTGGAACTGCTCGTTCTCAAACTCTACAGAGCCTTTGAGCCAGTTGTCGCTATCCAAGTACATCACAACGCCGCACTGGTCAAAGCGCTGGTGGCTCTGGGTGAAATCTGTCTTAACAACAAAGCTGAAGTATTGCTCCTTTGTCTGTATCTGGAAAACGGGAGCGTTGTCATTGCGGAAATGATAGTAGGTGCGCTGCCAAAGGTCTGTATGAGGGGCCGTGGTAACAGTAAGAGTATCGCCCTCAATTGAATATGCTCCGGGCTCACGCGTCCACTGGAAGGCTGTAAGGTCTACTTTTCCACAATTTTCCAATGCCGATGTTACGCTGTCTGTGAAATTGTCTTCTGCTGTTTTTACCACTTCGCTGCCACATGACATTGCCATCAGGCAGATGCTCACAGCTGATAATGCTTTACTTAGTTTCATTGTTATTAAGACTTATTTGTGTGTATTATTAATCTTTGGCTTGTCAATTTGCCAGGTTTACTTTATCAAATTTGTATCCCAGGTGGCAGAGTTCTATTGCTGCACCCAGCTTAAACATGGCTTTTACGGTAATCAGGAACATTTGGTAGGCCTCGGCAGTTCCGGGTTCCAGGCATTCTTTCACGTAAAAGTGATAAGCTTCTGTGCTGCAGAACTGCATTGCCGCCACGCTGAATTTGTTTTCGTGGAGGATATTTCCTGTAATATGGTCATCCATGTCGTCAAAACCGCGCTCCCCTTGGAAGAAGGAATAATCAATATCCTTGTAGCGGGCCCAGTCCTTATCCCAGAGAAAGGCCACGGCCATTCCAAGATAGCCGGCGCAGGCTAGCGAGTATTCCTGATAATTATTGAATTCCCGTATGGCATCCGGATAATACGAAGGGGCATAACGGAACCAAGCGGATTCCATGTCGGGAGAAGACAGAAGAACACCTTTAAGCAATCCCTTGGAGGTGCAAGCCTCTAAAAGGTACTCATGAAGTCTGTCTTTGAATGATTTGTCGCTTATTGCTTGCATTTTTTATCGCGTAGTAAATAATGTTTAGTTTGACGATGTAAAATTACACAATATCTCCAATTTCTCAAAGCAGAAGGCGGCGCCCGAGGTGCAAAAACGCCTTTCCTGCACCTGGAAGTGGTAAAAACAAGGGGTTGCGGTGCAAAAGAGGCCTTTTTGCACCTGGGATTTCCCAAAATATAAGTATATTTGTCCTATGGAATATCTGTCTAAAGAACGATACGATGAACTTGCAGCTGAGCTGAAGCATCTTATAAGCGATGTCTACCCTAAGGTAAGGGAGGACGTCGCAGAGACTGGTTCCCAGGGAGATCGCAGTGACAATGCAGGATACCGTGAAGCCAGGCGGCTCCAAGGTAAGACCATCAGCCGGATAAAGTTCCTGCAGAAGGTTCTGGAAAACTCCCGCGTGATTGACACAGAACTTCTTCCCAAAGACAAAGTCTGCCTTCTGAGCCGGGTAGAGTTTACTAACCTGGCCACAAATACGCGAATGAAATTCCAGATTGTCAGCCCACATGAAATGGACCTCGCTGCTGGCAAGATTTCACTACACTCCCCCATCGGCGCCGCCCTGATGGACAAAAAGGTCGGCGAAATAGCCGAGGCTCATGTCCCCTCCGGGCTCCTTCGCCTCAGAATCGAAAGTATCTCCTTCGACCTTGATTAGATGTTACTGGATGTCAATCTGTTTGACATGCAGGCACGGACAAAATGGACAAAAAGGGGCTGAGGGTGCTCCGGAGTGCTCTTGTATTCCGGATGGAACTGAGTAGCGATAAAGAATGGATGCGAAGGCAGTTCTACAATCTCCACCAGTCCGGTATCAGGATTGACTCCGCTAATTGTCAGTCCGGCATCCTGCATCGGCAGTAAATATTTGTTATTGAACTCATAACGGTGCCGATGCCGCTCACTGACAACATCAGTCCCGTAAATCTTGTGGGCAAGAGTACCTTCTACCAATCGGCATTTGTATGCTCCCAGGCGCATAGTTCCACCCTTTATCGTAGTACTCTTCTGGTCTTCCATAAGGTCGATGACAGGATGAGATGTGCGTGGATTGACCTCTGTTGAAGCAGCATCGGCATAACCCAAAACGTTCCTTGCAAATTCTACAACGGCCATCTGCATACCCAGACAGATGCCAAAAAAAGGTATTCCGTGCTCTCGGGCATACTTGACCGCACATATTTTGCCTTCCAAACCACGCTCACCAAAACCTGGAGCGACAAGGATTCCATTCATCTTTCCAAGCAGTTCATCGGCATTTACGTCATTAAGATGCTCTGCATGTATGGTGTGAACATTTACCTTGCAGGCATTGGCAGCCCCGGCATGCACAAAGCTCTCTTGAATACTCTTGTAAGCATCCTGCAGCTCTACATATTTGCCAACAAGGGCGACATCGACCTCATGCTCAGGATGTTTCAACCGATCCAAAAAGGCCTTCAAGGCATCAAGGTCTGGTTCTGGGAGGTCCGGGATTTCAAGTTTTTCCACCACCATATTGTCCAGTTTCTCCGCTTCCATATTCAGGGGAACCTGATAGATACTCCATGCGTCAATGGACTGGATGACATGGCCCGGCTTAACATTACAGAAGAGAGCGATTTTATGCCTTAGTTCCGGGGAAAGTTCTTTTTCTGTCCTGCAGACGATTATGTCCGGGTGCACACCCAATGCTTGCAATTCCTGAACAGAGTGTTGTGTAGGCTTGGTCTTTAGTTCTTTTGCCGCTTTCAGATAAGGGATAAGAGTTAGGTGAATGGACAGGAAGTCTTCTTCCGGCATTTCCCACTGAAGCTGACGCATAGCCTCTACGAAAGGCTGGCTTTCCATATCGCCGACGGTTCCTCCTACCTCTGTAATAATCACGTCATACTCCCCTGTTTTACCCAGCAGAAGCATCCGGCGCTTGATTTCGTCTGTAATATGCGGCACAATTTGCACGGTCTTTCCAAGGTATGCACCTTCGCGCTCCTTGGTGATTACAGTATGATAGATTTTGCCTGTTGTAACATTATTGGCTTTGGAGGTATGTATGCCCAGAAAGCGCTCGTAATGACCCAGGTCCAGGTCGGTCTCGGCCCCATCTTCGGTCACATAGCATTCCCCATGCTCATAAGGATTGAGTGTACCAGGGTCGATGTTTATGTAAGGGTCGAATTTCTGGATGGTGACTCGAAGCCTGCGGGCTTGAAGAAGCTTGGCAAGAGAGGCGGCAATAATGCCTTTCCCAAGCGATGAGGCAACGCCTCCTGTAACGAAAATATACTTTGTATTCATAGTCCGGTTTTAAATACCGGGATACAAATTTAAGCAAATTCCCTTTATTTTTTGTGCTATATTTTACATTTTTCTCAGTATTGCTACAATATATAGTTCATGCATCTATACCGCAAGAACAAACGTTGCAAATCACTTTACAGGGAAAGTGAAATAAGTATCCGGGAAGGGTTCGTCTTTAAGGGTGAAGTGCCACCACTCACTGTCAAGGGGTTTGAAGCCGTGGGAAAGCATGGCACGGCGGAGTATCATTCGGTTGTAGAACTGCTCCTCGGAAATGCTGCGGCCGGCAGGGCTTTTGCTATTGTCGCCAGTGTATTCTCCAGTTTCAGGATTCCCGCAGAAATCAGGATGGCTTTCCGGGCCGAACCAGTCAAAGGTGCCGCCCATGTCCAGCTCTTTCTCAGTATTCATGTCAAAGAGCGTCAAATCCACTGTTGAGCCGCGCGTATGGCCACTTTTCTCCATGATATACTCCTGCTCGAAGAGGACACTCTTGTCCAGATCCGGATAGAAGTAGGGCTTCATCTTGACATCGGCCAAGTCTGCCGCCCAGCGCACGAAATGGTCCACACCCTTCTGCGGCCGATAGGCATCGTAAATCTTCAGTCGGTAGCCTTGAGCTATTACATCATCGCTAACCTTCTTCAAACTGTCAGCGGCCGGCCTGGTGAGCAGGGCTGTGGGTTTCTCGTAGCCGTCAATGCGAGTTCCCACGAAGTTGTACGTACCGTAATAGCGTATCTCCAGAATAACGTCAGGTACAACATCGGTCAAAGTTACAAACTGAGCGCTGTCATCGGTGGGGTTAACCTTGTCGCTTCTGCAACCGGAGATAAGAAAGGCACCGCAAATAATGATGGTGGCAAGCGCCCGACTCAGGAATGTTCTCATTATCTTATGAAGTTAAAAATCCAATCTGTAAAAGATATTAGGCATTGATATACCGCTCTTGTCGGTACGGACAGAGTTTGTACCAAGGTCGAACCGTTGTGCCAGAGGGGCCTTTGCATCCAGGACATTGAGGCCCTCGAAGGCAAAAGTGTGGCTTACCTTGCCACGGTTAATCTTATAGCTGATGGTGATATCAACCATGCCGACAGGAGAGAATCGCTCAGTAAACGCCTCTCCAACCTTATAGATGGGAGTATCGTCAATAATACCGGCATCTATGTTGGCACGCATTCTGGCCTCATCAATAGGAGTGTAGCATAGACCTCCCTGTATGGAGTATTTTGCACTGATGTTAAGTACATTTTTACCTACGATCCATTCCTTTCCACCAAGAATCTTAAACATGAATCCGCGGTTGTAAAGCTGGTTATGCCATACTTTATCTATTCCGCGATACTGGGATTTGAATACGGAAAGGTTCGTCTGGCCAAAGAAACCTTTGCTCATATAATGCTCCAATGTAACATCGGCTCCATAATTTCTGGTATTGCCCTTGGATACCAGAGGTTCATCGGTATATGCATAGAATCGGTTGGCAGAGCAGTAAATGCTGCCATTAATGCCAACAGGTGTATCAAATCCGTATTGATAATAAGCGTTCAGACGAAGATTGAGATTATCGTTCAACTTGTGCATGTAAGACGCCAGTACATGATGTGACTTTGTAAAGCCAAGGTCTTTGTTAACAAGTTTTCCGGCATCGTTGCGATAGAAGTAAGTATCCAGTTTTTCCATCATCGAATGGAGTCCGTAACCAATTGACAGACTGTTGTTTGCATCAGGATCCCATTTCAGGCTGAGCCGAGGCTCTATGGATGTGTCTTTAGACAGAAACATATAGTTTGCTGCCAAGCCTGCAGAAAAACTTAAATTTGGACTCAGTTTGAAAAGGTTCTGCCAGAAAATGCTTGCAAGGCCTGTGTTATCCTTCATATCGGTGTACTCCCGCATTGTTGCAACAGGTGCAAATAACCTGTCGGCAGATTTATAGTTCAAATTGAAGAAACGGTGTGAATAGTCAACACCAAATTGAGTCAACCATTTAGGAGTAACTTGCTTGGATAATTCTGTGTTTATCAGGATTCTGTCTTCGTTTTGTTTTTGATTACTGAAAAGATATTGTTTTTCCGGCTCTTCATATGCAAGTGGATTTGAAAGGACGCCATTTGCATCACGTAGCAGGCCAAAATAATATAGGTCGGCAGAAATGTGTTGCATATTATAAGCGACAGTTGTACGCCAGGTCCATTTATTATCAAAGTAAATTTTATGAGTCAGGCCAAACAGCAGATGCAGGAGTTTTGCATCGTTGTTACATGCATCGTATGCAGAGTGCATATCCTCCAAAGGCATTCGCGTATCATGGGTTGTATCGTAGAAGCCCAAACCGAAGATAGAAAATGTTCCGGCACTCTTAGTAGGGAAATTAAGCTTTAATGAATAATCCTGGAAAGCCATGTGGGCGCCATCGGTTTCTATTAACCCTAATTTGTCTACAATCGATGAAAAACCATATCTGTAATTGACGATATAACTGCTTTTGCTATCTTTGAAAAGCGGGCCTTCAAGCGTAAGCTCTTCTGAAGCGGTACCAACCTGGAGTATGTTCTCGTGCTTTGAAGTGTTTCCGGGGCGCATTTTAATATCAAAGACTCCGCTCAGGGCATTGGAATAGTTTGAGTTAAAGGTGGATGTGAAGAAATCGCTGTTACCGATAACATTCGCATTCAGTGCGCTGACAAGGCCATAGCCGGCTGTCCATACATCGTTATAGTGATTGGGTGTGAAGACTTCTACCCCTTCAATGCGGTATTGCATTCTTTCAGGAGCATTTCCGTGAACGGACAAACCACTGCCGTCACTGTCACCGGAAACGCCGGCGTAAGCCGTAACAAGCCTTGCGGGATCATTGAATCCACCGGCAAATCGCGTAGCCTCTTCCATTGAAAGCATAACCCCTCCCGTAAGCACGCTGGGGTTAACTGTGGCTATTTTATTGATTCGGGGGCGAACGACAGCAGCGTCAATCTCGCTTATATTCTCGCTAAGCGTAATATCAAGGATAACTTCTTTTGCCCCGGATATAAGAATCTCCTTCATTATGCTGGTCTCATATCCAATGTAGCTGGACTGAATGGTGTATCGTCCTCCCTGTTTGATGTTTATCAGGTAATTACCTTCGACATCCGTCACCGCTGCAGTGTTCTCCAGTTCCATAACAATAACGGCAGCGCCAATAAGCGGCTCGCCGGTAATAGCATCCAATACACGGCCTCGTAGTACCTCGGCCTTCAAGCCAAGCATACTGCAACCAAACAGGACTGCAGTACAAATCCATTTTAGCTTTTTCATTAACTAAACGTGTATATATTAAAACCCGATGTTTATCCGATGTAAGAGAGGATCAAGCCGGCTAGCTGCTCTTCAGTGTGGCCGTCTGCTTTAAGGACGATATCATAGTTCCGGGCGTCGTAACGGCTCACGCCGGCATAGCGCTGGATATAATTCTCACGGGCCTTGTCAATGCTTTCGATAACCTTTAAAGCATCCTGTTCCGAAAGACCTTGTTTTGCCATAATCCTGTTGACGCGATAGTCCTTGGATGCTGTCAAGAACACATTCAGGGTGTAAGGATGGTTTTTAAATACGAAGAAACCGGAGCGGCCGGCAATGACACAGGAGCCCAAATCGGCAAAGCCATTCAGGATCTTAACTTCGGCTTCGAAAACATCGTCCGTAGTAATATCGGCCCTGAATTCCTTAACATACTTGGGATTCAGTCCTAAGGCCTGTGCAGGGGGCATTGGCGTAATCTTGTCAAAGAAATCCGTGAGCCAGTTCTTCTTCTGGCCCTTGAGCTTCTCAATACCGCCAGCTGTGAGGTTGAACTGCTTCTGGAGGCTTTCCAAAAGTAATTTGTCACAGTAGGGAACGTTAAGTTTTTGAGAGAGAATGCTCCCGACGGTGTGGCCACCAGAGCCGACTTCACGGCTGATGGTGATAACAAAAGGTTCATTAAAATTCATGGTACAACTCATTTTCCATACAGGATGTGAATACTACTTTTCAATGTCATCAGAATTCTTTTTTACCGGAAAGCATCAGCCGCTTGGAAAGGCTTGTTTTGGTCGCAGTGATTTCGGAGGTCTTGACGGTTTGTTGCTGTCCTTCCACATTGAACTGGAGGGTGGCGCCGTCTGAGCGAACGTCAATTGTAACAGGCGCCCCCATGATCATCGGCAGGTTCACATCACCGTGACCGGCAGGAAAACCGCAGAGGACGGGGATGTTGTATTTCACGAGGTACTGGCGGAGCATTTCTTCACAATTCTCGAAGGAGAACTCCGTGCCACAGTCGGTGAATTCTCCTAGAATAACGCCTTTGCAGCGCTCCAGGACACCGTTCATCGCCAGGATGTTGAACTGGCGGTCGATGTTGTGCATGGATTCCTCCACCTCTTCGATGAAGAGGATTATGTCCTTGCCCAAGGTGGCATCGGCCAGCGTACCCAAATTGGGGGCGAAGGTGCAGATGTTGCCGCCAACAAGGATGCCGCTGGCTTTACCCTCAATGTTCTGCGGATGGGCCGGGATTTCATATTTAGGCACTTTTCCCAGCAGGATATCCCTCATCAAGGTGCTGGTCTTGTCCGTTCCTCCAGCGGCCAGGAAGGAACTCATGGTTCCGTGTATACTCATTACCCCGGCACGGGTCCAGAGGCCGTGAAGTGTGGTGATATCGCTGAAGCCGACAATCCATTTGGGGCTCGCAGACAGTTCTGACAGTTTGATTTCATCTATCAGCTGGATGGTTCCGTAGCCTCCACGGTTGCAGATGATGGCCTTGATGGAAGGGTCGTTTAGTGCCCAGCGGATATCGCTGACGCGTTCAGCGACGGTTCCTGCGTAACGGCCGTCAACAACCTTTCCCACATTTGGCCCCACGATGGGTTCCAGGCCCCAGCCTCGCAGGACCTCAGCCGTTTTCTCTACGTTCTCCATCGGAGTGAAGTAGGACGGAGAAATGAGGGCGACTTTATCTCCGGCCTTAAGGAATCCAGGTTGTTTACAGCTCAGCGTAACAGAACTGTCAGGTGATGGGATGGGGTCATCTTTGGTACAGGCTATCGTAAAATAAGACAGGATGAGCCCGAGAAGTAATAATCTACTGTGTTTCATTTATTCTTTTTCAATTCTTGTGCATATTCGCTCGGGGTCTTACCGGTGACAGCAAGGAAGGAACGCTGGAAAGTTCGGATAGTATAGAATCCGCTGCGGTCGGCCAGTTCAGCGATGGGAATATCGGGGTTCTGGCTCAGAAGCTCCAAAGCATGGCGGATGCGGAGGCTCTTTATGTAGTCCGGGAAACTGATGCCGGGGGCGATTTCCTCCAGCATCTTATCCATCTCGTATCCAGTCTTGCCAAGAAGTTCGGTAGCGCTTTGTCGGCTGAGATTCTTGTTCAGGTAGAGCTTTTGGCCCTCGATAAGTTCTTTGAGCGAGTCTGCCTGCTGTTTTCTTACTTCAGTAACGTCTTTTTTCAGCTCTTTTTTTGCGATGATGGAGACTTGGCGTCGGATTGAGCCAAGGCTCTTTTCCAAGGCCCGGGTCTCTTGGTTGTGTTGGCGGGACTTCCGCAGTATAATCAGAAGAAGGATGCCGACAGAAAGGGCAAATACAAATATCAGGGCAAATATAAGGATCTGGTTTCTTTTCAGTACCTGCGTAGTATCGTCCAGTTTTAGCCGATAACTCTGCGAATTGAATTCCGCTGCATTCAGCAGTGTGCCTTCGGTCTGTTCTTTGGACTCAATCTCTTGGCTCAGGATGTCGTAGAGGGCCTGATATTCCCTTGCCTTTTCCATGTCTCCGGCATTGGTAAAGGCTTCTTTAAGGCGGGAAATGCGAAGGCGGTAAGCCCTGCTCACGGTATCGGTATCCGTAAACTGTAATTCTCCCCCATAGAGTTCCAGGATTTTGTCTGGCTGACCGGAGGCTGCGTAATAATCAACAAGGCGAGTTTTTCCTCCGGTGGTGAGTGCATATTCCCGCGTCAGGGCGAGGTTGAAGATCTCTGATGCGGTTGCAGGTTCTCCCAAATAGGAGTAGCAAACGGCGCGGTTGACATCCAGGTAGAAACGGCAACGGTCAATGTATGAAGGGTTTGCTCCTGGGAAAGAACTCCCCATCCGGGCAATAAGACTGTCGTAGGTTTTGCAAGCAGTAAGAGCAGTCTGGTAATCCTTCCCGGAGAGCAGGTTGTTGATATACTGTCCGGTGAAATATAGCAGATGACCGTATTCTGATTCGGTCCTTGCAATGGCCGATGCTTTGGCGATGGCACCTTCCATCATTTCGAAGGCTGTGCTTTCCTCACCCATGTCGTGAAGGCAGTTGCCTGCCAGGAAGTCGAAGGAGTATTCCTCAAAAGTTTTACCGGCTTTATGTGCACATTCCTTTCCCTCCGTGCAGGTTGCCAGCAGAGCCGTGTAGTCCCGGCCGTTACGCAGTATAGTGGCCAAATGGTACAATAGTTCCGAACGGATGGCCGGGTCTTTTGCTTCGTCCTGTTCCAGGGCCTTATACATATAATCGGCGGCGGAGGCGTAGTCTTCCGTATATTGATAGGTAAGATTGGCTCTGAGTTCGTTTGCGGTAAAGACGCTGAGCTGCCCGCTGCGCAGACCCTCTGCCGTGAGTTTCATAGCCGCCTCGTAGTCTGTCTGCGCCAGTTCCTGGATGTGTGCCGGAGAATATGTTTCTTCGGACGATACGCCGGCATTATCGGCCGGAGAGCAGCAGGACAGAATGAGCAATATGGCTGTAATGAAGTATAGCTTTTTCATGAACCAAACGTATAACAGGCACAAAAATAAGGTTTTTTAGCGACGCGAATGCCTTCCTGAACCCCATTTTTGCCGTTTCGCAAAAAAATGTCGCCAGCAACGGGAAAAATGTCGTGCAGTACTTTTCAGCAGGCCGCTCGCTCCGTATTTCAACGATACTTCAGATGCTGGAAGCCTCCAATATGTCCGTAGCGGATGTCGCTTACAGCCTCGGCTTTGAGAATCCCATCCACTTCAGCCGTATCTTCAAAGAGCACTTCGGAACTTCTCCATCAGTAATAGCGGCGAACTGAGACAACATGCCCCGACAATCTCCATTTGGACTGTTGGGGCCTAGTCGTCTTATACCGATAAATTCGATTTTATTGTTTCAGTGAATATGTGACAGAGATAGTGCTAGTTCCGAAGAAAGCCTTCAGTTCTTCGGTGGACTTTCCATCAACCTTTCCCAGCGGGGTGTAAGACCATCTGTTGTTTCCGTAGAAAATGCAGATGTTGTTGCCGTTGTAGAGCATAATGTCTCCGGAAACAGCTGTAACCTGTCTGTCCTGTCTTTCCAGCGAGAATCCAAGTAGACCGTAATGCTCAAAGCCATTGGCTCTCATTTCCACGGTTACGGGGCCAGATTTCAGTTTGGCTGCCAAAGCCTTTGCAGCTACGTTATCGGCCATGGTGGCAGTTATTGTCTTTCCACCGGCTGTAATAATCATTGTCATAGATTGTGAAGTCTCTGATGTATTTTCTTCCTGTTGTTGCGGCACAATTGGCTCATCCTTCCCACCACAGGCAGTAGCGGAAAGGACGGTCAAAATAATTGTCAATAAGGCTGCTATGCGTTTCATTTCATGTATTCATTGAAGAAGTACGCCATTTTTTCGTAGGGAATCACGCCTGCCTCGTCATCGTAAAGGTCTATGTGGGAAGCGCCGGGGATGATATAGAGTTCCTTGTTGTCGCCCTTGAGCTTAGCGAACGCACCTTCCCCGAAATAACGGCTGTGGGCCTTTTCACCATGGACAATTAGGACGGTATTCCTGATCTCGCCGGCCATGTCCAGCAGGGGCTGGTTCAGGAATGAGATGGTGCCGGTGACGTTCCATCCGTCGGTGGAGTTGCCGCTGCGCTCGTGGTATCCGCGCGGGCATTTGTAGTAGGCGTGGTAATCCTTTACAAACCAGGGAGCATCGTCCGGAAGCGGATCGATGACGCCGCCGGCACGTTTGTAAGTACCTGATTTGTAATCCTCTGTGCGCTGAGAACTCCAGGCCACGCGCTGCGCATGGCGGGCCTCCTCATTATCCGTAGAGCCGAAATAACCCTCACGTGCCACGCGGGACATATCGTACATGGTAGCAGCCACAGTCACCTTGATGCGCGGATCAATAGCAGCCGCATTGATGGCCATGCCGCCGAAACCGCAGATACCGATAATACCGACGCGCTCCGGGTCCACCAGGTCGCATGTGCTCAGGAAATCCACTGCGGCGCAGAAGTCTTCCGTGTTGATGTCGGGAGATGCCATCCTGCGGGGCTCTCCGCCGGATTCGCCGGTAAAGGAAGGGTCAAAGGCGATGGTGAGGAAGCCTAGCTCCGCCATATGCTGGGCATACAGGCCAGAGGATTGCTCCTTCACGGCGCCGAAAGGGCCGCTCACAGCAATGGCCGGTAGACGGCGAGTATTGTCATCCTGAGCGTCAGCGAAGGATCTGGGAACATACATATCGGCAGCCAATTCGATTCCGTAACGGTTGTGGAAAGTGACCTTGGAGTGATTGACCAATTCAGACTTCGGGAACTTTTTGTCCCATTCCTGGGTTAATTTCAAAGTTGTCATGTTGTCTGTGTTTTGCTTGCAGCCGAGCAGCATCATGGCCGCCAAGGCTAATACTGTCATTCTTTTCATGATGCAAATATCGATACTATCATCGTAATTTTTATACAAAAATTCGCCGACTTTATACCAATTTCGCAGATTTTGCTATCTTTGCAGCGTTATGAAGAAGATTCTGAAGGTCGATAATCCCAATGTGTATGCCGAATATGTAGGCGCTCCATTGTTGCATCCGCAGTTGGCGCTAATTAGTTACGATGAGGTCTCCCCTTTCCGAGGCAGCCTTAACAGCTACGGTGTCTATGGTCTTTTCATTCAGCAGCAATTCCCTAAGTATCTGTCCTATGGTACCAAATCCATTTTGGTCGGCGACAGTTCCATTATTGCAGTCGCGCCCGGGCAGATAGGCGGAGCGGAAGATAATGGGACTCCCCTATACATCAACGGATGGGCCCTTCTGTGGTCGCCGGAACTCATGAAAGGGACGCCTCTTGAAGAAAAGATAAACAGCTACCAGTTTTTCTCCTATTTTCACACAGACTGGTTAAGGATGGTCCCCGCCGAATGGGAGCAACTATCGGCCCTTATAGCAACTATGAGAAAAGAGTTGCTTGAGAGTCCGGATTCCCCGGCGCTCAGGAGCATCCTGTGCGGCTATCTGTCCCTGATTCTGGAGTATTGCCAGCGGATTTACCTAAGGCAACTCTCCCAGGAAGAAAGCGGCGATAGCGACATCCTGAAACACTTCCACCGCCTGCTGGTCGATTATTTTTCCAAGGGACTCCAGCACGAAAAGGGACTTCCGACCGTATCCCACTGCGCATCAGAACTGGCCTATTCTGCCCGCTACTTCGGTGACATGATTCACCAGGCCACGGGCGGCACAGCAATCGGCTACATCCACAGCTTCATCATCGACCAGGCCAAAACATTCCTGATGAAAGGCCTTAGCGTAGGCGAAGTGGCCGACCTGCTGGGTTTTGAGTACCCGCACCACTTCAGCCGCCTGTTCAAGAAGGTGACAGGGATGACTCCGACGGAGTTCCTGATGAAGTAGCTGTTTGCACCGATAAATGGGAATTTGTGGTGCCGATGTGCTTAATGTCCTAAACACCGGGACATTAGACACGCAGGGGCCAAGTAAATTTCGATTGAATCCTTAGCCGATGAAGTTCGTCCAGGCGCCAAATTCCTTTTCGGGCATACCAAACTGCTCTTTACCAAGGGCGATGCTCTTGATGAGGAATGCCATGTTACGGCCCAGGTTGCGCATGGTCTGAAGGCCTTCCAGATCTTTCTCCACATCCTCCTGTGAGTGACCATGGACTTCATTCCAGTAGGTGCTGGATGCGATGGGCATTCCCGTCATTGTGAAGTACTTGTTGATTTCATCGAAAGCCGAGGTGCTTCCGGCACGACGTGAGGATACCACAGCCGCACCGACTTTCATGGTCTTCTCGCACTGGCAGCTGAAGAACAGGCGGTCCAGGAAGGCCAGCAGCCCGCCATTAGCCCCGGCATAATAAGTCGGCGTTCCAATAATGACGCCATCGGCCTCTGCAAAAATGGGGGCAACTTCATTTACCAGATCATTGAACACGCACCGGCCTTTCTGCTGGCAGGTAAAGCAGGAAATGCAACCGCGTACATCTTTGTTACCCACGACGATGGTAGTGGTTTCGATGCCGTTTTCATTAAGGGTCTTTTCGACCTCCCGCAAGGCCCTGGCGGTGCAGCCCTTCGGCCTTGCGCTTCCGTTGATAAGGAGAACTTTCATCAGAGTTATCTTTTAATTTAGTAAATTGATGCTTTACTGAGGGTAATCTTCCACTCAGATTCCCGGTCGGGCCGGGAATGACGGACGAGCGTCATATTCATTTGCCTCCTTTGACAAAGTTTTCAATCTGCTTCATCGACGAAGAAACCTTTGAGCCCTGGATGGCGAGTCCTTTGCCGATGGTAGCCTTAGGCAGCGCAGCCTTCAAATCGCGGAGGCCACTACCCCATCCGCTGCCTTCGTGGGTGGTAAACGGAATGACGGTCTTGCCGGTCCAGTCGTGGGCCTCCAGGAAGGTATAAACACACATCGGCATGGTTCCCCACCAGCAGGGCCATCCCAGATAGATGGTATCGTACTTGTAGATGTCAATATCGGCCTTTAGGGCAGGACGGACCTTTGCGTTCAGTTCTTCCTTGGCTTCCTGGGTGCACTCATGGTAGTCAATTGCGTAATTCTTCACAGTCTCCAGACGGAAGATATCGGCTCCGGTAAGGGACTGGATCTTCTCTGCGAAAACTTGCGTATTGCCTTTTTTAAGGTTTACGATGCCGGCGGAGGTATAGTTCTGTCCGCTTCGGGAATAATAGACAACAAGAGTCTGTGACGATGCTGCATAGGTGCCCACTGCCGGAAACGTGTGCCTGCGACGGAGTGGACCCTGTAGCCGACGGATATGATTACGTCAAGATTATAGAAATTAGTGGGTTTGGTGGAAAAATCGGAATTCCCGATTTTTCTTATCGACTCACTTTCTTTCAACTCTCCTTCTTGAAATGCGTTAAGAATGTGTTCGTTGATTGTGGACCTGGCTTTGCCAAAGAGAATAGCCATTTGCTCAATTGTCAGCCATACGGTTTCATTCTCTAAACGCACATCCAGATGTACATTCCCGTCTTCAGATTGGTAAAGGATTACTTCCCCTTTATCTATTTCCTCCATAATCGTAAGTCAATCGAGCGCTTGATTCTCACCCGAAACGACAACCAAAGATAATCACAAGAAAAGGCAAATCCAAGAGAATTCAAGTTTGAAATCCCTTGGATTTGTCGATAGTTTTGCTAAGCCGATTCAAAAGGGGCCAGCCAAAATCTATTGAAGACTTTGAAGCTGATATTAGGGTATCAAACTGACAGAACGGTCTCCAGCGCTGTCATATTTGAAATCAGGACCTCGGCATAGAGAATGGCGCCAACCACATCGTGTGGTATGATGAAGTGGTTTGTTGCGCAGAAGAACTGGCCCATCATCAACGCTGGGGTCGATGAGGCCGATTTTACCTATCTCAAGAAGCAGACAGGCGCCACCTCCGGGAACCTCAGCGTGCAGATTGAAATGTGAATAAGGTAAAAAAATGCCCAGTCTTCAGAATACCGGACATTTTTTATTTTTGCCTGCTAGTAGGAAAAACCTATACGCGCTTAATCCCAGATTTCATCGGCTACTTCACGGACCAGGCGGAGTTTGGCCCATTGCTGCTCTTCCGTGAGTTTATTGCCTATCTCGCAGGAAGCGAACCCGCACTGAGGGCTCAGGCACAGGCGCTCAAGCGGGATGAACGCTGCGGCCTTCAGAATCCGTTCCTTGACAAGCGACTTGAATTCCAAGCGCGGAGACTTGGTCGTGATGAGGCCAAGCACAACCGTTTTGTCGCCGCTTACATGCGACAGGGGCTCAAATCCACCGGAACGGCTGTCGTCGAACTCCAGATAGTAAGCATCAACGTTTTCCTTCTCAAAAAGAATTTCAGCCACTTTGTCGTAGGCGCCGCTGTTGGCATAGGTGGAGTGGTAATTGCCGCGGCATACATGCGTGTTGATGAACATGTCGGCCGGTTTACCTTCCAATGCAAGGTTGTTGATGCGAAGGTTCATCTCCTGGATTTTCTTAAGTCCAACTTCATCGGTTCCCCACATCCACAGGGCGGCGGGATCTACCAGCATTCCCCAGGTACAGTCATCAAACTGAAGACGGCGGCATCCGGCCGCATGGACTTCCCGGATAAACCGGCGGTATGCCGAAGCCAGATCCTGAATCAGTTCCTCATCGTCGGCATAGAACTTACGGGTGTTCTCCAACGCGAAAGGCATCACCATCTGGGCCAGGAACTGAGCAGGGGCCGGGATGGTAAGTTTGGCCTCCACGCCTTCCCCCGCAAGCGAATTGACAAAGCGGAAGTGGTCTATGAAAGGATGATTCTCACCAAGTGACACCTTGCCCGTAAGGAAAGTGTCGTCTATCATGGCCTGCTCCCCGTGGAAGGGAAGGCCGGTTTTGGTAGGAACATGCCCCACACCATTAAATCCCCACATAAAGTCAAGATGCCAGGCCTGGCGGCGGAATTCACCGTCAGTAATCACCTTGAAACCAAGTTCTTGCTGTTTGGCCACCAGGTCTCGGATGGCATTATCTTCAACGGCCTTGAGTTCTTCCGGAGTGATTTCTCCGGCAGCGAAGCGAATCCTGGCTTTCTTGACAGACTCCGGGCGGAGGAAACTGCCGACAAAATCGGCACGCATAGCGGGCTTCTGTATCATAGGTCAATCTTTTCAAGGGCCTGTGCAAGGTCTGCGATTATGTCGTCAATATGTTCAGTACCTATGGACAGGCGTACCGTACTTTGATAGATACCCTGGTCTTCAAGTTCCGCTTCGGTAAGCTGGGAATGCGTGGTGGTTGCGGGGTGAATCACAAGGGACTTGACATCGGCCACATTGGCAAGGAGTGAGAAAATTTCAAGTGAATCGATGAACTTGTAAGCCTCAGCCTGTCCGCCCTTGATTTCAAAGGTGAAAATGGAGCCGCCTCCGTCAGGGAAGTAGCGCTGGTAAAGGGCATGGTCCGGATGTTCCGGGAGGGAAGGATGGTTCACTTTGGCCACCTTGGGATGATGGGAGAGGAAGCCCACCACTTTCAGCGCGTTGGCAACATGCCGCTCAATTCTCAGAGACAGTGTCTCAAGCCCTTGCAGGAAGATGAAACAGCTCACGGGAGAAAGCGTTGAGCCAGTGTCCCTCAGGAGGGTTGCACGGGCACGGGTGATGTAGGCTGCGGCCCCGCAGGCATCGGCAAAGACAATTCCGTGATAGCTGGCCTCAGGCTCTGTGAACTGGGGGAACTTGCCGGATGCCTTCCAGTCAAACTTACCGCTGTCCACAATGATGCCGCCGATGGTGGTACCATGACCGCCGATAAACTTGGTGGCCGAATGGACAACGATGTCGGCGCCATGCTCTATGGGGCGGAACAGGAAGGGAGTGGCAAAGGTGTTGTCAATAATGAGCGGTATCTTGTGCTCATGGGCTATGGCCGCAACTGCATCTACATCTATAATGTTGCCGTTGGGGTTTCCGAAGGTCTCAATAAAGATGGCCTTGGTTTCTGGACGGAGGGCCCTTTTGAAATTATCCACATTGGACGGCTCCACGAAAGTGGTAGTAATCCCGTAAGGTACCAGCGTATGCTGGAGGAGGTCATACGTTCCTCCGTAGATGGTTTTGGCCGATACGATGTGGTCACCCGCACGGGCGATGTTCAGGATGGAATACGTAACGGCAGCCGCGCCGGAAGCAACGGCAAGGGCCCCTACACCGCCCTCCAAGGCGGCAATGCGGCGCTCAAGGACATCTTGAGTACTGTTGGTAAGGCGGCTGTAGATATTGCCGGGGTCTGCGAGCCCAAAACGGGCAGCCGCATGTGCAGAATTGTGGAAAACGTAAGAGGATGTCTGATAAATGGGGACCGCGCGTGCATCAGATGCAGGATCGGCTTTTTCCTGGCCGACATGAAGTTGAAGGGTCTCGAAGTGAAGGTTTTGTAAGCTCATATCTAATAATTTTGTATTTCCACTTGCAAAGGTATAAAATGTAGTCTTTTCAATCAAGGATATCGTAAAATCAAGAAAATAACACTATATTTGCATTAATAATTAGCTAATTCAAATTTTAGCACTAAGAAAAGACCTCAATTTTAGACGAATCCTCGCATATGGAAAATACGCAATTGGACAGAACCGACATCAAAATACTGAAAATCCTCCAGGAAAATGGAAGGATAACCATCAAGGAACTCGCACAAAAAGTCCACCTCTCCCCGACTCCGGTGTTTGAGCGTGTACACAGGATGGAGGCAAGTGGAGTAATCGAGCGCTATACCACTGTTCTTAATGCAGCCAGGCTCGGACAGGGTTTCATTGTATTCTGCAGCGTCAAACTCCGCCGCATGGGAAAGGATATTGCAATCGATTTTGTAGACAAAATCAAAAACATCCCGGAGGTGGCCGAATGTTATAACATCTCCGGCGAATATGACTATCTGCTAAAAATCTACGCCCCGGACATGCAGTACTACAATGAGTTCTGTATCAATATCCTTGGCACTATCGAGAGCCTTGGATCCATACAGAGCTCATTTGTAATGAACCCCATCAAGACGTCGGCAGGGATTCCGCTCCGGTAGTGTGCTTCACTCAGCCACCTGCTTCTTCCTTGTCAGGAAGGCATGGAGCAGATAAATGACGCCAGCAATAACTCCGGCTTTGAAAGGAGTAAGAAGCCCGGCAAGAAGCGTTGCGCGCCTCACCGGCGGCAATTTCAGCCAGAGACTCTTTCCGGAGCTGCCTGTGGCCGGTCATGTGGATGAGGATGCTGTCAGCGGCGGCACCGTGGATGGCCACGCCGGCGGTGAGGTTGGCTTCGGGAACGGCCATTTTGATCTGGCGGATACTTCCGCCGAGACCGCTGCCATCCACATAATTCTCACCAGCGTGAGAGTAAAAAGCGATAAGTGTCTTTGCCATTGTCGTACTCATTTGATAACGCAAATGTCGGAAGAATTATCGAAGAAGCTCTTATCAATTTTTCCGGTATTTTTACCGATATCACGGAATTGTGCGAAATTTTGATAAGTCCGGCAGATTTAATATATTTGTCCATGCCTGATTTTTTGATATACAACACCCTGGAGCACGGGAAGTATCCGTATGACTTCGATGCCGATGAAACATCGGCCAGACACCATCGGAATACCGGAAAGGGAAAATTTGATAAAAATACCGGAAATATTGGTCACAGCTATTCGGATGTAATCCGGTAAATTTGCAACAAGAAACAAACATTGATATGAAATATACGACACTTGGCAACACCGGGATTAAAGTTTCCCGCATCTGCGTAGGCTGCATGTCCTACGGAAAAGCTTCTGAGAACTTCCACGAGTGGACTTTGGGTCCGGAGGATACACAGGCGATGGTAAAGCACGCAATAAAGTAGTTATTGCATCAAAGGTATTCTTCAACGAAGGCTGTCTCTCCAGCGAGGCCATTCTTCGGGAGATCAATGGCACACTGCAGCGGTTGGGGACCGATTATCTGGATCTGTATCAGATTCACCGTTTCGATTATGGTACACCGATTGAAGAAACCATGGAAGCACTAGATTCCCTGGTGAAAGCCGGAAAGGTCCGCGCCATCGGAGCATCGGCCATGTACGGCTACCAGTTCCACAATATGCAGATTTGCGCGCAGCAGAATGGTTGGACACTGTTTTCCACCATGCAGAACCATTACAACCTGATGTACCGTGAGGACGAGCGCGAGCTTATCCCCGTGTGCGAGCAGTTCGGGGTTTCCAGGATCCCCTACTCCCCTCTTGCCGGCGGCCATCTGACCCACCGTGGCTGGGAAAGCGGTACCGCCCGTTCAAATACCGATAACACCATCCGCAAGAAATATGACCATGCCAAGGAGAACGACCTGCAAATTATTGACCGTGTGGCAGATTTGACCGATAAGCGCGGTGTTACAATGACGGAGATTGCCCTCGCCTGGGTGCTTGCAAAAGGTGCGGCTTCGCCGATTGTCGGAGCCACCAAGGTTCCGCATTTCGATGCCGCCGTTCACAGCGTAGACCTGGAACTGTCGGCCGATGAAATCGCCTTCCTGGAAGAGCCTTACCGTGCCCACGAGATTGTAGGAGCCCTCTCCGAAAAAGATTCCAACAAACTATAACTAGTTTTCCACCACGGGCGGCTCTCCATGCGGGCTTATCACGGAATCATCGTCACGTACATAGCGCATCCATTCTTTGGCGGTGTATTCACGCAGCTGCTCATCAAGTGCAATCCAACAACTGCGGTCATTCTTGGAATAAATCTGATGGTACAATTCGTCCAGCTCCGGATGATTCCTGTGAATCCAGTCCAGGATGACGGTCCGATAGTCTCCACGGAGGTTCAGATTCTCAAGCCAGACCTAATTGCACTGCTTCTTCGCTCTGTCGATGATGGCTTGAACGTCGGTGATGCCGGGGAAAATGAGTGAGATGAAACAGCTGGTCTGTACTCCGGCTTCATAGAACTGGCGCATGGCTTCCAGTCTGCGCTCAATGCTCACGCCCTTGTGCGGCGTTTTCTTGAAGTCCAGGCCGAGTGCCTTGCCGAAGATTTCCGTAGTCATGCAACCGCTGGTGTGGATGCCGAACTGTTCATAGTTTTCCTTGGTAGCGCAGGCCTGCAGCCACTCGCTATAGTATTGGACGGTATCCGTCCGCCGGTATTCAGAATCATCTCTTACGTTTCTTTTGTCCCATCCGGTCATAATGGTTCCACATCTCCCAGATGAGGATTTCCTGCGCATCAGTTTCACGCGGTCCTTTTCACCGCCCCTGGTATAGCGGATTTCGTACATCTAATCTTCGGGCTCAATGATATTGACCCGTCCAGGCTTACGAGGCTTCTCGGCAGGATAGTCACCCTTGCAATAGCCCAGAAGCACGAAACAGCGGGCAACGTAGCCAAGCGGAACGCCCCAGTCGTACATCAGCTTGTGGCCGTAGTCACTGTCGAAGGTCTCTTCGCCTCGGGCAATGATGCAGGAACTGATGCCCAGTTCAGTGGCGGCCAGGACCATATTCTCTGCACAGCAGAAAGAGTCCGGAATGCTGTAGAGGAAATTGCCTTGGGCAAAGATGACGCACACCGTGGGAGCTCCGTAGAAACCACTCTTGATGCTGAGGTCGTCGATGATACTGGGCTGCTCCTTGGACACGAAGTTCCCGGACAGGCGGGAACGGTCCAGTTTGCCCAAATTCATCTTGCCTACAGCCTCCGTGAGTTTGGGATCGCGGAGCGCCACAATCATGCTGCGCTGGCCGCCGCCGGCATTGGGCGCATAGAGACCCGCTTCGATAATCTTCTTCAGGTCTTCCCTGGGAATCTGCCGGTCCTCGTACTTACGGATGGACCGGCGGTATTTTATCAGTTCAAATAAATCCATAGTTCTTATTCGTCATTCCCGGCTTGACCGGGAATCTCTTTCCAGCATTGTGGGTCAGGTGCATAAAAGTTATGGGTGTAGCCGTAGGTTACTGCGGGGCAGCCCCGACAGAAGCGGAGCAGCTCGCAGCGGCGGCATTTCTCGAATTTCTCATATTGGCGGAACTTCTCCATCTCAGGGCCTGTCCAGAGGTCGTAAAGCGGAGTCTTCCGCACGTTGCCGACAATGCTGTCAAACCTCCGGCAGGCCATTACATCGCCGTTCGGGCAGATGGTGAAATGGCAGTTGCCGCAGTTGCATCCGTCGTAAATCAGGTTCTCATCCAACCCTTCCGGAATCTTGAACAGGCCGTTTTCATAGAGGTACAGCGTCCAAAGGTGATCCTTCAGGTTGAAGTAAGTGCCTGAATCCTTGTACTGCTGATACTTTTTCCAGCAGCGGTCCAGCACGTCGCGGTACTGTAGCGGTGTCAGATGGGCCGATTTCTCCGTGGAGGTGGGGCAATAGCGCCCGAAGGCAAAGACATCGGCCTTATGCGCCACCACGGTGTCGATGATTTCCCCCATTTGGTCGGCGTTGACAGCGGAAACGGTGGTCATGATGGCCACCTTGATACCGGCATTCTTCAGCACGGCAATCTTCTCCAATGTGATGTCATAGGAGCCAGGCTTTCGCATCCAGTCGTGCGTTTCTCGGTTTCCGTCGATAGAGAGCTGATACTTCTCGCAGCCGTAGGACTTCAGCTTTGCGCAGACTTCATCAGTCAGGTGGAAGGGATTGCCCAGAATGGTAAAGGGTATTTTCCGCTCCCTGAGCATTCCCAGGATTTCCCAGATCTGCGGATGCAGCACAGGGTCGCCGCCGGTGATATAGAAATACGGCACGCGCTCCTCCATCCGGGAGCACATGTTCACGCAATTGTCTATAACCCGACGGGCATCCGGGAGGCTTGTTGTGATAAGCTTCGGATGCCCCTCGGCAAAGATATAACAGTGTTTACACCGCTGATCGCAATAATCAGTGATGTGCCACTGGAATGCGAAGTACTGCAGCATTACTTGGCTCCGCAAGCGCTACCGCAGGCCGCGGGCTTCTGCTCAGGCTCTGCTGCACCGCAGGCGCTGGGCTTGGGCTCAGCAGCGCCACAGGCACAGCCGCAAGCGGCGGGTTTCTCTTCGGGCTTGGCGGCACCACAGGCGCTGCCGCATGCAGACGAAGCCTGCTGTGCAAAGCTCATCACAAATCCTCCGATGTTTGCTCTCTTCATGTTTTTGTGGGTTTTAAGTGAATGTTTGGGGATTATATCGAATGACACGATTATTCTTGAGAGTGCTTCTCCCGGTCTGCAATAATGCCGGAGAAGTTCTCCAGCGACCAGGAGAGGAGCTGATCCAAAATGGTCATTACAGATAGTGCCCGTTCCGTCAGTGAGTACTCCACCTTGACAGGAACGGCAGGCGTAACCTTGCGGGAAACCAGTCCGTCGGCCTCCATGCTCTTGAGCGTCACAGTGAGGCTCTTCTGGGAGATGTCCGGAATGGCCCGCTTAATGTCATTGAAGCGGAGCGTATCCTTATGCTCCAAGGTGTAGAGCACCAGCAGGGTCCACTTATCCATCATCCGGGAGAGGATGTTTCTGATGGGACAATCCGGGAACATGGCATCTCTGATATCTTTTCTATCCATAATGAGTGGAGTTTTTAGACTTGGTTACTATTTGTTACTGCAAAGGTGCGAACTTTTTGATTATCAAACAAGAAGGCACTTTGTCGAAACATAGTTACCTGCAAGTAACCGTTGTTGAAATCCAATAGATTAGCCCGAGAAAAAAGTTTGATTTTTTTCAAAAGAATAAAAAAGCCCCGCTGAAAGGCATGCATTGGCGCATTCTTCCTTGGCAGCAAAGCCCTGACACTCCATCGAGAATGCCTGGCTTGTATCGTACTGATAAATTTGTAATCCTTCCGATTGGTCTAAACCGGCAGAAAAATTGAACCAAATAGAAAGGTCTATATGGCCGTTTCGGTGTACCTTTGCACCCGGAAAGTTTAATCAAACACATTTCAGACATGTAATCAATGTGAAACCAAAAATACTGTAACAATGAACAAGAACAATGAAACCGTTCAGGGCATTCTGAATGCCATCGAACTTTATGCAGAAGCAGGCCGCAAGGCCAGCCGCGAACTCGGCCAGAAAGCCTTCACCCCGGACGCCATCATGAGCTGGGTGGAGAATGGTAAGATCGTCACCGTCCCCATCAACGCCCTCTTTGACGTGTTGGAGCAGACCGGAGAGGAGGAAGTGACTTACAGCGTCGAGGACGTGACCGTCGCCGGAAACATTGCTTTCGCGCGCATCTCTTCCTCGTTCAGCAAACTCACCACCTTCAACGACATGTTCACCCTCGCAGAGCAGAACGGTGAGTGGAAGATTGTAAGCAAAATTTACAGCGTGAAGTAATCCGTACAAATGATATGGTCTGCAGAATTATTCGTAACTTTGCGGACCATTTGTTTTCTTATGACCATTCTAAAATTCCCGTCCGCCCTCATTAGCGGAGACTGCACCACCTCGTCCCTTACGCTGGACGGAGGCTCCATCATCGACCAGTGCATCGTCACCGCGGGAGAGAAGGGCACGTTCTTTCTGGAGCAGCATCTTCTCTACGTGGTTCTTGGCGGCAGCGTCAAATTGACCTGCGGACGCCAGAGCTGGACAGTGGGAAAGAACGAAATGATCTTGCTGCGAAAGGCCCATAGCGTCAGCTACGAGAAGCAAGGCAACCCGGAGACCGGGCTTTTCGAAAGCCAGCTCTTCGCCATCAACGATGACCTGCTGGCCGAGTTCCTGACCTCGCAGCATGTGACCATTCCGCCGATGACCGAGGAATACGGTGCCAAGGTTAGTCCGATGAGCGAGCGCTTGGTGGCCTACTGCTGGTCGCTCGCGCCATATTTCAATGACCCTTCTCAGGTGAATCCGGGCCTACTGAAACTAAAGGTGATGGAACTCCTGTACAACGTCATGGACTGCTCCAAGAACATCTTCCGGCAGATGCTCCAGCTGCGTCAGCCGGTCAAGACCGACCTGCACCGCGTGGTGGAAGAGAACTACACCAGCCCGGTGACGCTGGAAGACCTCGCTTATCTGAGCGGTCGTAGTCTCTCCACTTTCAAGCGCGATTTCCAGGAGACCTACGGAGAGTCTCCCGCCAAATGGATACGTACCCAGCGCCTCCATAAAGCCCATCAGATGCTAGAAGCCTCCAATATGTCCGTGGCAGACGTAGCCTACAGTCTGGGCTTTGAAAACCCCACCCACTTCAGCCGCATCTTCAAGGAGCACTTCGGAACTTCTCCATCAGTAATAGCGGCGAACTGAGACAACGAGCCCCGGCACTCCTTCTGGACTGTCGGGGCCTATGTTACACCGATAAATGTGAATTTACTTCATCGGATTCTTTTTCCCCTTCGGCTTAGGGAGTGCCGGAATCGTGGCTTTGATAAGTGTTGTCAGGTAATCCCTATCATCAACATCACTGATATAGAAGTAGTCTTTCGCACCGTTGTACGGCGGTCGCAGGATAACATCCTTCAAGACAGACCTACCGGACTCAGTAACTTTAACATAGAAGTTGTTGTCGCAGATGAGACCGAAGAGAACACCGTTGCAATAAGCACAATAATCTCCCATCATTTTCTTGACCGCTATCTCCCCAGCACCTGAGCACTGGTCGATAATATATTGGATGAAGTCTGGATTGCAAGCCATAAATTTCGATTTATCAGCGCAAATATACTCACTTTTAGCGACATGACCATAAGAAAACCTCGCTGGAGGGTCTCCAACGAGGCAAACAGGTTCAGGTTTCAGTCACGAGGACTGGCGAGGACTAGTCTCCACCTCCGGCGGGCTCTTCAGCTGCAGCAGCGGCTTCCCACTTGGCCTCCGCCAGCATGGTGCCGGACTTCTCTCCGGTGCTGGAGTTCACTTCACAATTACCTTCCCGCCGGTGACGTCCTGAAAATGCTCGGTGGCCCAGCTGATAAGGCCTTCAACATGCGGCATCAGTGACTTGCCAAGCGGGGTAAGACTATATTCCACCCGGGGAGGAATCTCCGGGTATGCCTTTCTATGTACAAGGCCGTCGCGCTCCAGGTCTTTCAACTTGGAGGAAAGCATCTTCTGGGAAACATCGGACATCTCCTTATAGATTTGGCCAAATCGGAGCGTGCCACCCTGATGCAGGTGATATAATACAAGAAGTGACCATTTGTCTCCAAATCGGTCGATAACGTTACGGATGGGGCAAGTCAGGTAAGCAGTGTTAAATTGGATCTTGGTAAATCAACCGTAATCATAATTGGTTATCTTTGCACCATGAAAAAGATATTACTGATAATCTCCACAGTGCTGACGATGGCGGCATGTGGTAACAAGACAACAATGGACAAGGATATGAACACTCTCACTTTCAACCAGGAGCAGGCAGCTTGGATGTCGGCCATTGCCTGCAATGAGGCCAAGGCCGATTATGTAGCACTGGCCGATGCAATTAACGGTGGTCTTGATGCCGGCCTGACCGTTAGCCAAATTAAGGAGGCAGTTTCCCAACTATATGCTTACACCGGTTTTCCGCGTTCGCTGAATGCACTGGGCACGCTACAGCGTGTTTTGGAGCAGCGCAAGGCCGATGGTAAAACATCCATCGACGGTGAGGATGCATCGCCGCTGCCTTCCGGTTACGATGCCCTGAAACAGGGAACCGAGGTCCAGACCAAATTAAGTGGCCGCGAATTCAATTATACCTTCTCTCCGGCCGAGGATTACTACCTGAAAGCCCATCTTTTCGGCGATATATTTGCCCGTAACAACCTTTCTCATGCAGACCGTGAGCTCATTACCGTAAGTGCGCTCAGCGGCCTGGAGAATGTAATGCCGCAGCTACAGGCGCATGTGCGCGGTGCCCTCAATATGGGTGTTACAGATGAGCAGCTGCGCGGCATTCCTGCCGCTCTCAAGGCCGCCGGCCTGGTGTCTGAAGCCTCCCGCGCAGAAGCCGCCATCGCCAGTGCCGTAGATGGAAAAGCCCTGGCTTTCACACCTTCCGAGTGGCCGCTTGGGGAGCCTAACACAATGTTTGCCAAGTACTTCACAGGCAACAGTTACCTGGCAGTGCTTAATGACAAAGGTCTCTACAACGTCACCTTCGAGCCCGGTTGCCGCAACAACTGGCATATCCACCACGGCGCAGTACAAGTCCTCATCTGCGTAGCCGGCCACGGCTGGTATCAGGAATGGGGAAAAGACGCAGTAGCAATAAAACCCGGCATGGTCATCACCATCCCGGAGGGTGTAAAACACTGGCACGGCGCCGCCACCGACAGCTGGTTCCAGCACCTGACCTATCACGCCGATGCCAAGCCCGGCAACACCACCGAGTGGCTTGAACCCGTCTCTGACGAGCACTATAACAACTTGCAATAAGGTGAGGCTGACCAAAAAGTAGATTCTTCGGCAGATGAACCTACCTCAGAATGACACCAGACCGTCATTCTGAACGGAGTGAAGAATCTTTTTTGGTCAGCCGCCTCTGTATTCAGACGGGCTTTCACCCAGATAACGCTGGACGTAGCGGGTGAAATAGGAGGCTGATGAGAAATTGAAAAGGTCTGCTATCTCCACGAAGTCCAGCTGCTTGTCACGCAGCAGGCGGGATATGTCCAGAATGGTGAAGCGATTAATCCAGTAGTTGGCCGATTCTCCGCTCACCTGCTTGCAGATTTCAGAGAGATATTTCGGTGCTACGCAGAGTTCGGAGGCATAATAGGATACTTCACGGTTTTGCCTGTAGTCGCCCCGTTCAAGCATGTTAATAAACCGCCACATCAGCTGGGCCGATGGCGTCTGGATGTCGTCCTCCTGATTGTTTTGGCGAGCATGAAAGTCAAAAAAATCCAGGATAAGCGCCTGCATGGCATTGATTTTCACCTCCCGGAAGAAACGATGTCCGGGATTGGCCAGGCACTTTTCTATGTGCTCATAGTCCACCTTACAGCGCTCAAACTCCTCCTCATTCAAATGGAAAACGGGCGTGTTAAATAGTGACAGTGAGCCCCGGATTCCATAATTGCTGCGAGGTGTAGCCTTTTCGATAAACTGCGGGTCTGCAAAAACAATCACGCAACGGAAATCATCGGAGTCCATCCAACCTTCAATAAGCTGCGTAGCCCTGATGATACAACAACCGCCCTTTTCAACAGAAAAGTCCCGCGCATTGAACTTGATGGTAGCCGAACCTTCCAAACACAGCAAATGCGTCAGATGCAGGCTTATATCCGCATCCCCCAATGAGCTAATCGAGTGCCGTATGATAAGGTCCTCTGCCATAACAGACTGCAAGATACGAAAAATCGGCCATAAAAGGAATCGGATGACAACAAAAATTGCCGCAAAAGTTTAACAGATTGTGGTCTAAATTCCATCCCACCTGCCACGCAATGGTGACAAGAACAGTGAGTATGAAAAGAATCGGGGAAAGGGAAAGAGGGGGCAAGGGGCAATAGGAAGAGTCGGTGTGGCTCCGATCTCTTCCGTCGTCCCGTCCCCCTCTCTCCCTTTCTCCGTCACGGCACTATCTCCTTCGAGGGAATGTGCAGAAAAACGCCTCTAAACTTGCACATTCCTTGTTTTTGAAGAGGGTATGTGCATGTTCCAGGGCCTATACTTGCAAGTAGCCACCCCAAAAATAGGGAATGTGCAAATAGGTAGCCGATTTTTTGCAGGATGCACGTCTCGCTAAGAGGCATAACGCCCATAAGACTGATATTTCGTGTCGTTAAAGGAGATTACTCGGATTCACTCGGCAATGCTCATACGAGTATGGCTTCGCACTCGCTTAACCGTAATTTTCAATCAGGTACTTCACGAAGTTCGGGTCCTGGAAGTTGATGAAGCCAGTGTCTTCCTGGTTGAGGGTGGCAATCTGCTGCATCTCGTCGGAACTGAGCGTGAAGTCGAAGATGTTGAAATTCTGCTCCATGCGCTCTTTGTGGGAAGATTTTGGAATGGCGACGATGCCGCACTGAGTGAGCCAGCGAAGGGCAACCTGAGCGGCGGTCTTACCGTACCTCTCCCCTATCTCGGCCAGCATCGGGTTCTTGATAACACCCTCTGCACCCTGGCCACCAAGCGGTCCCCAGGCCATCATCTTGGTGTCATAGTCAGACAATATCGGCTCGATACCGGTCTGCTGGCAAAGCACATTGCACTGGAGCTGGTTCACCATCGGCTTGATATCTACATAATGGGCAAGGTCGAAGAAGCGCGCAGCCTGGAAGTTGCTCACGCCGATAGCGCGCACCTTACCTTCACGATATGCCTTTTCCATCGCCCTCCAAGTGCCGAAAACATCACCGTAGGCCTGATGAATAAGAAGGAGGTCGATGTAGTCAGTGCCCAGTTTGCGGAGGCTTTCATCGATGGAAGCAGCGGCCTTCTCCTCGCCATTATTGCTTATCCACACCTTTGTAACAAGGAAAATCTCCTCACGCGGAATACCGGATTTGGCGATAGCTGCGCCTACGCCTTCTTCATTGAAATAGGCCTGCGCAGTGTCTATAAGCCGATAGCCTACGGAAAGGGCGTCAGCGACGCAGCGCTCCGCTTCCTGCGGAGGGACCTGGAATACTCCGTATCCCAGGAGGGGCATCTGAATGCCATTGGAAAGGGTTGTGTATTGCATATTTGTTCTTTTTTTTTAGCCGGCACATACCGGCCATCTCATCCGATGCAAAGGTAGAACAACAAATCCGCATCCCTGTTTCCAAGAATGCGGATAATTCTTCCATTTTTTCCGAATCCTACAAGAGGATGATAAATAAATGACAGTTACTTGGCAGGTTCCCACTTGCAACGAACGGGAGAGACGATTGCACCCTCTTTCTTGAGCTCTGCAAAGGCCTTGTCTACCTCTTTGCGGTCTGCGCCGAGGGCCTTGGTTACATCACCTGCTGATACGGGTTTGCCAGCTTCGCGCATGGCTTTGAGTACTTGTTCTTTCATGATAATATTAGTTTAAAGTTGTTTTACAAGCCAGTTCTGGACGCCGATTTTTTCAATAAGGTCAATCTGCTCCTCACTCCAGTAGAGGTCCTCTTCTTCATCGGCAAGATAAGCCTTCATAAGATCGTAGGTAGTAGGGTCATCCTTAAGGGATTCCATACACTTGAGCAGCAGTTCCACGCCGGGGCCCTGGATTGCATAATCTGCCTTAAGATAGGCAACAGGGTCGCTGATGAGCTCGCGGGACTTCTGGCCCTCTGCCTTAAGCTGCCCGCCAAGGTCAAGGATACGGTCTACGAACTTCTCTACCCAGCCCATTTCCTCTGAATAATGCCCGATATACTTATCACCTAACTTACCAAAGCCCTGGGACTTGATAAGTTGCCCCTGAAGCTTGTGGATGAATGCGCCCTCCGAGAGATTGGTTACGAAGAACTGCAATGCGTCGATAGATTTCTGTTTGTCCATTTTATTGTTGTTTTATCGATATGCAAATATAATGATAAATATCTTTACATATAATAGCCCAAACGACGTAAAATTTGTTTAAAAAGGAACAAATATTTATTTTTGCATCATGTATTCGCTTAAGGAGTCATGGATAAAGATGCATGGGACCGTTCCTTTTGAAGGATGGGACGGAAGCATGTACTGTACCAAGACAAACGCCCGCATAGCCCTACAGACCAATATAACGGGCGGTTTTATCTCTGCCTACACATACACCTTGGTGCAAGAAGGCTGGCTTACAATTCTTTACAACGGCAACGAATTTAAACTCAAGCCTAACGACCTTTATATATATTCTTCAGGAATGGAGATAAAGGTTTTGGAAGCATCGGAAGACTATAACGGCATCTGCCTGCTGGTAGATGAACACCTGACGCTGGAAACCGATGCAGTCCGGGACATGGTCCGTATTGCCTATATGCCGATTGTTCGCCTTCACGAGCCAAAAATATCCCTGCCCGAGGATATGGCCAAACGCCTGTGGAACAGGATGGAAGAGATTGCAGGCTACCTTCATTCAGATAACGCGCTCAAAGGAGCGATAACACATTATTTGTTTGCCGTTTTCCTGCTGGATTTGCAAAGCGCCCTGGAGCAGTCAATGACTACGGAAAAGGTTCCAAGAAGAACGGAAGAAGTATTCATCGGCTTTATGCGCCTGCTGCCGGGGCACTTTGCAGAACATCACGACATAGCTTTTTATGCCGATTCGCTGAACATCTCTACCCGCTACCTTTCCAGCGTGGTCCAGCATCTTACCGGGCGCACGGTAATGGATTATGTGAACCAGTTCATAGTGATGGAAGCCACCTTCCTGCTACGAACCAGCGACCTTAGCATAGCCCAGATATCCGACCGCCTTCACTTCTCTGACCAGGCGGCCTTCAGCAAATTCTTCACCCGACTGCAGGGCCTCTCCCCCAAAGAATACAGGCGTCAGAAATAGAGGTTTTTAAGGGCGATGGCGCCGAGGCGCTCACCTGCGGGGCGCTTATTGCGATAGTGAACTTCCTCCCACTCTCCAAGGTCTTTTGTAACAGCCATTCCAAGGCCTGGACGCACGGCCAGGAGTTTCTGCTGCAAGTCACGGAAGGCCGGCCAAGTAGGACGGTTCATTTCAGAAAGCTGGCAATAGTAGAATGGCACCGGGCCAAACACTGAACGCCAGGAATCCACAAGCAGCGGGAAGAGTTTTTCATAAGAAGGAAGATTCTCTGCGTTAGACTCACCTTGATACCAGATAACGCCCGTAATGGGGCAATCCTTCAGAGGCAGTATACCGGCTTCCCAGAGATAACACGGCTCATAAGGATGCCTCTCCCCTTCTCCGGCGCTAAGGTTGAAGCGCGCACGTCCGCGAGCCCATTCCATAATAAGCTCATTATTAAGCCAATCGGCCAGAATCTCAGGATCCTTGGTTTCCAGCAGCTCGCGGTCTACCCATGATTCCGCCGTCGAGCCGCCTACCGCATTGCATATCAGGCCGATAGGGACTTTAAGACTGTCCCGCAGCGTTTTTCCAAAATAGTAGCCAATGGCGGAAAACTCCGCCGCTGTCTCCGGAGTGCACTGCTCCCATTTTGTTTTGCGGAAGTATTGCAGATGCTGGACGGAATCCACTGCCGTTGCCTTCCAGGCCACATTATCAGTACGCCAATTGCATTTCATATCAAAAAGCCTGAGGCCGGAATCTTTTGCCGATGCTGCATCGGCGGCAGTAGAACTCTGTTTCAGTTCAAACTCCATATTAGACTGCCCGCTGCAAAGCCAGATATCGCCAAGGGCGACGTTCCTGTATTGCAAGGTTTTGGTCTTGGTTTTCACAGTAAGAGTTGTAGCCATCATCGGCGGGAATGGACCAGCAGCAACGGACCACCTGCCATTGGCATCGGCCATAGTCTTATATTTCCTTCCGGCAATTTTAATAGTCACGCGCTCCCCGGCATCGGCCGAACCGTTGATATTGAATACCTTACCACGGGGCAGGACCATGTTGTCCGAATACCACAAAGGCAGCTGCAGGCCGCCGTAATCTCCAGTAATGGCGCAATAAACCTCACGGGCCAGCATCGTCGCACCCTCGGCATTGGGGTGGACGGCATCGGGCAGCATCCACGGAAAATGATACAGCGGCTCATAGAAATCTATGTACTGCGCCCCGGACTGCTTTACAACCTCCCGGATAGCCTCCTGAATCTCTCCATGATACTGTTTTGTACCGGTCAGGAACCGTGGATGGGTATAGCCGATTGGAGTCATTTTGGCCACAAGGAACCGCGCCTTGGGATTCACGCTCTTAAGCGAATCTATAAGGGCAAGATAATCGCCCACAAAGTCCACCGAAAAGTAGGGCCAGTCGCGGGGGTCAGTATCATTGATTCCCAAGTGTATAACAACGATGTCCCCTGCAAAGTCCATCGCCTTCCTGAATTCTTCCTGCTCCATATAAGGCCGATGCCCCTTTCTCAGCAGCGTAGCCCCTGATTTCCCGAAGTTTCCAACCTCATAACCGCTCCCCAGCATACGCTGGAGCTGTGCCGGATAGCAGTCCTGCTCCCGGTTCTGAAGCTTCATCCCATATGTTATACTATTGCCTACACAAGACACTTTTACTGGCTCATGGCTTTTGCGCGCTGCAAGGGGCAGCGTCATTTGCAGGATAAGAAGAAGGGCTAATACTCTTTTCATAGTGGTCTTTCATCAAGTAATACAACAAAAATAAACACATATTCCGTTTTAAACAAATTTTCTCTACAATAAAACAAATGTTAATATCCCAATTATTCTTATCTTTGCTAACCTTAAACATCGGACAATAAATATAAACTAAAAACGATAGAATTATGACAAAAGAAGAAGCATTGAAGGTATTCGCATCATATGGTGCAGCCTGGTTCGGAAACAGCAAGCAGCATTTTGCATTCTCAGCTTACGACCGTCTTCAGGGTTGGAACAAGCTGGCAGACAAATGGAAAGAGGAAGCAGAGGAAGAGTGGGAAGAGGCAGAAGAGGTTCTTAACCGCCTTGTAGAGCTTGGTTGCAAGCCCGCAGACCTCCAGGAGGCCATGAAAACCATGGAATTCCCCTTCTACGATGATCCAAAGCAGCAGATTGAGAGCGATTATCACCCCACCGCAGTTAAAGAGCTGAGCGAGCTCGCAGAGGCTTTCAAAGACGACTACCCTACCCAGAAGCTTATCTACAAGTGGATTGATGGTGAGAAAGACCACATGGCATGGGAGGCTCAGTATATCTTCCTTATTGAGAAGCTTGGCTACGAGAATTTCCTCATTTCAATGATGTAATACCATGGAAGACGTAAAGAAAGTATTTGACTTCCTGCAGAGCGCAGGAACATTCTACCTGGCCACCGTAGAGGGCGATCAGCCACGCGTACGTCCTTACGGAGCGATGCTGCTCTTCGAAGGTAAAATCTACATCATGGCCTTCGGCCAGACCAACGCAACCCATCAGATTGCAGCTAACCAGAAGGCAGAAATCTGCGCTTTCAAGGGACAGACTCTCCGTATCGAGTGCAAACTGGTAGAGGATAACCGTCCTGAGGTTGGCAAGGCTCTTGTAGACAAAATGCCTGTCCTGAAACCCGCTCTTGGAGAGAACGGTGAAAATGGCGTAATGTACTACCTGAAGGACGCCAAGGCTGATTTCTTCAAGATGATGGAACTTGTAAAGACTGTTAAATTCTAGGATTCTGAGCATAGAACCGCTACTTACCGCATTGCTGATTCCCTTCGCCGGAACGACGTTGGGATCGGCTTTCGTGTTCTTCATGAAGAATGATATCCCGGCAAGGGTTCAGAAAGCCTTGCTGGGTTTTGCTTCCGGAGTGATGGTTGCAGCATCCGTCTGGTCACTACTTATTCCGTCGATGGAAATGGACTCCGGGAACGTTTGGCCGGCTGTAATCGGCCTGCTGGGAGGCTTTGCATTTCTTCTTTTGATTGACTACGTTACCCCTCATATTCATGCTTCGGGGCAGGCTGAGGGCCCTAAAAGCGGGCTTTCAAGGACAACCAAGCTGGCCCTGGCTGTAACCATTCATAATTTTCCGGAGGGAATGGCTGTAGGCGTTGCCATTGCCGGTGCAATGACTTCCGGCTTCAGCATGGCTGGCGCGCTGGCGCTTTCACTTGGTATAGCTATCCAGAACGTCCCGGAGGGCGCAATCATTTCCATGCCGCTGAGGGCCGCCGGCAACAGCCGTCCAAGGGCTTTTTTCATCGGCAGCCTGAGCGGAATCGTAGAGCCTATAGGCGGCGCGATGGTTCTTCTTTTGGCATCGGCAGTTACGCCGATGATGCCTTATCTTCTGGCTTTTGCTGCAGGTGCAATGCTGTATGTGGTTATAGAAGAGCTGATTCCTGAAACCGCCGAGGGTTCCCACTCCAACCTTGGCACCATCGGCTTCGCCCTGGGGTTTGCCCTCATGATGGTTCTGGATGTTTTAATGGGATAATTTCCTTTTCCTTCCGCTGCCGTTAAGACTTTATTCCACAACCTGTTTTTTGCGGGTGAGCCAGGCTTGGAGGAGGTAGATGACTCCGAGGATGACTCCGGCTTTGAAGGGGGATAGGAGGTCATCGGCCCCAAAGCAAAGGGCGCCCAGCGGGGTGACAATCAGCGGAGAGAGGAACTGGCCAAGGTAAAGGGCGGCGGAAAGCAGCGGCATCACTGTTGAGGCGGCCTCTTTGCCGGCTTTCATCGACGCTATCGTGTTCAGATACGGTACGCCGATGCCGTTTGCAATTCCTATAAATGCCGAGCCTGCAAGAAGAAGCGGAAGGGATGAGCCCATCGACAAAAGTAAAAAACCGCAAATGAAGCCAGCCGGGGGCAGATACTTCATACCGTGGCGGAAGCTCTGCATCATCTTTCCAAAGACTAGCCCGATGAGGAAGGCCACCACGTCAAGGCCCACCATGATAAGCGTGATTGCGTTGTTGGAGAGGTCTGTCCCGGAGTGTGCGCTGATGGCAAAACGGGTGGGGTAGATGAAGAACAGTATCATCACCAGGAACATTCCTACAACAGACGGGTGGAAGCGTTTAAGGAGCGTCAAAGATGGGCCGGAGCCGCCTTTAAGCCTCTCGTTGGGCAGAAATAGCAGCACTAATACCACTGCGATTAGGCCCAGCAAATATACAAGGAAAGCGTAATTCCAGGAAATGTTGGCCAGAAGCCCTGCAAGCAGTGTTGCCACAACGCCGCCCATCTGGTTCATGGCGGCGGAAAGGCCCATAAGGCCGGCCTGCTTTTCCGGAGGGAAGTAGTAGGCCAAAAGGCCAGTGGATAGCGGCATTATCATGCCGACGCTGACGCCCAAAAGCGCCCTCAAGGCTAACAGGAGGCCGATGTTGTCTGCAAAGAAGCACCCGGTTCCGGCTATGACATAAAGAAGCAGGCCGCTTAGTGCCAACGTCCTTGTTTTCATCTTTCCGCAAAGCCACGGGAAGACCAGATTTGTGAGGATAATAAGCAGGGCGGGGAGGCTGACTATCAGCTGGATAAGCATGTCCGGGGCTTCTGCAAAATGAGCCCGGATAATGCCAAGAGCCGGCGCAATTGCTGCGCCTGCCATAACTGTAAGCAGTGAAATGGAAAGTATCGTGAAGGTGAGCTTTCCGCTATTTGTTTTTGTCATGTTCTAACGGAGTACAAGCTCTACCAAGCGTTCAAAAATTCGGCTGCAAAGGTACAAAAATTTTGAAATTTCCAAAGTCCACCATGCTGAGCCCAATCCCTATAGGTAAGAATTATTTGAATTCTGCGGGTTTTTCAGTACCTTCGCAATATGAAGGTACTATTTGTGTGCCATGGCAATATCTGCAGGAGTGCCATGGCGGAATTCATCCTCAAGGCCCTGGTTAAGGCAAAAGGACTGGAAGAACTTTTTTACATTGAGTCTGCGGCCGTTTCAACTGAAGAAATCGGCAACCCCATCTATCCCCCGGCAAAAAGATGCCTCACGCAACATGGGGTGTGGTTCGCCCCTGGGAAACGCGCCCGCCAAGTGACGCCATCGGACTATAACCGCTTTGACAGAATCATCTGCATGGACGCATCCAACCTCAGGCTAATAAAAAGGATTATTCCGTCCGACCCGGAGGGGAAGATTCACCTTATGATGTCATACACCGGCAGCGGCCGCGATGTGGCGGACCCATGGTACACCGGAGACTTTGAAACCACCTTCCAAGACCTTCTGGAAGGCTGCGAAGCTATGCTTTCAACCGCTAAAATCATAAAAAGACATTAATATGAACCACATTTCAAGGATACTTCTTGCCGCGGCGCTTTGCGGCGTCGGCATAGCAGCATCGGCTCAGGAGGCAAAGACATTCAAAACCATCAAAGAGATTCCCATAACAAGCGTAAAGAATCAGTACAGAAGCGGCACCTGCTGGGATTTTGCCACGCTGGGGTACCTGGAGGCAGAGATTCTGCGCAAAACCGGGAAGACTTACGACCTTTGCGAAATGTTCGTGGTTAACAAGGATTATATGGACTGCGCAACCCATTATGTGAGAATGCACGGCTTCATCCAGATTTCCGAGGGCGGTTCATGTGACGATGTCATTGACGTTATCCGGAATTACGGCATCTGCCCTGGGGAGGCGATGTTTCTGGAGACTTCTCCCGCAAAGAATGCGTGGCTGAGCTCCCGGAAGGCATGGTTCCCACTCAAGAACTAAGGCAGGAGCAGTGGGACAACTGGCAGTTCACCTACGACCACGTGATGCTTATTTACGGCAAGGCAGTAGACCAGGACGGCAAGCCATATTACCTTGTCAAGAACTCATGGGGCAAGGGCAGCAAATACAAAGGCACATGGTATATGTCCCGCGACTATATAGCCCTCAATACCACCTACATTTTCGTAAACAGAAACGCCCTGCCAAAAAAACTTCGCAAGGCGCTGAAATAAATATCGATTATTATTCCTGATTCTGATGGCGATACTGCGTTGGAGACAATCCGGTGCGGTCTTTTATGAATTTACCAAAGATTGAAAGGGTCGGGAAATTAAACTCACTGGCGATTTCCTTAACCGTCATTCCTGTGTATAAAAGACGATTGCTGACTGCCTGGAAAGTCGCATCCCTGATAATACCATAAGCATTATTACCGGAGTGCCTTTTTACAACGAAGGAAAGATATTTTGGTGTTATATTAAGGCGCTCTGCCACCTCTGCCACACTGCGAATCTTACCACCCTCTTCAGTGACGATTTCCATGAACTTCTTGGTAATATTGTCAGTCTGACGAACAGGTTTTTCTATTGTGCTTAAAGGGACGTTTCGCTCCAGAATAGACAGAAGTTCAAGGATAATGCACCCGCTGAGGCACTGGACGACTTCCCTCTTATAAGGCACATCATCAGTCGACAATTTACGGACAAGGGCATCGTAATAATGCATGATGATGGAAAAATCCTTGTCGGAAAGGAGCATTACAGGATTCTTGATTATATATTGGATATCAGACCAAACCTGCTTACTCACATACATAAGCTGGGAAAAAGCCTCAACATTAAAACAGAGTATGCTGCACTTCCAATCTGTAGAAACCATTATCTGGGACAGATGAGAACCGGGACGACATCCAAGGGCGTGGTGCTTTGACAGGGAATAATGAGTTCCATTAATCTGGCCTGTCATCTTGCCATCCGCACAAATAATGAATACTATATGTTTTGTATTGCCATCCTCAAGCGGAATCCCGGCAATATTATCAGTTATGAGAAGCTCGTCTTTATAGTATAAATTCATGTATTTCCTTCTTATCAGTGCAAATTTAACAGAATAAAGTCGAATTTGTAATAAATATTCTGCAAACAGTGGAATTTTTTCTATCTAAGAAAAACATCGACGCCGATGGTTTCAGGCAATTTAAACTTTGAAAGAATGGCATTTATTTATACTTTTGCAAACTAAATGCTTATTATAATGACAGTTAGGGAGAACAATACAAAATCGCCATATCAAGTTCCCGACATCCAGGTAATGGAAGTCAAAACTGAAGGAATGGTTTGTTTAAGCAATGAAGTTAATCGAAATAGTTATACTGATGTCGATGAAATCTGATGGAGGACACGTTATGCAACATTTTCGGTTATTTATTGCAAGCCTGCTGCTTCTTATCGCTCCCTCTGTATCCGGAATATGGAAGGCCGATGCCAGCTACCAGATTTTGATTTACGTTTCATACGGAGGCAAAACTATTACCCTTGACGTTAATCAGGGAGACACCATTAACTCAGTTAAAGCAAAAATCCAGGACAAGGAAGGTATTCCGCCGGACCAGATTATACTTGTCTTTGCCGGAATAGAATTGGAAAATGGCCGCACGCTTGGAGACTACAATATCCAGAAAGAAGCCACGCTTAGGATGTGTGTGAAAACGAAAGCAATTCCTGTGTATTCACACGACAGCAGGTATTGGGCTTCTTACTATATCAGCACGTTTCCGGCAAAACTCCCGGACGGAGCCCTTGCATTCACCATGAAAAACGACAAGGTGCTTTACTGCATAGAAAATGGCAGCATAATCCCCCCTGATTGTCCCTGCATCATCATTGCAGACGCCTCCGCCGTCACAATTGACAATGAAAACGCCTTCATATTGTTGACTCATTCCACCGATTTGCTTAAACCGACACCGGAAGAAGGAAATATCCTGCGCGGAAGTGAAAGGGCCTTGAATGTATCCTCATTGGAATTAAGTGAAGGAGAGCATGTTTATATCCTTAGCGTAGTTAATGGCGTGCTTGGGTTCTACAGGTTTTCCGGAGATGTCATCCCCGCAAATAAAGTGTACTATGTTGAATAAGTTCACCTTCTCAGGAATAGCCATATTACTGTTATTCTCCTGCCAGAAATCCTCTCAGGAAGAGGTCTCTCCCGGCCAGGAGCCGGCTGTCCGCATGGCAACACTTACAATTGAGGCGCAGAAATCCGAAGCCACCAAGGCTCTGTCACAAGAGGGCAACTCCATGATAGCCTACTGGAGAAATACTGAGAGCGTGCAGGTTTACAAGCCCTCAGGGGCCAGGGCCGGGGCTTTGAACGTGTTACCCGGCACCGGAGAGAAACCAGCTTCGGCCACCCTTTCAGGCACCTTGGACATAACAGGGCTGAATGAAGGCGACAACCTGTCCCTGCGCATTCCTCGGGATGAATGGGATTATTCCGGGCAGGCAGGCATTTTGACAGGAACCGGTTCCATCGAAGAGAAATATGATTACGCTACGGCGACGGTAGAAATCGCCACCATCGGCGAAAACAGCATTACAGCAGCCTCGGAGGCATATTTCACAAACGAGCAAAGCATCTACCGCTTTGGTTTTATTGCCGATGCTGCCACGTTGAACGTAAAGCTTTTCGTACTCGGAGCTGCATGGCAAAGGCTGGTAAGAAAGATTCAAGATGGAGTGTCAGACTATGGCGCCCTAAAAATCGTCCCGGACTCCCCTACCACCGACCTTATTTACACCTCTGTAAGGAACGAGGCCGTAGACCCCGATTCAAGCGGAGACACCTATTATTTCACTGTTGTTGGCAGCGACGGGAGCGCTTACCTTGGCAGCAAGGCAGTTCCGGCATCGGTTCTGGACCGCCACGGCCGCTTTATAAGCGCCAGGACCATCCCTGCCACCAAAGTTATCCTATCCCGGAATACTTCAGAATCTGCCGTTGTTTTTTAGTTTACAAGTATGAAAAAGACCGTTATTTTTGTTGTTTTTTCGTTGATTTGCGCATATGTCGGAGCCCAGGAACTACCAAGTTATGACTGGGCGTATTTTGGAAGATATGCCGCAGCAAATGAGACGCTCGCCGGTAAGCAACCTTTAGCCGTAATAATGGGAGACTCCATAACTGACGGATGGTTTAAGGCCGATTCCGCCTTCTTCCAGAATAACAACATTGCAGGCCGCGGAATCAGTGGCCAGGTTACCAACCAGATGCTGGTACGCTTCCGACGCGATGTCATTGACCTCCATCCCAAATACGTGATAATAATTGCCGGCATCAACGATATTGCCCGCAATCAGGGATACATTTCCCAGGAAAATATCATGGGAAATTTTGAGTCGATGTGCGAACTGGCAACGGTCAACGGCATTATTCCCATCCTTGCGACCCTGATTCCGGCCGACAAAGTTGTGTGGCGCCCGGCTATCACCGACACCCGCGAGCAGGTAGCTGCATTAAATGAAAAAATACGTGCCTATGCCCTTGCCAAAGGCCTCACGGTAATTGACTTGGAAGTCCTGCTGGCCGACGAAAACGGCGCACCCAGAAGCGACCTCTCCAAAGACTCCATCCACCCCAACCTCGCCGGCTACAAGGTCATGGAAGAAGCAGTGATGGCAGTTCTTCAAAGCGGTCGATGAGGTGGTGGGCACTTAGTCCTCCTTCAATAGAAACTTAACCGAGGGCGGCATCCCGTCATGCCCGACCAGATCGGGCATCTCCTGCCATCATTACCGGCTTGACAGGCAATCTCTACAGATTCGAATTATCAATGACTTCTTCCCCCAAATCTTTCCACTCCGGATTCATCTTCTCCACCAACTGATCCTTCCACTCCCGTTTGAAATGCTTTAGCTGTCTCTCCCTTGCTATGGCCTGTTCAATATCAGGAAAAATCTCGAAGTAAACCAGTTTATTACAGTTATACTTGGAAGTGAAAGCAGAGCCTAGACCTTCATAGTGCTCTTTCGCCCCACGCCCCATTTCCCAACGCTCCCCCAAGGGAGAGCACTACGCTTGGCCGTATTCCATAGCAATATCTCAAAACGCAACTTTTTGAGATTCCATACATATTTTTCAAAATAAACTTTGAGATTTCATCAAAACTACCTATTTTTGGGCCGACACAGTTAAAAAAATTTGAGGAATATGGAAAGAATCTTCAAGCGCAAAATCTACGATAAAATCGCAGAGTGGAAACAGACCAGGAACGGAAGGACGGCCCTGCTTATCCGTGGAGCCCGGCGTGTTGGAAAGTCAACTATCGCGGAGGAGTTTGCCAAGCGGGAATACGCATCTTATATCAAAGTGGACTTCGCAGATGCTCCAGATGCCCTGTGGGATGCCGTAGCGCACATTAACGACCGGGATTATTTCTTCCTCCAACTCCAGTTCATCTACAATGTCCGCCTGCAAGAGCGCAAATCCGTCATTATCTTTGACGAAATCCAGAAAGCCCCCAAAGTGCGTGAGGCCATCAAGTATCTGGTGCAAGACCACCGCTATGATTATATCGAGACTGGCTCGCTCTTGTCCATCAAGAAGAACGTTCAGGGAATCGTCATTCCCAGCGAAGAGACCCGCATCGACATGTTCCCCATGGACTACGAAGAGTTCCGATGGGCGCTGGAAGACGAGGTCACCATCTCGCTGATGAAGGACACTTTTGAACGCCATCAGGGAGTCGGGGATGCCGTATGCCGTAAACTGATGCGAGATTTCCGCCTATATATGCTGGTCGGCGGGATGCCCCAGGCTGTAAACGCATACCTGGATACCAAAAACCTCAGCGAAGTGGACACCAAGAAACGGGAAATTGTCGAGCTCTATGCAGATGATTTCCGGCGTATCGACCCCACAGGCCGTGCCACTCGGCTTTTCATGGCAGCGCCCTCCCAGCTTACCGGCAACGCCTCCCGGTATCAGGTGTCCAGTGTCCTAGGGCGTTCCCAAGACGAAGATGAAATGGAAGAACTGATTCAGGACATGGAAGACAGCATGACAGTCAATTTCTCCTACCACGCCAACGACCCATCCGTCGGCCTTTCCCAGCATAAGAATATGCTCCAGTACAAGATGTACGTGGGAGACACAGGCCTTTTTGTCACTATGGCTTTTTGGGACAGCGCCGTTACAGATAACATCATCTACCAGAAGCTACTTAGCGACAAACTAGCAACCGACCTCGGCTATGTCTATGAGAATGTCGTGGCCCAGATGCTCCGCGCCCGAGGAGAAAAGCTCTATTACCATACCTGGCCTACGCCCAGCAGAAAACACAATTACGAGATAGACTTCATCCTTTCCCGCGGCCACAAGATTGTCCCCGTTGAGGTAAAGTCTTCCGGATACAAGACACACAAGTCCATTGACGAATTCTGTGTCAAGTTCGCCTCTCAGGTGGACAGACGTTATCTAGTGTACACTAAGGATATGCGAAAGGAAGAAGCCCTGTTCCTCATTCCTGTGTACATGTGTATGTTCATTTGAATCATTCCACGCCCAACGGCGGTGGACAGCTACTTTATGTTTGAGAGGGAAGAAGCAGTGATGGCAGTTCTTCAAAGCGGTCGATGAGGTGGTGGGCGCCGGCGGCAATGAGGGCTTGGCGGGTGGAGTTACCGTAGGTGACGCCGCAGGTCCAGGCTCCGGCGCCAAGGCCCATCTGGATGTCGACCGGCATGTCGCCTACAACAAGGGCGTCCTCTGGCGCATATGACAGGTCCCGGAGAGTTTTAAGAACTGGCTCCGGATGCGGCTTGGCATGGGTAACATTGTCTGCACCAAGCACATAGGAGATGTACGGGGCAAGCCCCATTCCCTGCAAAAACTCATTCAGGGATTCAGCACCGCGTGAAGAAGCCACGGTAAAAACGTAGCCCTCCCCTGCCAATTTAGCCAGCGTCTCTTTTACCCCAGGAAAAACCTCCGGAACAATCTGCTTCTTAAAGTCATCGAAGACCTCCCGGTAAGTATCAACCCACACAGGAATCTGCTCCGGCGTGACATCAGGGCACATTGTACGAATGCCCTCCCTTAGCGGAAGGCCGATGGTGGCTACAATGGCAGCCTCAGGAACTATTGCATGATTCATCCGCCGCATTGTCTCCTGATTAGTGCTGACTATAAGCTTTCTGGTATCGGCCAAAGTGCCGTCAAAATCGAGTATAATAAGTTTCATAACTAACTCTACTTCAATAATTTAAGAATATCTTCGCGCGTAGCGGCGCCTGCAGGAAGGATGGAAGAAATATGCCCCACAAGCATTTCCAAAGACTCCTCCGGAGAATTATCCGTATGCAAAGGATCACTGCCATGGGCAAAAGGGAAACCGGGGAAGGCAGTAAACTGGGCATCGCCCTTGAAAAGATCCTCCGGACGGCAGAAAGAAGCAATCTGCCAGCCTTCGTACTTAAGCATCGGCCCACGGTAAAGGCGGATAATATCTCCCGTCACCACCCGGCACTGATGCTGAAGGCGCGAAATAGCAGCATCGGCAGCACTTTTCTTAACCCCCAGCAGCCCGCGGACCTCTTTTATGCCGATGCTGCCGTGTGAAGCCAGATAATCCATTATAAGCTGCCCGCCAGCATCCGGCTGGAGGCGGCTCCGACGGATGTTCATCAGCTCTTTATACCACTTGAGAGTGGCAAAAGCGGCCTTTCCGCCAGAGAGGAACTTTCCGTAAGCAATGCCGCCGTCATGGACGCAGTCAATCTTCCAGTCCCATGGGCCAAGAATTCCTTCTTCACCATCGAACCAACAACCGGGTTTAGTCATGTCCTGAATAGAATATCCAGAGATACGGCCCGCAAAGAAGGGAACAATTCCCAACTCATGCACAGCCTGCACCATGGCTTCAGGACTCGATATCTGAAAATCTGTCATTACATTACTAAATTCAGTAATGCAAATATACCAAAAGAATTCTTAAAGATGATAAGATTTCCGTAAACGGACTACATTCCGTAACGATAGATGATGCCGGCTTCTATCAAAGCCTCACGGATAGCAAGATCTTTTTCCGTTATAGATTCCCTGCCATGAGCAAGTTCGTAAACATACTGGGCGGTAGAGTCAAATTCCTTAGCCAAACTTTCGTACAGTTCTACATGAGTAGACGTTCTATAGTCTTTAAACTTTTTCTTACGAAAAATATTCAAGATCTTTGACATACGGCAGAAAAATTAATGAGTTCAGGTTTACTTGCAAATGTATTCACTTTTAATGAATTATGCAACATTTACCCCCCCCCTATTTTTTAATTTTTGAATAAAAATATTCACTATTGACGTAAAAAAAGTTGTCCCCTAAATCAGGAGACAACTCTACTTGAATACAATCCGTAAATACTATACCAGCGACAACGCTACATCCATCATCTTGGTAAATGTGGTCTGACGCTCCTCTGCCGTAGTTTCTTCACCGGTAAGGATATGGTCCGATATCGTAAAGAGAGCCATCGCCTTGTTGCCGGAGCGGGCGGCATTCATATAAAGTGCGGCAGCCTCCATCTCAACGGCAAGCACGCCCATCTTCATCCATTTGTCCGCCTGCGGATGATCGGAATAGAAAATATCGGCCGACATCACATTGCCAACCATGTAGCGGTAGCCAAGCTCTTCGCAGGTATCCACGCACTTCTTAAGCAGGCCATAGTCCGCTATCGGCGCAAAAGTACCGGGAAGCTCATACTGGGCGGCATAGTTCGAGTCCGTGCACGCACCCATAGCCAGGACAAGGTCTCCAATCTTCAAATCCTTGTGGTACGCGCCTGCAGAACCGATTCTTACGATAGTCTTGACTCCATAGAAGTTATATAATTCATAAGTGTATATGGCGATGGAAGGGATGCCCATTCCGTGCCCCATTACACTAACCGGCTTGCCTTTGTAAGTGCCGGTATAACCGAACATATTGCGGACCGTATTAAAGAGGACCGGATTCTCCAAATACCTCTCTGCCATGAACTTAGCGCGCAGCGGGTCGCCTGCCATTATAACAATTGGGGCGATTTCGCCATATTTGGCGCCGATGTGGGGTGTAGGTGTATTGCTCATATCGTTGTTTCTATTTTTTACAAAGATAAAAATTTTTTCCTAAACCGATGATACCATGTCGTATGCTAAGGCAACTCGCGAAGCAGATGGTCCCCAGCCTGAAGAACCTTGTTCTTAAGCAGTGGCTTGAAATCAGCATTATCATCAAGGAAGTCCCGTAAAATATCTGCCGCAGCCTCACTTTCATGGCCGCGCAGGACAGCGGAAATCCAGTTCTTGGGGAAGAAAATATCCCCGGTACGCTGAACGTCCGGCAGGGCTTCAAGCGCAGGCCGAATGTATTCCAGCGCCTCTTCCTGACGCAGGGGATGGTTCAGGTAGCTAAGGCAAACGGCCGTCCAAGGCTCCTGGATGCGGTTTTCCGGCTCAAGGAAAGAATTAAAAAGCGAATCCCTGTAAGCCTTTGAAGGGTGCACAGCCCTGTACTTATAGTCAAATTCCCTTAACTTATCCACGCCTTTTATACGCCCGCGCTGCTTTGAGCCAATGTAATCATATTTTTCCGGCATACGAACTGCAAGTTCATAAGAAAGGGCGATATAGTCTCCTTCCGACAGTTTCAGGCTGCCGAAGGTGGTTTTTTCATCCCAGGTCCTGTACATTTCCTGGACGATGGCGTCCTGACGGACGATGCTCCTCAGGCTGCGGAAGGCAGAAAGCCTTATCTGCTGCGGCACTTCTTCATTTGCAGCAACAACTGCGAGAACATGCTCGATTTCCGGGGTGCCGGAAAGAGAACCACGCGTAGCAAGCGAAGACAGATAAGAGACTGCTAGGGATGCTACTGCCTGGTCTTTTTCTTCTGCAAGCATGGCTGCAAGGGAATTGGCGAAAGCTCTCGGCTTCACATTTCCGTGCAGGTAATTTTCATAAAGATTGGCAAGGGTCGATAATCTTTCAACCGGTTTTTCAAGGGTTGAAATACTGTCCAGGGCATAATTTATGCCCTTCTCAGTCATGCGAAAGTAACCGTAGCCATCGGCCTCAAGATTAAGAAGAAGCACACCATCCTCTGGCTCATACTCTGGCATCCCGGCCACCTTGGTCCAGTCATGACTCCACTGAACCAAATCCGTATCTGTATGGCGGTCAAGTATTTCCACAAGGGCATCCCAGGTTGCATTACCATACATGAACTCATTAAGATACTCCCTGAGCCCGGCCTTGAATTCCTCCGGACCAAGGATATCTGCCATCATCCGCATAACAACGGGAGCCTTGTTATAGATGATGTTGCAATAGATAAGGCCGGAGTCGTTCAAATTGTCAAGCTGCTGGCAGATGGGATTTGCCCCGGCAGTACGGTCTTCCGTATAGGCAGTAAGGTTAAATTTATTGAAATCCTTCAGCTTATAGTCTATATCAGGGAAAAGCGGGCGGGAAATCATCGCCGCAAAATAGTTTGCAAAGACTTCCTTTGTCCATACGTCATCGAACCATTCCATGGTCACGGCGTCTCCAAACCAAAGGTGGGCGGTCTCATGGGCAATAAGGTCTATCCGTGAAAGTTTTGAAGATTCAGAAGGGTTCTCGCTCAGGAACAGCCTTGAAGCCGAATACAGAATTGCTCCGGGATGCTCCATTCCGCCAAACTGGAAGCCGGGTACAAGAACGCAGTCGTACTTGGAGAATGGCATGGGAATGCCCGTATAATCCTCCATGAAATCAAGGCTGAAGAGTATCTGGTCACGGATTTCCGGGAGCTGGGCCACTTTTGCCGGGTCCGTTTCACGGTACCAGATTGTCATAGGCAGCTCTCCCCTATTAAAAGTATATGGCTTCCAAAGACCTGCTGTAAATTCAAAAAGATATGTACTTATAAGGTCAGACTCCTTGAATTTCAGTTGTTTACGAAGGTCGCGCTCTACAGTCTCCACCTCCAGTTCCCCGTTGGACACGGCAATCCATGGCTCCGGAATCTCCAGTTGCAGGGTAAATCGGGCTTTAAGGTCCGGCTGGTCAAAGCAGGGGAAGATGGTCCTGGCGCGGTCCGGGACAAGCAAGGTGTAAAGGTATTCCTCACTACGGTTTAGGGAGCCGTTTTCAGGGATATAATTGAATACCAGCTCATTCTCCCCTTCCTTCAGGTATTCAGCAGGAATAACTATATGCTCATTGCGGCAAAGCTCTTCAGGAGCCGAACCTTCATCCCAATTATGAAGGACGTTCCCGTTGGCAGAGGCATAAAGCAGAGCCTCCCCTCCCGGGCGGAAGTCAAGGACAAGGTCCTCGCCGGCATCGGCATAATCAAAAGTGATTATGGCAGAGCCGCTTACATCATCGGCAAGAAGCTCCGGTATATTAAAGGAAAGCGAATACCGGATGTTTGAAAGCGTCGCTTTGCGATGCTTGGCAAGTGTGCGCTCCACCCCGGTGGAAGCAGCATAATCAGTTTTATCTTTAAGGCCGATGATGCCAAAAATCACCGCCGCTACGGCAGCAACCAGAAGAATAACCTTTGTTTTCATCGATGCAATTGTGTTTTCGCTCCTAAGATACTGATTATTTTCTATTAACAGACTGAGGCCGACCAAAAATTTGGTCGACCTCAGAAGGAAACAAAGGAAGAAATCGTTATTTAAGCATCATCGCCCTGAAATCATCAATATCCTTCTGCAGAACACCGATATGAAGAAGATAGTTCTCTGTCCTCGTCTTGAAATCGTTCCCGGAAGCGCCTGTTGTCCAGATATATTCCACGGCGCCGCTGTAGCTGGATGCCGTACGCACATGCTGATAATCATTCTTGTACATGCTCCAGTCCGCAGGAGAGAAGTAAGTAAGCTCGTAGTCTTTTCCCAAATCCCCTTCCGGAACACCCAGAACGCCTAAAAGCACAAGGGCCAGGGTGCCTGTACGGTCACGGCCGGCGGCACAGTGGAAGTAAACGGGCTTATCTTCCCTGAGGCAATTAACCACGAAGCAGAAGCAGTCCTTGAACGCATCGGCCCTGTCGCGAAGCATGGTCTTGTAGCCGCTGTCAAAGCCCGGGGCAAAGAAAGCCATGGAACTGCCAAAGTAAGAGGATTTGGGAACATCCTCCGCCTCCCGTAAATCCAGTTCAGCCTTGATTCCCTGGCCTACGGCCTCCTTGCGGCCGGCATCGCTCATGTATTTGCTGTCCACGCGGCCACCGCGATAAATCTTACGGAAGCGGACCGTCTTACCGTCTGTGGTCTTCCAGCCGCCAAGGTCACGTCCATTGCGAACCTTGTTGTCAAAGTACACCTGATGCAAAGCGCCCTTGGTATTGAAACCGCCTTTTGCAATTACATTTCCATTATAATCGGTAACAAGGAAAGTATAATGGCTGCCTGGGACCAGGTTACTCACATCCAACTTGTTGGTGCCGGGAGCAAGACTCCAGGTACGACTCCACTCATCGTCCCAAAGTTGCAGGCGGATGGCATCTGAATATGCCCCGTTATCCCAACTGATTGTAACTGCGGGAGGGATGTCATTCTCACCGGGACCGCCTCCGGGATAATTCTTTATCACGGTATAAGTGTACTCACGGTCAGGGTATTTGACCTCCTCCATGTATTTCTGGACATAGGGGTTGGTCACCTGAATTGCATCATCCTGAAGTGAAGGGTCAAATCCTGGGAGCAGCCGCTGGGCCACGGATGTAGACAAAGTCCACGTATCGTCATCGGCCTCAATATTCCAATACATCGCACCAAGAAGGCCCTTGCTCTTAACAAAATCGGCCTTTAATCCAACGGAAGTGGCATCGTCATAAGTCAGGACCATATTGCCGGCATTATCTGCCAAATAAGGCACCTGAGCGTTGTTATCCCATTTAACTGTATAGCCGATGGGGCTGATTTTGCGGTAGTCGATGCTTTCGGAGGTAAAGGCTTTGCCGTCTCCGTGCCCAAAGAACGGTATGCCCAGCGTCATTTTGCCATAGGGTACGCCGGCCTTGAAATGAAGGCCGATGGATTCTTCACAGCTGCGGTAAGTCTTGGATGATTTATACAAGCCGGCGTTGTGATACGGGGGCTCTCCCATATCATAGGTCATGACATTCACCCAGTTAAGATAGTCTATGCACTCTGCGAAGTCTACGTATTTTGCATTGTCCGCCGATGCCATGGTGATATATTTACCGTCGCCCAGTGCAAAGCGCAGGTCTTTTAGCAGCAGAGTAAAGTTTTTGGTGTCTTCCGGAGAATGACTGATGCCTGCGGCATCACTTGTTGGATATTCCCAATCCAGGTCGATGCCATCAAGGTTATACTTTTTGACGGCTGCCAAACAGTTCTGACAGAAGGTTTTACGGTGCTCCTCGCTGGCCGCCATCTCACTGAAATTACCGGCGCCCCATCCGCCTACTGATAATGAAACTGACAGGCCCGGATGTGTTTTCTTCAAAGCTGCAATCTTTGCCAGGCGGGACTCGTTTTTAATATCCAAAGACTCAAAATCTCCCTTAATATGGGCGAAGGAATAATTTATATGAGTCAGAAGAGAAGGGTCCGGCATAGTGGTGTCCCAGTAGGTGGCATAGCCCACTATTATGAACGGTGCCGGAGCTTCTGCCGGCTTGAAGGTCTTATCCGTTCCTGAGCCCGAGCCGGAGCCCGTTCCGGTAGTTGTGCCGCTGTCCGGCTTAGGCGGATTGGGTATAGTAATGCCCGCCTCTGTTTTGCTGCACGCAAAAATAAGTGGCAGCATTGAGATGAGAAGTTTCGCGAAGACTTTCATAACCAATGATTTAATGGGCCATAGGGCTTACTTTGAATAGACCAGATTGGCTTCTTTTATAAGTTTGCGGTAGTAAGACGCAACATCGCGCCAGTGGTAGAAGGGATAGCAGTCGGTCTTGACCGGGATTGAAGTTTCGTTCTCGTTCATGAGGAACTTAACCAGAATGTCTTTGGACTTGGCCTTACGATAGAAGACCATCTGCACATTCGCTCCCATCGGAATAAGGCGGAAGATGGAAAAGTGCTCGTGAAGGTTCTCCATATCATCTGTGGCGCCGGTTGCCTCGGGGAAGCCAAGGGCAAAGGCAAAAGGCAGGACAACGCTGTCGTGGCCGAAACGCAGGCGCAGGCCGTTGCCACCGGAAGCAATCATTGCATCGGCCTCATCCAGAAAGTTCTGAAGCAGAGGGTAAATTCTGAGGTAGCTCTTCTTTGAGCCAGGCATAAGGCCCTCCCAGAGGCACCAGGCAGCATTGTAAGAGCGGAAACCGTTAATCATTCCTTCCTCTCCCAGAACATCTTCAAAACTGAGGTTCAGTTCCGGAAGACAGTACATATCTGCGGCAACGTTATACAGGTCATCTGCAAATGTATATGCGTCGATGAAGCTTTTTGCACGCTCCGGGTCTGTAAACATGGCTTCCATCCGGGGGCTCCAGGCCATCATTTTCTGACGGAACTTCTTGAGGCTTCGATACAGGTCGTCATCGGTCGGGCATTCGGGCAGGACGATGGATTTGTTGGCCTTGATATAATATAGGTCTTCTTCTTTGGCATCCATGGTGATGGAGAAACCTGGATTCAGTTCCTTAAGCTCTGCACAAAAGTTCTCCATGCTGTGGATTACGCGCCTGGAGGTAGAGGCATTAGCATATACTGTAAGAGACTGGCTCAGAAGGATTTTGTAGTTATCATACATTCTTCTTGCTATGGCTTTATGCTGACGTGCGCCAAGTGGCGTAAGGCTGCCGGCGCGTCCTTTGGCATCATTGGCTGCCAGAATCAGGCGGTTGCGGACGTCTTTTCCATATTCCGTCAAAAGGCCGAGCGTTTTTGCGGAATCCAGCTGTGAGCACAGCCTGCGGTAAGGTTTGTCGCTTGTCATATAACGGGCACCGTGGCGGCCGTAATGGCTGATGTAGAAGGGCTCATAGCCTGCCGGAGCCGGAGTTATATGGCCTGTAGGAGCCAGATAATTCGTGTAGTTTCCTGCAGTAAGATCCATTCTGGAAAGAAGTTCTTCACGGGAGGTCTGGCCGGCGGCAGTAATACCCGCAAGGAGCAGGCTCAAAAGGGCGAATCTGAATTTTGTCAACATAACCGGTTCGTATTTTTCACAAATGTAGTAAAAAAAAGAGGGCCGGAGCCCCCACTTTGCGACGTATGAGTCAACAATTTACGTTTATTTTTTCACCTATTTATTTTATGGCCCCTGATCCTGATTCGGAAGGCCTCACACGTGTCTGTGACCGTCATTTTTTGACAGATTGTTTTATTCTTACCAAAAAATGACGAATTTTGGAATTGGTAAAAAGAAAGCCTCATGAAGTCTGTTGATTTAAATTGTGGAGTTCAGAGCCGGTTGTTCGCTTGCGAAGAGCCGGAAGTTCTGCTGGTAGAGCCTATAGACAGGAATGACCTGGACTTTATTGGCAGGGAACTGGACTATCTGCAGGCTCATGCGCCCAGGCCTTCCTATGGACTATGAGATATTGATTATCAATGATGTTAGTCTGTACCGCAAAGGTCTTCCAATAAGTTCCAAAGGCCGTCCTGGGACAGGACTCCGCGCTTTAAGTCCGGGGGCAGAAGACCGGCCTCATCGGCCTCATAGTCCTTTTGCCATAGACCTGAGCCCATATACTGCTTCAGCTGGCCGATGCTGCCTTGAAGGTCCCGGCAAACATCGGCCTTATTGTCTGAAACAGCCTGCTGCAACTCATTGTACAGCGCCTCCATCTTTTGGATTCGGGCAATGCGGGCCGCATTGGAATCTTTCCTTGGCTTTTTTCTCGTCATGCTATGAAAGCAGTTCTTTGACGATGGTGGAGATAGTGCGGCCGTCAGAGAGGCCGGCGAGGGCCTTGTTGGCTGCGCCCATTACCTTGCCCATGTCTTTGATGGAGGTGGCTCCGGTCTGGGCGATGATTTCCTGAACTTTGGCTTTGACCTCTTCTACAGAGAGTTGCTTTGGAAGATACTTCTCCATGACAGCGGCCTCTGCAAGCTCATTATCTGCCAGTTCCTGACGGCCTGCGGCGACAAACTGCTCTGCCGCCTCCTTACGCTGCTTTACCAGCTTCTGAATCATCTTAAGTATGTCACCATCAGTTACTTCCTTGCTTCCGCCCTCGGCGGTTTTAAAAAGAAGAATCTCACCTTTTACAGCGCGTGTCGCATTAAGCGCTACAACATTCTTAGCCTTCATTGCGGCCTTGATGTCTTCCTGAATCTGTTGTTCCAGTGCCATAATAATATCTTTATTTTAAACAATTCTCCAGCAGGTATTCTGCACAAAGGTTCCAGCTGATAAACCCTATGAATTTGCCGTTTTCATCCACATAACCCGGGTCCGGGGCAAGGCCCTCGCCAGTCTCTGCATGATAATTCTCGTGCATGGTATCGAATTTGGCGATATCGGCCAGAAGAATCTTTGCGGTGTTCAGAACTATCGGCTTAAGCTCTTCGTGAAAACCGTAATTCTCCATTCCGCCGGCGTAGACCACAAGGGCCGGGACCCATATAGGCCCCTGCCAGTTGGAATAAGGAATGATAATATTCTCATTGTTATAATCAGGGTCCGATGCAGACAGTGACCTCAGCCCGTAGGGTGACAGCATGTGCTTCTCATTAATCAGGTAGCGGCGAATCATCTCTGCCCCGTCTTCCTGGGATGCAAGCCCAGCGTAAAGAGGCCAGAAACAATTGTAGCTCACCTTTTTATGAAGAGCCCCAGCCTCGCAGTTAAAGTTGTAGTAGCATTTGTCCGCATCGTCCCAAAGGATAGAGTTGACAGCTTTGCCGATTGCTTCTGCCTTTTCCAGGAATGCCTTTGCATCGGCCTCAAGGCCAATATGCCCGGCAATATCGGCCTGAGCCTTGTATTCCAGCATCTGCATAACGGAGCAGTCGGTTGCAAGGAAGCGGCGGTCATCTCCTTCAAGGTAATTGAGGGCAGGATTGTTGTCTGCACCGCTCTGGAAGCCCATTTCCCAGAAGTAGAGGCCGGTAGCATCGTCCATCTGAACAGAGTCGCGGTAAGACAGGACCTTGCAGAGCTTTTCATAATACACGCGAGTCCATTCCCAGTCTCCGGTGGCCTGGCAGTATCGCTGTACTCCCTGGCTAAGGAAAGGCTTCATGAAGAAGGTGCCGCGTACAAGACGGGGGCCCTTAGTTGTCATGCAGCCGGCTACATAGCCATTATCGTCCATACCCTCAAGAAAGTTCAGGGCCCAGTATTTCATGTATTCCGGCTTTCCCTTGTAAATAAACCAGGTGCTCATGAAATATGCATCCCAGTCCCACATCTGGTGGTAAAAGCCTGCCGGAATAAGATACGGATACTTGAGGAAGCCTTCCGCCGGCTGGATTACCCGCGGGCTGATACGCTCATATTCAGCCCTGAGCAAATCAAGCGTAGATTGAATCTCTTTTGTCATTGAATTCTCTGTGTTATTGCAAGAGCAGAGGGCTATTATTGCCGATGCTGCCAGGATGATGAATTTTTTCATAAATACCTATCGTGATACGGATGTTTTCTTGATGCGTTTTGCCGGGCTGATGGCGCCGACGGGGCAGACCAGGCGACAGAGAAGGCAACCGACGCACTTGCTGCCGTTTACGCGGGGCTGACGGTCTTCGCCGAAGCGGATGGCCTGATGGCCACCGTCCATGCAGGAAGTATAGCAACGTCCACAGCCGATGCATTTTTCACGGTCTACCTTAGGAAATACTATCGTGGTCCTGTCCAGGTCGTGCGGCAGGTAGAACTTGGGAAGAAGTTCGCCGACCAAATCCGCAAGGTAAGTCACTCCCCTTTCAGCCATATAATTCTGGAGTCCGAGAATCATATCGTCGATAATCCTATACCCATATTGCATCACTGCCGTGCAAACCTGCACATTGCGGCAACCCAGCTGGATGAACTCCAGGGCGTCACGCCAAGTCTCAATGCCACCGATGCCGCTGTACTGAATATTCTTCATTATCGGGTTCTTGACCATGGCCAGGATATGGCGCAATGCTATCGGCTTAACAGCCCTTCCTGAATAACCGGAACCCGTCTGACATCCATTTACTTCCGAGCCTTCACCTAAAGTTACACTCTTAATGGTGTTTATGGCAGATATCGCATCGGCTCCTGCAAAATATGCACCCATGGCAGGTTCTGAAATATGGGCGATATTTGGCGTCATCTTAGGTATTACTGGAATCTTCACGCTTCGCTTGACATAAGCCGTAAAGAATGTCACAAGTTCCGGATCCTGTCCAACGTCAGAGCCCATACCTGTCATTCGCATCTGCGGGCATGAGAAATTAAGCTCCACTGCGTCGCAACCGGCGTCCTCGGCCATCTTGGCAAGCTTTACCCAATCATCTTCTGATTGTCCCATAATGGAGGCTATGACAATCTTGGAAGGATAATCCTGTTTGAGTCTTTTGAGTATATCAAAATCCATTTCTACCGGGTTCTCGCTCAGCTGTTCCATGTTCCGGAAGCCGTAGAAGTCTCCCCTCTTGCCATTTTCGTAAACAGCATCGAAGCGGGGCGACACCTCATTGATTTCCTGCAGGCAGATGGTTTTGTAGAACACTCCCGCCCAGCCAGCCTCGAAGGCCCTTGCTACCATTTCATAATTTGTGCATACTGCCGATGATGCCAGGAAGAAAGGATTCTCGCAGCGTATGCCGCAGAAGTCTATGGCAAGAGATGGCAGAACGGCGCCGATGCTTCCGTCACTCCCGACCTGACCGGGAGTCTCCTGCAACGCATTGGCAATTTCACGGATGCGTATCGGCTTGTCGTAATGGATGCAGGCGGCCTCCGCGGCCTCCAAATCGGCAGCATCGGCTCCGGACAACCACTGACCGGCTATTTTTTCATTCCCGAAACGGATGGCACGTACGGCTCTTGCAGGATCTCCATTTTTACAGGCTTTGCTACAGGGGGCGTCGCTACATAGCAGGCAGCGAGCAGCTTCTTCTTGGATATGTATCATCTTAAATATCAGTTATTTATCTTAAATATTTTTCACAGAGTTGCTCCTGGGCTGCGGCAGAAAAGCCAAGGGCTTTCTCCAGAAAAGAATAATCTTCAATACTAATTTTGGTGTACATGGCAACATAATAAAATGATTTAAGCAAATATACGCATCTTTTGCCGTTTTTAGCAAAAAAGATTATTTTTGTCAATACATTTATATTATTTCAAACATGATAAGAGACAGCCTTCATAAGTATATTTATACGGTGATTATTCCAAAGTATGCAGGCTTTGACAAAGCCCATCGGGAAGATCATGCACTGACAGTCATCGACCGTGCCCTTTCAATGGGAAGGCAGTATGACATTGACGAAGAAATGCTACTGACCGCGGCTGCTTGTCACGACCTTGGCTTGGCTGTTGACCGTAAAATACATCACCTTGAAAGCGGACGGATAATCCGGGAAGACGAGCGCCTTAGAGAATGGTTCACTCCTGAACAGATTGAAACTATTGCCCAGGCGGCAGAAGGCCATAGGGCATCTGCAAAAACACTTCCAAGAAGCATCTACGGGCAGCTTGTTGCCGAAGCTGACCGATTAATTGTACCGGAAACCATCATTAGAAGAACAGTCCTGTACGGACTATCCAATTATCCGGAATTGAATAAAGAAGGCCATTGGCAGCGCACACTTGAACACCTTCAGGAGAAATACGCAGAAGGTGGTTATCTCCATCTGCTAATCCCCGGTTCACCCAACGAGGCGCCCCTACAGCAACTCCGTGAAATCATCAAAGACAAAGCCCGGCTCAGGACCATCTTTGAATCCGTTTTCGCAGAAGAAAAACAGGTTAACTGATATAAAACCGTCTTCGTCAAATCAGACGGCCATCATCACAACACCATCTATAAAAACGTCAAATTCAAAGGAAACCGTGTCGATGTCAATGCCATCTACCTCACCAAAGAAGAACTTGACGCAATGATGAAGGCCGACAAGCCCAGGACGCTCAACAATCTGTCAAAGCCGGAGAAATTCTACCTGGACAACACCAACCTGATGCACGCTTTCACCCCGTCGCCGCACGAGGGAACCTTGCGTGAAACCTTCTTCTTGAATCAGGTGGGACAATCTCATGAGGTCACATACCCTGCGAAGGGGGATTTTCTCGTGGACGGGCGCTGGCTCTTTGAGGTAGGAGGCTCTTGGAAGACCTTCGATCAGATCAAAGATGAACCGGACAGCTTCCTCGCGATAGATGATGTAGAGATAGGCCACGGCTCCAACACCCCCGGCAAACGCAGCCCCGAAGATCTTCTTCCGCTACTACTTCGTCAACTCCGGCACCGGCGAGAAGTCCGGCACCATGCTGGCCGAAGCGAAGTGGGAAGCCGCTGCAGCCGGTGAAGAGCCCGCCGGTGGCGGTGACTAAGGCGGCAACGCCGGCTACACTGACACTTCCAATGAAAACGGGCCGGACAGCGGCCAAAGTGGCAGCTCCGGCGAATCTTCCGAGCCTGAATTCGTATTGGCTCCTGCCATCAGCGGAGAGACTCCGTTCCATAGCATTGCCCAGGTGACTATCACTGGACCTGACGGAGCCCAGATCCGCTACACCGTTGACGGCAGTTCGCCTACCGAGTACGGCATTTTGTACACCGGACCTTTCTCAATCTCCAGAACCGTCACTGTACTGGCAGTTTCAATCAAAAACGGTATCTACAGTGAGGTGACCAGCAAGCTTTTCACTAGGGGAAATGGTGACAATGACGCAGAAGGGTACAACTTCGGTTAGCAGTCCAACTCTTATCTAAACGCGTTACCCCCATCAGAGCAATTCTGGTGGGGGTTTCGTTATGCACGGTCGAGCCGCGAACGCGGCCGGAACGCGCCAGCGCATACCTTTCGGCCGGTCAAAATCCTGCCTGGTTTTAATCTTTGTCCGTGCTGCAGGAATTCACGTAGGCGATGATGCCTTCAACGTGCAGCTGGACGATGGCCGCCTTTCCTTCGTCGCTGAGGAGGAACTCCAGCGATTCCCGGCAGTCCTTATCAAAAGCTTTTGATAAGGACAATTATCACAAGCGGAAGATTATCAAAAGTAATCCTCTCCTTTCTTCGTAAACACCTGAGCAGCAATCCTACTTTTGATAGCATTTGATGATAATAATCGGTATATTCCTGGGCAGCGAT
>JAFUDQ010000022.1 GCA_017459075.1 Bacteroidales bacterium
GTATTTGCCGGCATCATGACGCTGCTATCGTGCAGCACCAGCCTTGATGAAGTAGAAGAGCGCCTGGACAAGGTGGAGGCTCGTGTGGCGGCTCTGGAGAAACTGTGCTCGGAGATGAACAGCAATATCTCCAGCCTGAGATGCATCGTCCAGGCCGTGCAGAACGGGGATTATATCACATCAGTAACACCTTTGACGGAGAACGGCAAAGAGGTGGGTTATACGATAAACTTTTCCAAGGGTAAGCCTATCACGGTTTACCACGGAAAGGATGGAGCCAATGGGAAAGACGGAAAGGACGGACAGGATGGAAAAGATGGAGAAGATGGTAAAGACGGGACCAATGGTCAGGATGGTCATACTCCTGTGATAGGTGTGAAACAAGACACTGACGGTATTTGGTACTGGACCATTGATGGAGAATGGCTGTTGGACAGCAACAATCAGAAAGTCAAGGCTGTTGGCCTTGACGGGAAGGATGGCCAGAATGGTGCTGATGGTCAGCCCGGATCAGACGGAAAAGATGGGCAGAATGGCCAGGACGGGAAAGACGGTATTACACCACAGCTAAAGATAGAGGACGGCTACTGGTATGTTTCCACCGACAACGGTGCCACATGGACTCAGTTGGGGAAAGCTACAGGAGAGAATGGTCAGGATGGAAGAGACGGAACGAATGGAGCCGACGGCAAGGATGGAAAGGATGGGAAAGACGGCGATTCAATGTTCCAGAGCGTAAATGTGACCGATACCGAAGTGACATTCGTGACCAGCGACGGCCAGACCTTCGTGATCCGCCGTGCGGCTGCGCTGAGCATTGAGTTCGATTCAGCGGACCTCGTGGTGATGGGTACGAACGCCACTCGCGATATCCACTACACCATCACCTCCGGAGTTGATGATATTACGATAGAAGCCCTTAGCTCTGCCGATATCAAGGTGAAGGTGAACAGGACCGATGCCAAGACGGGTAGCCTTCAGGTGGTGACCGGAGCGACGATTGACGAGTATAGCAAGGTTGTTGTGCTGGTTAACAACGGCAGCCAGGCCATTATGCGAACGCTCACCTTTGAGGAGGAAGCCATTAAGGTAGAGGAGGATACCACCAAGGAGGTTACCGATGACGGCGGCGAGGTCACACTGGAGTTCTTCTCCAATGTTCCTTGTCAGGTTGTGATTCCGGAAGATGCCCAGAGCTGGATTAGTGTTGCTCCGGAGACCAAGGCGATGGAGAAGCAGACAATTGACTTAATTGTGAAACCGAATGAAGGCTTACCTCGCTCTGCAACTGTCAATGTAGTAGGCCAAGAAGATGCCTCCAATATCGTTCTTTCGTACACAATCACTCAAGAAGGATTTGGCGGTGGTGTTTTGAATGGTCTTACCGTTCCTCCAGATAATGAAATTTGGTACAGAACAGCTGATAACAAAATATATGATGTTACTCAATGTGAGAAAAATTTTTGGCTGAATCAGCCTTTCAATGTGCCACTCATTTCGAATACTTATGAGAATGGTTTTGGCATAATAAAATGTGATGGTCCCATTATATGTTTAAATAGCGGTGTATTCTACGATAATGAGATCTCTGAACTGTATTTGCCGGATTGTGTGGAACGCCTGGGAATATGTGCAATTTATCTAACCAAACTAAAGTCATTAAGAATACCGGCTAATCTTAATGAGATTGGTGATTCGGGGTTAATAGAAAACCTCTATATGGAGAAGTTTAGCGGGGCTCATGTTTCAGAAGATGGGAGATGCGTCATCATTGATGGCACCTTGCATGCTTTTGCTGGATATGGGATAATGGACTACACCATTCCTCAAGGTGTTAAAGAAATAGCACATGGCGCGCTAAGGGACTATCATTCTTTGGAATCTGTCGTTATTCCTGAAGGAGTTGAAACTATTAGGGGAGCTGCATTCTGGGGAGATTCTCATTTAAACTCTGTTTTTTTCCCATCCTCGTTAAAAGCAATTGAAGCACGCGCCTTTACTGAATGCTCCGGTATTACTGGCTTCTATGGTAATGACGAGTTTCATACTCCAGATAATAGATGTCTACTATCTAATCCGGCAGGAAAAGGGAAGTGGGTTTCTTTTTGCGCTGGCAAGGGATTAATAGAATACTCTATTCCGGAAGGTATCGTTGGAATAGAACAAGAATCTTTTGCCTATTGCGAAGAATTAAAGGCTCTTCACTTACCCAATACCCTAGAGGATGTTGATCCTTGGGCATTTGGTTCTTTAAATACAATAGAAGCCGTATACGGGTCTAAAGCATCAGAAGACCATAAATGCATTGTGATAGATGGTAATTTGAAACTGTTTGTGGGGAGGAGAGGAATAACACACTATTCTGTTCCGGAGAGTGTTACAAAGATAGACTTGCTTGCTTTTGCTCGTAGTACAGAATTGAAGGAGTTAACTATTGGAGATAGTGTGGTGGAACTCGGAAGTGACTGTTTCAGTGATTGTCCCAATCTGGAGACCATTATTCTTTCCGCCAACCTAAAAAAAATCAACAGTATAAATCCTTTTGGAGATGCAAATAAAGTCTATTGTCGTTCTCTGATACCTCCTTATCATAATGGTCTGGGCGATGTAATGCATAGCGGAACTAGCATTTATGTCCCAGAGCAATCGTTATCATTGTACAAAAGACATCCGGGTTGGGCTTTGTATAAAGATAGTTTTATTGCATATAATTACAATGATCTTCCATCAGCCGGATATTATATTTCTTCTGACTACACAAAAGATGGAGAAGTGATACCGCTTCAAACGGCATCTATTGGAAACGGAATTGATATAGTTTTGATGGGAGATGCGTTCAGTGATCGGCAAATAACGAGCGGTCATTACAGGAGTGAAATGGAAAAGCTATATTCATATTTTTTCAGTGAAGAGCCGTATAAAACCTATAAAGACTGTTTTAATGTGTATTACATTAATGTCGTCTCCGCGACAGAGGGGTACGATAATGAAGGCGCGGCTTTATTTGGGTATGAGGAGGATGGCGGCTTACAGCACCAAGCTTGTATAGAATACGCAAGAAAAGCAGTAAGCGAAGACCGAATGGATGAGGCAACAATTATCGTTGGTTTTAACTCCTATCAACACGAAGGTTACGCATTCTACTATACTCCAGAATATCATAGCGATTATGGCAGTGGTCTGGGGTTAGCATTTTTCTCAATAGGCGAAAGTGATGAAGCTACGGAACAATTACTTCATCATGAAGCATGTGGACATGCCTTTGCCAAACTTGCTGATGAATATGAGAACACTGCGGGTCCTATAAGTGAAGAAAGCAAAAATGCTCACCTTCAAGATCGCAATAATTATGGATGGTATAAGAATATTGACTTTACAAATGATCCGCACACGATTATCTGGCATGAATTCCTTTCAGATGAACGATATGCAGATGAAGGAGTAGGCATATACGAAGGCGGTAATTGTTTTGAGCAAGGCGTCTGGCGCCCGACCGATGCCAGCATCATGCGCTACAACACCGGTGGCTTCAACGCGCCCAGCCGCTACGCCATCTGGTACCGCATCGGAAAGCTGGCCTACGGAGAGAGTTGGGAAGGTGGCTATGAGGACTTCGTGGCTTACGATGCCATCAACCGTACACCGGCTGCAGTAGCGCGTCGCGATGTCCAGCGCCGCCGTGCTGTACAGAAGCCGCTGCCTCAGCTTCCGCCGCCAGTAGTGGTCGGCCACGGCTGGAGGGAAGAACTCCAGAAGAGGAAGTAGATTTCTCCACTCGCTTCGCTCGGTCGAAATGACAAATAAGGCTTCGTTCGGTCGAAATGACAAATAAGGCTTCGTTCGGTCGAAATGACAAGACCGACCCCCGATCGGTGTCGGGGGTGACGTTATCAGGGCGGAGGTGACGTTATCAGGGCGGGGGTGACGTTTTCAGGTCGGAGGTGACGTTGGGAGCTGTGCATGACGGCATGGCACCAACTCATCATGGGGATACCGCAAGAATACATCCGATTAGTTGCGTTATCCCTGTTTTTAAAGTGGCTACTTGCAAGTACTGGCCCGGTGACATGCACATACCCCCTTCAAAAACACGGAATGTGCAAGTTTAAAGCCCTTTTTCTGCACATTCCCTTGAAGGAGAAGTGACGGGGAAAGGGACGTGAAGAGTCTACTTCTGGTGCTGTTTTTGGTAGAGTTCCCAGGAGTTGAAGAGGTTCTGCCAGAGGGCGTAGAGGCCACCGGCGATGGAGGTGACGGGGGTCATGTAGGAGTAGCCCAGCCAGATAAGAAAGCCGGTGTTTTTCTGGCCAAGGGCCTGGCCGGCGGTAATCTTGTCTACATAATTCCTGTAACCAAAATGGCGGCCTGCGGCAAACTGTACAGCCGTGCAGGCCAGGGAGACAAGCACAATGCAGAAAATGCTTCCGGCAGATAAAGAACTGTGTACCAGAGCTTTAGTTGCAAGCAAAATTGCAAGCATAAGCCCCACACCCCATACGTAGAAGGAATTGGAAGCCCAAGCTTCTAGTTTGGCATGTAAACGTTTCATCCACAGGCGAATAGCCCAGGCCAAAAAACAAGGCACAATAAGCAGCGGGAAAATCTTCCCGGCCAGGACAAGCACGTAAGCCCAGAACCCCATATCGGCCGCCGGCCGCACCATAGGAATAACCGTAGGAATGACCAGCGTGGCTACGGAATTGATAATCAGAAGGTAAGTAATGGTATCGGCCAGTTTGCCACCAAGACGTTCAGTAATAACCCCGGCAGCAGAAGCAGTAGGGCAGATAAGGCAAATCATCGCACACTCAAGAAGAATGCGGATGTCTTCACTCTCTGAATGAATAGCAAGGAAGGCTGTTCCTATGAAGGCAAGCCCTTGGAACAGAATGGCATACAGGTGCCACCTTCTGAAATGCAAATCCCTGGGCGATGTCTTTATGAACTGGAAGAAAAGCAGTACCGCAATGACCAGCCTCTGGCATTCGGATGCGATTTTGTTGCATACCGGGCCGACGGGAGCCAGGGCCGGAGTGAAATGGTAAATAAGATACAGGCTGGCGCCGGTGACCATGGCCAGCGGCAGCATCCAGTCCTTTAAAAACTGTCTGAAAGAGCCCACGGGAAGACTAAATCTTGAAACGGAAAACCTTTGAAAGGAATTTGTCCACAAGAGGGTCTGTAACCTTCATGCAAAGCCCTGTGAAGAGAGCCAGGATAAGGGTTCCTTCGCGAATTACAATATTGGCGCCATCCCCGGAGAATACCCCGAAAGCAAGCTGCGCGAAAAGGGCGGAAATTACGACCAGATAAATGTCAAAGGCTATTTTTACGTTGCTGAAGCTTGCTTTTGTAACCTCGCTCACAACTGCCGCAGTCTTTTCTCCTGCAAGCATCCATGCGTTGCCAACAATCTCCATGCGCACGCCAATGGCTGTAACAATCACCGTGAGTATGCAGAACAGCATCTGCATTCCGTAAGTCGTAACAGTCACGTCCCTGAGCAGCCAGATACAGGCATCGCAAAGATAACCGAAGACAAATGCTGCCGGAATCTGCATCAGGAAGGACAGTTTGAATTTCCTGCCAAGCATAATAAGCTGGGCCAGGATGAATACAAGGTGCATCATCCATGTGAAAGTACCAACCGAAATACTGGTGAATTTAAGGTTCAGTACAGCGGGAGGGCAGGATACCGGTGCTGTTCCAAGATTTGATTTCAGAGACAGGGCTACTCCGAAGGCAACTATGACAAGACCGATGGTAGCGACTATATAGCGTTTTAGCAGGCTGTTTTCCATGTTTGTGGTTTATTTTTGTTATTCTTTCTGCAAATATGGGCAAAAATTCCTAACTTCGCAAACCTCATGAGCGCATCGTCATTCATATCAGGAAAACTCCGTTTCAAGGGGAGGATAGCTGTGGTCTCCATAGCTGTTTCCTTCCTTGTCATGATTATCGCGGTATCCGTTACTTCAGGCTTCAGGGCTGAAATCCGAAGCGGCATCTCCGGCATTTTCGGCGACGTTCAGGTGAGTGCTGACGGTACCAACTACCTGAGCGACGAGTCTGTGATAAGCTTCGACCGCCCTTTCATGGAACAGATTCAGGGCCTTGACTATGTGCAAAAGGTTGTTCCTGCGGTGTACAAGGCCGGAATAATAAAGAAAGACGACCTTATCCAGGGTCTTATGTTCAAGGGCGTACCGGACGGCCCTGACAGTCTTGGCGTGCGCATCCCGTCCACCGTGGCGGCGCAGCTCTCGCTCTCTGAAGGGGACAGGATGACGGTTTACTTCGCCGGTGAAAAGGTACGCGTCAGGAATTTTACGGTGCGGGAAATCTATGAGGCCGTCCTTGGCGGAGAGGACAAGCTCGTGGTCTATGCTTCCCTTAAGGATTTGCAGGCGCTCTGCGGGCTGGGAGACAAGGAAGCATCGGCCTTGGAAATAATACTCAAAGGGGTGGACAATACGCCGGAGGCGCTCGATGCGGCGGCCGAGGATATCGGCTACATCGTCTATTCAAATACACCGGAAGGGGAGATGCCTCCCGTGGCATCATCTTCTTACAACCGCTTCCCGCAAGTGTACTCGTGGCTGGACCTTCTGGATGTGAATGTGCTTCTGGTTCTTGGACTTATGACGATAGTTGCAGGATTCAACATGATTTCCGGCCTGCTGATAGTCCTTCTCAGGAACATTTCCACTATCGGAATCCTCAAATCTGTGGGCATGAAAGACCGCAGTGTAGCCAAAGCCTTCCTGCAAATGTCATCCAAGGTGGTGCTGAAAGGCATGCTCTACGGCAATGCAGCCGGGCTGGGCCTTTGCCTGCTTCAGAAAACAACTCACCTTATTGCGCTTAATCCGGAGAACTATTTCGTCTCTTACATCCCCGTGCACATTGACCTTATGAGGATTCTTGCAACGGATGCGATTGCCTTTGCCGTGATAATGGTGATGCTTCTGCTGCCATCCCTCTTCATTTCGGGGGTGGACCCGGCGAAGACTGTCAAGGTGCAATAATGCAGAAGGCCTTGTAAAGGGAATCCGTCTTTTCTACATGGGCGATTGTCTCTACGCCTTTGAAAACACCGGTTCTGATTTCAAGTGAGTCGATGGTGAGAGAATCTCTCATAAATGGTATTGCGGCTTTGAGTTCTGTCCATGTTGAATACGGAAGCCCTTTTGACTGGGCAAGCTTGATGCAGTCCTTGATGCGTCCCTCGCCGGCATTAAACGCCGCCAGGGTAAAGCGGATGAGCTCTTCTTCGCTGGCAGCATCTTCCCTGAACATCCTCTGGAGCTTCTTCAGGTAGTTGACACCGGCTCTCAGGTTCTCCTTCGGGTCCAGCCTTTCTGCGCTGCCGTTATAGGCTATGGCCGTTTGTTCCATAAGTTGTAAAAGGCCCTCTGCACCACGTCTGGAGCGGGATTCTATGCGGAACCGGGACTCCTGCCATACAAGGGAAGCCAGCATCCTCCAGTCCCAACCCAGCTCTTTTGCCGCCTCCTTAAGGATGCTGTCATAAGGGCTGGCATTGTTGAAATGGCGGCCCGATGCCACCCTGGAATAGGGCTCGTATGAAGGGGAAAAACGCTCCAATATATTATTATAGTCCTGGGAGTATTTTAGTGAAGACAGGCTTGTGTTGAGGCTGGCGGCGGAAAGGGCCCTTCCTTCTGTTGTAACCCAAACAGTACTGTCAGCCATAATGCTGCATTTCTGAAGGCCGGGGTGCCGGGCCAGGGAAGAATCGGCAAAGGGCAGTACCGCAAGGTCAAGTACGCCTGCCTCAAGGCTGTCCAAAACGGCTCTCTGGTTGGCAGAAAGAGTTATTTCCATGTCGCAGCGCAGGATATCGGCAGCGCGGCGCAGCATTTCATAATTGAAGCCGATACTGTAAGAAACAGCCTTGCTTTTGTATCCTCCAAGGGCAATCACGCATTTTGCCTGCGTCATCCCGTCAGGATTCTTCTCTTCAGGACTCCGGTATGAATGAGGCGGCCATACGAAGAGCAGCAGCCCAACGCAAATCAAGTACGGAAAGTACTTTCGTATGCCTTTTCCCAAGCTCAAAACCTTATTTGCCTATGCTGGAAGCCATGCTGCTCATTGTCCTGTTCTGCCTGTGCGGAGTATAGAACGGAATCCATATTCCAAGCTTTATGGCAGACTGCGGACGAATGTAACCCTTGGCGCTGAAATACCCGGGCTTATCGCCAACATCGATGCCGTTTATGTATTTTACAAAGATGCAGGCCTTCTTCCATTGCACATTTGCGAAGAAGTCTATATAAGGGCAATTGCCGATTTTTTCCTGGCTCTGGCTCGTGAACACGCCTGTTGAAGGACGGAACGATGGTGCATACCATGAGCTTGTCCACTGGGCGTTGGCTCCAAGCTGCATCTTCATCACATCCCCGTTAATGTTGAACTGGAAGTAAAGCCTTGAATTCACGGCAACCGGCGGCAGCGGCAGAGACTCTTTGTCCGATGTCAGCTGCACCAGCACTCGGTTATCCATGTGGATTTTCCAAAGATGGAGGTTCTTCTCAAGCCCGAATTTGAGCACGTGCATGGGCGAAGTGTTCTGGCGCACAACTCCAAGGCTGTCGTACCATATATTGTTTTTGAGGAGGGCGTATCCTGCCGATGCCTTCAACTCCCAGTACGGTATGTTTATGCTGCCTTCAAGCTTTGTAACGCTGATTTTGCCGAAGTCGTTGTCCCATCTGTCGTGGTTTCCGTAATAATGAAGCTGGTAGAAGTCCGGCCTGTCAAGTGTCGTTTCAAAACCAAGATGTAGGCTTACGGGGCTCTTCTTCGCCTTTCTGAAAGGATAGAAAGCATAGTCAGCCTCTGCCTTAATGCCTGAATCCCCGGACTCATCGCCAATAAGGGTGGTGTAAGCCTGTGCCTTCCACTCGAAGCCCTCCCACCGGCCGCCGGCGCCTCCGTAAAGGTAGGTGGAATTCCACGTAGTGTTACCGGGCTTTATAAGATAACCGTTTGGAGTGAAGCTGTAGTACTTCATTATCCTGTTGCCAATACCAACATCAAGGGTAGAAATCACTGCATCCTTTGACCAGGGCTGCAATTTGGCGAAAACCTTGTTCTCAAGTTTCGTGACATGCAGGGAGTCGTTGGTAGTGGTAGGGTGGATATAGAACTTATTGTTGTAATATGCCCTTCCAAGGGTGTCCGGCTCAGTTATCTCGTCAGAATAAACCTTTGAATACTTGGAATACTCGCTGCTGTGGCCAATGAACGCCGTTGTAAGGTCTCCGGCCTTGGTGCTGTCCTGCGGCTGACCGAAGAGTTTTGCAAGGAAAGGAAGCGGAATCCTGTATTGCTGGTCCAGGAAGAAGGTCGTCTTCTTGATTTTATTCTTACCTGTCTCAAAATAAACGGGAATTTCCCTGGAATCAACGGTGGTATCCCTGAGCCAGAAACTGTCTGTCATACCTCCGTTTTCCTTCTTTTTGAGCGTGTTGCCAATTACACCTCCGTGGGCCAGGTATTTCTTTCCGGTATAGTTGAACCAGGCTGCATAACTCCTGTTGTCGGCACGCTCGTTGGTGAGCATTCCGTTGGTTCCGTTCCTGTCATACTCAACGGTAATGTTCAGCTCTGGATAAATGTTCTGGCTTGCCAGAATGTGGATATTGGATTCCTCTCGCTCTGTATTGGAAAGAAGGTTCCCCCAGTATGCCAGCTCTGTATAAGGCGTCTTAGTATTATACATCGGAAGCGTGGCAGGGGAGTGGGTGTAATCTTCGTATGGTGCGTAGAAACTTACCCCTTCGTCGGAGCGGCGCTTGAAGAAATCATAGTACAGATAAGCGCCTCCGTAGGTTCCCTGGGTGACGGCACCTACGTCCTCGCGAAGATACTTGTAGTCATTGAACCAGTAGTTGCTGGTAGTGTCTATTAGCCCGGCCTTGATGTTGCTGAAATAAGGTTCCCTTGTCCATCTGATTATGCGTTTGTACCACATGGAATCTGGGAGGGCGAAGGTCTCAAGGATTCGCGGCGTGTTTTCGCTGATGCTGTCCTTAATGTGCTGCAGGCTGTCTTTTACTGCGAAAAGGCTGTCCAGTTCCTTCTGCTGACGCTTAAGCTTCTGCTCGTAATCGTATTTCTTGCGCTCTTCCTTACTGAGGCTGTTGTACCACTGCCGGAATCTCTCCTTGGCCCTTACAACTGAATCGGCGTAATAGATAGAGTCGATCTGCCTCCAGATAACGCTGTCGCCTGCAAGGCGGAGGGAGTCAATTGCAAGTTTGTGGGCAAGGGAGTCCACAAGGGGAATATACCACCTGAAGCGGAAAGTATCAGTATATCTTAGCGAATCAGGTACTTTGATGGTATCCTTGGCAAGGATTACAGGAGTGGTGTCTTCTGCCTCAGTTACGCCTTCAAGGGAGTCTCCGATTGCCTTGGAGCCTTCCTTGCGGAATTTGGTGTAAATCTTTTTGTTGCTGTATATTACGGTGTCCGCCTTATCCGACGGTTCTTCTGATGGCGTTTCCGGAAGCCTGGCAGCATCGGATGCCCACATTTGCAGGCAGGCGGCTGCAACAACCGCCAAAGGGAACCATATCTTTGAAAGCAACTTTTTCATTTCCAATTAATTAGCGGCAGTAGCCCTGTCCCAGCCAAGTCCCTTGTAAAAGTTATGGATATAATCTCCAGGGACAGACTTCAGGAACATGCTGAATCCTGAGAATACATTTACTTTATGGCTTTTTGCATCCACAGCGCTGTAATACTGGCCTGTTGTGCCTTTGTAGATAACACAGTCGTCAAGGGCAGCCTCAAGCCTGGTTCTCTCTTCGTCCGTAATACCGGCCTGGAGGTAAATGTCTTCAAGGTCAAAGAACCAGTATTTTTCACCGCCGAAGTATGGCTGGACGGTTGTCCAGTCCAGACTGCTAATTGCGGCGGAATACTTTTGGTTAAGCTCCTTGCATATTTTCGCCAGGGCGTCGATTTTGCTTGTACGGACAGCAGAGATGGTAGCTGAGCGCCAGTCTCCGGTCATTGCGGCGTACCTTTCTATGAAATTTTTGCACACCTTTTCCGGGGCCTTTTCCTTCAGGAGGATTTCCGACATGGTGGTGTAGTCAAAGCCGTATGTAAGCACTTCGGCCTGTGAAAAACCAATGACATCGGCCTTGTCTTTAAAGGCGTAAGCCACTTCCACGCAGCCGGCAAAGCAGGCGTCAATCAGCAGGTAATCAAGCTTGTAGGGGATTGCAGCGGCCATTTCTTCCACTTCCATTTCGGCGGAACGGGTGACGTTGTGTTCTACATAAACCTCCTGTCCAAGGGTTCTGCGGGAAGGTTTCCCCTTGGTGTAGCTATCTTCATAATAGTCAGGATTGGAATAATAGCCTTCGGGCAGCCAGCCGGTGGCGTGGGAAGAGAATATCATTCCGTACCCTTCGGCCGGATAAAGGCTCTTGATGTCCTGAAGAATGGACTTGAAACTCTCTGCATCTACCAACTTGCGGCCGTTGCTGTAGACCTTGATGGTGTCAGTCACCACAGTGTTTCCGCTCTTGTACAGGCGAAGCAGCAGGGGAGAGGTCTGTGCAGAGTAAGACCCGTTCATGGGCTTGCTCACTACCAGAACCACATCCTGTCCGTTTTTCTTTGTGGGCAGCCAGCCTGTCTTAAGCTCGTTAATGTTCTTCTGCAAATCTGAGTGAAGGCTGTTGAAGCCTGCGGAATACAGGATCATAACCCTTCGGTTAGTGCTGTCTTCCGACGGATTATTGGACTTGCCGCAGGATGCCAGCATCATTGCCGATGCTGCCAATGCTGCAAACAGTTTTTTTGCCTTGAATGTCATTTATGACTGAGTCTCTAAAGTGTTCTGTAACGTTTGCCGTATGAAAGCTGCTGCTCCAGGTAATCATCGGCGTAAACAAGTTTATAATCAACAATTTTGCCATTCTCAGTAACCGGGACGATTTCCGGATTCAGGAAGCCGCCGTAAGGTTTGAGGTTAAGGGAAGCATAGCGCTCAAGGACCTCTTTGTGAAGGGCAGGGTCAATGTCAACGGCGTAGGTCTCTATGAGGGCTTTCCCTGCCTCATAGTCACCCTCTGACTTGATGCGCTGAATCTCTGCGAGAAGCTGGGCGAAAAGGTCCCTAAGGGCCTCAAAGTCATTCACTACAAAGTAAGTTTTGCCGTCACGGACCTTCTTTTCAATCACATTGCGGTCTGCTCCTTTGGCAAAGCACCACTCGGCAATGAGCTTGCGGTTCTGCATGTGAGCCTCTGTGTTGGGACGTCCGAGCTCTACGCGGGTGAACTGCGTGAAGAGACCGTTGCGGATGTAATCTGTGTAATGTGCCTTGTAGGCCTCCAGGTCAGGGATAATTCCCAGTTCAACCATCTTGGGGTCTGCCATGTAATAGAGGCCGAATAGGTCTGCCCTGGCTTCTTCAAGTGCGGACTGGTACTCTCCAAGCGCGGCTGCGGAAACTCCCGGAATGAGCTGGCCGGATGCATGGCCAAGACATTCGTGAAGGTCTGTATGAACCTCGTCGGCGTAAGCCTCGTATTTCTTGCTGGCATCAATTTCTGCCTGGTCCCAGGCGAATTCAGTAAGCACGCTCTTGGGTGCCTCCATGGCTGCAAAATCGTAAGCGTGTGTTACATTTGCTATGGTTACGCTCTTTGAACCATGCTCCTTGCGAATCCAGTCTGCATTTGGAAGGTTGATTCCGATAGGAGTTGCAGGGTAAGTGGCTCCTGCAAGCGCAACTGCATTGACAACTTTGGCGGATACGCCTTTCACGTTCTTTTTCTTGAAGCGATCATCAACGGGGGAGTTGTCCTCGAACCACTGGGCGTTGGCGCTGAGGGTCTCGGTGCGGGCGGAAGCGGCGAAGTCCTTGATGTGGACATATCCCTCCCAGGTGGCCTTGCGGCCAAGAGGGTCATCATAATCTTCGATGAAGCCGTTTATGAAATCTACGGTGCCGATGGTGTCTTTTACCCATTCGATGTTGAATTCATCCCATTTGCGAAGGTCACCGGTGCGATAATAATCTATCAGAATGCCGATGGCGCGTTTCTGTATGTCATTTTCTGCAACCAGGGCCGCTTTTTCAAGATTCTCGCAAATCTTGTCAATGGCTGCGCCGTAGATCCCACCGGACTTCCATTTGAGTTCCTGAAGCTTGCCGTCTGCTCCTTTTACAACCTTGGAATTGAGGCCGTAAGAGACAGGCTGGTTGTCTTTCGGGTCTTCCATCCTGTGGTAGAAATCGTCAACCTCCTTGCGGGTGACTCCGTCATAGAAGTTAACTGCAGACAGGGCTACGATATCTCCTGTCTTTGAGGTTGAGCGGCGCTGCTGGAAGGCTTCCTTGTCATAAATGAAGTCCAGAAGCTCCTCATTCGCGTTGCCAGTGGCTTCCATAAGGGAAGCAAAATATTCCTTGCTGCAGGCGGGGATGAATTTGTCTTCTGCGTAATGATGGTGTACTCCGTTGCTGAAGAACACTCTCTTGGCATAGATTACGAAGTCTGCGAATTCCTGGCTGTTGCGGTCTCCTTCATAGTTGTTCAGGATGTCTTCTATGACGTGCCTTATAGGAAGGTTGTAGCTGCAATACTGGTCCCAGGTGATGTCGCGGCCGAATTTGGCTGCTTCTGAGAGATAGTAGGCGTATTCTTTCTGCTGGAGGGAGAGGCTGTCCCATCCTGGAATCTGGTACCTCAATACCTTGAGGTCTGCGAACTGGTCTACTGTGTATTTGAAGTCCTTCTGGTATTTCTGTTCTTTGCAACCGATTGTGGCTGCGCATATTCCAAGTGTCAGAATCATTGTTTTAGCTAAGTTCATTTTCTTTAGTCTTTTATATCTTGCAAAGATAATATTATTTATAATAATATCAAAAATCGGGCGGAGCGAGGCGGCATTTGGATAGTTTGGCGGCGTTTTCCGGGGAGAGTACGCCTGCGGCGGCGAGGGCTTCCGGCGTAAGTGCTCCGGGAGGATTGTTTTCGCGGAAAACAATGACTCCGTGTGCCCTGGAGCGGATGTATGGATGCCGCCGCAGGCTGTCTTCCGGCAGGGCCCAAAGCGGGTAAGGAGCTGGTTCTGAGACTGTTATAAGGTCTTTAAGGCCGTCGAATTTTTCCTGGTCAAAGTGGTAAATATCCATGAGCTGTTCCGGGTAGGAATAGCCGTGAAGTTCACTGCGATAACTTACCATTTTAGCCGCGAACCACGGGCCTATTCCCGGAAGGGCGTCAAAGGCCGCTGAATCCGCCAGGTTAATGTCCACCTTCGGAATCCTGATATACGGCTCCAGCCTTTCGTACACGGAATCCGCTACTACATAAGACTTTGCAAAATCTTCCTTCCTTCGGAACCGGCCTCCTTTTTCCCGATAGTTGCATATTGCGGCAGCCTGCTTCCTTGAAAATCCAAGGCGCGAGAGTTCTTCTTCCGATGCGGTATTCGGGTCAAATTCAAAGCACTCATAGCTTCGTTTTTCCGTATTCTTTCTAACTGCCACCGATGCTGCCATGTGCCGGCCGCTGCGCCTCTCGGTCCTGCGTTTTACGGCAGGACCGGAGGCTTCGGCCGGCGGATGGTTCCCTGCTGCGGTTTCATAGATGAAAACTGTATCCGGAGTATCCCTGTCGGCCGAAATCTTAACTATCGCGGCATGATGGATGAATAGTGCCGTCTGGTAACCCACGGCAAGAAACACCAGGGCTACAACCCCGGTAGCGAATGAAGCGGAAACTTTCTTCCCCTCCTTTTTGTCACTCATTTTACCTTCCGGCTTTCCCCCGTAAGGTTAAACATTGGTTTATTTGCCGGGTTTTCCGGCAACGATAATTACTATTTCGCCCTTAGGCTCGGTCTCCTTGAAATGGGCCAGGACCTGGGCGAGGCTTCCGCGGCGGTGTTCTTCAAATTTCTTTGAAATTTCCCTTGCAACGCTGCACGGGCGGTCTTCTCCGAAATACTGTACAAATTGTTCCAGCGTTTTTACAAGCCGGTAAGGTGACTCGTAAAAAACCATCGTCCTTGTTTCTTCCGCAAGGGTTTGCAGCATGGTCTGGCGGCCTTTTTTTACAGGGAGGAAGCCTTCGAAGCAGAACCTGTCGCAGGGTAGGCCTGAAGATACCAGGGCAGGGATGCAGGCTGTGGCCCCGGGGAGGGTTTGAACCTCTATTCCTTCTGCCGCACAGAGCCTTGCGAGGAAGAATCCCGGGTCTGAAATTCCGGGGGTTCCGGCGTCGCTTACAAGGGCTATGTTCTTGCCTGCAAGGAGCTCATTTACAACTTCTTGCGAGGCCTTGTGCTCATTGAATTTGTGGTGCGAGCGCAGGGGCTTGTGAATGTCGTAATGCTTCAGTAGGACGGAGCTTGTGCGGGTGTCTTCCGCCAAAATAAGGTCTGCTTCCGACAGGACTCTTACTCCCCTCAGTGTCATGTCTTCCAGATTGCCGACCGGCGTTGGTACTATATATAATATTCCTGCCATTATTTACGGATTTTGCGGCGCACGGCCATCATGAAGCGGTATACGTCTTCTGATTCCAGGTCCCATTCGGGAAAGGTTTCGCTTAGGTAGTCGATGGCTGCGGAGAGCGTCGCTGTGTTGTTCAGGGTGTCGATGGTGGTTTGGTACAGGGCGCTGTCTTTCCTGAACAGCCTGTTTATGAATATTACCTGGTCTCCCAGGGCGATGGCGCTGCGGAGGGAGCGGACTTCGGGGCCCGGCATGTCTGAGCGCCATGCGGCTTTCGCTGTCATGGCGTCTACTACGGTTTTTGGTGCCGATGCTGCCTGGTATACGGCTTTGGGGTTTCTGCGACGGCCTTTTGTGCTTTCAACGGGTTCCGGGGCGTCGCCGAAGAGACTTTCTGGCATATCATCGGAGTCCGATGATATGCCATCGTCTCCGTTTATACTGGGGGAGCAAGCCTCCCCCAAACCCCCTGGCCTCCCGCCATTCCATTCCATTTCATGGCTCCGGCCTGCGCCTGATGGCGCTGCTTCGCTCAAAGAGGGAGACCCTTCGGCTTCGCTCAGGGTGACAGGCTCCTCTTCCTCCGTGGCAACTGGCGCTGCTTCCTCTGTGGTGACAGGGTCTTCTGGCACCATCGGCTCTTCATCATCGATGGAAATATCTATATCGATGGGCTCTTCATCATAAGTAGCAGGCTCCGAAGCCTTCAGCGCCTCAATTTCTGCACGCAAAGCTTCAACCTCAGATGACAGCTGCTGGCACCTGAGCAAAAGCTCCTCAAATTTTTCCGAAAAGTTAGTATCCATAATCACAATAATTGACTATCTTTGCTAAGCGTTTTAATAGCAACACCTCACAAAAATACAAATATGTTTTCAGAAAACACAAAAAAATCCGGATGTATCGAAGTAATTTGCGGTTCAATGTTCTCCGGAAAGACAGAAGAATTGATTAGAAGGCTTAAAAGAGCCCAGTTCGCAAAGCAGAAAATCGCCATCTTCAAACCAACCGTCGATAAAAGATACTCAGACCTGGACGTAGTGTCCCATGATTTGCACAGCATCCCCTGCACACCTATAAAGACCCCTTCAAGAATGCTGAACATAGACCCTGACGTCCAGGTAGTAGGCATCGATGAAGCCCAGTTCTTTGACCTGACCCTGATTGATGTCGTACAGGAGCTTGCAAACAAGGGAATCCGTGTAATAGTAGCAGGCCTTGACACAGATTATCTTGGCAAGCCCTTCGGTCCTATCCCCGGCCTTATGGCAATCGCCGAGGACGTGCAGAAAGTCCACGCCATCTGCGTGAAATGCGGAAATCTGGCCAATCATTCGCATCGCCTTTCAGAAAGCAAGAAGCTTGTTGTCCTTGGAGAAAAGGATGTTTACGAGCCTCTTTGCCGCGAGTGTTTTAACAAGGCAATGTCAGAGGAACAGTAGTGATTACTGACCGTTTCCGATACCATCTTAAATATGAACGTAAGATGTCTCCGAATACGGTGGCATCTTACGGTTCCGATGTTGATCTTTTCCTTGCGGAAAGCAAGGTGGAAGCGGAGTCGGCATCGGCCCAGGACATTGTTGATTACATTTGCACTAAAAATATGTCGGAACGCACCCAGGCCCGTCTTCTGAGCGCGCTCCGATGCTTCTTTAACTTCTTGATTCTTGAGAAGTTACGTGAGGATAATCCCTGCGATAAAATTGCTGCTCCCAAGTTGGGGCGATATCTCCCTTCCGTGCTTTCCCTTGAGGAAGTTACGGCTATTATTGAGTCTGTGGATACTTCTTCATGGAGGGGAAAGAGGGACAGGGCTATTCTGGAAGTTCTTTATGGCTGCGGCCTTCGGGTGTCGGAGGCGGCAAGTCTTCGTCTTTCCGATATTTTCCGTGAAGAGGGGTTTGTCAGAATCGTCGGCAAAGGGAATAAGCAGCGGCTGGTGCCGATTGGTGAGCTGGCGCTGGAGGCGATTGATAATTATTTGGCTGACAGGCCTTTCGAGAGTGATATTCTTTTCCTGAATGCCCATGGGAATCAGCTTTCGCGGGTGTCTGTTTTTAATCTTATAAAGGCGCAGGCGATTGTTGCGGGCATCCACAAGGAGATTTCGCCTCATACTTTCCGTCATTCTTTTGCTACTCATTTGGTTGAGGCTGGGGCTGATCTTCGCGCTGTGCAGGAGATGCTGGGGCACGAGAGTATTCTTACTACCGAAATCTATACCCATATTGACCGAGCCACCTGGCAGCGCTCCATCCTGGATCATCACCCAAGGGGGTGATGCTCTGCGGGTGGAGCGCTGCCCCTTGTCCATTTACCGGGGGGCGTACCCCCCGGCCAACCTTCGGCTTCCCCCTGCGTCAGCCTTTCAGGCTTCCAAAATTCTGATCATCACCCAAGGGGGGGGAGGGTGCGTAGGAAAGAATACCTTTGCCGGGAAAAATAGGATTTTTGGATAATAAGAGAAATAGTAGTATCTTTGCGTGATTATTTAGAATATTATGGCAGAGAATACACTATTGGAGAAAGTACTGAGCCTCCAGGAAAAATACCAGAAACTTCAGGACCAGCTTGCAGACCCTGAAGTAATGTCCGACATGAAAAAATACGTCCAGCTGAACAAGGACTACAAAGAACTCCAACCCATCATCAAAGCCGGATTGGAATACAAGGGAATGCTGGAAGAAATGGCCACAGCCAAGGACATCCTCATAAACGAAAAAGACGAGGACCTTCGTGAAATGGCCCGCGACGAAATAGCCCAGATTGAGCCCAAACTCCCCGAAATGGAGCAGAACATCAAGCTCCTCCTCATCCCCGCAGACCCTGACGACGGCAAGAACGCCATCGTAGAAATCCGTGGCGGAGCCGGTGGAGACGAGGCTGCCATTTTCGCCGGCGACCTCTTCCGCATGTACAGCAAGTATGCAGAACGCAAAGGCTGGAAACTGGAAGTAACAGACCAGGCCCCCGGAACATCCGGCGGCTTCAAACAGATAGTCTTCACACTGTCAAGCAACAACGACGGAGTCTATGGCACAATGAAATATGAATCCGGAGTACATCGCGTACAGAGGGTGCCCCAGACGGAAACCCAGGGCCGCCTTCAGACATCCGCCGCATCCGTAGCCGTATTCCCTGAGGCCGGAGAATTCGATATCGAACTGAATATGAACGATATCCGCAAAGACCTCTTCTGTTCATCAGGCCCGGGCGGACAGGGTGTGAACACCACATATTCTGCCGTAAGACTTACCCATATTCCTTCAGGAATCGTCGTACAGTGCCAGGAAGAGCGCTCCCAGCTCAAGAACCTTGACCGCGCAATGGCCGAGCTCCGTACCCGTCTGTATAATATGGAACATCAGAAATACCTCGACGGAATCGCCGCAAAACGTAAAACCATGGTTTCCACCGGAGACCGTTCCGCAAAAATCCGTACATACAACTATCCCCAGTCCAGGGTTACAGACCATCGTACCGGATGGAGCATGTACAATCTTCCGGTATTCATGGACGGAGATATCCAGGAGTGCATTGACCAGCTGGTAATTGCAGAGAACGCAGAGCGTCTCAAGGAAGCCGGCGAAAACTGATAAACATATGGCTGACAGGGAAAATGAGGGCTTGAAGGCCCTTGGAAAGAAGGTCGTATACAAGGATGATTATGCTCCCGAGGTTCTTGAGACTTTTGTGAACAGGCATCAGGAGAATGATTATTGGGTCCGGTTCAACTGCCCGGAGTTTACTTCATTGTGTCCTATTACGGGGCAGCCGGATTTTGCAGAGATTCGCATAAGCTATGTCCCTGATGTCAAGATGGTCGAGAGCAAGAGTTTGAAGTTGTATCTTTTCAGTTTCCGCAATCATGGCGATTTTCATGAGGATTGTGTGAATGTTATCATGAAGGATCTTGTCAAGCTTCTTGACCCCAGATATATAGAGGTTACCGGTTTTTTCACTCCGAGGGGTGGCATTTCCATTTATCCTTATGCCAATTACGGGCGTCCCGGTACTAAGTGGGCCGATGTTGCCGCCCGTCGCCTGGAGTCTCATGAGTAGAGATTTTTAGGTGCGTTGGGTTTGAACAGCGTAAGTCAGGGAACGACAATTGAATACTATGGAATTAAACGCTGCTAAAATAAAGGAAATAAGGGCGTTACGGGAAAAAAAATTCCGTGACAAAATGGGAGTGTTCTGTGTGGAAGGAGAAAAAATGGTGGCCGAAGCACTGAACTCCGGCCTCGAAGTCCTGGAAATATACAAAAGGGAAGAAATAGGGGAGAAAACAATGGAACGCATATCCACCCTCACAACCCCGTCCCCCATCCTCGCCATAGTCCGAATCCCCAAAACAAGGAAAGCCGAACCCCGCGGCCTCTGCCTCGCACTTGACGGCGTACGCGACCCCGGAAACATGGGCACAATAATGCGCCTTGCAGACTGGTTCGGAATAGACACAATCTTTATCTCCCCGGACTCCGTAGAACCCTTCAATCCAAAAGTAATCCAGGCCTCAATGGGCACAATCTTCAGGAAAATACCCGTTGAAGCAAACATCCCACAGCTGTGCAAAGAATTCAGGGCTAATGGCTTACAAATATTCGGAACATTCCTTGGAGGAGAAAACATCTACACATCGGCCCTTCCTGCCGAAGGCCTCATCGTAATGGGAAACGAAGCGCATGGAATAAGCCCTGAAACCGCCGCCCAGGTAAGCGTAAAACTAACGATACCATCCTTTGCAAAAGGCCCCACGGCAGAGTCACTGAACGTAGCCGTAGCAACCGCACTCACCGTATCCGAATTCAAACGCCGGACTCTTTGACCGCCTTTAGCAGCTGAGGCTCATAAGTCTTGGTAACAGGAATCACCGGAAGACCATCCCCCTCAAGCTCAATCTCATACCCCTGGGCCCCGTGCCTCAGAATCCTTATCTTGCCGACGTTAACCACAAACTTGCGATTGCAGCGCACAAGCGTGGTATCCTTGAACTCCTCCTCAAGATTCTTAAGGCGGCTACGCACCATGTGCTTGAGAAGTTCCCCGGAAGTACCTTTGTACCAGACAATTACGTAATTATCATCAGACTCGAAGTAATAAATGCTTCCGAGCGAAGCGGAGAACTTAAGCGTACCGCTGAGGTCGTACAAATTAACCTTCCTTTCTTCCGGAAGGGGAGCGGCCTCCTGTGCCGAAGACCTCTTTGAAGTCTTAACGATAGTCTTGTTCTTGTCCAGAATCGCAAAATACATTCCGGCAATAATATTCGGCACAATAAGGGAAGAGAAAGCATACAGCATTGCACGGCCGAAAATCTCCAGGAACGAAGCTTCCTGAATGTCGATAACCCCAATTTCATCGCCCTGGATTGTAAATGCGGAATACAGGAGGCAAATAATCACGGCCTCAGCCACAATCCACATCACAAAGCCAAAATAAGTCATGCGCATCCTTCGCGTAGCGTACATGACGCGCCGGCTTATTATGACAACCAGCAGGGCTATCGCAAAAAACGTCACCGTGAAAGCAAAAGCCTTTGAAGGGCCAATCTCAAACCATGCGTTGTTTGAGAAGGGAATACTGATGAGCATGAACACCAGGGAGAAGAAGGCCGTGAAAGTAACGGTCCCTATAAGCTGGAATTTTCCCCTGAAATATCTGGGCAGTGTATGCTTCTTTTCTGGCTCCATAACACGGCAAAAATAGTAAAATTTTGGAAAAATTTCACCACATATATCGCAATTTCACCACTAAACCGCTGATTTATAGGCCTCAATCGACACTTTCACCACAATGTTGTCCTTTCATTTCCGAAATTCAAAACAAAGGCTTATTTTTGCACTTGCTGAAATATGCCTTAATGGAAATGAAAATAATTTTTGAAAGATGAAGATACTTGGAACGGGAAGCGTGCTTCCCAAAAAAATTGTAACGAACGAAGACCTTTCAAAATTCCTGGACACCAGTGATGAGTGGATTACCACCAGGACCGGAATCCGCCAGCGTCATGTCATCAGTGACGAGTATATTGAAGACCTTGGCGCAGAGGCTGCGCTTAAGGCGCTGGAAATGTCCGGAAAGAGTCTCGAAGACATTGACTTGTTTATTTGCTCAAACGTAGTCAACGAATACATTACCCCGTCCCTCGCCTGCGTTATTTCAGAGAAAATCGGCCTCAAGTGCAGTTGCTTCGACATTAACTGCGCCTGCCCCGGTTTCCTGTTCGCCTTGGACATCGCGGAGACCTACTACCGTGCCGGAAGGGTAAAGAATGTACTTATCGTCTGCGCCGATGAGCCTACACGCATGTGCGACTGGAGCGACCGTTCCACCTGCGTCCTCTTTGGCGATGGTGCCGGTGCCGTTGTCCTTGGTGAGGGAGACAACATCCTTGCAACCAAGACACACAGCCAGCCTGCGGTTGACAAACTCTGGGAGAAGAGGGTTATCGAACCTACTCCTTACATCACCAAGACAGAGACGAACGTGCCTCTTCAGATGAAAGGCCGCGACGTGTTCAAATTCGCCGTAAGCGCCTCTACTACAGAGGTCGTTGACCTTCTTGACAGCATCGGCATGAAGAAGGACGATGTCAGCTATTATGTTGTGCATCAGGCCAACATGCGCATCATCGATGCCATTAAGAACTTCCTGAATGAGCCTGAGTGCAAGTTTCCCACCAACATCGCAGACCACGGCAATTCATCGTCGGCTTCATGCGCCATCCTTCTGGATGAATGCAACCGCAAGGGCCTTTTCAAAGAGGGCGATATCCTTGTTTTCAGCGCCTTCGGAGCCGGCCTTCTGTCCGCAGCTGCCATATTGAGGTGGTAATCAGGACAAATTGACCATCAATCAGGCACTATTACCGTAGGTAATTGGAAAATTAATTCATATATTTGCAGTCTAATTTGAAACAAAATATTTGTAATGGATAACAAGAAAAGAGTAGTTATTACCGGCATGGGTGTCATCTCCTCAGTAGGAAATGACATTGAGACATACTGGAAGAACCTTAAAGACGGTGTTTGCGGAATCGAGCTCATCGACAGTTTCTCCACTGAGAACCTTCCCGTGAAAATCGCCGGAAAAATCAAGGATTTCAACCCCGAGGCATACGGGATGGACAAACCTTTCGTGCGCAAGCAGGACAGGTTTACCCAGTTCGGAATGGCGGCTGCCTATCAGGCAATGCAGGATTCAGGACTTGTCTCCACAGGTGAGAACGGCAACATCGACCCCTTCCGTCTTGGTGTTTACGTAGGTTCAGGAATCGGCGGATTCGAGGTTCAGTACCGCGAGACCGCAAAGATGATAGAGGATCCTTCAGGCCAGTGGATTTCCCCTCTCTTCATCCCCACAATGATTTCCAACATCGCTGCCGGCCATATCGCCATCAAGCATCACGCCCAGGGCCCCTGCCTTGATATCGTTACCGCTTGTGCAACATCGTCCCACTGTATCGGAGAGGCGTTCCACGCAATCCAGAATGGTTATGCTGATGCCATCATCGCCGGTGGTTGCGAGAATGCAACAATTCCTCTTGGAATCGTCGGCTTCGCAAATGCAAAGGCTCTTACAAGAGTTGACAATCCTAAATATGCATCCCTTCCTTTCAACAAGAACCGCCAGGGCTTCGTAATGGGAGACGGCGCGGGAATCCTTATCCTTGAGGAACTTGAGCACGCAAAGGCCCGCGGAGCAAAGATTTACGGAGAGATGGTAGGTTACGGCAACACCTGCGATGCTTATCATGCAACAGCACCGCGTCCGGACGGCCAGACACAGGCAAAGTGCATCACCCTCGCCCTTGAGGAGGCCGGTTTTGACAAAGAGAAAGACAACCTTTACATCAACGCCCACGGAACAGGTACACACCTGAACGACGTTGCAGAGACCATCGCATACAAGGCTGCCCTTGGTGATTTCGCCTACAAGGCTCACATCAGCTCCATCAAGTCCATGACAGGACATATGTTCGGCGCTGCCGGTGCGGCAGAGGCTATCGCCACAATCCTGGCCCTTAAGGAAGGAATCATTCCTCCTACAATCAACCTTGACTGCCCGGATCCTGAGTGCGACCTTGACTACACCCCGAATGTCGCCCTTAAGAGCGATATAACCCTTGGAATCTCTGATTCCCTCGGTTTCGGCGGCCACAACGCCTGCGTGGCATTCCGTCAGTATAAAGATTAATCGTTAACCATAAACCTCACGTGTACTATGATTGAACTTAACAAAGACGACATAAAAGGCTTCCTTCCCCACAGGGAACCGATGCTGCTTATAGAGAAATCCTTCATTGACGAGGAAGGAAATGCACATTCTGAGTACAAAATCAAGGAAGACGAGTTCTTCACCCGCGGACATTTCCCCGGAAATCCTGTTGTCCCGGGCGTGATTCAGTGTGAGATTATGGCCCAGAGCTGCGCAGTTCTTGTCAAGGATGAGATTCCCGGCCACATCACCCTTTATGCCGGCCTGAACAATGTGAAATTCAAGAATGTAGTTAAGCCCGGAGATGTTTGCAAGGTGACAAGCAAGCTCAACGAGCGCCGCGGACAGCTTTTCTTCTGCAGTGCAAAACTTGAAGTGGATGGAAAACTTTGCTGCAAAGGAGACTTGACATTCGCCCTTGTCCCTATTGAAAAGTAATTGGCAAAGAATCCTGCATATGTAGAAACCGCTGCCCTGTGCGACAAGATAATCAGGGACGTCGGGGCTGGAATTTTCAGCCCCGTCTACCTTTTGATGGGGGAGGAACCTTACTATCCGGACAAAGCCTGTGAGGCTATCATTGATGCCGCCCTGGCCCCGGAAGAAAGGGACTTCAACCAGACAATTTTCTACGGATTGGATACAGACGCCGGTTCGGTTGCTTCGGAAGCAAGATGCTACCCGATGATGGCCGAGCGGCGTTTGGTGGTTCTAAAGGAGGCCCAGAACATGAAGAGCCTGGAAGACCTTGCTACTTATTGCGAGGAACCCTTGGACTCTACCGTTCTTGTAATTCTGATGCGCGGGGCAAAGGCTGACAAGCGTAAAGCCCTGTACAAGACTGTCTCTAAAATAGGGACGGTGCTGGAATCACAGCCCCTGAGGGATTATGAAATAAACCGATGGATCATTGATTTCTATTCTTCCCGCGGCCTGTCCATAGACCCGGATGCGGCTGCCCTTTTGGGAGAGTCGGCAGGTACGGATTTGGGTAAAATCGCCCTGGAAACGGACAAGATGCTCAAAAATCTGCCTGAAGGAACAAACAGGGTGACGGCGGACGACGTAGAAAAGAATGTAGGCATTTCAAGGCAGTTCAATATTTTTGAGTTGAACAAGGCTCTGTCTGCAAGGGATTCTTCCAAAGCCCTTTACATTGCGGCAAGGCTTGGAGAAGAGGCTAAATTCGCCCTTCCGATGGCTACAGCGGCACTCTTCGGTCATTTTTACAGGATTCTGACGCTGGAAGTCCGGATGGCAAAGGCCCCGGTTTCTTCACAGGAAAAGGCCGCCATCCTTGGCGTACCTGTCTTCTTTGTCAGGGAATATGACCAGGCCGTGGCAAATTACCCGCTTCCAAGGCTGATGCGCGTGCTTGCGGCCATCGAAGAATATGATTACAAAGGAAAGGGAGGAGCAGGGCAGGACACAGAGCCTCGCGAACTGCTGCTTGAACTCACTTCAAAAATCCTTAACGTATGATAATCAAGACAATAGACATATGTAAAAACTTCGGGGAAAAAGTGGCTCTGGACCATCTGAGCCTTGATATTCCCGAAGGAAAGATTTTTGGTCTGCTCGGCCCAAACGGCGCCGGAAAGACCACCCTTATCAGGATAATCAACCGAATTACCATACCTAATTCCGGACAGGTCCTGTTCAAGGACAAGCCAATCACCCAGGATGACGTGATGAAAATTGGCTACCTGCCAGAGGAACGCGGGCTTTACCGCAAAATGAAGGTGGGAGACCAGGCCCTTTATCTTGCCAGGCTCAAGGGAATGAGCCGTACGGACGCTATGCTTGCCCTTAAAGAGTGGTTCCAGCGTTTTGAAATCGAGTCCTGGTGGAACAAAAAGGTAGAAGAACTCTCCAAGGGTATGGCCCAGAAGGTGCAGTTTATAACCACCGTTGTTCACCGCCCTTCACTTATGATTCTGGACGAGCCTTTCTCTGGTTTTGACCCGGTAAATGCAGAGCTCATACGTCAGGAAATACTTCGCCTTAAGAATGAGGGTGCTACAATCATCCTCTCCACCCACAACATGGAGTCTGTAGAGGAGCTTTGCGACAGCATAGCCCTTGTAAATAACTCTAAGCTGGTTATAACCGGGGCTACGGACCAGATCAGACGCTCTTACGGCGACAGCTGCGTTGAGCTTGTCTATGTTGCAGAAACCGCCTTGCAGCCTGTTCCGGGCGTGTTTGAGGTTGAACAGGACAACCTTGAAGCGGGAGTCCATACAGCTTTACTCCGTCTTGAAGGCTCCGGCAATGAGGCCCTTACAGGAATCATCGGCCAGGGAGTATCGGTACGTTCGTTCAGGGAACTGATTCCCAGAATGAATGATATTTTCATCAGACTTGTAACGGGGAGGGCAGCAGAATGAATTTCAGGATAATCAGCACCGTAATTTCACGGGAATATACGACCAAAGTCAGAAAGAAATCCTTCCTTCTGACAACCCTCATCGTTCCTGTAGTCATAGCCGTGGGCCTTTTCATAATGGTGCAGCTGATGTCAAACATCACTCCCCGTGCCCAGAAAGTGGCTGTGATTGACAGGACGGACGGAATAGTCATGCCTTACCTTAGGGATGACAACTCATATACATTCTCTGACTATTCTTCAGAGACAGAAGACGGACTCAAGGGAAATCTTGAAGAACGTGGACTTGACGTACTTCTTGTAGTGTCTCATCTTGACTCGCTTAATGGTGTAAGCCTTCAGGCCTATTCCCGCAAGCCTCTCAATGTAGAATTCTCCGGCTCTGTGAAGAATAAGGTGAATGAAGCCGTAGAAGCTTACAGGATAAGTACTTACAAGGATATAGAGAACCTGCGCCAGATTATTGACGACGTTCGTAGCGACGTTCCAATGACGGAGTTCCTGCTGGATGAGTCAGGCAATGAATCCATTTCTGAATCAGGAGTTTACATGTTTATTTCCATGATAATGGGCATTTTTATCTTCATGTTCATAACCATGTTCGGAACAATGGTGATGTCCAGCGTCATCGAAGAGAAATCCAGCCGCGTTGTTGAGGTGCTCATTTCTTCTGCCAAGGCAACGGAACTCATGTTCGGAAAAATCATCGGCGTAGCCCTTGTGGCCTTCACCCAGTTCCTGCTCTGGATTCTCCTCACCTTCGGCATCCTGACGGTGCTCAGCGCTCTTTCGGGCGGTTTAGGCTCCGGTGCCGATACTGCTGCGATGATGGAAATGGCAGCCGGAAGCGGTGAGTTGCCTGCAATTTCGGCCGAAGGCTCAGATGCCGTCGTCATACTTTCCACTCTAACCAAGATTCCCTGGGGGACGATGATTCTTTCATTCATAGTCTATTTCATCCTCGGATACCTTCTCTATTCCAGCATGTTCGCCGCAATCGGCTCTGCAGTAGACAATGAAAGCGACACCCAGCAGCTTCAGCTTCCTCTTACCATTCCTCTGATGATAGGATACATGATTATCCTGTTCGCATTCAGGAATCCGGACAGCAGCACGGTTGTATGGGGCTCCATGATACCCTTCACTTCGCCCATAGTGATGCTGGCCCGCATCCCGTACGGTGTGCCCGCAGGGGAGCTTGTGGCATCGATACTGATTCTGCTTGCAACCTTCATCCTGTTTGCATGGGCATCGGCAAAAATTTACAAGGTGGGCATACTTATGTATGGTAAAAAGTCTTCTTTCAAGGACTTATGGAACTGGCTCAGGCAAAAATAGATAACCAATGTTTAATTATATGAAGCGTATTTTACTTTTTCTTCCGCTTGTCATGCTGCTTTCATGCTGCGGTGAGAGCATTACCTGGAAAAGGGTTGCCATGGACAGCAGCCGCACCGGCGTAATAGCCTGCAACGCAGACAACGTAGCACAGGCTCTGGGAACAATTTCCGACTCTGTTTACACAGCGCCTAACGGCCGTACTTTCACCAAGGAAAGTGCTACTTACAAGGTTGCCCAGTCTCTTGTAAACGCCCAGCCCAAGATGGCAGACCTGAAGACTGTCATAGGTTATTCCCCCAGGGAAATGAAAAAAGAGAAACCGGAAAGCGCCCTCAGTGACTGGTTCATTGATGAACTCATGCGTTATACTGAGCAGAAATCCGGAAAGAAGGTGGACATCGGCATCACCAACTTCGGCGGTATCCGCGTTGACATGCCCGTCGGCGACGTCCTTAAGGACGATATCGTCTCAATGTTCCCTTTCAAGAACAATCTATGCTATCTTGAGCTTGCAGGAACAGAGGTTCGTGCCCTCCTGGAGCAGTTCGCAGCTACAGGATGGCAGGTTGTAGGCGGTGCTCGCTGCGTTGTAAAGGACGGCAAGCTTGTATCGGCCGAGATTGACGGCAAGCCCCTTGATGACAAACGCATTTACGGCGTGTGCACAATCTCCTTCCTTCTTAACGGTGGTGACGATATCTTCGTGGCCCGCAATGCCAAGCGCCTGGATATCTATCCCGAATACATCATCGACGTAATGCTTCCTTACGTGCTCCGCACGACAGCAGAGGGCAAGAACGTTGAGTATGAGACCGATGGCAGAATTCAAATTATCAAAGAAAACTAGGAGGACAGGAATATGAAAAAAATTTTGGCACTTGTTGTAGTGGTTCTGGCAGCATTCCTGCTCTTTGGAGGAAAGTCCAATCACCTTGTAATCCTTCATTTGAATGATACCCATTCGCATTTTGAGCCTATCCGCAGTGGCAGTGATTCCCTTCGTGGCGGCGTAATTGAGAGGGCTGCGTATATTGACAGCGTCCGTAACGCCGAGGGTGCAGAGAATGTGCTTCTTCTTCACGCAGGCGACTTCAGCCAGGGTACTTCTTATTTCACCCAGCTTGGCGGAGACCTTGAAATTGATGCCATCAATGCCTTTGGTTATGACGTTGTTACACTCGGTAACCATGAATTTGACAATGGTCCGGAGGAGCTTGCCCGCCGCCTGGCCAATCTGAACTGCCCCGTGGTTTGCGCAAACTACGATTTCTCCACCTTCGAGCTCGGCAAAATAGTAAAGCCGTATGCAATAGTAGAGAAGGCCGGCATGAAGATTGGCGTTTTCGGTTTGCTTACCAATATCCTCAAGGTTGTTGACAGGAGCGTTTCTGACCGCATGCCCAAATTCGACGATGTTGAGGTTGCCAACAAATGGGCTGACTACCTCAAGAATGAAGAGAAATGCGACCTTGTCATCGCCCTTACACATCTTGGTTACGATACCAGAGACTTTGACGATATTGAGATGGTTAATGCAACCCGCAACATTGACCTTGTGGTTGGTGGCCACTCACACACCTTCCTTGAGAAGATGGAGAGTGCAAAGAACCTTGACGGAAAAGATGTTCCCATCGTTCAGGACGGCTGCTGGGGACTTAACATCGGCCGCATAGACATCAGGAAATAGTTTCCGATGGAACTAAAAAGCGAATACATGATAGACCTGGACTCAATCCTGAGGAAGAAATTCCCCAGGATTCCGGGTTTTTTGGTTCGCTGGATAAAAAAACTGGTACATATAGACTTCCTGAACGGCTTCATAGGCCAGGGATACCAGGGCGTGGAGTTCGCAAGGGAGTGTATAAAATACTTGAAAATCAATCTCGTAGTTGAGGGACTGGAAAACATCCGTACCGATGGCGGCGCGAGGTACACCTTCGCCTGCAACCACCCTCTTGGCGGGGCGGATGCCATAGCCTTGGTAAAGGTGATGGGGGAGTTGTTCGGGGAGAACTGCCGTTTCCCGGTGAACGACTTCCTTATGAATATAAAGGGACTCTCCAATTTGTTCATTCCGGTGAACAAGGTCGGACGGCAGTCCCGCGAACTTGCCCTTGGCATGGAGAACGCCTTCGCCTCTGACGTACAGATTGGTACCTTCCCGGCAGGGAAGTGCTCCCGTAAGATAGACGGGAAAATCCAGGATGTTTCCTGGGGCAAGTCATTCATAACCAAGAGTTTGCAATATGGGCGCGAGGTCGTTCCGTGCCGTTTTTTCGGGCATAATTCCAAACGGTTTTACCGTGTGGACAAAATCGGCAAACTGCTTGGAATGAAATTCCCGCTTGCCATGATTCTTCTTCCGGACGAATTGTACAAGGCGCAGGGAAGTACCCTTCGTCTTGTAATTGGGAAACCGCTTCCTCCGGAATATTTTAATAACACTAAAACACCGGCTCAATGGGCCGCGGATATCAGGGGCATGGTTTACTCCATGGAATAAAATGAAAGATATAATTGAGCCTGTAGACCGGGAACTACTTAAGGCCGAACTTAAACCGGAATTTCTTCTTCGCAATACAAACCGGGCAGGGAATGAGATTTACATAGTCACTCAGGAAACGGCTCCTAACGTGCTGCGTGAAATAGGACGCCTGCGTGAAATCGCTTTCCGCGCCGGCGGAGGTGGAACAGGCCAGGAACTGGACCTGGACAAATTTGACACTGACCCTATCTACGGTTATCGCCAGCTTGTACTCTGGAATCCGGAGGAGGAGCAGATTATCGGCGGATACCGCTATGTAGAGTGTTCAAAGGCTATTTTCAATATTGAAGGGCAGCCGATTATAACATCGTCCCATATGTTTAAGTATTCAAAAAAATTCCTTAAACATTACCTTCCTTATTCGATAGAGCTGGGGCGTTCATTCGTGTCCCTGGAGTATCAGAGCACAAGACTCGGAAGCAAGAGCATCTACGCCCTTGACAACCTTTTCGACGGCCTTGGCGCCCTGACATTGGTTTATCCGAATGTGAAATATTTCTTTGGCAAGATGACTATTTATCCGGATTACCCGCGCGAGGCTCTTGACCTTATTATGGTGTTCCTGAAGAAGTATTTCCCTGACCATCAGAAACTTGCGGAACTTAGTATCCCTGTAAAACCGGAGCATCCCCAGAAATATCGTCACCTTTTCAAAGGAAAATCCTTTAAGGAGGGGTACCGGGTCCTGAATGCTGAGGTCCGTGCCATGGGGCAGAATATTCCTCCGCTGGTGAATTCATACATGAATTTATCCCCGTCCATGAAATATCTGGGAACGGGGATAAACGATGAGTTTGCCGATGTTTATGATTCCGGAATTCTTGTTTCTTTCGAGGACCTCTATCCGGAGAAGAAGCAGCGCTACATAGACACGTTCATAAGGAACGGTTGGGAGCGCATTAAGCAAGCCCTAAAAAAGAAGAAATAGCTGCTACTTGTTCTTTTGCAGATTGAACGGCCTCAACAACAGTCTTGGGACCGTAATTGTAGTCACCTGCGGTGAAAACACCCTCCATGCCGTCAGGATATGCTCCGTCCATAAGGGCCTTGTCCACGCCTTCGCTTACGGCCACAATCATTGAATCGAAATCCATCTCATGGTCAGTGCCTTCAAGGATGCGTGTGGCAAGGGAACCGTCCTCACGGGTATAATTCTCACAGTTACGGACGATGGCGTAAGTTCTTGAACCATCGGTCTTTACCTCTACCGGAACGGTGAATACCTCGTATTTGACACCCTCTTCCTGGGACTCTTTGACCTCCAGTTTGTTGGCCGGCATATTCTCGAAGGTCTTGCGGTATACAACGGTAGTGTCGCAGCCGCGGCGTACGGCAGTGCGGCAAGCATCCATGGCAACATTTCCGCCGCCAACAACAAGAACCTTCTTGCCAAGGTCGTATTTCTCAGGCTCCTTGAGGAATTCAAGGGCGTGAAGTACATGCAGATTATCCTCTCCGGGGATATGCATTTCCTTGGCCACCCAGGCTCCTGCTGCCATCAGGACGGCATCGTGACTCTCTTTCAGGCCTGCTACAGTGACGTCTTTGCCGATTTTTACTCCGCCGTGGAAGCGTACGCCGAGTTCATCCATAATGCGCTCATACGCATCTACATATTTCTTGTCCAGACGGAAGTCAGGAATGCCGTAGCGAAGGACGCCTCCTGCGCGGGGAAAAGAGTCATAAAGGTCTACTGCAATGCCTTTCTGGCGCAGCCAGATGGCAGCGGCGATGCCAGCAGGGCCGGCGCCAACAATAGCGACGCTCTTGCCGGTTTCCTCTGCGGGAAGTTCTGCGTGTGCCTGACCAAGGAGGTAGGGCATGGAGAGTTCCTGCTCAATTTCATACCAGCGGATAGGTACTTTCTTGGCGTTAAGTACGCAGTGACCGTAGCAGAACAGGGCCCAGTCACATACCTGGCAGGTTATTGCGCTGAAAGGATTGTTTTCAAAAAGTATTTTTGCGGCCTCTTCCACGTTCCCTTCGCGATAAAGTTTCATGGCTACGGGCACATTTGTATGCACGGGACAGGCATTCATGCAGCGTGCATTCTTGCACAGCAGACAACGATTAGCTTCAGTGTTCATTATATAATATAAATCATTTTAATTCCGGACGGCAAAGATAATAAAACATTATAATAAACGAGCAAATATTGACGTATTGTTTATACCAATTAAATAAATTATATTTGCGAAGTTTATAATCCACACATTATGAGAATAAATAGGTTAATTGCTATTCTGGCCACGGCTGCATCGGTATTGATTTCATCAGCCTGCGGCGGAAGCAACAAAGAAACAGACCCGGATAACGGGTCTACGTCCGTCAAAGATCCTACGATCTTCAGAGCGACTGCCTTACAAACATCATTCAGCCCGGAGGTTCAGTCCACTACAGTTACAGTTACCTGTGATGTTAAATGGAGCATATCCTCAGACGCCTCATGGCTGTCATTCACCCCGTCTTCAGGCAGCGCATCAGCAAGCGGTCAGGAAGTATCAGCAAACTTTAGTTTTAATAAAGACGATAAGCCTCGTACAGCCCATGTTACTGTAAAAGCAGGGAGCCAGACTATCTCACTGACTCTTACCCAGAAGGCAATAACTGAAATGCTTCCGGAGACAGAAGTTTACCTTATCAAAAAAGATATCACCAAGTTTCTGGTAATAACCAAGAATGAGTGGAAGGCTTCCATCCCCCAGGCAGATGAATCATGGCTTCACATGGAGCCTAAGAGCGGAATGGGAAATGTGTCCATTTATTTCCAGGCCAATGATGAAAATGAGAATGTTGGAGACCGTAAGTCTACGCTGACAATAACCATGGGAAGCGACCATATAGACATCCCCATTATCCAGAAGCAGAAGAATGTGCTTCTTATGGCCGACGACTTTTTCCGCCGTGACTGGCAGGCAGGCACCTTCGAAGTAGCCTCAAACACCAATGTTGACTTCACAGTAACTGTTCCTTCCGATGCTTCTGCATGGCTCAAACACATGAGTACCAAGGCTTTGAACTCCAAGAAGACTACCTTCCAGATAGAACAGAACCAGGAGCCCACTCCCAGGACTGCCGTGGTATCTTTCAGCTTCGGAGACGATATTAACGAGACCTTGACCATTGAACAGGCCCCCTTCCACACCGTTATTTCCAAGGCCGATGCCGGCATTTATGGAGCCGACGGTAAGGATTACACTTACGTTCCCGGCCAGTGGCAGGTTTCCAAACTTAAGAATACCAGCACTTTAGGCCTGCGTCTGCTCAGTCCTAAGGACGTCAAGGTCGTTGAGGTCACCGGCATACCTGCCGATGCAGCCTTCGGCACAACCTTCAAGGCCAATATGCTCGTACGCGAAGGCCGCGACGTTACATATTCCGCCAACTCTGACGCCTATGTACTCCAGGCCGACGACAGCAAGATTTCTTTCGTAACCGCCGATGGCGTAGGAGCTATCATTAAAAAGTAGAAGCCATGAGAAACAAGATAATCACCTCGATTGCTGCCCTTTTGCTGCTTGCATCAAGCTTGTTTGCAATAGAAGCACCCAAGACCCCTTACCAGTACAAACAGCCGGACGGAACCGTAGTTACCCTTGTTAACCACGGAGATGAATTCCACAGCTGGGTAACCATGGGCAACACCGTTGTTGTTCTTGGAGAAGATGGTTTCTGGCATCCCGCCCCGGACCAGATTGCTGCAAAGCGCCCTTCGGAAGAAAGCAAGCGCATGCGCAGGGCTGCAAGGGAAATGGCCCTCAGCACCAGGTCTTCCATATCCATCGGAGAAAAACCTTTCCTTGTTGTCCTGGTGGAATTCAGCGACCTTTCATTCACCATCGCCAATCCGAACGATGCATTTTATAACCTCCTTAACCAGGAGGGCTACAGTGCCAATGGCGGTACAGGTTCTTCAAGAGATTTCTATATCCAGAGTTCAGGTGGCAGGTTCAAACCTACCTTCGAGGTCAAGGGTCCTGTAAAACTCAGCAAGTCTTATGCTTATTACGGGCTTCAGCAGGGTTCTACTCATGATGTTAATGTTCGTGAGGGTTTTGCAGAGGCAATCCGTCTCCTGGACAGCCAGGTGGACTATTCCCGCTATGATAATGACGGAGACGGCAACGTAGACAATGTCTTCTTCTATTACGCAGGACACAATCAGGCAGAGGGCGGCGGAGAGAACACTATCTGGCCTCACGCCTGGAACCTTACAGGTACCAATTATTACGACGGCGTACGTATTTCCCGTTATGCATGTACCTCTGAATACAGGGGCTCAAGCGGCAACTCAATGTGTGGTATAGGTACTTTTACCCATGAATTCGGCCACGTGCTTGGTTTGCCGGACTTTTATGACACGGACTATGAAGAGAATGGCACCGCCCTTCATATGAAGACCTTCTCTACAATGGCTTCCGGCGCATATAATAACAACGGCCGCACTCCTCCCTTCTTCAATGCTCTTGAACGGAATATGCTTGGTTGGATGGATGGTTATTCCCATTTCACAAAAGGCAATGTCACAATCCAGCCTATCCAGGACAACGTCGGCTATATTACAGAGACCGGTAACAGCGGGGAATTCTTCGTTTACGAGTGCAGAAACGGTTCTTCATGGGATGCATTCTTGCCCACCGGCCTCATGATATATCATGTAGACCAGTCCAATAACGTAATTTCCGGTAGCGTCACGGCAAAGAGCGTCTGGAATGCGAATGACGTAAACGCATATTCATCTCACCCCTGCTGCTACCTTGTGGCATCTTCCAACTACAACAGCAACAACTACATTATGTTCCCGGGCAGTGGCAATGTAAAGCAGTTTACGCCCAAGGCCTGGAGCGGAGAACTGCTTCCGTACACATTTAACAACATCACCTATACCGGCAGCGCCGTGACCCTTACCGTAGACACAGACCAGACCGTTCGTATAACCGGAAAGGTTTTCGACCTGGAGGGTAATCCCATGGAGGGAGTCAACATTCTTGCCGAGCCATCATCGGCATCAATCGTACAGAAGTCCTTAACCGGCAAGGTGCGTGAGAATGCTGTTAAGCCCAAGGATGCTTCATATTCCGTTAAAACGGCATCAGACGGCTCTTACACCATTGTTTTGGCCGATGGAGACAATACAAAGAAGTTCGATGTGTCTGCAAGTGCCAACGGCTACATCACGAAGACTTTGACTGTCCAACTCGAAGGTCTTGTCACAAACTGCGACTTCTACATTCGCAAGGTAGGCGAAATTGAAGAATTCACTCTGCGCAAATACAACCCGGACGACAGCTTCACCAGTCTTGGATATGGCTCGGCGCCTTGCAGTATAATGGGTGCAGTAAGCTACAGTGCTGCTGAAGCCGCCAGATACGTAGGAATGAAGCTTACGGATATTTCATTCCAGGTAAATGCTACTTCATGCAGCCATCTGTACGTAGTTGTAGACTTCGGGTCAGAAAGGGTTCTGAGCCGCGAAATCATCAATCCTAACTTTGACGATGCCATAAGGGTGGATGTTTCGGATGCAGACCTTACAATACCTTCCGGCAAGGATATTTATATTGGTTATGGCGTGCAGAATGCTGACAACGCATATCCTCTTATCATCAGCACTACTGCAAAAGAGGGTGGTATGTACTATGCCAGCTACAATCTTAACACTGTTTCCTGGACTGCGTACGACGGTGCCTTGCTCCTGTCTGCAAAGGTTGTCGGAGACACAGACCCCGGTACTGGCGAAATTACCCTGGCACAGCTGGGATACAGCACCATTTCTGACCCTGGCTTTGGCAGCTATACAGCTGGCAGCGAGTTCAAACTTGCTCTGGACCAGTCCCTGACCAAGAAGCCTGCCAGCGTAGCATGGACCTTCGACGGCAGCGCTACTACAAAAGAGTCCGTTACCCTTTCTGCAGGAAAGCACACCGTAGTTGCCCTGCTTTCTTACCAGGACGGCAGTACGGAAGAGATTACCTTGGAGATAACCGCACAGTAATATATATGAGAAAACTGATATTCACCCTCGCAATTGCCTGCGGAGCTTTTGCCGCTCGCGCACAGGAGAGTGACATTGTACGTCAGGCCGATGGTTACGAGTGGCCTTCTGACCCTCAGGTTCTTGCTAAATTGTCTGACTGGCAGGACCTTAAGTTCGGAGCCCTGATTCATTGGGGACTTTATGCCGTTCCCGGAATCGTGGAGTCCTGGTCTATCTGCAACGAGGGCTGGATTACCCGCCCCGAGGGCTCTACCTACGAAGGCTACAAGCAGTGGTACTGGGACCTTTCAAAGGTCTTCAACCCCTATGCCTTTGACCCTGTACAGTGGGCCGATGCTGCCAAGGGTGCGGGCATGAAGTATGTCATTTTCACAACCAAGCATCATGACGGCTTCTGCATGTTCGATTCTGAATATACGGATTTCTCCATTGCCAAGGCTGGTCCATTCGCCCGGAATGAGAAGAAAGATGTGGCAAAACATGTCTTCCAGGCATTCAGGGACAAGGATTTCATGATTGGAGCATACTTCAGCAAGCCAGACTGGCATCATCACGGTTTCTGGAATCCTTATTACGCCACACCTAACAGAATGCCCAATTACAAACCTTCGGAGCATCCTGACTGGTGGCAGTCTTATGTGGACTATACCCAGAACCAGCTGAATGAAATTACCGGCGGCCGTTATGGACAGATTGATATTCTGTGGCTTGATGGCGGCTGGATTACCGGAGACCAGGTAGGGATTAACAGCGTCCTTGAAAAGGCCCGTGCCCGTTATCCCGGAATGATTTGCGTAGACCGCACAATCCAGGGCCCCAATGAGAATTACCAGACTCCTGAAAGGATGATTCCTTCGGAGCAAATTAACCATCCCTGGGAGTCCTGCCTTACCCACAGCAATGACTGGGGCTGGGTGCCCAATGCTCCTTACAAGAGTGCCCGCAAGGTTATCGGCATTCTTGCAGAAATCGTGGCAAAGGGAGGCTGTCTTGTTCTTGGTGTCGGCCCTAATGCACAGGGCCTGGTAGAGGAGAAGCAGGTTTATATCCTCAAGGAGATAGGGGAGTGGCTTATGCGTTGCGGCTCAGCTATTTACTCTACCGTAACCACGCAGAATTACAATCCTGGTGATAAGCTTTGGAGTACTTCTTCAAAGGACGGAAAGACGCGTTATATGATTTATGCCCTTTCGGACGATGAGAAGGTTCCGGCCCAACTTTCATGGGAGGGGAGCCTGCCCAAGGGTGGCAAGGTAACCCTTCTTAATACAGGAGCCCGCCTGTCTGCCAAACTTAAAGACGGCAAAGTTACCGTCAACCTGCCAAAGAATCTTAAAGAAGAACCTATAGCACTCTGTTTCAATGAGTAAAACAATTAAATTTCTTGTGGTGATGGCTGCTGTCATCGCCGCTTTTATCTTGCTGCATAGGAAAACTTATTCAGATGACCCGCAGATTGCTGCCGTACAGCATCTGGCTGAACGTGTGACTGGAGAGTATCCTTCAGGTTTTGAATTCCGCCTTGCAGCGCGTGCCTCTGCCGACTTCAACACAACATCGGCCCGCCCGTCAGAGGACTGGTTCCGCCTGGAGAGCGGGGGTGGCAAAATCGTCATCACAGCCAATAATGCCAATTCGCTTGCAGTGGGCTTCAATCATTACCTGAAGTACTGGTGCAACAGGACCGTGGGTTGGTTCAAGAATGAGAAGGTGACTCTGCCTTCAAAGCTTCCGGTGATTGAGGAGCCTGTGGTTGTGAATGCCCGCGTGCAGGACCGCTTCTTCCTTAACTACTGCACCTATGGTTATACAATGCCTTGGTGGAAATGGGAAGACTGGGAGCATTTTATTGATTGGATGGCTTTGCAGGGCATCAATCTGCCGCTGGCTATTACCGGTCAGGAGGCTATCTGGTACAAAATATGGACTGAGATGGGTCTTAGCGATGAGCAGGTTCGCAGTTATTTCACCGGTCCCGCCCATCTTCCCTGGCACAGGATGCTGAACATCGACCATTGGGGTGGACCGCTTCCCAAGTCTTGGCTTGAGGGGCAGGAAGCTCTTCAGCAACAGATAGTTGCGCGCGAGAGGGAGTTCAACATGAAGCCCGTGCTGCCGGCATTTGCAGGCCATGTTCCGGCCGCCCTCAAAGAGGTTAAGCCTGAGGCCCAGATTGAGAGGATGAGTGACTGGGCAGGCTTCGCCCTTGAAGACTACCCTTATTTCCTTGACCCTATGGACAGCCTCTTCCCGGTTATCCAGAAGAAGTTCCTGGAGAAGGAAATCGAGCTTTACGGGACAGACCATATTTACGGAATTGACCTTTTCAATGAGATGATTCCCCGCAGCTGGGAGCCTGAGTACCTTGCCCGCGTAAGCCGCCAGTGCTATGAGTCCCTTGCTGCCGCTGACCCTGATGCTGTATGGCTTCAGATGACCTGGCTCTTCTACAATGAGCGCAAATATTGGTTCGTTGACGATACTGACGACCGTGTAAAGGCTTACATTACTTCTTATCCGGCAGAGAAGTCCCTGCTTCTTGATTATTACTGCGAGAGGATGGAGGTTTGGCAGAAGACCCAGAGCTATTACGGAGTGCCTTTTATCTGGTGCTATCTTGGCAATTTTGGCGGAAATACTTATCTCGCAGGCAATATTGCCGATGTCAATGCGAAGATTGAGAATACCTTTGCTTCCGCCGGCTCCAATTTCAAGGGCCTTGGCTCTACGCTTGAGGGCTTCGACTGCAATCCTTTCATGTATCAGTATATCTTTGAAAAGGCCTGGGATTATGACCTTCACAAAGATATCGACGAATATTCAAAGCGTCTGGCAGACAGGCGGACGGGGGCTGCCACAGAGGCCGGACGCACTGCATGGAATAACCTCCTGCACAATATTTACATAGACCGCAGCGTCCCCGGACACAGTCCTATCCTGAACCTTCGTCCTTCGTTCGGACGTTCCAGCTCATACCATTCAAGCATCCGTTTCACTTATCAGAACGATGAGCTTTTGAAGGTAATCAAGGGCCTTCTTGAGGCCGATGGTTCCGGTGCCGCTTATGAGTTTGACATTGTTAACCTGACCCGTCAGTGGCTTGGTAACCGCTTCGAGGCTAAGTTTGCAGAGTATAAGAAGGCTTATGAGACTGCCCGTGCCGGCTCGGAAGGTGCTGCCGAGGCTTTGGAGACTATGAAAACTCTTGAGGCTGAGCTGCTTGCGACTTTCGATACCCTTGAAGAGCTGCTTCAGAGCCAGAGTTACTTCCTTGTTGGAAAGTGGATTGCTGATGCCCGTAGTTGGGGGGCCGATGCTGCCGAGGCTGATTATTTTGAGTCCAATGCGCGAAACCTTCTGACTTCGTGGGGAGACCGTGGCAATCTGCTTACGGATTATGCGGACAGGACTTGGGCCGGGCTTGTGAGCTCTTATTACAAGCCGCGCTGGGAACTGTTCTTTGCCGATGTCAATGCGGCTCTTGCTTCCGGTTCTGATTTTGACCAGAAGGCTTTTGATGAGAAGTGCAAGGATCTGGAGTATGCCTGGTGGGCCCAGAGGGTTGGTTCGTTCACGGCTTCCCCGGTTGGTAATAGTGTAGAAATTGTTAAAAAGATATGTCAACGTTAGCGATTATTATTACGGTTTTAGGGTATCTGGCACTGATGTTTGCGGTGTCATGGTACTCTTCAAGAGGCAGTGACAACAACACGTTTTTCAGCGGCGGACGCAAGTCCAACTGGCTCCTTGTTGCCTTTGCGATGATTGGTTCAACCATGTCCGGAGTGACTTTTGTGTCCGTTCCGGGAATGGTGGCGGCGAATGACTTTGGCTACATGCAGATGTGCCTTGGCTTCATTGCTGGATATCTGGTGATTGCCTTTGTGCTTACACCGCTGTATTTCAAGATGAACGTGGTGTCCATTTACGAGTATCTGGACAAGAGGTTTGGCGTTACAACCCATAAGACCGGCGCCTGGGTGTTCTTCATTTCCAAGATTCTGGGTGCTGCCGTAAGGCTTTTCGTGGTTTGCCTGAGCCTTCAGCTGCTTATCTTCGAGCCTCTTGGCCTGCCGTTTGCGCTTAATGTATTGTTCTCTGTGATAGTTGTTTACGCTTATACATACAAGGGCGGTGTCAAGTCTGTTATCTGGACCGATACTCTTAAAACCTTGTGTATGATCCTGGCTGTGGTGCTGTCCATCGTGTTCATTGCCCAGAGCCTGGATATCAATATTTTCAAGACTGTCAGCGAGAGTCCTATGTCCCGTATTTTCCATTTTGAGGACGGAAATTCTACCAACTATTTTTGGAAGCAGTTCCTTGGCGGATTGTTTACTGTTGTTGCGATGACTGGCTTGGATCAGGATATGATGCAGAGGACGCTTAGCTGCAAGAATGCTCGTGAGAGCCAGAAGAACCTGATTACCAGCGTGTTCATGCAGGTTGTGGTTATCTTCCTCTTCCTTTGCCTTGGTGTTCTGCTTTATGCTTTCGCATCGGCAAATGGTATTTCTGAGGGTGGTGACAAACTCTTCCCGGCTGTTGCAACTAGCGGCATGCTGCCTACTATTGTGGGAGTTCTCTTTATCATCGGCCTTGTTGCGGCTGCTTATGGCGCCGGCGGCAGTGCGCTCACTTCGCTTACCACCAGTTTTACCGTTGATATCATCGGCACAAAGGATAAGTCAGAGGCGGCCGTTACCGGTATTCGCAAGCGTGTGCATATTGTGATGGCCCTGCTGATGGGTGTTGTTATCATTGTTTTCAATGCCCTTAATTCCGACAGTGCCATTACTGCGGTTTACCGTATTGCTTCATACACCTACGGTCCTTTGCTGGGTTTGTTTACCTTTGGTATCGCCTGCAAGAAGGAGGTTCGTGACAAGTGGGTGCCGCTGGTGGCTTTGCTTGCCCCAGTTATCTGCCTTGTCCTGGATCTTAATTCGCAGGCTTGGTTCAGCGGCTACAAGATTGGTTTTGAGTTACTTATCATTAACGCCGCCCTTACCATCCTGGGCCTCTGCCTCCTGATTCGCCGGAAGTAGCCTCCAGGCTTTTTCCCGTCATTCCCGGCCACGACCGGGAATCTCCTTCTGTCATTTCGACCGAAGGCGTAGCCGTAGCGGAGAAATCTCCCTTCCTTGTCATTCCCGGTTCCGACCCCGTCATTCCGAACGAAGTGAAGAATCTCCTTTAACGACACAAAATGGCGTTTTACGGGCTTTAAGTCGTTAAAAAGATCGGGATAACGCCCGTGGACGCCTTTTGTACGGACGTTACACCCCCTCCCAAGCCACCCTTAACGCCCATAATCCCCGTAAAAGCAGGCTATGGCACAAGCGTTAAAGGTGCGAAAGTGCAAGAAAACGGCAGTTTTTCTGCGCATTCCATTGAAGAAGATACTGCTGTCCCGGTGAAAGGGAAAGAGGGTCCCGTGCTCCTCCGTGTCCTTCACCGCTCCCTGCACCCTTTTTGTCCTTCGCTGGCAGAGCATTGCCCTGCCGGCCCCCCGCCTCCTTTTGAGGCACCCCCTAGCACTGGGTCCCCCGAAAATTTTCAGTTTTTGGGGTGCTCTACGGGGGTGGCACGACCTTGCAGGGCAACACCCTGCCTGCTTCGCCGGGCCCACGCACAACACCGACTCTTCCTATTGCCCCTTGCCCCCCCCCCCCTCTTCCTCTTTCACCACTCCGGCGCACTAACAAGCAGCGACGACCAGTCATGGGCTCCTGAACAAAGTCCTGCAATATTTTTGTCAAAGTTAGATGAAAAGGAAAAAAGAAGGCTTTAGCTACTTACTAAAAGCTAAATATCCTTATGCAAATTAGTGTTTAAAACAGTATCAAATACAAATATAGGAATTATTTTCAAAAAAACATCAAATGTTAGGACTTTAATTAAGAAATTACCTTTCCAGCTTGTTTAAAAGTGTCTATTCGCATACTTCAAAATGCTTTTAGTAAGTAGCTAAAGGCAAAAAGCACTTAATGAAGAAACACTTTTTAAACAATATTTATTTATGAAAAAAGCTATTAAACTCCTGTTGGCAGGTGCTGTAACAGCCCTGTTTGCAGTTGGTTGTAACAAGGAGTACGATGACTCCGAGATCAACCAAAAGATTAGCGGCTTGGATTCGCGCGTGACAGCGTTGGAAGAAGCCGTTAAGACTCTTAACAACACTACTATTCCTGGTTTGCAGAACCTTATCTCTGCATTACAGAATCAGGTAACTATCAGCTCTGTAACTGAAACTTCCGATGGTTACGTTATCAAGTTCTCCGATGGTAAAACCGCAACCCTTACCAATGGTAAGGATGGCAAGAACGGAGAGAATGGTAAAGACGGCCAGAACGGCAAGGACGGTGAAAACGGGAAAGATGGTAAAGATGGCCAGAATGGCAAGGATGGAAAAGACGGTCAGAATGGCCAGGATGGTGCCACTCCGGTCATTGGTGTCAAGTTAGTAGACGGTGTCTATTGCTGGACAGTAAATGGCGAACTCCTTCTTGATGAGAACAATCAGCCTATCCCCGTAACCGGCAAGGATGGCAAAGATGGAAAAGACGGCCAGGATGGCAAGGACGGTGAAAACGGAAAAGATGGCAAAGATGGTCAGGATGGAAAGGATGGCCAGGACGGTAAGGACGCCGTGACTCCTCAGTTCCGCTTCAACGAGGGCGTGATGGAGTACTCAGTAGACAACGGTACTACCTGGAAACCTGTTCCTTCTACTGGTACGGCAACTCCAGCAATCACCATTGCAGAGACTGAGACAGAGGTAACCTTCACCCTTGCCGACGGCAGCAGTTTTGTGATTCCGAAGGAACTTGACTTCAGCATTGTTTTTGAGCTTCCTGAAAAGAATATAATTCTTGCAAATGATACGGTTGAAATCCCTTACTCACTCACTGGCGTAAGCACAAATGATGAGGTTTCAGTGGATATCCTTAACATCATTCCTAATTATTCGGCATTTGCGCAGTCTAAAGTAATACCCGCGGACAATAAATCCGGTATTGTATCACTCACATCAACCGACTGGAGTGACGATGTAGAATACAAGATTTTTGTATATGCTGCAAATGGCAGGGGTAAGACCGACATCAAGGCAATCGTTATGACAACCAAGAGCTTTGATGCTGTTTTGGATGTTGAGACTGCACCTGCTGAGGGTGGCTCGTTTGATTTTGATATTGTCTCCAATGACGAGTTCTACACTACAGTTTCTGCAGATTGGCTTAGTGTAATTGATACTAAGGCTAATTATGAGCTTCATGGAACCCTTAAGGCAGAGCCTAATGAAACCGGAGAATTCAGATATGCTTACGTTTATGTCCGCAGGACCAGTGATAATTACATAATTAAACGCTTTATCGTACGTCAGGATCCTGCAGGTGACGTTACCACTACTTTGTCTACGTTCTTTAACAGTACCCGGGTTCCGAGTGATACGAAGGTGACACTCAACCGTCTTACTGTTATTGCCGCAGGAAAGAAGATGGCAGTCGTTACTGATGGTATAAATTTGAATTCTATTTATTCTTATTTGGTCGTTAATAATCTGACACAGCAAGTTGAAGTTGGAAAAGTATATAATCTTGTTGGAACAAAAAAATACAACGATGAAAAGTATATGTATGAATTGGATGAAGCGACTCCGACGGAAGTAACTGACGCAGAGCCTGTTGAGTTTAAATTCAATTCCGGACGATTCAATTATAATTGCCGTATTAATAGGAGTGCAAGCGTAATCTATGGTGAGATTGAAAAGGTTGGTGACAATCTGGTATTGAAGAACCTCTTCTACGATAACTGTGATATAATTATCGAGGACTCAAAGGATGACCTTAATAACCTGGTTGGCAAAACTGTCTTTATGAAGGTAATGGTTATGGATTTATATAAGGATAAAGAAACCCCTGGCCTCATACATTTAGGTGTCATTCCTACGGAAGTGAATGTCATAGAGTATAAGGAGGCAACAAATCTTGTTTATGAAAATGACAAGTACTTTGAGGCTTCCGTAACTTCTAAGGAGGGAACATATTTCTCATTCCTGAATTTCGATATCGACGAAGACAATCCTGAACCGGATTTGGATGCCATGAAGGCATTGTACAAAGACGCAGTAATCAATATGTTTACTCGTCTTAACAATGAAACAGATGTTGAGACCGCTGTGTCTTATTCTCAGATAACCGGATCCGTTAGTGATAATCTTCTCGATCATGCAGTAGGTGCTAAGCGCGGCCTTATTGCCGTAGCATTTGACAAGAACGGCCCTACCGGTGAGTACATTGTTAAGACCTATGCCCGCGAACCAGTTCCTTATGAGAATTATCTTGGTTATTGGCAGACCAACAATGGTGTTTTGAAACTTGAACAGGATGAAGCGAACAGGACATATAAAGTTCGTGGCTTATTCTGGGATTGGAATGCCGAACTTACTTTCAAGTATGACAAGGAAGAAGGTATAGTCCTTATCCCCAGTCAGGATATGTATTCCGCTGAGGAAAGGGAAGATGGCTATCATGTAAGAGTACTTGACAATATGAATGGTTTTTTCATTCAAAACAGGGGTGTCGATATTGATGCTCCCAAGTATTCAGATGTTGGACAAAATATCGGAAGTGTTCAGTTGGTAAATAGTGACAGTTTCAGGTTCACTCCACTTAATGTTCCGGAGGAATATGGAAGATATTCGTATTTAACCCTCAATGATTACAATATTACAACTGGTGAATTCTCTAATGTAAGTAATCTTTATAGGGTAGGTAATAATTGCTATCGTACTGATCCTTCCGAGGCATATCTTGCTTGGGGTGGTAACTGGAAACTTGGTGAAAGCGTGATTACCATTACTCCTGTTGAGAACAGCTCTACAGAGTACACAATCACTGGAATGCATCCTAATCTGGATATAACTTTATATGCCAACTTTGACATGTCTACCGGGAATGTAGATATCTACGGCTACCAGGATACTGGAAAGGAATATACCAAGGATGGTCACAAGTATCATTATTATCTTGTTGGTAAACCCAACGCTGAAGATGTAGAATGGATTACAGGTGACAAACTTGTATCCTTCGTAAAGAATGAGGATGGTACTATCACAGTTAAAGCCGGTGTTTGCTCTTATGACAACGAAACACTGTATGGTAAGTTCGGTCTTGTTGGTAACTTCGCTGACATTTGGGATTGGAACGGTAAAGACGCAGTTGTATTTGACCTGCCTAATACACTTGTCAAAGCTGATTCTCCTGTTGAATCATCTCGTAGGTCTTTGAAGAAAGTCTCTCTTATAAAAGACTAGGCTACGGTTTACATTTATCTCTCTTAGGCGGTTGGCTCTATTTCGGGGCCAACCGCCTTTTTTATTGGACTGTATAAAAAACTGAAAAAGTTATCAAATTATCACACCTGAGTGCATTGATTCATGGTGTAAGGAACGTTACACCCGAAGTTGCCAGTAAGTTGGAGGCCGGGCTTGGAATATCAGCAGAAAACTGGCTGAATATGCAAAACTCTTTCAATCTGAATAAATACAAACAGGCACCTTTTTCAGAAACAGAGGGCTACAATGCCCGATATTTAGAGGAAGATGACTATCAGGTGGCATCCTGCCTTTCTTCTCCAGATACTCCTTATGGTGGAAAGCGGTACAGTGTCTTTATTCCAGCTAAAGACGATGCCATATTTTGTACTATAGCAGAAAGAATGGGCTGGGAGTTGAGTGTTTAGCGGTGGAGGGGCGGTGCGGCTACCACCAGGTGGGGCGGGAGTAGGTGAAGGCGGAGCGTTCGGCGGCCCAGTCTTGCGAGATGTAGAGGGAGTCTGTGCGGTCTGCATAGACTATGCCTTCAAGGTGGTCGTGCTCGTGCTGGAAGATTCGGGCGGTATATCCGTGAATGGTGTCGCGGGCAGGGAGTAGGGTGTCGGGGTCAATGTAAGTAACTATGACAGAGGGGCTTCGGGTTACTTCACCGCGCATTGGCGGCAGGGAGAGACAGCCTTCCGGGAGGGTTTCTGTAGAGTCTGACATGGTCTCTATGTGTAGGTTCAGGTAACAGCGCCATGGTTCGCCTTCAAGGTCCAGGCGTTGCAGCCACACAACGCGTTTGTCGATTCCAACTTGCGGGGCGGCGATGCCTACGCCATCCTGCGATGGATGCTTTACTGTGTACAACATCTTGGCCATCAGCTCTTTAAGCAGGGGAGAGGCTAGCTCTTCCGGCGTCAGGTCTGCGCTTGGCGTGCGAAGAACCGTGCTGTCCTGCGGAAGTACTGTTACGTACATCAGGGAGTCCGATGCAGTAATGATTCTGGTTTCCTGCCCGGGGAATGGTTCGGTTGATGGCTTATGTTTGATGAGCAGTGTGGCTAGTCCTGCTATTAGCAGGGCTCCAAGCATAACCCATTGATTTTTAGGTGATTCTATGATGCTGTTTTTCATAATTATTTTGGCTTATTATTCAATTGAGAGGACTGTCAGGGTGGTACCGGTGACGGTGAAGCGGACGTTCCAGGGGCCGAAGGCTAGGCCGTAGACTTTGGGGTGAGATTTCTCCGCTTCGGCCTTTCGGCCTTCGGTCGAAATGACAGGAGAGGAAGCGCTTGAGATGACGGGGGAAGGAGTGCGTTGGCATTGCGAAGCGAAAGAGTCCAGGGATTTTGAAGCGTAAGTTTTCAAAACCTCTGGCTCTGTAGCGGGAGGGGTGGGGGATTTCTCCGCTTCGGTCGAAATGACATCGGAGGAAACGGTCGAAATGACAGAGGTTGGAACTGGTGAAATGTCAGCGGATGAAGCGGGTGAAATGACGGGGTTGGAACGGTGGTATTGGGGCCTGGGGTCCTGCGCCAGGATTTCTTCCAAAGCCTGGAGGTGCAAAAAGGCCTCTTTTGCACCTGGAGTGGTGGAAAAATCGTGTTCGAGGTGCAGAACGGGGTGTTTTGCAACCGAGGGGCCGTTCAGGATTTGCTGGCGGATTTCTTCAGGGATTACAACGGTGAGGGGCTGCCAAGGGGTGGCGTCTACAAAACCTGAAGTGGCTTCCGGATGAGCATCGGCGTAAGTTACATAGGGTTTTATGTCGTAGATGGGGGTGCCGTCCATGAGGTCGGCTCCGGAGACGCAGATGACGGGGCCGTCGTTACCGCTGAATTCCAGGGATTCTAATTTGACTGCGGACAGGCCGATGGGATTGGGGCGGAACGGGGAGCGGGTGGCAAAGACGCCCATGGCGGCGTTGCCGCCAAGGCGAGGGGGCCGCACCGTGGGGGACCAGGTGCGTGAGGCCCCCTCGCCTCCGGGCACGGCGGAGGCGTGCCCATGGGCGGTGGGTCGGTTGGCGGAGAAGCCCCAGAGGAGCCAGATGTGGCTGAAGCCTTCCAGACCCCGGAGCGCGTTTGCGTCGCGGTATTCCGGTTCAAAGACTATGCGGCCTTGTAGCGATGGCGCCAGGCCGCTTTGCCTTGGTACTCCGAATTTTTCTTTCATCGGAGAGTGATATGTTGCAATCTTTACAATTTCCATTCTTTTGGATACTTTTTACAAAAATAGTAATTTTGATTGAAATGATGGAGATTTCTCCGCTTCGGTCGAAATGACAGTAGGAAGGAGATTTCTCCGCTTCGGTCGAAATGACAGTAGGAAGGAGATTTCTCCGCTTCGGTCGAAATGACAGCAGGAAGGAGATTTCTCCGCTTCGGTCGAAATGACAGTAGGAAGGAGATTTCTCCGCTTCGGTCGAAATGACAGCAGGAAAGGATTCCCGGTCGTGTCCGGGAATGACGGGAGGGACATGGAACAGGAGATGGGTAAAACGAAAAAAAATCAAAAAAATTTGAAAATTTCAGCAAATAGCGTACTTTTGCAAACTTAAAGACAGGGGTGTAGCTCAGTCGGTTCAGAGCGCTTCAGTCACATTGAAGAGGTCATCGGTTCGAGCCCGATCATCCCTACAAATCAGCCCGATGCACAAGCTGGTAGGCTGTCAAGTACAACAAACTTATTTTTTATGTGTAAAAATGAAGAAAATATTGGTTGTTTGCGCAGCTCTATTGACGCTGCCCTGCTTGCTTGTGCACGCACAAGAGGCTGACGATACTGAAAACGGTATTGTACTCAACGTAATCCCCAGACTGGAGTATAACAACTATATCTCCACGGCAAAAGGCGGAGAGAACGACTCCAACTTCGGAAACTCCGCACTCTACACCCTCTTTGAGGGCAACATCACCGACAACCTTTCCTTCAGCCTCTGCAACCACTGGCTGTCAAGAGAGCCCAAGTATCTGTATAAGAACACTTTACATTCAGACGACGTCAACTGGATGGACTGGGGCTACCTCACCTATACTATTGGCAACTGGGAAATCTCCGCAGGAAAACAGGTAGTAACCCTTGGCGGTTTTGAGTTTGATGACAACGATTACGATGTACACGCAGAACTCAACTCCAACCTCTGGAACATCCTCCCCGTATACGAATGGGGCGGAAAAGTTAGCTATAACGCTACGGAAAACAATACCTTCAGCCTTCAGATGACAACCTCTCCCTACGGACACCGTCCCATCAAGAGCGGCCTCTACAATTATTCAGGAGAGTGGCGTTCAACTTTCGGCAACGTAGAGTCAATCCTCAGCTTCACCATGCTTCAGACAATGAAACTTGGCGATGGCAACAAATTCTTTGACTGCTTCAACAAAGTCGTAACCCTTGGTCTTCAGGCCGATGTAGAGCCTGTAGTCCTGAGACTTGACATGTTCAACAAGGTAGGACTGGACGACGATTTGCTCATGGTCAAAGGCCTTACCGTTCTTCCCTCTGTACTTTGGCCCGTTAATGAAAAGGTAGAACTCCTTTGCAAAGCCGGCTTCGAGCACATGAATACCGAAATCGACGGCATCAAGCAGAATTCGGTAAACGTAGGCGCAGCCCTTCACTGGACACCTTTGAAAGACAAAGCCCTCCGCTTCCACCTTACTGCAGCTTACAACTCCGGACTTGAGGTAGTACCCATCTCCGCAGGTGTACTCTACAACTTCAGCATAAAGGTCAAGTAGTCATCGGCAAGGGAAATGACAGATAAAATAATCGACATCAAGCACCTCAGCAAGTCCTTCAGTGGAAAGCAGGTGCTTTCAGACATTAATCTTTATATCAGAAAAGGAGAGTTCGTAACCCTCCTTGGCCCCTCCGGATGCGGCAAGACAACCCTGCTGCGAATGATAGCTGGTTTCCTGCAGCCGGACGAAGGCTCAATCCTCATGGAAGGCCGTGAACTTACCGGTATTCCTCCTCATCAGCGCCCTCTGAACACTGTTTTTCAGAAGTACGCCCTCTTCCCGCACCTTGATGTCTACGACAACGTTGCCTTCGGCCTCAAGCTGAAAAAGACTCCCAAGGACGAGATTGACAAGCGCGTCCGCAAGGTACTGAAACTCGTAGCCATGAGTGACTACGAAGACCGTGACGTTGAGACACTTTCCGGCGGCCAGCAGCAGCGCATCGCCATAGCCCGTGCTATTGTAAACCAGCCTAAGGTTCTCCTTCTGGACGAGCCTCTTGCAGCCCTTGACTTCAAGATGCGCAAGGACATGCAGATAGAGCTCAAGGAGATGCACCGCAAGCTTGGAATCACCTTCGTGTACGTAACCCATGACCAGGAAGAGGCCCTTACCCTTTCTGATACCATCGTGGTTATGAACGAGGGCAAAATCCAGCAGATTGGTACTCCCATTGACATCTACAATGAGCCTGTAAACTGCTTCGTGGCAGACTTCATTGGAGAGAGTAACATCCTGAAAGGTACGATGTTACGTGATCGCCGCGTGTCCTTTATCAAGCACGGTTTTGACTGCGTGGACGAGGGCTTCGGAGAGAATGTCCCGGTGGATGTCGTAGTTCGTCCGGAGGATATTTATTTCACGACCGACCCTGCAAAGTGCCAGTTCAAGGCCACTGTCAAGTCCTGCACTTTCAAAGGCGTTCATTATGAGATGTTCGTTGATACCGATGCCGGCTACGAGCTGATGATTCAGGATTATGACCCTTACGAGGTTGGGACCGAGGTCATGCTTTACATTGATCCGGACGATATCCAGGTTATGAAGATGGAGCGTCTTTGCAATACCCTGGAGGGTACCTGGAACGGGGAGTCGATAGACTTCGACAGCCCGGAGTTCAGCCTTCCGGTGGAAGGAGATTTCTCCGCTTCGGTCGAAATGACAACAAACTCGGTCGAAAAGACAACAAAGTCGGTCGAAATGACAACAAAGTCGGACGAAAAGACAACAAAGTCGGACGAAAAGACTGACCCTGTCATGTCGAGCGAAGTCGAGACATCTCATAAATTGTCAGACTTGGCCAAGGGCACGAAGGTGAAGGTGGAGATTCCGTTCGGAAGCATAGACCTCCTGGACGATATCGACGCCGGCCTCATATCCGGCGAAGTCCACTTCATCCTTTACAAAGGCGACCATTATCACCTTACCATCAAGACCGATGACGGCGGCTTCCTGTGGGTAGACACCCAGGACATCTGGGACAAAGGAGACCTCGTCGGCATCGGCATAAAGAACAAGGATATAAAGATAAGTTTGCAAGATGAGAAAGCGGAGTAACTGGAGCATACCGTACCTTATCTTCCTGATAATCTTTGTAGTGCTGCCACTGATTCTGATATTGGTGTATGCGCTGCAGGACAGCCAGGGAGGCTTTACGCTTGCCAACATAACCAAGTTCTTCACAGACAAGGACGCCCTTTCCACCTTCGCCGTTTCCATTGAGGTAGCCGTAGAAAACACCCTTCTGTGCATTCTGATTGGTTATCCCGCCGCATGGATACTCTCCCGCAAAGAGTATAACAAAAGTGCCGTGACGATAGTCCTTTTCATTATGCCGATGTGGATTAACGCCCTGATGCGTACCCTTGCGACGGCCCAGCTTTTCACCATCCTGGGAATGAACCTGGGTAAGGGAACCCTCCTTTTTGGTATGGTCTACGACTATCTGCCGTTCATGATATATCCTATCTACAACGTGCTGAGCAAGATGGACAAGAGCTATGCCGAGGCCGCTGTAGACCTTGGCGCCACCCCCTGGACGGCATTCTGGAAGGTTACAGTGCCTCTTTCAATGCCCGGAGTGTGGAGCGGAGTGCTTATGGTCTTCATGCCTACGGTGAGCACCTTCGCAATATCCGAGTTCCTGACCAACAATAAGATAAAGCTCTTCGGAACCATCATTCAGGAGAACATCAACTCCTCTATGTGGAACTACGGAGCGGCGCTTTCACTTATAATGCTCATAATCATCGGCATCTCATCATTGATGTCGAAGGATAAGGAGCAGGCCGAAGGAGGGCTGATATAGGCTATGAGAAAGTTTTTTGCACGCGCTTATATCTGGATACTGCTGGTCGTAATGTACGCCCCGCTGGTATTCATAGCCATCTTCTCCTTTACGCAAAGCCGTGTTCTGGGTAGCTGGGAAGGCTTTTCTACCCAACTTTATGAGAACCTTCTTACCGGTTCGATGCAGGGCAACGCTTCGCTTATTGCCGCGGTCAAGAATACAATTCTGATAGCCCTTGTGGCAGCCTTCGTCTCAATGATGTTGGGAACCGTGGCCGCCATCGGCATACATAATCTTAAGGGAAGGAAGAAAAAGGCAATCACTTTTTTGAATAATGTGCCGATGATTAACCCGGATATCATCACGGGTGTATCGCTTTTCCTGCTCTTTGTATTCCTTGGATTCGCCCAGGGCTATCTGTCTGTAATTCTGGCACATATCACCTTCTGCACCCCTTATGTGGTTCTTAGCGTGATGCCTAAGTTGCAGAGGATGAACCCCAATATTTACGAAGCGGCGCTTGACCTTGGCGCAACCCCGGGCCAGGCTTTCTGGAAGGTGCTTGTGCCTGAACTTAAGTCAGGAATGGTATCCGGCTTCATCCTGGCCTTCACAATGAGTCTGGATGACTTTGCGGTAACCTTCTTCACCCGTGGCACCATCGGCCTTGATACCCTTAGTACGTATATTTATACCGATGCCCGCAAGGGCGGCCTTACGCCGGAGCTTCGCCCGCTGATGACGCTGATATTCCTTGTAGTGCTTATACTGCTGATAATCATTAATTTAAGGCAGGCTAAGCAGAACAAACAGAACTGATAATACTAACAACTCATTCATAAATGAAAAAATTTTTTGTAATCCTTGCAGCTGCCGCCCTCTTCTGCAGCTGCTCACAGAACAGGGACCAGATTCTGAAAGTTTACAACTGGTCCGATTATATTGACGAGTCCGTCATCCCCGAATTCGAGGCCTGGTACCAGGAGCAGACAGGGGAGAGCGTTAAGGTTATCTATCAGACCTTTGACATCAACGAAACCATGCTTTCCAAGATTGAGAAAGGCCATGAGGATTACGACGTTGTATGCCCTTCTGACTATATCATTGAGAGGATGCTCCAGAGCGGCCTTCTCCTTCCTATAGACAGGGACTTCGGCAGCACTCCCAACTACATCGATGACAACATGTCCCCCTTCATAAAGGCCAACTTTGCCAAGTTCAATGGTGGAAACCTTAGCGCTCTTGACTATGCAGTAGGCAACATGTGGGGCACAACCGGTATCCTTTACAATGCCGCCCACGTGGCCGATGAGGATGCAACTACCTGGGACATAATCCGTAACGACAAATACACCGGCCGTATTTTTATCAAGGATTCCGCCCGCGACGTCTATTCACAGATTATCTTCAAGGTTAAGGAGGATGCTCTTGCCGATGGTACCGTTACTGCCGACGAACTTATGTTCTACACAGGCGATGAGAACCTTGCCCTTGTAGAGGAGTATATGAGCCAGGTTAAACCCCTTGTAGCAGGCTGGGAGGCCGATTTCGGCAAGGACCAGATGGTTCAGGAGATTGGTTATGTAAACCTTACCTGGAGTGGTGACGCGGTTTGGGCCATTGACGAGGCTGCAGAAGTTGGCGTAGACCTCAGGTACGCTCTTCCGAAAGAAGGCTTCACCGTTTGGTTCGACGGCTGGGTAATCCCCAAATATGCAAAGAACACCAAGGCTGCCAAGTACTGGATTAACTTCATGAACCGTCCCGACATCGTCATCCGTAACTCAGAAGAATGCGGTTATGTTGCCTGCAGCGGCTCCCAGGAGGTTATGGAAGCTTTTGTTGACGAAGAGTATCCTGCCCAGGACCTCAGCTATTTCTTTGGCGAGGGTGCAGACTCCGTTCACGTAAATCCCGTCCTTTATCCTGACCGTTCAGACATTGAGCGCAGCAGCCTTGAGCATGACTGGGGTGAGAATACTGAAAAACTCATCCAGATGTGGAGCCGCGTAAAGGGTGATAATGCAAGTCCTATGACCGCTGTTGTCATCGGTGCCTGCCTTGTAGCTCTTTTTATTGCGGTTGTAATGTCAAGAAAAAAGAAAACATCGCATAGAAAAAGAAAATAATGTTATCTTTGCAGAAACTATCGACCTGCAATTATAACACTATATGCGAAAGCTTTTGATTTGGGCTGCCTTAGGGCTTGCCTTGGGAATAATACCTGGTTGCGGTGGAGACCGCAGCCGGGTTTTAAAGGTTTATAACTGGTTCAATTACATTGACGAGTCGGTGATTCCGGAGTTCGAGGCCTGGTACAAGGAGCAGACGGGGGAGAGCGTGAAGGTTGTGTATGAGACCTTTGAGACCAACCGTGAAATGCTTGAGGCCGTTGAGGTAAAGCATAAGGACTACGATGTCATCAGCCCTTCGGATTATATAATTGAGCGTATGCTCGGGAACGGGGAATTGCTGCCGATTGACAGGGATTTCGGTTCCACTCCGTCTTACATCGACGATAATATTTCTCCTTTCATCAGGAATCATTTTTCCACCATCAGCAAGGAGGTGGATGCCAATGACTATGCTATTGGCAACATGTGGGGTACTACCGGTATCCTTTATAACGCCAGGTATGTGACTGACAATGATTCCCATACTTGGAATGTAATCCGTAATTACAAGTACAAGGACAGGATTCTTATCAAGGATTCGCCTCGTGATGTTTATTCGCAGGTTATCCTGGCTGTTAAGGAGAAAGAGATTGCGGCCGGAGAGGTGACTCCAGAAGAACTGATGTATTACACAGGCGACGAGAATATCGCCCTTGTGGAGCAGTTCCTTAAGAATGTGCACGAGAATGTGCTTAGCTGGGATGCCGTAGAGGACAAGGACAAAATGGTGCGTGAAGACGGCTATGTGAATCTTACCTGGAGCGGAGAGGCTGTACAGGCTATTGAGGAGGCTGCCAAGCAGGGTGTGAAGCTGAGGTTTTCTCTTCCGGATGAGGGTTTCACCCTTTGGTTCGATGGCTGGGTTATTCCTAAATATGCCGTCAATACCAAGGCTGCGCGTTATTGGATTAATTTCATGAACAGGCCGGATATTGTTATCCGCAATGCTGATTATACAGGTTATGTAGCTTGCTGCGGGGATAAGTCTATTCTGGAGCATTTCAGGGACAGCCGTTTCCCGGCTCATGATATTTCTTATTTCTTCGGGCCTGGGGCTGAGTCTGTCCAGATTAATCCTGTGATGTTTCCTGACAAGTCAGAGATTGCAAGGAGCTATTTTGAGCGTGACTGGGGTGATGATACCCAGAAGCTTCATGATATGTGGGAGCGTGTTGTTGGGAAGAAGTCTTATTCGTGGTTGTATTATGTGCTTGGGGTTCTTGTGGCTGGTGGCGTGTCGGTTATTTTGCTTAGGAGGAGAAAATAGTTATATTTGCACTTTAACTTGATTTTTAAGTGGTTATGTCTAAGAGGACTATTGTCATTACCGGAGGTGCCGGTTTTATCGGGAGCCATGTGGTTCGTCTTTTCGTGAATAAGTATCCTGAGTACAGGATTATTAATCTGGATAAGCTGACTTATGCCGGGAATTTGGCTAATCTTAAGGATATTGAGGATAAGCCTAATTACAGGTTCGTGAAGATGGATATTTGCGACTTTGATGGTGTTTTGAAGTTGCTTCAGGAGGAGCGTGTGGATGGTATTATTCATCTTGCTGCGGAGAGTCATGTGGATCGTTCTATCAAGGATCCTTTTACTTTTGCGCAGACGAATGTTATGGGTACTCTTAGTCTTCTTCAGGCTGCAAAGTGCTATTGGGAGCCACTGGGATGGGAGATTTCTCCACTCGCTACGCTCGGTCGAAATGACAAATTAGAGCTCGGTCGAAATGACAAATTAGAGCTCGGTCGAAATGACAAATTAGAGCTCGGTCGAAATGAGAAGGATAATTTTTCTGTCATTTCGAGCGGAGCCGAAGGCGGAGTCGAGAAATCTATCCCCTGCCGTTTCTATCACATTTCAACGGACGAAGTGTATGGTGCGTTGCAGATGACACATCCGGAGGGTATCGAACCTCCGTTTACTACTAAGGCCAGTTCCGGTGAGCATCACCTGGCATACGGAGAGAAGTTCTTTACAGAGGACCTCAAATATCAGCCACACAGCCCGTACAGCGCCGCCAAGGCATCATCGGACCACTTTGTAAGGGCCTTCCATGATACTTATGGTTTGCCGACGGTGGTGACAAACTGCTCCAACAACTACGGCCCTTACCAGTTCCCTGAGAAACTTATCCCCTTGTTTATCAACAATATACGTCATCGTAAACCGCTTCCGGTTTACGGTAAGGGAGAGAATGTCCGCGACTGGCTGTATGTAGTTGACCAAGCCCGTGCCATCGACCTTATTTTCCATGAAGGAAAGATAGGGGAGACCTATAACATCGGCGGTTTCAATGAGTGGAAGAATATCGATATTATTAAAGTTCTCATCAATACCGTTGACCGTCTTCTTGGACGTCCGGAGGGGGCTGACATGGATCTTATCACTTATGTTACAGACCGTGCCGGCCATGATTTGAGGTATGCCATTGATTCTTCAAAGTTGCAGCGTGAATTGGGCTGGGAGCCTTCGCTTCAGTTTGAGGAGGGCATTGAGAAGACTGTCCGCTGGTATCTTGATAATCAGGAGTGGATGGATAATGTTACTTCCGGGGATTATCTGAAGTATTACGAGGACATGTATTCTAACAGGTAGGAGATCCTTCGACTTCGCTCAGGATGACAAAGAGAAGCTCAGGATGACAAAGAGAAGCTCAGGATGACAAAGAGAAGCTCAGGATGACATGGCAAAGAAGGTATTCGTAAGCGGATGTTATGATTTACTGCACAGCGGACATGTAGAGTTTTTCCGTCAGGCTGCGCAGTACGGAGACCTTTACGTTGGCATCGGCAGTGACAAAACTATCCTTGGGTATAAGCATCACAAAACCGTTTACAGTGAGCAGGAGCGGCTTTTCATGGTCAGGAGTATCCGATATGTGAAGGATGCTTTCATCAATGCAGGTAGCGGTGTGATGGATTTTGTGCCGACGGTGGATATGTTGCATCCGGATATCCTTGTTGTGAATGAAGATGGCGGCAGCGAAGAGAAGAAGGAGTTTTGCCGTGAGAGGGGAATTGAATACATCGTTCTGAAACGTACCCCGAAAGAAGGGCTTGAGGCCCGTTCCAGTACCGCTCTCAAAAAGACACAGTCGCAGATTCCTACAAGGCTGGATATTGCCGGAACGTGGATTGACCAAACTTACGTGAGCTGTTTTGCTCCGGGATGGGCTGTAACCGTGTCACTTGAACCTACATTTGAGATTCGTCCAAGGTGCGGCCTGGCCACGTCTACAAGGGACACTATACGTAAAATATGGCCTTATCAGCTGCCGGATATGAATCCGGAAATGCTGGCAAAACTTGTGTTCTGCATGGAGAATGACCCGGAACGGTCAGATGGCATCGTGTCCGGTGCCCAGGATGCCATAGGTATCTGTGTGCCAGGACTTTGCAGGCATTGGTATAACGGGCGTTTCTGGCCGGAAAAGATAGAGGTCTGCTATGACAATGAGGTGCTTAACTGGCTTGAGTCTCACCTTTGTCTTGTGCCGATGCAGCCCCGGAAGGACGGTTGTTCCGTAGCCTCCGGAAAGGATATAAACGAGGCCAAGGTAAAGGCCTTGGCCGGTGCCGCGGAAACTTGCTGGAGCGCGATTTTGGAACGCAACCTGACCGAATTCGCGGCTGCATACAAAGCTTCTTTTGAGGCGCAGGTGGCTATGTTTCCGGGGATGATTCAGCCGGGCGTGACCGAGAATATTGAAAAGTATTCTGCCATGCCGGGAGTCCTGGCCTGGAAGATGCCGGGAGCCGGCGGCGGAGGCTATCTGGCCCTTGTCTGCACAGGAGCGGAGGCCTTCCCGGAGGGAGCGATTCCAATAGTAATCCGTCGCCCCGGAATGTAGGCCGGACGCGACAGAAAAAGCGTTATTTAAGAAAATTTTGTCGTTTACTGATATGAAAGGCATAGTACTGGCAGGTGGTTCCGGAACAAGGCTTTACCCCATCACAAAGGGAGTGAGCAAACAGCTTCTGCCCATTTATGACAAACCGATGGTTTACTATCCGATATCGGCCCTCATGCTGGCTGGTATTAGGGATATCCTCATCATCACTACGCCTTTTGACAAACCGGCATTCCAGCGCTTGCTTGGAGACGGCTCAGACTTCGGAGTGCATTTCGAATACGCAGAACAGCCAAGCCCGGACGGTCTTGCCCAGGCTTTCATCATAGGTGAAAAATTCATTGGCGATGACAGTGTCTGCCTGATTCTGGGAGACAACCTCTTCCATGGCAATGGTTTCACTACGCTGCTGCGAAACGCGGTACGCGATGCTGAAGAAAATTCAAAGGCGACGGTATTCGGTTACTGGGTATCTGACCCTGAACGGTACGGCGTGGCCGAGTTCGACAGGCAGGGAAACTGCCTCAGCATTGAAGAAAAGCCGATGGTACCGAAAAGCAATTACGCCGTCGTCGGCCTGTATTTCTATCCCAACAGGGTGGTAGAGATTGCAAAGGGCATCAAGCCTTCTGACAGGGGAGAGTTGGAGATTACATCCGTGAACCAAACTTTCCTGGCCGATGGTGACTTGAAGGTCCAGATTATGGGCCGAGGCTTTGCCTGGCTTGATACAGGGACCCATGACAGCCTTGCAGAGGCTTCTACTTTTGTGGAACTTATTGAAAAAAGACAGGGCCTTAAGGTCGCCTGCCTGGAGGGTATTGCGTATATGAACGGTTGGGTTTCCGAAGAAAAATTACGCAAATTGGCTACTCCAATGCTCAAAAATCAATACGGTCAGTATCTGCTTCGTTTGATAGAAGAAAAAAAGCCTTTCGTACAAGCCTGAAAAACCTGATTTTTTCGTCGGGGGGGGTATAAAATCAATGAAAAAGACCGTTTTTCGGCCCTATTTCTTGGTTTTATTATAGATAATATCTATATTTGCCATTGAATGTAAACAGGGGGTTCACGGACACTATTCTTGGATAGGAACAAGACCGGATGATTGTGTGAAATTTCATCAGAACCTGGCCTCGCCTGGCGGACTAGATGCATTAGTTGGTCGGATTGGGAAAGGTGTGCCCTGTTGCTTCGTAAAACAAAGAAAATGGAGAAAACGCTGCAGAGGAACTGGTACGCGCTGAGGGTATTCAAGAACAGGCTTCATATCGTGAAGAAAGAACTTGAGGATGCCGAATACCTGACTTACCAGGCTATGACTATGGTGGACGCCTTCGAGGGCGGAACCATCAAGTATAAGAAAGTCCCTCTGATTCCGTCACTCCTCTTTGTCAAGTGCGATGAGAAATTCATCAAAAACCTGAAACATGAAAGATTCGACCATCTGCTGGTCTATGGAAGCCCGGACGGTAAGCCGGAACCTATCGACGAGAAACAGATGGAAGTTTTCATATTAGTAACCTCATCTCCTGGAAGCGGATGCCGGGTCAGTGCTTTGTCAAATGGTTTTGAAGAGTACAAGAAAGGCGATCCCGTACGTGTAATTGACGGATTCTACAAAGGGGCCACGGGCGTTGTCAGACGCATCAAAAAGGACAGGAAGTTCCTTGTGGCAATCGAAGGTGTAGCCGTCGTCGCCGTATCCGACATTCCGTTTGAATTCCTGGAAAAAATAGAAACTGAAAATTAACCTTAGAGTGAAAGTCTTAAACATTGAAGCTCTCAAGAACTCTTATCTGAGGGGCCGTACAGTCATGGCGCTGGACATGTCCCTGTCGCTTGTATCGTCCTTCCTGGTTTTCTTGGCAACATCAGTAATTCTTGGCCGGGAATTACTTGACTCCACAGTTATGACTGCCTATCTGGCAGCAGGCTTCGTCACATCGGCTATAATGTTCATTCTTACGCGGACGTACCGCATCATCATCCGCCATCTGGGAGCGAAGGATATTTTCCCCTTCTTCCTCTCTGCTCTGGTAAAGGGTGCGATGTCCGTCGCCGTTCTTGCCCTCATCGGCAAATACTCAAATGTAGTGCTGCTGATGGGCATTCTGGATGTCTGCTTCACCTTCGTGATGCTGCTGGGCGTTCGTGTGGCGATGATTATCGGCTACCAGTTCATCAACAGCCGCATCAAGACAAGGACAGACCACCAGAGAATCCTCATTTACGGAACATCGGACAAAAGCGTCGCCGTCATTCCTCGCCTTCAGAATTCAACCCATTACAAGGTGATGGGTTTCCTGGAGCGTGGTACGCATACCGGAGGCATGCTTCTGGAGCGTGCTCCCGTTTATGCTTTCAATGAAGACAAGCAGCTGGACAAATTCATAATCGGCAACGGAATTGATGCAATTCTGTTTGCAAAGGACACTGATGCGCAGGCAGAAGAGGATAAGCTTATCAAGTACTGCTCAGAGCATGGCGTCAAGACCCTCATCGTTCCCGGTGTGGACGAAGTAGCTGAGGGACAGCCGTTTATCCGTCCTCGTGAGATAAAGGTTGAAGATCTTCTTGGCCGCAAGGAAATAAAGATTTCGCTGGATGAAATCAGGGCTAACTTCAGCGGCAAGGTGGTTATGGTTACCGGTGCAGCCGGCTCAATCGGCTCGGAGCTTGTGCGCCAGCTGGCAGGCTTCGGCGTCAAGAAGCTCGTGCTCTTTGACAATGCCGAGACTCCTATGCACAATCTTCGCCTTGAGCTTGAGGACAAGTTCCCGGGCCTTGACTTCGTTCCGATTATCGGCGACCTCCGCCAGGTTCCCCGTCTTGACTACGCATTCAAGGCACATCGTCCCAATGTTGTCTTCCATGCAGCAGCATACAAACATGTGCCGCTGATGGAGGAGAACCCTTGCGAAGCAATCATGGTTAACACCTGGGGTACCCGCAGCGTTGCGGACCGATGCATCGAATACGATGTAGAGAAGATGGTCATGATTTCTACCGATAAGGCAGTCAATCCTACAAATATCATGGGATGCACAAAGCGTCTCGCAGAGATTTACGTACAAAGTTTAGGTCTTGCCATTGAACGTGGGCAGCATGTAGGCAAGACCAAATTTGTGACTACCCGTTTCGGTAATGTGCTGGGTAGCAACGGTTCCGTGATTCCCCGCTTCCGTGAGCAGATCGCAAAGGGCGGCCCTGTTACCGTTACTCATCCTGACATCAACCGTTTCTTCATGACTATTCCTGAGGCCTGCCGTCTTGTGATGGAGGCTGCGACGATGAGTACCGGAAACCAGATTTTCGTCTTTGATATGGGTGAGCCTGTGAAGATTGATTATCTGGCACGCAGGATGATTACCCTTGCCGGTTTCGTTCCTGACAAGGACATCAAGATTGAGTACAGCGGACTTCGTCCGGGTGAGAAGTTGTACGAGGAGGTTCTTTCAGACAAGGAGAACACTCTTCCTACCTTCCATGAGAGAATCCGCATTGCGAAGGTTCGCGAGTATGAGTATGACCAGATGCTGCCTATCTTCTCCAAGCTGCATCATCTTGCAGAGGATGTGAAGATTGATGAAATGGTTCGTCTCATGAAGGATACCGTCCCCGAGTTCAAGAGTGAGAACTCACGTTTTAAGGAAATGGATAAATAATTCTGTACTATGAAGATAGCAGTTGCAGGAACCGGATATGTGGGTCTTTCTATCGCGACCCTTCTGGCACAGCACCATGAGGTTGTGGCTGTTGATGTGATTCCGGAGAAAGTAGAGAAAATCAATAAGAAGATATCTCCTATTCAGGACGATTATATTGAGAAATACCTGGCGGAGAAGCCTCTTAACCTAGTGGCTACGTTGGATGGGCGTAAGGCTTATGCCGATGCTGACTTTGTTGTGATTGCGGCTCCTACTAATTACGACAGCAAGAAGAACTTCTTTGATACTTCCCATGTAGAGGAGGTGATTGAGTTGGTGCTTGAGGTTAACCCTGATGCTGTGATGGTGATAAAGTCCACTATTCCAGTTGGTTACACTAAGAGTGTTCGTGAGAAGTTCAGTTATCGTGAGCGTCAGGCGGACGGTACTTTCAAGGTTGTTGTGCCTAATATTATTTTTGCTCCGGAGTTCCTTCGTGAGAGCAAGGCGCTGTATGATAACCTGTATCCGTCCCGCATTATCGTGGGCTATGATGAGCCTTCATTGGAAGAAGCGGCTCATACTTTTGCGGCTATCATAAAGGAAGGGGCTATCAAGGAGGATGTGCCGGTTCTCTTTATGGGAAGCACAGAGGCAGAGGCTGTAAAACTGTTTGCGAATACTTATTTGGCTCTTCGGGTTAGCTACTTCAATGAGCTGGATACGTATGCCGAGATGAAAGGTCTTGATACTCAGGCTATTATAGAAGGCGTCGGCCTTGACCCCAGAATCGGAACACATTATAACAATCCTTCATTCGGCTATGGCGGATACTGCCTGCCGAAGGATACCAAGCAGCTGCTGGCCAACTTCAACGATGTGCCGGAGAACCTCATCAAGGCTATCGTGGATTCCAACAGGACCAGGAAGGACTATATCGCAGACCGCGTCCTGGAAAAAGCAGGTTATTACACAGCATCCAGCGCCTACGACACCACAAAAGAGAAAGAGGTGGTCGTGGGCGTTTATCGGCTTACCATGAAATCCAATTCCGACAATTTCCGCCAATCGGCCATCCAGGGCATCATGAAGCGTATAAAAGCTAAAGGAGCGAAAGTGATTATTTATGAACCTACGCTGGAAGACGGAACAACCTTCTTTGGCTCCCGGGTAATGAATGACATTGACGAGTTCAAGGCACAAAGCGACGCGATTATCGCTAATCGTTATGATACTGTATTGGATGATGTAGCAGGTAAGGTATACACCAGAGATATTTTCAAGAGAGACTAATGAAGAAGATACTTGTAACCGGTTCTGCCGGTTTTATAGGCTCCAACTTGGCGCTGAGGCTTTTGAAAGAGGGCTTCAAAGGGGAGACTGTGCGGATTGTGGGCTTGGATAACCTCAATGATTATTACGATCCGAGTTTGAAGGAGTACCGGTTGAATGTCATTTCGAGCGCAAGCGAAGAATCAAAGTCCGAATACGCTTTCTATAAAGGTGACCTCGCCGACAAGGCTTTCATCGACCGCCTTTTTGCCGAGAATCACTTCGACATCGTTGTGAACCTTGCTGCTCAGGCAGGTGTGCGGTACTCGATTGAGAATCCTGATGCCTACATCCAGAGCAATATGATTGGCTTCTATAATATTTTGGAGGCGTGCCGGCACAATCCGGTGGAGCATCTGGTGTATGCCAGTTCCAGTTCTGTGTACGGTGGCAACAAGAAGGTTCCGTTCTCTACGGATGACCGGGTGGATAATCCCGTCTCGCTCTATGCTGCGACCAAAAAGAGCAATGAGCTCTTTGCCCATTGCTACTCAAAGCTTTACGACATCCCTACCACGGGTCTGCGGTTCTTCACCGTGTATGGTCCTGCAGGACGTCCGGACATGGCTTACTTTGGTTTCACGAATAAACTGTTGGCCGGGAAGACCATCCAGATTTACAACTACGGCAATTGCCGCAGGGATTTCACCTATGTGGATGACATCGTGGAGGGCATTGTGCGTGTAATGGCGAAGGCCCCGGAGCGCAAGAAAGGAGAGGACGGCCTACCGGTACCGCCGTATGCGGTATATAATATCGGTGGCGGGCAGCCGGAGAATCTCCTCGACTTTGTGAACGTCCTCCAGGAAGAGTTGTTACGCGCATGTGTGCTTCCGGCCGATTATGATTTCGAGGCGCACAAGCAGCTCGTTCCCATGCAGCCGGGTGACGTTCCCACCACTTATGCCGACGCCACCGCCCTGGAGCGCGACTTCGGGTTTACCCCGAAGATCACCATTCGCGAAGGTTTGAGAAAGTTCGCAGAATGGTACAAGGAGTATTATCAGTAACTATCATTTGTTCAATAGTTTTGTCATTCTGAGCAAAGTCGAGATATCTATAAAATACGATTGATATGGAACTCAAAGGAACCAAGACCGAAAAGAACCTCCTGGAGGCATTCGCCGGGGAGAGTATGGCCCGCAACAAATACACTTTCTTCGCTTCAAAGGCAAAGAAAGACGGCTACGTGCAGATTTCAAAGATTTTTGAAGAGACTGCCGCCAATGAGAAAGAGCACGCCGAGATTTGGTACAAGTACCTGCATAACGGTGTGCCTTCTACTATAGAGAACCTTGCCGATGCCGCCGATGGCGAGAACCTTGAATGGACTGATATGTATGCACGTATGGCCGATGAGGCTGATGCTGAGGGCTTCCACGAGATTGCTGAGAAGTTCCGCATGGTGGGAGCCATTGAGAAGGAGCACGAGGAGCGCTACCGCAAGCTCCTGGCTAACATCGAGGGTGGTTTGGTGTTCTCCCGCGAGGGGGATTGTGTTTGGCAGTGTTCCAATTGCGGCCACATTGTCATAGGCCCCAAGGCTCCCGATGTCTGCCCCGTCTGCGACCACCCGCAGAGCTACTTCCAGCTCAAACCCGAGAATTACTAGTGTCATTCTGAACAAGTTATTAGTGTCATTCTGAACAAAGTGAAGAATCTATGTTTACACTGATTGAATTGCCTTACAAGTCGCTGGCACCGATGATCAGCGACGAGACGCTGTCCTTCCATCATGGGAAGCATCTCCAGACGTATGTGGACAACCTGAATAAACTCATTGCAGGCACGGAATTCGAAGCACTGTGTCATTCTGAGCGCAGCGAAGAATCTGTGCTGGAGGAGATTATCAAAAAGTCTACCGGAGGCATCTTCAACAACGCAGGTCAGATCCTGAACCATGATATGTACTTCTTGCAGTTCAGGACCCCCGATCAGGTCGGGGGTGACGGTGCGTCATTGCCGGCCCCGACCACTTCGTCATTGCCGGCCCCGACCGGCAATCTCCTTGCGCAAATCGTCAAGCAGTGGGGGAGTGTTGAGGCCTTCCAGACGGAGTTCGAGGCCAAAGGCACCGGACTCTTCGGAAGTGGCTGGGTATGGCTCCAGGCCAACGAGGCAGGCGAACTAACCATCGGCCAGTATCAAAATGCCGACAATCCCGTCGCTCACGGCCTTAAGCCGCTCCTCACCTTCGACGTGTGGGAGCACGCATATTACCTTGATTATCAGAACCGTAGGGCCGGCTATTTGAAGGCGCTGTGGGACATCGTTAACTGGGAAGAATTGGAAAAACGATACAAATAGTACCCTGCCCTGGACGATGTCCAAGGCAAGGTGTACACGAGGGATATTTTGGGGCGGGACTAGAAGTTCACTGTGCTCGGATTCAGCCAATCGGTGTTAAGCAGAAAGGAAGAGCTGGAGGCGGTGGCGTTTATGTCGTACAGGGCACCGGTGAGGATGGTGAAGCGGTTGCGCTTGAGGGGGACGTCCGTGACGGTTTTCCGGAAGATGACTTGATCTTCGTCATCCAGGGTCTCAATGGTGACATCGGCTGTCTGCTCGTCGGAGGCGAGGAAAAGGAGGGCGGCGGAACGGGTTACGGTACCAACGGCTTCCGGCTGGGTGATGTTGGCGGTGATACCGGTGTTCACGGTGGCGAGGCCGGTTGTGGGGTCGAAGCTGCGGCTGCCCGTAGAGGTGGTGATACGAAGCTTCTTGGCTTCTTCGCTGCGGCCGTCGGTGGAGTTGACTGCGATGCAGGAGACGATGCGGTCCAGGGTGGCGTCAAGGTTGACCGTGTCCGAGCTGTTGATGTTCACAGCCTGCGATGTGGCAAAGGTATCACCGACTACATTTTCGCCGTAGCTGGCCTGGGTAGGTCCGGAGAGTGTGGGAATGTTATCTCCGCCGATAGCAAGCACTATCATGGTGTAGTTTCCGAGGGGAAGGGAAGTAGTGAATTCGCCAAAGGTTTCGCCTTCTTCCAGGCTCTCCCTGGTCTGGGTAGACTTGTAAGTCTCGGTGTTGCCGGAGTAGAACGCAAGGGTAATGGCTTTGATGGCCGTGGCATCCTCCACGCTTTGAACGGCCTTGCTGAAAGGCTCCTGGGAGACGTTAAAACCGCTCACGCTTACTGTGACGGGTGCGGAACAATTGATACGGTCTTCCTTGACGGAGCATGATGCGAGCAGCGCGATGGCTGCGAGTGAAAGTGAAATTTGTTTGAACATAATATAAAGTTTTAAAGGGTTTGACGATAGTGCAAAAAGGGGCCCCCAATGGTGGGCTGCCCTTGATGCCGGATGGGGGGGGAAAAAAACCGGGCGGATGCCCGGGCGAAGAACTAGCTTATCTTTCGATAGCGGGTTCTGATGGTTTCAGTCGCAACCCTCAGAACTTTTGAGATGGATCTGAGTGTTTCCCTGACTCGCTGGAATTCCAGGCTGAAGCCAAAGGAAAACGTAGTTTTGAATTTCACCATAGCGTAATGCAAAAGAAATGGTTATTAGACAAAGCCATTGGATTGGAACGAGGACCATTACCTCAGGGAGTACACATCCGGATAAAAAAGTAGAGCATCTCCCGATTAAAGGAAATGCTCTATGTTAGTTGCCCTTTCTCAAGGGGCCTCTTGCATTACATCTGCAAATATAGAGCATTAATTTTGAATAACAAACATTTGTTGTCAAAGAACTCTCAAGTTTTTCACCGGCTTTATGCCGATAGAATTGGCCCGCAAGATAGGGTGAAAAAAGTTCCTTGCCAAGGAATAAACGTTTAAGTGATAAAACGTTGAGGGATAGATAGTTACGGCGAGAAAATGTTGCAAAATTGCGTAAAAGTCCCAAGGCAATCACATTGACTGACAATACGTTAAGTGCCAAAATGCAGTTAAACGTTTAATCTTTGGAGTTGTCGATTGTTTTTCGTATGGCAGCCGGTAGCCCGAGGGAAAGACCCCGCAGGGGTCAGATAACATAGCGTAGGGCCTTGGCCCTACCGATTGACGATTTAACAAATTAACAATTTAACATGGCCGATGGTGGCCTGATATATAAATAAGGAGAATAACCCGACCGAGCGGATTTATTCCCTCAACCGGGGCGAAATATTCCCTCAAACAACGATGGTTATTCCCTCATGAGTCTTAACGA
>JAFUDQ010000002.1 GCA_017459075.1 Bacteroidales bacterium
CTCTCAGAAAAATACTGCGGTGGTTATAGCGGTGAGGGTCCACCTCTTCCCATTCCGAACAGAGAAGTTAAGCTCACTAGCGCCGATGGTACTGCCCCACCAGGTGGGAGAGTAGGTAGCTGCCGTTCTTCGGATTCCCGGACTGACAATCGTCAGTCCGGGAATCTTCGTTTATGCCGTCGTTGACGGCATAAACCGAAGAACACCTGCTGGCTGTGCCAGCAGGCTTCTTTATTACCGGGTGGCGTACCCCCCGGCCGAATCCGCTTCGCTCCTTCTCCCCCTGGGTCGGCCTCCGGCCTCCGAACCGAGATTTCTCCACTCGCTATGCTCGGTCGAAATGACAGGAAAATGCTCGGTCGAAATGACTGGAAAGGGACGCTTGAAATGACAGGAAAGGTCGGTCGGAATGACATGGAGAACATAAAGGACCGTTTAGAAACAGTCCTTTATGTTGTAGTGGTTGCGGTCCTGAGCACTGCGAGAGATTAGTTCGCAGATGAAACCGGCCAGGAAGAGCATTGTACCAAGCAAGACGGCAAGCAGGGACAGGTAGAAAAGCGGCTGGTCAGTAACCGCCCTGAAGGGCTGGCCATTTGCCTGGTGAATGAGCTTGGCTGCGATAATCCATACTGTCATGACAAAACCGGCAAGGAACATCAATATGCCGGTAAAGCCGAAGAAATGCATCGGCTTCTTGGAAAACTTGCTGGTAAAAGAAAGGCTCAAAAGGTCCAGGAAGCCGTTTACAAAGCGGTTAAGGCCGAATTTACTCTTGCCGTACTTGCGCTTTTCATGGCGCACAACCTTCTCTCCAATCTTGCCAAAGCCCGCGTTCTTAGCCAGGTATGGGATATACCTGTGCATCTCTCCGTACACCTCAATATTCTTAACCACATCATTGGCGTAAACCTTGATACCGCAGTTCATGTCATGAAGCTTGATACCGGTAACGCGGCGAGCCGTAGCATTGTAAAGTTTTGAGGGAATATTCTTGGTAAAAGTATTGTCCTTGCGATGCTTCTTCCACCCGGAAACAACATCGTAACCATCGGACACAATCATCTTGTACATATCCGGAATCTCCTCCGGAGCATCCTGCAAATCCGCGTCAAGCGTAGCCACAACTCGGCCGCAAGCCGCAGCAAAACCGCAATGCAATGCGGCAGACTTGCCATAATTACGCCTAAACCTAATGCCATGAATATCGGCATCGTCCTTGGCAAGGGAAGAAATCACATTCCAGGAACCATCGGTGCTGCCATCATCAATCATGATAATCTCATACTGCCAATGCTGGCCGACGGCAACCGCCCTGATGCGGGAAACAAGTTCAGGGAGAGACTCTTCCTCATTCAGAAGGGGAATAACAAAGGAAATATCTTTAACAAAGTCCATAACTACCTCTGTTCAAAAGGGTTGGATGTTCTTCCGGGAATGGAACGTGAGATGATGGATGCAGCGAGAAGTCCAATCAGGAAGCATTTTGCCAGCATCACAATGAAGGTAAAGAACGGCAGAATGTTCATGATGGTACCGCTCATGGATTCTATCATTTCAGGGGAGATGCTGTAAGACTGTGACGCCATCGTACTGTCAATAAGCTCGTTGAGCGCGGCGGCATCCATAAGCTTGAACTGCACAAGGGCGGCCGCAGCAGTAATTAGGCCGGAAAACAGTCCCAGGAACATGCCGAACCTGAACGTATGCGACCTGTTTACATTATCGTAGGCGGCGGCGACTTTCTTTGTGAAGAAAACCATCAGCCAGATGTAAAATGCAGTTTTCGCAAGAAAGAACAGAACGCTGACAAGAGTGGCTGCGAAAGCCGATGTCACCCTGCTGCCACCCTCTGCCATAAGCGTGGCGGTATCCGGTTGCCAGAGTTTCGGAAGAAAAATGTCGATGACGACGGTAGCGAGGCCAAGGATGGCGCCATATTTCATTGCTTCCCTCCAAACAGCTTTGGCGGAAATGGGAATTTTTGTCTCAAGTGTATCCATAATTATAAAATAGTATCAGTCTCCGTCTGCAAATATATGAAAAAATTCCTATCTTTGCAGGCTAGACAACAATTGTGTGACAATTATGATAAACATTACTTTTCCTAACGGCGATATCAGAGCCTACGAAAGCGGAGTTACCGCTTATGAAATAGCACAGAGTATCAGCCCCCGCCTTGCCGGCGAGGTACTGGCTGCAAAGGTTAACGACAATGTATACGACCTTACTCGTCCTATTACGGCCGATGCAACCGTTCAGCTCCTCAAATGGGAGGACGAAGATGCCAAGAGGGTATTCTGGCACTCTTCTTCACATCTTATGGCAGAGGCTCTCGAAGCCCTTTATCCCGGAATTAAATTCGGTATCGGCCCTGCAGTAGAGAATGGTTTCTATTACGATGTGGATTTCAACGGACAGGTTTTCACAGATGCAGACCTTGTCAAGGTGGAAAAGAAAATGTTGGAGCTTGCCCGCGAGAAGCAGGCCTTCAAGCGCATCGATGTTTCCAAGGCAGAGGCCATGAAGCATTTCCAGGAGAAGGGAGACCCTTACAAGTGCGAACTTATCAGCGAGCTTGAGGACGGCACCATTACATATTATGAGAACGGTGCATTCACCGATCTTTGCCGCGGACCTCACCTTATGAATACCGATGTTATCAAGGCTGTTAAGCTCACCGCCATCGCCGGCGCATACTGGAGAGGCGACGAGCATCGTCAGCAACTCACCCGTATATATGGTATCACCTTCCCCAAGAAGTCGATGCTTGACGAGTATCTTGTACTTCTTGAAGAAGCCAAGAAACGTGACCACCGTAAACTGGGCAAGGAGATGGAACTCTTCATGTTCTCCCAGAGGGTAGGCCTCGGTCTTCCCCTTTGGCTGCCCCGCGGCGCCGTCATGCGCCAGCAGCTGGAGAACTTCCTCCGCAGGAAACTGGACGAGTATGGCTACCTTCCCGTCGTTACACCACACATCGGCAGCAAGCAGCTCTATGTGACTTCCGGTCACTATGCAAAATACGGAAAGGACTCATTCCAGCCCATCCATACCCCTCAGGAGGGTGAGGAATACATGCTCAAACCTATGAACTGCCCTCACCACTGTGAGATATTCCGTTCTGCACCAAGGTCTTATAAAGACCTGCCCCTCAGGTTCGCAGAGTTCGGAACCGTTTACCGTTATGAGCAGAGCGGTGAGCTTCACGGACTTACCCGCGTACGCTGCTTCACCCAGGACGATGCCCACATGTTCGTTCGTCCGGAGCAGCTCAAAGAGGAGTTCAAGAAAGTCATCGACCTTATAATGTATGTGTTCGGAGTTTTTAAGTTTGACAACTTCACCGCACAGATTTCACTTCGCGACAAGGTAAACCGCGAAAAATACATTGGAAGCGAAGAGAACTGGGACCGCGCAGAGCAGGCTATCATCGAGTCTGCAGCAGAGAAGGGCCTTCCTACCGTAACTGAGTACGGAGAGGCTGCTTTCTACGGCCCTAAACTTGACTTCATGGTTAAGGATGCACTTGGAAGAAAGTGGCAGCTTGGTACCATCCAGGTAGACTACAACCTTCCTGAGCGCTTCCAGCTTGAGTATACAGATGCCGATGGCAGCAAGAAACGTCCTGTCATGATTCACAGGGCCCCGTTCGGCTCCATCGAGAGATTTACCGCTGTGCTCCTTGAGCATACAGCCGGTCACCTGCCCCTGTGGCTTGCTCCTGATCAGGTTAAAGTATTGCCTGTCAGCGAAAAATATGCAGATTATGCAAAAAAAGTTTGCGAATTCCTAAATAATTCCGAAATTCGCAGTTCTGTGGATGATCGTAACGAAACCCTCGGAAAGAGGATTCGTGAGATCGCCCTTCTCAGGGTGCCTGTACTGGCCATCGTCGGTGAAAAAGAAGTCGCCGAAGGCACAGTATCGGTTCGCCGCGAAGGTGTTGATCAGGGATCTATGCCACTGGAAGAGTTCGGAGCATGGCTTAAGAATGTCATGAAAGAGGAACTCGCTTAAGTTTTATTAACAATTTTAATTAGGAGGATTAGTTTATCGCAACGCCTTTCAAACCCAGCAACGGTGCTTTTAAGCCCGCAGGTCCCCGGCCGGCAGGTCAGAGGCCTGGGTCTCCGTCTCCAAAGAACACAAAGGAACTTGGAGAGAATGAACTCTATATCAACGAAGACATCACTGCGCAGCAGGTTCGTCTTGTTGGTGACAACATAGAGAATCCCGGCATTTACCCCATCGCAGCGGCCCTCAAACTGGCCCGTGAGATGGAGCTCGATTTGGTGGAAATTACCGCCAAGTCTGATCCTCCCGTGTGCAAGATACTTGATTATCAGAAGTATCTGTACCAGCAGAAGAAGAAAGCCAAGGAAATGAAGGCCAATTCTTCAAAGATTGTTATAAAGGAAATCCGCTTCGGTCCCAATACGGACGAGCATGACTTCCAGTTCAAGCTAAAGCATGCGCAGGGCTTCCTGCAGGAGGGCTCAAAAGTTAAGGCCTCCGTATTCTTCAGGGGACGTTCAATCCAGTTCTCTGACCAGGGAGAAAAACTCCTGCTCCGCTTTGCGGTTGAACTTGAGGCCTTCGGAAGGGCGGAAAGTATGCCTAAACTTGAGGGCAAGCGCATGATTATGATGCTTGCACCTGTAAAGAAAAAGTAAAAAGTCCCCGTGAGGGGTAATGTATATTATTAACTTAAATTTTTAAACGATGCCAAAGCTTAAGACCAACTCCGGTGCCAAAAAGCGCTTTACGCTTACCGGAACGGGCAAAATCAAGAGAAGACACGCTTATCACAGCCACATTCTCACCAAGAAGACAAAGAAGCAGAAAAGGAATCTTGACCATTTCGCTATCCTTGCAAAGGTAGACGAAAAGAGAGTTAAAGAACTTCTTGTCCTCTAATTATTAACTATTATTTATTGTTTAACGCCGCAAACAGTCGTAAAAGTACCTCAAATAAAGGTCACTGTTTCAGGAAAAAATTTAAATTATGCCAAGATCAGTCAACTCAGTTGCCTCAAGGGCACGCCGCAAGAAGATTCTTAAGAGAACCCGCGGTAATTTCCTTTCAAGGAAAAACGTTTGGACGGTAGCAAAGAACACCTATGAGAAAGGTCTCACCTATGCTTACCGTGACCGTAAAGCAAAGAAGCGCGAGTTCCGTGCTCTCTGGATTCAGAGAATCAATGCTGCCGCACGTCAGTTCGGTATGTCTTATTCCCAGTTTATGGGCAAACTCGCCAAGCAGAATGTAGGACTCAACCGCAAGGTTCTCGCAGACCTCGCCATGAACAATCCTCAGGCATTCGAGGCTATCATCAATTCTGTAAAATAGTTTGAAACTGTAGTTTAAGGCAGAGACAATGAGTTTCAGGGAGATTTACCATAACAAGTATGTTCGCACCGGTTTCTGGTGCCTGCTGTACCTGCTTTTGGTAATCTGGGTAGGAAACTATTGGTGGCTTCTGGGCCTCGGAGTAATCTTCGACCACAACATCACCCACAAGGTGAAATGGACGTTCTGGAAAAAGACTTACAAAGAGGGAGAGAAAAAAGACTGGCGCTGGGAATGGCTTGATGCCATAGTCTTCGCGGTAATCTTTGTCACCTTCCTGCAGATATTCTTCCTTAGGGCTTTTGTCATACCTTCATCCTCAATGGAAGGAACCCTGCTTGCAGGAGACCACGTATTTGTCAGCAATTACACTTACGGTCCTAGGATGCCCCAGACTCCGCTCACGATACCGTTTACCCATAACGTTATCTTCGGCAAGGAATCGTATTCAACCCTTATACAGGCTAAATACAAGAGGCTCAAAGGCTTGCGTGGTGTAAGAAGAGGCGACATCGTCGTATTCAACTTCCCTAATGGAGACACAGTCCTTACAAAGGACCCGGCAGCGGACTATTACGCTCTCTGCCGCCAGCACGGAAAGGAATACACTATTCAGACTCTGGGCCCCATTAAGGTTCGCCCCGCAGACAAGACGGACCATTACGTCAAAAGGTGCGTTGCACTTCCGGGAGACACTCTCTCAATAGTTGACGGACAGGTTTTCATTGATGCACAGGCACAGGAAGTCTGGAATGGTGTACAAACCTCTTACACGGTTGTCACCAACGGCAAGGAAATAAATGTCAAGACGCTTTCAAAGCTGGGACTTAAGAGTACTCCTCTTTTTGACAGGGCTCTCCCGGGATACAGAAGCATCGACCTTAACGCCAAAGCCGCCCAGGCACTTAGGGAAAACGCAGCAGTGGTCAGCATGACTCCGGTTCTGGATGTTTATCCTCCGGATTTCCCTGACTCCTACAAGACCATCTTCCCTTTCACCAGGAACTATGAGTGGACAAGGGACAACTTCGGTCCTCTATGGATTCCCGCCGCAGGTGCAACAGTAGAGCTTACAACGGAAAACCTTCCTCTTTACGAGAGAATAATCAGGGACTATGAACATCATACACTGGTTGTAAAAGAGGGTGAGATACTCATTGACGGAGAGGTTGCCAAAGACTACACATTCTTACAGGATTATTACTTTATGATGGGCGATAATCGGCATAACTCGCTCGATTCAAGATACTGGGGCTTTGTTCCCGAAGACCATATAGTTGGCACGCCGATGTTTGTTTGGCTGTCTACAGACCCTGCCAAGGGTTTCCCTGCTAACATACGGTGGGACAGGTTCTTCAAATTTCTTTAGTTTTCTTGGATTTACGAGATTTTTAACCGAAATTTGCAGCCCGCAGTTTTTAGACGAATAATAATAAAAAGTACAATAATATGGCAAAGGTTTGCGAAATCACCGGACGCAGGAGAATGAAGGGCAACAACGTAGCCCACTCCAAACTGCGCACCAAACGTGACTTCTCCCTCAATCTCCGCACCAAGAGGTTCTGGTCAGAGGAGGAGCAGAGGTTCATCACCCTCAAAGTTTCCTGCAAAGGAATGAGGACTATTGCAAAGAACGGTCTTGAGGCTACTATCAAGAAGGCTCAGGAGAAAGGATATCTTAACAACCTTGTTTAAATTTTACAGTTATGGCAAAGAAAGCTAAAGGAAACAGGGTGCAGGTCATCCTTGAGTGCACCGAGCAGAAAGAAAGTGGTGTTCCCGGAATGTCCAGGTATATTACCACTAAGAACAAAAAGAATACACCTGAGCGTCTTGAGCGTAAGAAATACAACCCTTACCTTAAGAAAGTTACCGTTCACCGTGAGATCAAGTAATTTATAGGAGGATAGATATATGGCAAAGAAAGCCGTTGCAACATTCGCCGCTAAGGCCGGCTCAAAGAGCATGGTAAAGTGCATCCGCATGGACAAATCCCCCAAGACCGGAGCTTATGTTTTCACAGAGCAGCTCATCGAGTCTGGTAAAGAAAAGGATTTCTTCGCAAAGAAGTAATCTTTAACTTGAGTACATTTAGGGATGGCAGCCAAAAATGGTTGCCATCCCCTTTTTTATCTGCCGATATTTAAGTATATTTGCACGATATAGAATTACTTTTATGGGAATATTCAGTAAAGGCGTAAAAAAGACCAATGAAAACTTCTTCCAGAGGATTTCAAGGGCGGTTATGGGCAAGTCTCGCGTAAGCGATGATGTCCTGGATGCTATTGAAGAGGCTCTTGTCTCTTCAGACATGGGCGTAGAGACCACCCTTAAAATCATCGACAATCTGGAAGACCGCATAGAAAGGGACAAATACATGTCCATGGATGAACTGGTAACTATCCTCCGTGAAGAGATCGGAAACCTCCTTAATGTAAGCGAAGGAGAGACTGTGAAGCCTTTCGACTTCTCCAAGAAGCCCTATGTCATTATGGTTGTGGGCGTTAACGGAGTAGGAAAAACCACTACCATCGGCAAACTGGCAGCCAGTCTCACGGCCCAGGGAAAAAAAGTCGTCGTAGGGGCAGCTGATACATTCAGGGCCGCAGCGGTAGACCAGCTTGTTATTTGGGCAGAGCGTTCGGGAGCGGATATCGTAAAGCAGCAGATGGGTTCTGACCCAGCTTCCGTAGCTTATGATTCCGTACGTTCCGCAGTTGCCAAGGGAGCCGATGTCGTCCTGATTGACACTGCAGGCCGTCTTCATAACAGGGTAGACCTTATGAATGAGCTTACCAAGATTCGCAATGTGGTAAGAAAAGTTGTACCGGACGGCCCTCACGAGGTTCTTCTGGTTCTTGACGCCTCTACAGGGCAGAATGCTTTCCAGCAGGCCAAGGAGTTCGCAAGGGCTACGGATATCACCGCCCTTGCAATCACAAAGCTTGACGGGACCGCAAAGGGCGGCGTAGTCATAGGAATATCTGACCAGATGAAGGTGCCGGTCAAATTCCTTGGAATAGGAGAGGGGATAGATGACCTCAAAGTCTTTGACAAGAAAGAGTTTGTTGAGTCTTTGTTTACAAAAGAAGATATAGCAGGATAATAAAAAATACATCATACAATGAAACTTTCATACAGTTGGCTTAAAGAATATCTGGAGTGCGAACTCACTCCCGCCCAGGTTGCAGAGGCTATGACCTCCATCGGCATTGAGGTTGATTCTTTGGAAGAGCAGGAAGAAATTCCCGGAGGCCTTGCAGGCGTTGTAGTTGCAAAGGTCGTTGAGTGCGTTGAACACCCTGATTCAGACCACCTTCATATTACCAAGGTAGATGCAGGCACAGGTGAACTGCTTACCGTTGTCTGCGGCGCTCCGAATGTGGCTGCCGGCCAGAAAGTGCTCTTCGCCACCATCGGAACCATCCTTCCCGGAGACTTCAAGATTAAGAAATCCAAAATCCGCGGAGTGGAGTCCTTCGGAATGATTTGCGCACAGGATGAACTCGGAATCGGTACAGACCACGCCGGAATCATGGTTCTTCCGGAAGATGCAGTCGTAGGCACTCCTGCAAAGGAATTCCTTCATCTGAAGACCGATGCCGTCATTGAATATGAAATCACTGCGAACAGGGTTGACGCCGCTTCCCATTGGGGCGTAGCGAGAGACCTTTACGCTTATCTTCTGAGCATTGGCGCACCCTGCAAGCTCAACCGTCCCACAGACGCCGGCTTCAAGGCTCCTGCCGCCGGGGAGGGCATTCCTTTCGAGGTTCTTGATACCGATGGCGCCCCCCGCTACAGCGGAATTACAATGAAGGGCGTGAAAGTCGCTCCCTCGCCTGAGTGGCTTCAGAAAGATTTGAGAGCTATCGGCCTCAATCCTATAAACAACATTGTCGATATTTCCAATTTCATCCTCTTCGAGCTTGGCCAGCCGCTGCATATCTTCGATGCAGCCAAAATTGGCGGAGGCAAAGTTGTGGTACGCCGCGCCGCTGAAGGTGAAATCCTTCGTACCCTTGATGGCGTTGAGCGCAAGCTCAAGGCTACTGATATGGTTATTGCCGATGCTACCAAACCTATGTGCATTGCAGGTGTGTTCGGAGGTGAAGATTCTGGCGTAAGTGATTCTACTACAGATATTTTCATCGAAGGCGCATATTTTGATCCGGCTTCTATTCGTCGCACATCAAAGGCCCATGGCCTTCAGACCGATGCTTCATTCCGATATGAGCGTGGTGCAGACCCGGCAGTGGCTGCTTTCGCCGGTCGCAGGGCCGCCGCCCTCATCGCAGAGGTCGCCGGAGGCGAAGTGGTTGCTCCGCAGGTAGACTTCTACCCCAATCCCATCGGCAAAAAAGAAATCGAACTGGATTATGAAAGAATCCAGAATTTCATCGGCAAAAAGATTGGTAAGGAGACTATTGAAAAGATACTGGCTGCTTTGCAATATGACTTTGTAAAGAAGACTGAAAACGGTGCCGTAGTGGCTGCTCCTACGTATATGATTGATGTTTACCGTGAATGCGATGTAGTTGAAGAGATTCTAAGGATTTACGGTTACAACAATATTGAGCTGCCACGCGGAATGCATGCTTCAATCATGCCTTCTCCTTCACCTGACCCGGAGGCTGTCCGCAACTATATCTCTGACTTCCTGGCTGCCAACGGCTTTGCTGAGATTATGAACAACTCCCTGACCAAGGCCGCATATTACAAGGGCCTGGAGACCTTCCCGGAAGAGAAATGTGTCACAATTGTGAACCCGCTTTCTTCTGATTTGGCAGTAATGCGCCAGTCCCTCATTCCCAATGCCCTGGAGGTGGCAGCTTACAATATCAACCGCCAGGTGGGTACGCTTCGAACCTTTGAGTACGGCTCTGTATATCAGGTGGCTCCGGATGGTGACAAGACCAAACTTGAATCTTATGAAGAGCACCCCTGCTTCTGCATAATGATGACTGGTCCTTCAGAGAAAGTATGGAACAGCGAGGCCCGAAAGGGTAATTACTTCCAGGTAAAGGGCATGCTTGAGCTTCTCCTTTCCCGTTATGGCGTTGATGCTTATACACTTGAGACAGAGGCTGCACCCAAGGACATCTTCTCAGAGGGTCTTGTATACCTTCTTCCCGGTTTACACAAGCAGCTTGCTGTAATGGGTACCGTAAGCCTTGCCTATGCCCGCAGGTTCGATGTCAAGCAGCCGGTCTTCGTCGCAGAGATTTCATGGCCTGTACTCTTTGAGCTTGTCAAGAGGGTAAAGGTTAAATTCTCTGAACTCCCCAGGTTCCCTGAGGTACGCCGTGACCTTGCCCTCCTGTTTGATGAGGGCGTAGACTTCGCTTCTGTTCGCAAGGCCGCCTTCCGCGGTGCCAAGAAGCTCCTGAAGCAGGTTACACTGTTCGATGTTTACCGTGGGGACAAGATTCCTGCCGGCAAGAAACAGTATGCCCTTGGCTTTGTATTCCAGGATCTTGAGAAGACTCTGACGGATGCTGAAATTGAGAAGATTACAGGCAAACTCCTGGCTATCTTCCAGAATGAATTCGGAGCAGTACTAAGATAGTTTATGAGCCTGCGCCGCATCTCATATCTGCTGCCTTTGGTGATTCTCGCCGTTATTTCGTGCGAGAAGGTAAAGGTTATCCCCAAGGACAAGATGGTTGCCATTTACAAGGAAATGTACCTGGCAGACCAGTGGATTAAGGATGTGGCCCGCCAGAAGACAGCCGATACCTCTTATGTCTACAGGCCGATTCTGAATAAATACGGCTATACAGAGGCTGATTTCCTTCGCTCTGTGGATTATTATACAGACAAGCCCAAGGAATTCGCCGGTATATTTGAAACCGTTGCGTCGCAGCTCAGGGAGACAAAGAAGGTTATCGATGCAAAGGACAAACTTGCGCATAAGCGGGACAGCGTTGTCCGCGCAAGGGAGGCCCTGCCTTTCAGGAGGGCAGACTTTGTGCGTCTTCCCGAGCCTGATTATTATGTGGCCGGCCTTCGCGTAAGCGTGGATACTGCTGTCGGCGCCTTCCTCCTTGAACCGGTTAATATTTTTGAGGTGGCTGAAGAGGAAAAACCGGAACCTGAAAAAACTGAAGAAAATGAGTGTGAAGAGGATATACAGTAAGTTTTTGTACACTCTTGAGGGTGGGATAAGCCCCCTGAGCCCGGGTTTTGTGGACTACGACCAGGAAGACGGGAGAATTGTGGATTTTGGTTATGCCGATGATATCCCGGAGGACGCAGAAGTTCTTGACGGGGCCGTTGTCCCGGGATTTGTGAATACCCACTGCCATGTGGAGCTTTCCTACATGAAAGGTCTCTTCAGGCGCGGTACAGGCATGGCCGGATTCATTGACCAGATTAACGAGCTTCGCGATGTGGCCCCTCTGGAGGAGCGCCTTTGCGATATCAGCCGTGAAATGGACCAGATGTGGAGGAACGGCGTTTCCGCAATGGCGGATATCAGCAATTGCGATGATTCATTTGCCGCTAAAGCCGCTTCACCGATGTATACCAGAACTTTCCTGGAGGTATTCGGAACGGAGCCGGAAGACTGCGATGCAGTTATGTCCGGCGTTCGTAGATTACAGGAAAAGGCTCTTGAATGCGGGCTGGACGCCGCTCCAACCCCTCATGCCTGCTATACCATGAGCCCTGAGCTGGTTCAGGCATCATCGGCCGCAGGCCTTGAATCCGGTTATCTCTCTTTCCATAGCGAAGAGACTCCGGAGGAAGAGGAAATGATAGGAAAGGGGAGTGGCCGTCTTTGGGATAACCGCAAGGCCGCCGGGATGAGTGTTCCTCCTGTTACTGGAGGCTCTTCACTGGAGTACTTCGTGGACAGGCTTGCGGCTGTAAAGGAACTTCCAATTAAGGAGCATGTGCTTCTTGTTCATGAAGTCTGCATGACAAAGGAGGGAACGGAGCTTGTAAAGAAAGCCCTTCCCGGAGCCTTTGTTGCGCTTTGCCCCCGCTCCAATATTTATATTCACGATGCTCTTCCGGATGTTGATATGCTCCGCAGCAGCGGGATTCCCCTTACCATAGGGACAGATTCCCTGTCCAGCAATGACAGCCTGGATATGGTTGCGGAGATGTACTGTCTTCAGGAGAATTTTCCCGGGCTGAGTCTTGGAGAGCTGCTTGGCTGGGCCTGCCTTAACGGGGCCCGCTTCCTTGGAAAAGAGGCTGTCCTTGGCAGCATCGGCATTGGAAAAAAACCGGGCCTTGTGCTCGTAGGCCATATTTCGGCAGAAGGACGTCTCACAAGCTCATCTGCTTCATACAGAATTGTTTAGGCCTATGATGAGGGAAGAAATAGTTTTTGGTCCCATCTTCAGCAGAAGACTTGGCAGTTCCCTGGGAATCAACCTTCTCCCGGAGAAGGGAAAGATTTGCAATTTCGACTGCATTTACTGCGAATGTGGATGGAACAAGGATGGGAGAGGGGATACCCGGCTTCCTTCTGCGGCAGACCTTGAGGCGGCCCTTGAGGCAAAACTTGTGTCTTGCAAGGAGGCTGGAACAGCCATTGACTCCATCACTTTCTCTGGCGACGGGGAGCCTACGCTTAACCCGGACTTCCCTGAAATCATCGACATAACATTAAGATTAAGAGATACTTATTACCCTGCTGCAAAGGTTTCCGTCCTGACTAACGCAACGATGCTGCATAAGAAGGATGTGACGGAGGCCTTGAAAAAGGTGGATAATCCTATCCTAAAGTTGGATGCTGCCACGGACGCGCTTGTGGCCCGCATCAATCAGCCGCAGGGGCGCTACAGTGTGCGGGAGGTTGTGGAGAATATGAAGCAGTTCGGGGGAGACTTTGTGCTTCAGACTATGTTTTTGAAGGCTCCAGGCTTTGATTCTTCCGCTCCGGAGCAGCTTCAGGCTTGGATGGATATTGTTCGGGAATTGCGTCCGCGTGAGGTGATGGTGTACACTATCGCCCGTGAGACGCCGGCTTCCAACCTTGAAAAATTTACAGAGGAACAGATGAGGGCCCTGGTCGCTCCGCTGGTGGAAGAGGGCTTTACAATACAGATTAAAGGATAAATCATTAAATAATTTTCGATATGGCAGAACTTTTTCTAAAGTACGGATACGCTCCTGACAAGGAAGCTATCGACAAAAATTTACAGATTATTTCTTCCCGTTTGGAGGAAGTTGCTAATCCTGAGGTGCTTAAGACCTGCTTTTCCATCATGGATCTTACAACACTCCGCACCAATGATACTGCAGAGGGCGTAGAGAAACTCGTTCGCAAGGTAAATAATTTTGCAAAGGAATATCCTTCATATCCGCTGCCTGCATCAGTTTGCGTTTACTCAAATTTTGCCAAGGTCGTTTCTTCCGTAAGGGAGAATCCTGAGCTTCATACTACCTGCGTTTCTGCCTGCTTCCCTTCTTCCCAGAGCTTCCTTCCCGTGAAGCTTCTTGAGTGCGAAATGGCTGTAAAGGATGGTGCCGATGAGATTGATGTGGTTCTTCCTCTAAGTACTTTCCTTGCAGGTGATTACGATGCTGTAAGGACTGAGCTCCGTGCTATCCGCGAGACTGTTGACAAGGCTGGTGAGGGCCGTAAGATTACCCTTAAGGTTATTCTTGAGACCGGTCTTCTTGTAAGCCCTGAGCTTATTGCCGATGCTTCCTTCCTTGCAATGGAAGAGGGTGCCGATTTCATCAAGACTTCTACCGGAAAGGTTGAGGTTAACGCTACTCCTATGGCTGCCTATGTCATGTGCGAGTGCATTAAGGCTTTCTATGGCAAGACCGGTCGCAAGGTTGGATTCAAGCCTGCCGGCGGTGTTTCTTCTGCGATGGAGGCCGTTTGCTACTATACAATCGTAAATACCGTTCTTGGCAAGGAGTGGCTCAACAAAGACTTGTTCCGCTTCGGCGTCAGCCGCCTTGCAAACAACCTTCTCTCTGCAATTGAGCAGAAGACTGTTTCGGTATTCTAAAGGAATCCAGTTGATAAGGACTCCAGGTGCAAAAAGGCCCTTTCTGCACCTGGAGTCCTCTTTTTTCTGCCCTCGCGGTGCAAAAAGGCCCTTCCTGCACCTGGAAACCAAATCTTAGTAAAGGTAAATCGGTTGTTAAAGCAGGCCGGATGTCCTGATGTTTTCTGCCATTTCGTGGGCAAGGCGGGCGCGGGCTTCGATGCTTTGCCATGCTGTGTGTGGCGTAAGGCTTACACGCTCCGGGAAGCGGGTGTGCATCAGCGGGCTGTCTGCAGGAAGAGGTTCCCTCAGATAAACGTCCAGGCCGACGCCTGCGATAACCTCATTATCAATTGCTTTTGCCAAATCCTCTTCAATTGCGATGCCGCCGCGGCCTGTATTTACGAGGACGGCCGTGGGCTTCATCAGATTCATTTTTCCGTAGTCAATTAGCCCGGCAGTACGGTTGTTGTAAGGGGCGTTGATACTGACGACATCGGCCTCAGAAAGCAGGTCTTCAATGGTGAGGCTCGGATAATCCGTGCAATGGGAAGTACCGGAAGTGGAATAGTAGACAACCTTCATTCCAAAGGCCTCTGCGACTTTTGCGACCTGGCGACCGATTGCTCCCATGCCGATGATACCAATGGTTTTGCCCCTGAGTTCCAGGAAAGGATTCTCCGGGTCTGTATGGACATTACCGCGGGAATAAACGCCGTCAAATACTTTTTTGCGGTAATAGTAAGTATGCCCCATGAGAGTGAGGATATGCATCCAGGTAGTCTGGGCAACAGAATCAGTTGAGTATCCGGCTACATTTTTAACCTGAATACCCCTGCGGTTGCATGCCTCGACATCTATATTGTTGATTCCCGTTCCAGCCTCACAAACCAGTTTGAGTTTGGGAGCGGCATCCAGGAATTCGTCATTGACGATAATCTTGTTTACGATTGCAACATCGCAGTCTGCGGCTCTCTGGCGAGCCTCTTCGGCAGTAGAAGATTCATAGCATACGAATTCGCCAAGGCTGGCAATCTCTGTCATTGGAGTGTCGCCCATTGTAAGGGCATCCAGGAATACGATTTTCATGGTACTCAGTTATTTATGGGCATAGTACCCTTATAAAACAAAAAACGGCCGGCCTGCTGGCCGGCCGCTGCTGTGCGCGAGATCAGACTCGAACTGACACGCCAGTAATAGGCACTACCTCCTGAGAGTAGCGCGTCTACCAATTTCGCCACTCGCGCTCAGAATGGAATGCAAAGATAGGTGTATTTTTCGAAAATCCAATACTACAATTCAATTTTTATGGGAAATGTGAAGTTCCACGCGCTTCCCTTCAGTGTTACGGTGCTGCTTACATAGTCTACATGAAGACTAATGTCTTCAAGCGAAGCCCCCATCCAGTCATAGCCTGCTTCCGCCATATATTCCCCAAGGGCAAAACTTCGCAGAAGTTCTCCTGATTCAGACAACACATCCAGCACCAGGGAGTTATCTCCCTGTCTTGGAATGCACACCGCTTCACCTGAGCGGAGTCCTACGGAGAATTCTCCTTCAAGAAGGGCCCCGTCTATCCTCTGGCCGCACCAATTGCCTCTTACTCTTAGTGCCGGTAACAGTTTTTGGGTAGTTACAGTCACTTCAAGGCGGCAGAATTCCTTCCTTAACTGCGGAGATACAGTGGCGAATTCACCGTTTACCCTGAAATAGGCCCGGTAAGCGAATAATTCAGGGCTTTCCTGCCCCGGTGGTATCTGGAACAAGCTGTCCTGGAAAGCCACCGAAGAAACAGAAAGCAGGAATCGCTCCCGGGAGATGCTGAAGGAGGCGGAAGACGGTGTCTGAGCGAGCTGAGTAAGATGTGTTTCAGGAAGTCCGACAGGACTTTTCAGAAAAATGTACAATCCGCCTTCCCCCTCCGGTAGCATCAGTTTGAGTATGGCAGGACACTGCTCCCTTTCTTCCTTTACACTACAATTTGGGGAAAGCCAGAGAACGATAATTGCAAGAAAATGAAAAAAAGATGCAGTTCGTGCCATATCAGAATATTATGCTTAATGCAATTATTACATCTTCGGGTGACAGGAACATCTTCCTGCCACTTTCAACCGTTATTCCACACTCCGGGCAATCATACACACGATACTTGTCAAAACCACTCCAAAAACCAAGTCCCAACTCCACATTCAGCCACGGGGTAACCATGTAGGAGTATCCAGCCGAGAAGGCTGCTCCTATCCTGTCACCTTCAGACGTATCATTAGTTCCTTTATTTGAAAAATTGTATTCCTGATATTGAGCCGCTCCGGACATCCACCATCCGGAATAAACATGCCACAGCCAGTATCTTGCCCCAAGGGAGACCACCCTCTGCTTCTTGCGTATCGCCCCGCCGTCAACACCGTCATCGGCAAAAGAAAACGGATTATACCTGATTCCGGCATCAAGGCTCCAATGCTGCGACAAAGACCTTGAAGCTGAGGCGTTTATGGTTCCCCTGTCTGCGATGCCGGCTATGTTTGACGATACAGACCATCTCTGTGCAAATGACGGCACTGCGGCAATCATGGCTATAAGGACAGACAAAAATAGTTTTCTATTTTCCATACCTTTCAAACACCTGGTTAATAACATCCGATTTATCAGGATATGTCGACAGTAGCTTGGCCCTGAGCGTCTTTATGTCCGTTACATCCGAAGTCAGGACTTTGCAAATCTTCTCTTTCCCTATACCGCGTTCATCAAGATATGTGAAAATCTGGGGATGGAACCAGAAATTGGAACCGGCCACGGGCATTTCACCGCCGTAACGCTCATTGTATATTTTGTTTTGCATATAATAAGCCCACATCTCCCCAACTTCGCAATAACCGCAGTCATCATCGCCGTCTGCTCCATAAGCCTCTTTGCCATGCAGTACGACGGATTTCAATACATATTTTACATACTTGTCCCAATATTTGTTCCCGACATTCTTGTAATGGCTGGTATGCGCCATTTCGTGGATTGTATCCAGGTAGATATCGGCAAAAGACTGGGCATCCTTGGTTCCAATCGTAATGTCAGGGAGGAAGAGTTTCAATATTCCGGCAAAAGTGCCAAGGTATTTCCCTATAATGGTATTGTCTATCATCGCACCGTGCTTCAGCATTGGTGCGCTGGAGCAGGCAAGCCCCCTGAAAAGCCAAATCCTGATTGAGCCGGGAGGAGGCGTAACCCCGCCTTCATTCTCTTTGCACATTGTTATGTAATCATAAGCAGCACAGGTGATTACGCTCCGGCAGAATAGCTTGTTGTTAGAGTTCTTGTCAATCGTAAAATCCAGTCCCTCCTTGGGCCCTTTCCCAAGCGTAGACATTGAAGCCGGCACAAGAATCCAGTTGAAGCCTATGGCAAAGCCGGCTTTGTTCTTGAACATTATCCTGTACCTTGGCCTGGAGGCAAAACTTCGGCTAATCTTGTAATAACCATCCCTGTCTGTGTACGTTGTAGAAAACTTGACGAAGGAATTGCAGACTATCTTTACTCCCGGCAGGCCGAAAGGCTTTCCGCCATTCGCATTCTCATCGACGATGGTAATACGTCCCTGCGGCTTTGCAAGCGCGCCGCCCTTTGTTTCCACCGGTTCATAAAGGTCTTCATTACCCGTAAGCCGATATGCCTCTTTCTCAACCGCAAGCCAGTCAATCCCGTCATCGGCCCTTGTAGTTGGATCATTCTCAGAGATATAGCAATGGTCCAGAATCTCATACTTGATATCCCTCGGGAAGATGAAGTCTTCCGGAAGTACGCAATACTGCCAGGTAATCTCATCTTCCTCTATTTCAGGGTCGTGATAGTAGTCTCCATCCTTAATAATGGCATAGTCCATGGGATGGTCCAGGAATTCTATTCCCATTTCCTGAAGGGCAACCATCTGGTCATCATTTTCCGGAAGGAAGCGGGCATAAATGTCTGTAGGTTTGATGTCAATCCTGGAAGCTTTTGTAGGATAGAGTGACTGTATAGCCTTTGTTACATTGGCTACGGAATAAGGGTCTTCCAGCTTTTCACCAAGTTCTATCATCTCGTGTGAAATGAACTCGGCAGCTGTTTCATCAGAGATGTAGGTATCTATAACCTCCGTCTTGTCACATCCGCAAAGACACAGGACAAGAACTGCGACAAAGCAATAAAAATTTCTTTTCATATCTTTCCTTTTTTTAGTCGGCACAAAAGTATCGGCAAAAAAAGGTTTTATGAAAAAAGTAAACGTTTAATTGAAAAAATCGGCCTCTGAAGCATCTCAGAGGCCGTTTTTTTTGTCAAAGAACACGCTTTTTGCAGGACACTTTTTGAAAATCCCCGTTTTGGTTTCTTTATACATTTGACAGTCAATTACTTACAAAACAAAAAACGTGTGGCACATTTGGGATTATTCCCATTCTATAGTTGCCGGCGGTTTGGAGGAGATGTCGTAAACAACGCGGTTTACACCCTTGACCTTCCGGATAATATCATTACTAACCTCTGCAAGGAAATCGTAAGGGAAACGGAACCAGTCCGCCGTCATCGCATCGGTAGAAACAACGGCCCTGAGGGCAACAGCATTTTCATAAGTACGCTCATCGCCCATGACACCCACACTTTGAACAGGAAGCAGGATAACCCCGGCCTGCCAGATAGCATCGTAAAGATTGCTTGCCCTGCGGGAAGGGTCGGAAGCAGACGGATAATCATCGCACCGCCAGCTCCTCAGACCGCGGATAAAGATATCATCGGCCTCCCTTAATATATTAAGCTTCTCCTTTGTTATGTCGCCGATGATTCTGATTGCAAGGGAAGGACCAGGGAAGGGATGACGGCCGATAAGCTCTTCCTTGATGCCAAGGGCACGGCCCACACGGCGGACCTCATCCTTGAACAGCAGGCGCAAAGGCTCTACAATCTTAAGATTCATCCTTTCGGGCAATCCGCCAACATTGTGGTGGGACTTGATTTTGGCAGCGGCACCTTCAATCCCGGCAGACTCAATAACATCCGGGTAGATTGTTCCTTGACCAAGGAATTTTACGCCCTCGATGCCCTTTGCATATTTTTCAAAAGTTTCAACAAACAGGCTGCCTATAATCTTCCTCTTCTGCTCAGGCTCCTTCACGCCGGCAAGGGCGGAAAGGAAGGCCTCTGAAGCATCGGCGCCTATAACATTGAGGCCCATATCTTCGTAAGAATCAAGCACTTGCTCATATTCACCCTTACGCAGGAGACCGTTATTTACGAAGATGCAGGTAAGATTGTGGCCGATGGCTTTGTCAAGCAGGACAGCGGCAACGGTGGAATCAACTCCGCCGCTGAGGCCAAGGACAACCTTGTCCTCTCCCACCTGCTCCCGAAGATTGGCGATGCAGGAAGTTATGAAACTCTCTGCCGTCCAGCCGCCGGAGCAGCCGCAAACCTTGTAGCAGAAGTTGGAAAGCATCGTACCGCCTTCTTCGCTGTGGAAAACTTCCGGGTGGAACTGGAAGCCGTATACATTCCGGCCTTCCATCCTGAAGGCAGCGTTGTCAAGTCCCTCGGTGCTACCAAGAAGAACGGCTCCTTCCGGAAGACGGGTAATGCTGTCTCCATGCGACATCCATACGGTAGACCCTCCGGGAACGCCTTCAAAAATGGGGTCGTTTTTAAGAATTGACAGGTGGGCCCTGCCGTATTCCCTTGAGCCGGAAGCTTTTACCTCTCCTCCGTAGAACTTTGCCATAAACTGGGCGCCATAGCATATTCCAAGAACCGGAACTGTTTTTTCAAGGGCGGGGAGGTCTATGGACGGTGCGTTGACATCGTTGACAGAACAAGGACTGCCGGAGATTATGACTCCTTTTATGCTCTCGTCCAGAGCCGATACCGGTTTGTAATAGGGCTGAATCTCACAATAGATTCCTGCTTCGCGAAGTCTGCGGCCAATAAGCGTGGTTACCTGTGATCCGCAGTCCAGAATTATTATCTTTTCAAGCATACTGTAAGAATTTGCTGATAACCAAGGTGCAAATTTAGCACAAAAAATTCATTATGTCCTAGGAATTTAGTAAATTTGCAAGATTTTTAATTGAAAAGAAAAGATGGACGTAAGAAACATTGCTCTGATTGCACACGTAGACCACGGTAAAACCACTATGGTTGACCGTATGATTTATCAGGCAGACCTTGTTCGCCGCCCGGAGAATCTTGGCGAACTCATACTTGACAACAACGACCTTGAGCGTGAGCGTGGTATCACCATCCTTGCAAAGAATGTATCGGTCGTATATAAAGGTGTAAAAATCAATATTATAGACACTCCCGGCCATAGTGACTTTGGAGGCGAAGTGGAGCGCGTGCTTAACATGGCGGACGGTGTCCTCCTTCTGGTAGACGCCTTCGAAGGTTGCATGCCCCAGACCCGTTTCGTGCTTAACAAAGCCTTGGAAATGGGCAAGAAGCCTATCGTGGTAGTCAATAAGGTAGACAAGCCCAACTGCCGTCCGGATGAGGTGCAGGAAGAGGTCTTCGACCTTATGTTCTCCCTTGGAGCAACAGAGGAGCAGCTGGACTTCAAGACCATCTTCGGAAGCGCAAAGCAGGGCTGGATGTCAGAGGACTGGCGCACGCCTACCCAGGATATCACCCCTCTTCTGGATACCATCCTTGAGGTTATTCCCGCTCCTGAAGAGAAGGAGGGAACTCCACAGATGCTTATATCTTCCCTGGAATATTCTCCTTATGTCGGCCGCATTGCCGTTGGCCGCGTCACAAGAGGAACCCTTCGCGCCGGCATGAACATCAGCCTTTGCAAAAGGTATGATATCGTTGAGAAGCAGAAGATCAAGCAGCTTATGGTATTCGACGGCCTTGGAAAGAAGAATGTAGATGAGGTTCGTTGTGGCGATATCTGCGCCGTTGTCGGAATCGAAGGCTTTGAGATAGGTGATACTATCGCCGATTATGAGAATCCGGAGGCTCTGCCGCCCATCGCCGTTGATGAACCGACGATGAGTATGATGTTCTCCATCAATAACTCCCCGTTCTTTGGAAAAGATGGTAAGTATGTGACTTCCAGACATTTGAAAGACCGTCTTGACAAAGAGCTGGAGAAGAATCTGGCCCTTCGCGTGAAGCCTGGCCAGAATGCCGATTCGTTCGTTGTCTACGGCCGTGGTGTGCTGCATCTTTCAGTGCTTATTGAGACTATGCGCCGTGAAGGCTTCGAGCTTCAGGTGGGCCAGCCCAAGGTGCTTGACAAGACCATTAACGGCCAGAGGTGCGAGCCTATTGAGGAACTCTCCATAGAGGTCCCGGAAGAGTTCGTGGGAACAGCCATCGAGCTTTCGACAAGGCGCAAGGGCGCCCTTACCCACATGGAACCGCGCGGAGACCGTACTTTGCTTGAGTTCGATATTCCTACCCGCGGTATGATGGGTCTCAGGAGCAACATGCTTACTGCCACCCAGGGCGAGGCCGTGATTGCACACCGCTTCAAAGAGTATCAGCCTTACAAAGGTGAAATCGACCACAGGAACAACGGCTCACTGGTTTCACTTGAGACCGGAAACGCCATTGCTTATTCCATGAACAAGCTTCTTGACCGCGGTAAATTCTTCGTCGAACCCGGTGAGGAGATTTACGCAGGCCAGGTTGTAGGTGAGCATACCCGCGAGCGTGACCTTAACGTGAACATCTGCAAGACCAAGAAGCTTACCAACGTGCGTGCAGCAGGAAGCGATGAGAAGATTATCCTTCCTCCCGCCATCAAGTTCTCCCTTGAAGAGGCCCTTGAGTACATCCGTGAGGATGAGCTGGTTGAGGTTACTCCTCATTTCATGCGTATCCGCAAGATACTTCTTGACCCTCTTGACCGCAAGCGTCATGGTGGAGATGACTTTGACGAATAAGCCGTTTTGGTTATTTCAAGTAATTTATTTGGTATTTTTTGAAAAGATTTACTATCTTTGCAGCCCTTAAAATCTGTTTACTGCAAAATGGACGATAATTTGCTCATACAGTTAAATGGATTGCCCGATGGAAGCAAGCGTTACCATTGGGATTTAGGGAAAGAGTTCTTTGCATCCTTTGGAAATTCCGAGATCCTTGAAGCTGCTGTTAGTGTAGGTGTAAAGCTTGAAAAATCAGGTGATTACATAGGGCTTGACATTGATCTTGACGGAAAGGTAACTGTCCCTTGCGACAGGTGTCTTGCTCCACTTGAGTTGGAGGTAAGGGATACTTTTTACCTGAGTGTCAAGTTTGGCAGCGGAGATTTTATCAAGGATGAAGAAGCGCAGCCCGCAGGCGATGGCGGAGATTTCAGGGAGATTGTTTGGCTCCCGGAAGACGCCGAAGGGATAGATATAAGGCAAGATGTATATGATTACACTTACCTGAATCTTCCCAGCCGAAAGGTTCATGATGAGGGTTACTGCGACCCTGACGTGGTGCGCTACCTTGGAAGGGACAAGGCTACGGTGAGCGGGAATAACCCGTTTGAGTCACTTAAGGACGTCTTGCTCAAAGACCTTGGGTTGTAAAGATTTTTATGAATAATAATTAAAAAGTTATATAACAATGGCACATCCTAAACACAAACTCTCCAAGCAGAGAAGAGATAAGAGAAGAACTCACGACTTTGCAGCAGTTCCCACTCTTGCAACTTGCCCCAACTGCGGAGCAACTGTAATTTACCATCGCGTATGCCCTGAGTGCGGTTACTATCGTGGCCGTCAGATCATCGTGAAGGACGCTGAGTAAATAGCGTAAATGGCTCGATAGTTCAACGGATAGAACGGAAGTTTCCTAAACTTTAAATCGTGGTTCGATTCCACGTCGGGCTACAAAAAGGGGTTGGCTTTTAAGCCAGCCCCTTTTTGTAGTGTTAATAATTGCCTTTAAATAGTTCAAAATCCTCGTACGCGAGGATTTTTTGCATAATTATTACTATATTTGTATTCCTAACTACATAAAAGAAAACCAATGAAAGAAAGCAGGCAAAGAGCGATACTCAGGATCCTCGGAAGACGCAAAGTACATAACCAGGAGGAACTTTTGAAGTATCTTGAAAAGGAAGGAATCAAGGCTACCCAGGCAACGATTTCAAGGGATTTGACACAGCTTAAGATTGTGAAAATGCATAATCCTGATGACAATTCTGCATTTTTCTCTGTCCCTTCGGACTCCCTGCACGTGGTTCCGGACATCACCCATTTAGTATCGGGAATCGTAAGCATTGATTTTTCAATGCCGATATGTGTCGTTAAGACCAGTCCCGGATATGCAAATATGATCGGCGCCGTAATTGACACTAAATGCGGAGACATGATTATGGGTTCAGTGGCCGGTGATGACACCTTGTTCATCGCCCTGAAGCAGGGAATCACTGTGGAAGATGTGAAAACCCATCTGGCCGAAAAAATCCCTGGAGCGGAAACCAAGTTCTTGTAAACAGGAGGCATTCCGATGCAGAAGAAGACCATTATACAGATTATCCTAGTTGTTGCCCTGCTTGCAGTTGTGGGCACCGCAGTCGTTTTCCTGTTCTCTGACAAGAAGACTGACGGCGGAAATCTTGAGAGCATGATTGAAAATCGCGCGCATGCAGAAGCCGGAACGGATTATCCCGGCCTTGCCGCAGTGCCGATGGATGCAGCCATGATGCTCTGTAACAATTCCCTGTCTTCTGCCCTGGATATGCTAAGGGACGAATCTGCGATTTTCCATTCCCTTTTCTGTGGAACCGGAAAGCTGAGCCTCTCTCCGTTTGCAGACAGCCTGGCGAAGTCTTCTTTTGCAAAAACCAGCGCATCCTGCGTTGTTTCAATGCATTACAGCCGTGACCTTGAGCCCCTGATGGTGCTCTCCGGCTGCAAGAAGAGCGCAGTCCGCGAAGGCATTGTCTCGCTTGCAAGAGCATGCTGGCTTGAGGCTGAACAGGGCCCTGATTCAACATCGGTGGTAATCAGCCCTTCGCAGAGCCTTGTGGCCGCCTCTGTTCGTCATCTTCAGGTGGGAGCCTCAATACTTGATGACCAGAAGTTTACAGACGCCGCCTCTTTGACAGGAGGACGCGATGCCGTCTTCTTCGTGGGTAAATTCGCCCCTAAGGTGACAGGACTTTTTCTTTCCGGCAATTATGTCGATACCGGAAAATTTTTCGCTTCCTATGCCGATGTCCTGGCCTTCGTGCCGGAGAAAACAAAGACCGGATATAGGCTGAAAGTTCTTGATGCGTGCAGCGAAAAACCCTTGTACCGCATTGGCAGCATCGGCGATGGAAAATCAACCGCTGCAGCTGAGGTCCTGCCATCAGAAACTGTTTTTGCCGTAAGCATGTCAGTTGGCGATATGGCCCTGTATCTGGAAAAATATAAGAAATTCCTTGATGCCAACGCTAAATTGTCCGGATATTCAGATTCTGCTGAGAAGTGGGCCAAAGGCCTGGATATTAAGGAGATAGCCAAGGCTGAAGTTCGCATAGAGAATGCTTTCTCACAGATCCTCTGCATAAAGACAGGTCCTAAGTTGTCTGCCAGCGTGCTGCTTCGTGACACGGGTATGGAGTCCTTGAAGGAGTATCGGACATCCATTCTGCCTTATGCATATGCAAGTTATGCTTCAAAACAGTTCGGCAGTCTTTTCTCAATTCCGGAGGAGAGCTATTTCTTCTACCGCGACGGATGGATTGTCGTTGGAAGCAACAAGACTTTGACCGACCTTCTTGTAGAAGATTCAGAGCCATTGTCCGAGTCAATCGGAAAGACTGGGATAAAGCTTACGGAGTCTCCCGTAGTATATTATGACATAGCTGCTAATTCTGAGCGTCTTGGGGATGTTTTCGATAAGGTACGCATGGCCCCCGCCATCCAAAAGACCATTGGGGGCACTTCAGGAGAGGTTTTTGCTATGTCTGGAAAAGAAATGACTGTCTGCCGTTTCGCTCCCGTGGCATCCAAGACAAAGGCAGACCCTTCAGCAGTTGAGATCCCTTCAGGGCCTTTTGCCGTAACCAATTCAGGCACAGGCAAAAAGAACTCGCTGTCCCAGAATGCAGACAACTCCCTTGTCCTTAAGGATGAGAAAGGTAGTACCTTGTGGACCAAGTCTTTCCCCGGGAGGATTTGCGGAGCGGTAGGGGAGACCGATTATTATAATAACAAGAAGATTCAGTTTGTCGTGGTTTCCGGGTCAAAGCTTTATATGCTTGACCGTCTTGGAAGGGTAGTCAAGGACTTCCCGGCAGAGCTCGGGAAAGAAGTCATACTTGGTCCTGCCATCTATGATTTCTCCGGGGCGCACGGCTATTCAGCTTTAGTATTGCATGCAGACAACACCATCGGCCTTTATGATATTCACGGCCGCGTGCGTCAGGGATGGAAGGGGATAGCTCCTCCGGAGCAGGTTGTTACTCTCCCTGAGCTGGAAACGCGTGACGGCAAGAAGGTCTGGAAGGTGACGACGGTGTCAAAAGTATATATTTATCCGTTTAACGGAGGTGATAAACCTATTTCAAAGGAAAAACGAAAGAATAAGTAATATGGAATTCAAATCAGTAAACAAGATTCTGGAGAAAAGCATCAGGGAGCATTGGGACCGTCCCGCGCTCTCCAATTATCAGGGTGCTACTCTTTGTTACCGTGATGTCGCAAGACGTATCGCCAAATTGCAGATTGCGTTTGAGCAGTGCGGCCTGAAGAAGGGCGACAAGGTTGCAATCTGTTCAAGGAACCAGTCCAACTGGGGCGTGAGTTTCCTTGCTGCGCTTACTTATGGCGCGGTGCCTGTTCCTATCCTTCATGAATTCAAGCCAGGTAACATTCATTATCTTGTAAACCACTGCGAGGCCAAGGTCCTCTTTGTGGACGATGTTATCTGGGAAGGCCTTTCGGCCGATGAAATGCCTGACCTTCAGGTTATTGTGCAAATCAACACCTTCAAGTTCCTGTTTGCACGTACCCAGGAGCTGGCTGATGTCCGCGAGCATCTCAACGAGAGCTTCGGCAAAAGGTATCCAAACAACTTTGGTCCTGACGACCTTGACTACTACACCGATTCAGCCGATGAGCTTGCTCTAATCAATTATACCTCAGGTACTTCCGGCTTCTCAAAGGGTGTAATGATTCCTTACAGGGCCCTGTTCTCAAACATGCAGTTCGCCCGTCAGGCAGAGCCTCATATGGACTGCACGGCAGAGGTCGTGGCCATGCTGCCATCGGCCCATATGTATGGAATGATGTTCGAGTTCCTGTTTGAAATGAGCATCGGTGCGCATGTGCATTTCCTGACCCGTGTGCCCAGCCCCAAGATTATCATGAAGGCTTTCTCTGAAATCAAGCCGAACATTATCATAGCCGTTCCCCTTATCATTGAGAAGATTTACAAGTCCAAGCTCAAACCAATCCTGGACAGGAACAAGATGTTCTTCCATATCCCTATCCTGGACAAGATGATTCTGAAGAAGATTCGCACAGAACTTGTGAATACGTTCGGCGGTAATTTTGAGGAGGTTATCCTTGGCGGAGCCGCCTTCAACCCTGAGGTTGAGGCCTTCTTCAAGAGAATCAGCTTCCCTTACACCGTAGGTTACGGCATGACGGAGTGCGCTCCTATTATCGGTTACATCCATTGGGATAAGACCAGGCTTGGTTCCTGCGGTATGGCAGCCCTTAACAATGAGATAAGGATTGATTCCGATGACCCTGAGAATATCCCCGGAGAGGTCCAGGTGCGCGGTGCCAATGTCTTCCTTGGCTATTTCAAGAATGAAGAGGCTACTGCCCAGTCATTTACCGATGACGGCTGGTTCCGTACAGGAGACATGGGCGTAATGGACAATGACGGATACCTGTATCTGCGCGGCCGCTCGAAGTGTATGATTCTGGGCCCTTCTGGCCAGAACATTTATCCTGAGGAACTTGAGGCTGTTATCAATAACCTTACCTATGTTGTGGATTCCCTTGTTGTAGAGGAAGACGGAGGACTTACCGCCCTTATCTATCCTGATTATCACCAGGGAGAGCTTGACGGAATGAGCCGTTCACAGTTGGAGAAGAGACTTACAGACGCTCTTCCCGAGGTTAACAAGGAGATTCCTAACTACGCCAAAATCAAGAAGTTCGAGTTCCTTCCGGAAGACTTCGAGCGTACTCCCAAGCGTAGTATCAAGCGTTATCTTTACCAGAGACAGTAATCATGCAGAAATTTGACAAAAGCTATCTTGACATGGCGGCAGTATGGGCCAGGAACTCATACTGCAAACGCCGTCAGGTGGGTGCCCTTATCGTTAAGGACAAGATGATTATTTCCGATGGTTATAACGGTACTCCTTCAGGTTTTGAGAATATCTGCGAGGATGAAATCACCGGGGCAACCAAGCCTTATGTGCTTCACGCAGAGGCTAACGCCATCTCCAAGGTAGCCAAGTCCGGAAACAGCAGCGAGGGAGCTACTCTTTATGTAACGGCCTCTCCTTGTCTGGAGTGTTCCAAACTCATAATCCAAGCCGGAATCAAGAGAGTTGTCTACAGGGAACAATACCGCCTGGATGACGGAATAGCCCTTCTTAAGCGTGCCGGAATAGAGGTTGAACAAGTAGAAGACTAATTGTATGAAAGACAAATCACCAATTCTGATAGCCCTTCTTGGGGTGGTCATAGGCGTACTTGGTACAATTATCGTCGGCATCGCCGGCAGGCAGCAGAAGAAGGCCGCCAGCGACAAGGATTGGAGCAAACTGAACCTTGTCCTGCAGCAGGTGCGTGAGAATTATGTAGATGAAGTCAATGTGCCGGAGGTTACTGAGGCCGCGATTATTGCCGCCCTTTCAAAACTGGACCCTCATTCCCTTTATCTTCCTCCGACAGACCTTCAGGAGGCGGAGACTGACCTTGCCGGTAATTTTGACGGCATCGGCATACAGTTCAATGTCCCCAACGATACAGCCATCGTTCTGGAAGTCATTGCCGGAGGCCCTTCAGAGAAGGCCGGACTTCTTCCGGGGGACAGAATCCTGGAAGTTGACGGAAAGGTGATAGCCGGCGTAAAGTACCCTCAGGACAGCATGGTAAGGAGGATGAAAGGCCCTGCAGGCACCAATGTCAAGATAAAAATCATCCGTGACAAAGAGCCTGTTGTCTTTGATATTACGCGTGGAAGGATTCCCATTCACTGCGTTGATGCTTCTTTCATGATAGGGGATACAACCGGTTACATCCGCCTGAACAAATTCTCCGCTACGACTTATCAGGAGGTCTTCATAGCAGCTACTGACCTGTACAGACAGGGAATGAAAAAACTGGTCATGGATATCCGCGACAATTCCGGCGGTTACTTCAGCCAGGCCCTTCTCCTTTCCAATCTTTTCCTTGGACAGGGCGACAATATAGTTTATCTTGACGGCCTTCACCGCAAGCGCGAGGAGTATAAGGCTGATGGTAAGGGAGCCTTCCAGGACTTGAAACTTGTTGTCATTATTAATGAGAACAGCGCTTCTTCAAGTGAGATTTTCGCAGGTGCAATACAGGATAATGACAGGGGAGTGATTGTAGGCCGCCGTTCCTATGGCAAAGGCCTTGTCCAGGAGCCCTTGTACTTTACCGATGGCTCTGCCGTAAGAATCTCTGTAGCAAGATATTACACTCCTTCCGGCAGGTGCATCCAGCGTCCTTACAACGGCGGCGGACAGGAGTATCAGATGGATATTTACAACCGTTATCTTGACGGGGAAATGTTCAGCCAGGACAGCGTCAAGACGGATACTACTGATGTGTATTATACCGTTTCCGGACGTACCGTCTACGGCGGTGGCGGCATCATGCCTGACATCTATGTTCCGATTGATACTACCAGGGCTACTGATTTCTATGTGAAATGCAACCGCAAGGCTCTGCCTGTCAAATTCTCTTCTGAAATCTTTGACAAATACAAGGCCCGCCTTGGCGCAATCGACAATTTCGGAGATTTGGAGAACTTTTTTGAGAACATTAATATTCCCGCAGCCTTCCTTTCCTATGCCGCTAAAGAAGGTGTTTATGCGAAAAGAGGGGAGTGGGATGCCAGCAAGAGCTATATGATGCCTTATCTGAGGGCCCTGATTGGCCGGTATTCAAAGCTTGGCCAGAATGCTTATTACAAGTTGTTCCTGCCTGTTGACGATACTGTGACGGTTGCCCTTACCGCTGAATAGCTATTGGGCTATAAACTGATAGACGATGTCCCCGTGCTGCCGCGCGGGGGCTTTTGTATTTGTAGAGAAGCGCGAACGCTTGGCGGCGTTTACGGCTTTCTCCCTGAGGCATTTGTCCTTTGAAGAAGTGTCGTCCTGAACTTTCGCGTCAACTACTTTTCCGGAGTTGTCTACGACGATGATTACCGTAACCATGCCTCCTCCAAAGCAGCCGTATGCGGGGACGGGAAGTCTTGAAGCCTTGCGTCCGTCAAGATTGTAAGAGACGACGGAAGGGCCGCTGTACTCTTTCTGCTTGTCTTTTTTTGCCGGTTTGTTGTCTGAAACATAATTGTCTTCCGGCTCGTCTGGCTGGACGCCGTCTTTAAGGTTCTGGGCCAGGCGGCGGGCGTCTTCGTACAATTTGTTGGCATCTGTGCCCCTGTCGTCTTTAAGTGCCTGGGAACGGTCGGTTACGATGTTCCTGAATTCATTTCCCGATTCTCCTGAAATCAGCTTTTCAATACGGCGGGCTATTTCTTCATCGAAAGAAAGTTCTTCTTCCAGCTCGGGCTCTTTAAGCTCCGGGGCTTCGCCGTCCTCCTGGACAGAGGCACTAAAATCCATCAGAAAGCTGTCCTGACGGCCTGACATGGAGCTTATCTGACACAAAAGCAGGACTATAATCACAGCCAGGTGAACTGATACCGTGATATATAATCCTGCCTTATCTTCGCCCCTTAGGTCCATTGCGGCGGAATTTATTTCTTCTTTATCTTGCTCAGAGCTCTTTCTACGGTAGCTGAAATAACGTCAATGGCGACTTTGTTATGTCCTCCCTGGGGAATGATAATGTCTGCATAACGTTTGCTGGGCTCGATGAACTGAAGGTGCATCGGTTTAACGGTGTCCGTATAATGAGCGATAGCGGTTTCGATGGTTCTGCCGCGTTCCGCTATGTCGCGGACAATTATTCGCATAAGGCGGTCATCGTCATCGGCATCGACAAAAATCTTTATGTTCATCTGGTCGCGGAGCTCTTTGCAAGTGAAGATAAGGATACCTTCAACGATGATTACTTCCGCAGGCTCGACGGTCACGGTCTCGGTCTTGGAACGTGAGCATGTGATATATGAATATACAGGCTGCTCTACGGTTTTTCCTTGTTTCAGTTCCCTGATTTGCTGGCACAACAGTTTCCAGTCAATTGCGTCGGGATGGTCGAAGTTAATCTTCTGCCTTTCCTCCGGAGGAAGGTGACTGGAGTCTTTGTAGTAAGAATCCTGGGGAATCACAACTACGCGGCCTTCAAGCTGCTTTGTGATAGCTTTTACTACTGTGGTCTTTCCTGAACCTGAACCACCTGCAATACCGATGACTAGCATAAATTCCTTGTTTTTTCCTCCCCTGCGTCAAGGGAAGGAGCGTTTATAATATTTTAACTGAGTTAAAATTCTGCGTTCTTAGGTGTACGGGGGAAGGGAATCACGTCGCGGATGTTCGCCATGCCGGTAACGAAGAGGAGAAGCCTCTCGAAACCAAGGCCGAAGCCGCTGTGAGGCACGGTTCCATATCTGCGGGTGTCTATGTACCATTCAAGGTTCTTCCTGCTCATTCCAAGCTCCTCAATCCTCTTCTCCAGTTTCTCCAACGATGCCTCACGCTCTGAACCGCCGATGATTTCTCCAATCTTCGGGAACAGCACGTCCATTCCGCGGACAGTGCGTCCATCTTCGTTCTGCTTCATGTAGAAGGCCTTGATGTCCTTGGGGAAGTCGATAAGGATAACCGGTTTGCCGAAATGCTTTTCTACAAGATAGCGCTCGTGCTCGCTCTGGAAGTCTGTGCCCCAGTGAACCGGATATTCGAACTGCTGGCCGTTCCTGACAGCCTCTTCAAGAATTTCCACAGCCTGGGTGTAAGTAACCTTCTGGAAGGCAATTCCAAGCACGCTGCGAAGCCTCTCGATAAGGCCTTCATCGTATTTGTCATTCAGGAACTGAAGATCGTCCATACAGTTGTCAAGTGCATACTGGACAAGATACTTGACAAATTCCTCTGCAAGGGCCATGTTGTCGTTAATATCGTAGAAGGCCATTTCAGGCTCTATCATCCAGAACTCTGCCAGGTGGCGGGGTGTGTTGGAATTCTCTGCACGGAAGGTGGGGCCGAAGGTGTAGATTTCACCAACTGCCGTTGCTCCAAGTTCGCCTTCAAGCTGACCGCTTACGGTAAGGGAAGTCTTCTTTCCGAAGAAGTCTTTGCTGAAGTCTACTTTACCGCCATGTACGGGAACATTGGCAAGGTCCATGGTTGTAACCTGGAACATGTCTCCTGCGCCTTCTGCGTCTGACTCAGTGATAAGAGGGGTATGCAGATATACGAAACCCTTGTCATTGAAGAATTTGTGGATGGCGAAAGCCATGGCGTGACGGATGCGGAGCACTGCTCCGAAAGTATTTGTCCTGAGCCTCATGTGGGCTACAGACCTGAGGTACTCCAGGGAAGTATCCTTCTTCTGAAGAGGGAAGCGCATAGGGTCGCATTCTCCCAGCACCTCAATTTCCTTTGCCTGGATTTCTACAGCCTGGCCGCTTCCTATTGATTCTGTAAGGGTGCCGATTACCTGAAGGCTGGCTCCCGTTGTTATTTTCTTAATGGTTTCCTCGTCGATTACATCGCAAGGAGCTACAATCTGGATATTCTTTACGGTTGAACCGTCGTTAAGGGCGATGAATTTAACCTGTTTGTTTCCACGCTTTGTCCTTACCCAGCCTTTTGCAAGTACCTCTGCTCCAGGGGTGCTGCAAAGCAGGTCCTTAACCTTAGTTCTCTTAAGAGTTTCCATTTCCATGATTTTTATTCCGGTAATTCAAATTTTCTATAATCATGCAAATATAGTGAATATAGTTGTAAAAAGAAAGCCTCTCCGCAGTGGAGGGGCTTTCTTTTAAAGAATATTTGCGGCTGATTACTCAGCTTTTCGTGCCTGGTACATGATCTTAAGTGCGGAGCAACGTCTGAGCTCCTGCTTAACATCAGTGATGATACCCATTCTGACATCCATGTCTCCCTTGATAACTGTAGTCATAAGGGAACGCTCTGCTTCGCCCATAGACTCACGCTCTGCTGCGATAAAGTCACGGATATCTTCGATAGACTTGAAGTCGTCGTTAAGCTGGATACGAGCGTCGGTTCCGTATTTAGCCTGGAGAAGGCGGGTTGGAGGACCGATGTTGATGTAAGACGCAAGGTCTTTTCTTTCCAGTTTTACAACTTCTGAAGCCTCAGGAAGTTTAACCATAACCTTATTCTCAGTTTCACGCATCTGAGTGGTTACCATAAAGAAGAACAAGAGCATGAACACGATATCGGAGAGAGAACCGGAAGAAATTCCCGGAACATCTTTTTTGTTATTGCTTCCACCGAATTTTGACATATTCTATTCCTCCTTATTTTTTACCGGTATCCTTAGGCTCTGCCTCAGAGATGTTCTGAGGAATTGCCTCTTTGACAATCTTCTGCTGTTCCTCTGTAAGATTGACAAACTTTTTGCCATAGGCCCTTGATGAGAATTCATCACGAAGTTCGTTGATAGCTTTTACGAGCTCATTCTGAACATCAATGTAAGCCCTGTAGCTGGTACCACGGTCGTTCTGAAGAGAGATAACTCCCTTGGAAACAGCGTATGCACCATAGCCTTCAATCTCCTTTACTTCCTTCTCAGGAAGGTTGGGATCGTCTGCAGGATTGGTAAGGAATTCCTTGATTTTGTCTTTGAGCATGCTGATGTCTATGGGTTCGCTACCGGCGAGAAGTCTGTCAGCAGAATTTATCCTGACGATGATGATGTTACGGCGGTTGATCTTGATATCCTCCACCTTCTGGTCTTTGTCAGGCATAGGCGGGAGACGCCTCTGGAGACCTGTCTGTGAACCCATGGTTGTAGTCATGAGGAAGTAGCACAGGAGCAGGAACGCGATGTCCGCCGTTGAACTTGAATTAATCGCAGGTGTTTTTTTCTTACCCATAGAGCATTAGTTTTTACGTACCTTGCTGGCAATTTCGCCTACAATGATGGAAAGAATCGCTGCGGCGCCTGCAAACCAGGTAAGATTCAGGACGGTATCAGTGAGCTTGAGAGTGCCGTTTGTAACGGGCTCTCCATTGTAAGCCAGGGGCTGTGAACCGGGAGCCAGAGCGTAAGCGATACCGCAGATGACGGCTACCACTACGAGGCCGATTCCAAGCTTGACGAGGCTCTTGGGATTGTTTGCTGCCATGATGAATACACTCACGAGAACTGCACATACGACTGCAATACCAATCATAACGTATGTCCAGTAGAGGAGCGGGTCAACAGTTCCGTTATCGTTGGCAACGCTGTCCGGGTAACCCTTCAGCGAACCCAGCACGACAATGAGGAGACTGATGAACATCAGCGCCAGCATTATCCACTTGAATATTTTATTCTGTTTTCCCATTGTAAGGATAAATTACTTCTTGTTGTACTTTGTGAGGATATCAATGAGGGAGATTGAAGAATCTTCCATATCGATGGTGATGGAGTCGATCTTTGCGAGGATGTAGTTGTAGAACACCTGGAGAATCATAGCAACGATCAAACCACCTACGGTTGTGATAAGGGCAACCTTCATACCACCTGCAACAACGTTAGGGGAGATATCACCTGCAGCCTGGATAGCATCGAAAGCCTCGATCATACCGATAACGGTACCAAGGAATCCGAGTGAAGGAGCGATGGCGATGAAGAGGGAAATCCATGAAAGACCGTTCTCAAGCTGGCTCATCTGAACTGAACCGTAAGAAACGATTGATTTCTCTACTGTGTCAAGACCCTGGTCGTAACGGAGGAGACCCTGATAGAAGATACTTGCTACAGGACCGCGGGTGTTACGGCAAACGTCCTTTGCAGCCTCGATACCACCTTTTGCAAGAGCGTCCTCAACATTGGTAAGGAGCTTCTTAACGTTGGTTTTTGCAAAGTTGAGGTAAAGGATACGCTCAACAGCAAGAGCAAGACCAAGGATCAAGCAGAGGATGATGAGGGTCATGAAGCCTGCACCACCTTCGATGAACTTTGTCTTGAGTGCCTGGTGAAGAGGAATGTCGTTCTCAAGTTTGAGAGGGTTGGTCTGAACCGGAGCAACCTCTTCAGCTACCTGCTCTGTCTGGGCTGCAGCAGCTTCCTGCTCATCCTGTGCAGAGGCAATGTTTGCAGTGAAGGTCATAAGACCTGCAACTGCCAAAAACATGAAAAACTTTTTCATAATTGTTTTTGATTGTTTTGAAATAAATAATTGTATTAAGTTAATAGTATTTTCAGTTTAACTTTGGTTTACAACGTTAAAATTCGGTGCAATTTAGTGAAAAAAAACGAAAACGCAAACCTAAAACGCTAAATAATAGTAATTTCTCCTTTTAGGTTTTTCTCCATAAGTTCCTTAACCTTTTCATTATCAGCAGTCTTACCCATTAAATGGAATAATTTTGCAAGACAGCTTTCCGTCGTGGAATCGTATCCGTTAATCACTCCTGCACGCTGCAAAGCCTTTCCTGTGGCGTAGATGCTCATGTCCACGGTGCCGGACAGGCACTGGGTCACATTGACCAGGATTTTGCCCGATGCGGCCGCCTCTGAGACGATATCCGTGAACCAGCCTTTGGCCGGGGCGTTGCCTGCTCCGTAGGTCTCAAGAATCACAGCCCTTGACTCCTTCCCGCACAAAATGTGACGGACTACTTCCTTTGTAATTCCCGGATGCAACTTTAGGATGGAAACCCTTGTGTCAAGTTCTGTATCCACTTTTAAAGGAGTGCCCTCCTTTGGCGCCTTCATTATGTACTCCTTGTTGTACTTGATGTTGATGCCGGCCTGCGCGAGCGGGGGATAGTTGGGGGAGCGGAAAGCGCTGAACTCTTCTGAATTCACTTTTACGCTGCGGTTTCCCCTCATCAGCAGGGAATTGAAATACACACATACTTCCGGCACCATCGGCCTTCCGTCACTGTCTTTTGCCGATGCAATCTCTATCGCAGAGATGAGATTCTCTTTGCCGTCGGTCCGCGGTACTCCTACCGGCAGCTGGCTTCCGGTAAAGATGACAGGCTTGCCAAGGTCTCCCAGCATGAAACTTAGGGCCGATGCTGAATAGGCCATCGTGTCAGTGCCGTGCAGTACGATGAAACCGTCGTAGCTGTCATAGCTGTCCCTTATCAGGGATGCCAGCTTCTGCCACATGGAGGGCTCTACGTCGGAAGAATCGATCAGCGGGTCAAACGTATGGGTCTGGATGTTCACGGAGAACTGCTTGATTTCCGGTACCTGCATGGCTATCTGGCTGAAATCGAAAGGCTTGAGCGTTCCTTCCTCAAGATCTTGTTTCATTCCGATGGTGCCTCCCGTATAAATCAGGAGCAGCGAGGCTTTGTTATTCTCTGTCATAGTCTTCATAGTGAAAACAATTCCGTTGCACTGGCTGTGGTCGCCTCTGCAACTTCTTCTATATCAATTCCTTTTATTTCTGCAATCTTTGCGGCTACGATGGGGATGTAAGCCGGCTCATTCCTTTCCCCGCGGTGCGGAACCGGCGGCAAGTAGGGAGAATCTGTCTCCAGAAGAATACTTTCCAGCGGAATGTCCTTAACTGCAACCGCAAGTTTTGAATTCTTGTATGTGAGGACTCCTCCGATGCCGACTTTCCAGTCTCCGTATTTCTGAAGTCTCTTGAATGTTTCATAGCTGCCGCTGAATGCGTGGATGTTCCCCCTGACTCCAAGGTGAGAGCATTCGTCCATTATTTTGAAAAAGTCCTCCGTAGCGTCCCTAAGATGAATATTAACCGGAAGGCCAAGCTTCGCTGCAAGCTCCATCTGGTAGCGGAAAGCCAGCTTCTGCTCCTTTTCAAACTCTGTAGACCAGTGATAATCAAGGCCGATTTCTCCCAGTGCTACGGTTTCCGGGCCGATGGCTTCTTCTGCAAGGGCCATCTCCTTTTCCCAGTTTTTGTCCACCGAACCGGGGTAAAGGCCTATCATGTGATACATGACTTTGGGATATTCTTTGCACAGGGCAAGTGCAGCCGCCCTTTCACTGCTGTCTACATCAGGATGAATGATTTTGAATACTCCGGCTGCGGCAGCGCGTGCAACAGCCGCCGGGGCGTCTGTGGCAAAGGCCTCATCGCTAAGATGGGCATGCGTATCTATGAATCTCAAAGACATCTTTGCAAAGATAGCAAATATTACTGAAAATTGTTCTTTGCAGAGCAATTCCCAAGCAAATCTACGAAAATAAGCCCTTCGGATTCCAAAAGCGACAGTATTCCCGACACTTGTCCTATCCCGGCTTCCAGGGTGGCGCATATTTCTTCTTTGGAGATTCCCCTTTTCCTTCGGATGAGCTTAAGGACGTTTTCCGCCATCTCAGAGTCTTCCGGCGGGAACAGGCCCTCCGGTATAGGCAGGGGCATGTCCCTGATTCCCTTGAAGCTCCTTTTTGAACAGAGACCCAGTTTGTCCAGAAGGTCCCTCGGCGTAAGTATCAGCCCGGCTTTGTTGTCTGCTATCAGCTTGTTGCAGCCCCCTGAACGGACGTCGTCAATTTTCCCCGGCAGGGCGTAAATGTCCCTGCTGTAAGAGAAAGCCAGGGCTGCGGTGCTCATCCCTCCGCCCTTGACCCGCGACTCAATAAGGATAGTGGCGTCGGAAAGGCCGGCTATAATCCGGTTCCTCCTGAGGAAATTTTGGGCGGCCGGAACGGTGCCCGGCGGATAGTCCGTTACCAGTGCGCTACCGGGAGAGGCCGCAATCCTGTCTGCATCAAAGGTGTGCATCCTTGGATAAACCAAATCTATCCCGGTTGCCATGACGGCAATCGTGGGACTCCCGTATTCCAGGGCAGTCTTATGGGCGATGATGTCCGTCCCAAGGGCCAGCCCGCTTACAATTGCGGGGATGTTTGTACATGAGCACATGGCCGATGTAAGCTTCTGGCACCATTCCATGCCATAATGGCTGATGTCCCTTGTGCCCACGACGGCGATGTACGGCCTCTTCCGGAAGATTTCCTCCGGAGCGGAGTCGCTCCTGATATAAAGGCCCATTGGAGCATCCCCGCATTCAAGGAGCAGGGGAGGAAAGGCCTCGTCAGTTACTCCAAGGAAATAACTGCCTTTTTCCGCCAGGCCTTCCAGCTCCCTTGCGGAATAATCCAGCCCTGCCATGTCAAGGCCGGACGGGGGCTCGGTCCCAAGAAGGGAACGCAGTTCTGCCGTTTTCATGGTGAATACGTCATAAGCGTTTCCCGTGTACTCCAGAAGATGGTGACCAGCTACCGGATTAAAGCCTAATACACGTCCCAGCTGGCAGCATGCGATGGTTTCTTTTGTGAAATTGATGTTCATCTTGCAAAAATTTTTTCTGCAAGTTAGTGCACATCATCGGTCCGAAAAACAAAAAGTGGCTCGACATGAACCACTTTTTTACGAATCTTATGAAAATTTTTACGAATCTTATGAAACGTGATAAAAAGCCACTATGATTTTTTATCGTTTCTATATAATAAGCATCGCATCACCGTAAGGGCCGAAGCGATAACCTTCCTTAAGGGCTTCCTCATAAGCCTTCATAACCTTCTCATATCCGCCGAAGGCTGCAACTGACATCAGCATGGTAGAGCAGGGAAGATGGAAGTTGGAAACGATGGAGGTAGGAATGCAGAAACGGTAGGGAGGGAAGATGAACTTGTTGGTCCAGCCGTCGTAAGGCTTCACCTCATCGTTGGTGGTAACATAGGTCTCAAGACCGCGGATAACAGTTGCGCCTACAGCCAGCACCTGGTGTCCTGCAGCCTTTGTATTATTAATAAGGTCTGCAGTCTCCTGGGTGATGATAAGCCTTTCGGAATCCATCTTGTGCTTGGAAAGGTCTTCAACATCCACTTTGCGGAAGTGGCCAAGGCCCATGTGCATGGTAATGAAGGTCTTGTTGATGTCTTTCAAAATCATGCGGTTGAAAAGCTCGCGACTGAAGTGGAGTCCTGCTGCAGGAGCGGAAACTGCGCCTTCATGCTTGGCGAAGATGGTCTGGAAGTTCTCTTTGTCTTCCGGAGTGGGCTTGGGTTTGACAAACCTTAGGATAGGGGTCTCTCCAAGGCTGTACAGGGTCTCCTTGAACTCATCGTAAGGACCGTCATAAAGGAACCTCAGGGTACGGCCGCGGGAAGTGGTATTGTCAATTACCTCTGCAACAAGGCTCTCGTCTTCTCCGAAGTAGAGTTTGTTTCCAATTCGGATTTTGCGGGCCGGGTCAACGATTACGTCCCAGAGCCTCTGCTCGCGAGCGAGCTCACGAAGCAGGAATACTTCAATATCGGCTCCGGTTTTCTCTTTCTTGCCATAAAGACGGGCGGGGAAAACCTTGGTGTCATTAAGCACGAAGGTGTCGCCTTTTCCGAAGTAATCGATGATATTCTTGAAAATCTTGTGTTCTATTTCTCCGCTGTCCTTGTGAAGAACCAGAAGGCGGCATTCGTCACGCCATCTTGTGGGCTCGGATGCAATCCTGTCTGCCGGCAGATTGAAGTTGAATTGAGATAGTTTCATATACGTTTTTTTATCCGCATCCAACAGGGGTGCGTATTATATTATACGGCAAAAACCGGGAATTGTTTCAATGGACCCTGCTTTTTACAGGCTTCGGAATACTTCAAGTATTGAAGGATAGGTGTTTTTGAGGAAGGGAGGGAGGCTTGAGCGTGCCACCCAGGCGGCTTTTGTTATGTCCTCTTCCTTCTGGGGCACAAGGTCTACAGGGTCATTGTACAGCATGTCATACCACCAGGTATGTTTCAGGTGCCATATATTGTTGCGGAAATAGCAATGGTCCGTTATGCAGATGAGTTTCCTGAGGGTCAGGTTTTCTACTCCGGTCTCTTCCTCCACTTCCCTGAGGGCGGTGGTGCGGATGTCTTCTCCCGGCTCCTGGTGCCCCTTGGGAAGGTCCCAGAGTCCGTCGCGGCGGATAAGCAGGAAGTCCCCGCGCCTGTTGGAGACAAGGCCTCCGGCGGCGTTTACTTCGCGGAATTCAGAGCAGAGCCTGCGGTAAATCTCTTCCTCCTGCCTTCCGTCCGTGGGAATGTAAATGCGGGCCAGCGTTGCTGAAGCCTCAAACATGCCTACAAGTGCGTGTATGTCAATTTTCTCCCCGATATGGAATTCAACGGAGTTGGGGTCGGCTAGCAGGGCCTCGTTCTCACGGCATATAACAATACACCTCTTTTCAAAATATATTTTGTGCATCGGCGCTATTTTCGTACATTTGTTGGACAATGCAAATATATATCTTTTTTCGGGAATATGGCAGTATTTGAGAGTAAACACGGAATAGTTTCCAGGGCTCCTTATGAGCTTTATATGGCTTTTGTGGACATGCGTAACTTCGTAAATTTCCTTCCTCCGGACAAGAAGGAAGGCGTTACGGCAGACTATGACAGCATTCACGCCACCGTCCAGGGCTTCCCTATAGGGGTTAAAATTACAGAGAGGCGTCCTTATTCGCTGATTTCACTGGCAGACGACGGCGCTCCGTTCAGCTTTTCTGCTGAAATCAGTTTCGATGCTGCCGGAGGAGACCCGGGAAAGACTGATTTCCATATCAAGGTTGAGGCTGACCTCAATTTCATGATGAAGATGCTTATCGGTAGCAAACTTAAGGAGGCTCTTGACAAGGCTGTCGATTCACTTGTCGAGATGTCTGAAAAGTATCCTTCCGGATATACCGGCCCCATCGCATAAATGAGGGAGGAATTTAAACAGTTGCTGTCGGAATCCGTTGGCCCTGAAGCCGCTTCCGTCGTGCTGGATGCCTTGGAAGAGGCTCCGGCTGTTTCCGTGCGGCTGAATCCGGCTAAGTATCCGGCCACGCAGTGGCCCGGGGCTGCGGGACAGGTTCCATGGAACGAAAACGCCTTTTTCCTTGCGGAGCGTCCGGCTTTTACCCTTGACCCTCTTCTTCACGGTGGAGCCTATTACGTGCAGGATTCGTCGGCGATGTTCCCGGGACGTCTTTTCCGCGAGATTCTGCCTTTGGTAAAAGCGGAGGGGCATCTTCGGATTCTTGACCTTTGCGCCGCCCCCGGTGGAAAGACTACCGATATACTGTCTTCCCTTGACGGCTTGGATTACCTGCTGGTTTCCAACGAGATTTCATCGTCCCGCGTAACCGTCCTTTGTGACAATGTGGCCCGCTGGGGCGAATCCCGGGTTTCCGTTACATCGGCAGACCCTGCCGCCTTCGCTCCGATTGAGGGCTTTTTTGATATAATTGTGGCCGATGTCCCTTGTTCCGGGGAAGGGATGTTCCGCAAGGACCCTGAGGCGCTTCGGCAGTGGTCCCCGGACAATGTTGCTCTTTGTCAGGCCCGTCAGAGGAGGATTCTGTCCGATGTCTGGCCGTCTCTTCGTGAGGGCGGAATCCTGATTTACTCCACCTGTACATTCAATCATCTTGAGAATGATGACAATGTCCGGTGGATATCGGAAAGTCTTGGTGCTGAGGTACTTAACGCTAACTTGAATTATTCCGGCGTGCTCAAGACAGAGGCCGGATTCGCCCTGCTCCCTGGCTTTGTCAGGGGAGAGGGGCAGTACTGCGCCGCTTTGCGTAAGACATCGGCAACATCGGCAATAAAAATAAAAAAGAATTCCTTAAGGCCGGAGGCTCGGAATGTCTGGTTGGACGGAGATTTCACCGTTGTCAGGAAAGGGGAGTTGCTTTGCGCTCTGCCTCAGGCGTTGGTGGCAGATGCCGCCGTCCTTGAGCGCTTGAAGCCTCTTCGCACCGGGACAGCCGTCGGTACGGAGAAGGGTAAGGATTTTATTCCGCATGCAGACCTTGCTTTGGCAAGATGTTTGTCACAGAATGCTTTTGCCCGGTACGATGTTTCTTTGGATACGGCTCTGGCCTTCCTTCACAAGGAGAGTTTTTCTGCGGCCGATGCTCCCAGGGGATATCTGCTGGTAACATACAAGGGTTTGCCGCTTGGTTTTGTTAAGAACCTTGGAAACCGTTGCAATAATCTTCTGCCTCAGGGCCGGAGAATCAGAATGGACTTATGAAGAAATTGAATGTTATTATTTGCGGCCTTGTTTTGGCTGCCACTGTGCTGCCTGCGGCAGCCCAGACTACTGATACCAGGGAAAGTTATCAGGAAAGATATGAGCGTATGGTTCAGAAGGGCGGTGCCTCCGGCCTCGGTATAGAAACTCTTCTTAACAGGTGGCTGGCTGATTATCCTGATGACGCTGACGCCCTTCTTGGGAAATTCCTATATTATTATTCAAAGTCGCAGTCTTCGCAGGTTGTGGCAAAGGAACAGAAGAAGTTTCTTGGTCAGGAGCCTGTCCTTTCCCTTGCGGACAGCCTTGGAAAGGTTTCTTATTATTTTGAGGAGCTGTTTTATGACGAGGCCTTGTTCAGCCGCGCCTTAAGGGAGGCGGACAAGATGATTCGTACATATCCTGACAGGATTGATCTTCGTTTTTACAAGATTGCCGCCCTTACGGGATATGAGAAGGAGAACCCGGACCAGGCTGTGGCGGAGCTTCGCGGCCTTATTGATTATAATGCAATGCAGCATCCGGAGTGGACTCATCCGGAGTATCAGGTTACGGATGATTTCTTTGTGGCTGCCATCCAGGAGTATTGCGTTACATTCTACAGGTATGGTACCCCGGCTTCTCATGAGGCTTTCAGGGTTCTGGCACAGAGAATGTTGGACTATTATCCGGACAACATCATTTTCCTGAATGACATGGGTTCCTACTATTTTGCTGTCAAGAAGGATGAGAAGAGCGCCCTCAAATATTACAGCAGGGTCCTTAAGCTCAAGAAAGACGACAATACCGCTATCCGCAGCTGCATTCTCATGTACCGTACTTCCAAGAATGTCAAGCAGGAGAAGAAGTATCTCGAGATGATGGCCAAATACGGAGAGTCGGAGTCTGACCGCAAATCTTCCCAGGTCCGCCTTGACTACCTGAACGGTAAAAAGTAATCTCCTTCCCCCACGTTCAAAGGCTGTGTGCATGGGAAACTTACGCTCCCATACACACAATCCTTTTCACTCCGCAATGCCCCCGCACTCACCACCCCCCCCCTGTCATTTCGACCGAAGCGGAGAAATCCATTACCAGTACCCTCCACTGTTATTCCGAGCGAAGTCGAGGAATTTCTGCAAAAGGAGGCCAGCCCATTGCTGAGTTGGCCTCCCTGATACCGTCGGTCGAAGAGAAGAAGGCTATTCGGAGATATCGACAGTGACTATCTTGCGTCCCTCAACGCATCGATAGTGTGTGCGGACTCTCACGACTTTGCCATCGCAGTTGCGCTTGTGCGCTCTTACTTTGATAAGTTTGTGAGCCTCTTGCTCTAAGTACAGACTCACCTTCAAGCTGGTTTGTTTTTTCATTGGATTATTATTGTGGATAGTGTAAAAAACAACCTTGGAGGGTAAGAAGTACCCCGACGGTAGCCAAAATGTATTTCTTTGATTTAATTAAGGCATTTCAGTGAGGGCTGAAATGCCTTTTTAGACCTATCCACATCCCCTTGGGGGGAGAATAATCACATCGCAAAGGTATCAATTATTCCGACAACTCCAAAACAAATGTGGCGAAATGCCCGGATATGTGGTGAAATACGAAAGATTTTTACGAATCTTATTATTTTACAAAAAAGACACCATCGGCAGCAAGATAAAACTATCAGCATCACTTTCCCTGCCGTCGCCCATGGGCGATCCCTCCCATCGCAAGCGATGGGCCCTTGAAGGACTTAGTGCCGTGCCGGGGAAAGGGAAGAGGGGACCGGGACGACGGAAGAGGTCGGTGCCACACCGGTCGCTTGACGGCTAACTCCGCCCTTTTACGAACGTCCTTCGGCCGCCCGTAACGGTTGTCGGTCACACGCCGTCATGCTGAGCACCGCTCCCTGCACCGTGCCCACGCACAACACCGACTCTTCCTATTGCCCCTTGTCCCTCTTCCCTTTCCCCTCTCCAGCGCTAACAAGTAGTAACGGGCCGGTTCGACGGATACTTGCATTGATTATCAGAGACTTACGCAAATTAACTTAGCAAATTATGCCAAGTTAAATCATGTAACTCATTGATAATCAATAGTGGCTTTTCCCGGTATTTCTGGTCCCTTTTTTGTTTCTGTCATTTCCGGCCCAGACCGGGAATGTCATTCCGAGCGAAGTCGAGGAATCTCTGCAAAAGGAGGCCAAACTCTCACAACTTTGCCATTGCAGTTGCGCTTGTGCGCTCTTACTTTGATAAGTTTGTGAGCCTCTTGCTCTATGTGCAAGCTTACGCTCAAATCGATTTGCTTTTTCATTGTAATTATTATTCAAGAAAAGTGTAAAAAGCAATCCAGGAGGGTAAGAAGTACCCCGACGGTAGCCAAAATATATTTCTTTGATTTAATTAAGGCATTTCAGTGAGGGCTGAAATGCCTTTTTAGAACTTCTCTCGATCCCCGAAGGGCTAATAATTACGTCGCAAAGGTATCAATTATTCCGACAACTCCAAAACAAATGTGGCGAAATGCCCGGATATGTGGTGAAATACGAAAGATTTTTACGAATCTTATGATTTTACAAAAAGGCACTGTCGCCAAAATGATGGAATTTGTAAAATTTTATGCTAAATCATGCCTAATAAAGATAATCTTTCCATTTTTCATAAAACGTTAAAAGAAAAATTTGGACTTATGCGGGGAAATAGCTAAATTTGAGGTTGATGTGTAAAGCCAATCATAACACAGCGGAGACCGCCCTTGCAAAACGGGGTGGGGTATAAAGCTGTAGTAATTAAATAGTTACACACTTTCGCGGTGCGATATCCATACCTATGGATACCGCGCTTTTTTGTATTGTGAAACAAATAAAAGAACAAGAATATGTCAATGAGAATCAAACTCGCAGCCATGGCAGTATTTGCCGGCATCATGACGCTGCTATCGTGCAGCACCAGCCTTGATGAAGTAGAAGAGCGCCTGGACAAGGTGGAGGCTCGTGTGGCGGCTCTGGAGAAACTGTGCTCGGAGATGAACAGCAATATCTCCAGCCTGAGA
>JAFUDQ010000003.1 GCA_017459075.1 Bacteroidales bacterium
TCAGGCAGTTCCAGCTCCTTGCCGCCTAGTACCTCCTTGATGGTTGCTTTGCGGACAACATTGTCAATCTCTCCGCCGCTGAAAGAGAAATTCGAGGCCAAGTCCTGAGCAGCATCTTCGGCAAGAGCCGGCATCTTGGACAGCCAGATGCTTTTCCGGGCTTCCAGCACCGGCTTTTCAAACTTGATTTTGAAGAGGAAGCGCCGTTCAAAGGCACTATCCAGGTTATCGGCCATATTGGTGGTGGCGATTAGGATACCATCCAGGCGCTCAATCTCTTCCAGAATGATGTTCTGGATGGTATTCTCTGTCTGCGCCACGTTGGAGGAATCGGAGTCTTTGCGCTTTGAAAAGATACCATCGGCCTCATTGAAAAGCAAGATGGGACGTTTTTCACTGTGTTCGCAGATGTCCTCATACTTTTTGAAAACACCCTTGATGAGCTTTTCACTCTCTCCGAACCAACAGGACTTGGTGGAGCTGATGTCCACATGATAGATGGCCCTCCCGGTGGCTCTTGCTATTTGCATCACGCTTTCCGTTTTTCCTGTTCCAGACGGACCGTAGAGCAGCGCAGCTATCCCCCTTTGCATCTTCCGCTCTTCCAAACGCTTACGAAGTTCGACATAATTGCTCTCCTCCAAACTTTTCTGCAACAGGTCAATCTGCTCTTGGAGCTCTGTACTGAAATAGAGTTTCCTTTCCTCAATCTTTTCAGGGGAAAAATAATCTCTATCGCCAATCTTCTCCATGAAATTCCTGGCATCATCGCCAAAAAAGAGCCGCTTTCCGTTATCCGTGAGCGTCAATACAGAATTGTCGAAGAAGCCCTGCTTGCTGCACTCCACCAACTTGCCTTTCTGGAGCGGATGCTCTTCGGCCTTGAACTTGTGCGACTCCCTTACTGCCCGAGCCTTTGGATAAACACAGGGCAGGTCCGAAAGCGCAAAAGAGTCATCCTCCATACATTCATGGCAGACCAGATAAAAAAGGAGCCGATCCAAATCGTCATAATCCATTTCCAGCTTCTCCACAAAAGGGAGATGATTGTTCGCTATCTCCAGGCGGAACATTTTCTTCTTGAGCTCTTCCGAGAATCCGGGCCGATTCTCATCGGCATCCCTGTATATCTTCTTGATGGCCGATGCAAAACCGTAGCAGTCAAGGCCTTCCGTCGGCTTAATAAAAGCCTTGGCCATATCTCCCAAGAACAGTTTGATGCCCTCGTTCGTCAATTTCACGCTGCCTTCACCCACGCCCTCCACCCATTCCTCCTTGAGCAGCGGATTCTCCAGTTGCAAAATTGAACCACGGACAGACAAGCGCTTTCCTGGAGAATCAAAAATATCGTTCAACATGTCCGACAACTCTGTCTCCCGGTCTATTCCGGGGGTATAGTCATCACATATTACATAGAATAGAACCCTGTCTTCGATACCCAGTCCCTTCTCCCGCAGCGTCTTGACCATTTCGAATGCCTGAAACGCATCCTCCATCTGCATAATATTCCCAAGCAGTTCCTGCGTGTCCCATCCCTCCTTTCTTCTGGAATCGACCATCTTGGAGACAATACTGCAGAAATCACATTGATCCAGCACTTTTTGTTTCTCGGCTTTGGGCTTCTTCTTCAATTCCTTTCCCTGAAGAATAGCTTCCAGAACAGTGGGATTCACCCTATACCGCCGTTTTAAGGGAGACCAAGCCATCCCGTTTTCCAGTGTTAGGAAGCCCTCCCGCTCCAAATCTTCCAAAAAGCAATAATACCCCATCACATCCAGAATTGGGCAATTGAAATAGTTTGCCAAATCCGTAATGCCGGTGGCAGTTTCCGTTAAATCACGGTCGAAAACCGGAACGAAGGCCAGCGATTCCATTCCATTCATGCCCGTGCACTGAGACAATGCCTTCATAGCATCCAACGCCTTATTGATGCTCTGATTGGTTAGCCCCTTCCCCTTCAGCATTTTGGAGATGGCATGAATACAATTGATTGGGCTGACCTTCCCATCCCGGCCCAGCAAGCTTTCAGGGGTATATGTGTAACGGTTCGTCATGCTTCATTTTTCTGCAAAGGTACCTTGACTTGAACGTCCCTGCAAATCCTTGCAAGGTTTGCAAAGATTTGCTTTTCTCAAGAACTTTTCTATTACATATAATTTCCTCATTTCCAAATTCTTGCAAGCCTTGCAAAGATTTGCAGGGGAGTGTCGGGCGATGTATCTTTGTCAAAAAATAATGGGGGTAATATGAAGATTCAGTACGCATCGGATCTGCATTTGGAGTTTGAGCAGAATAAACAATATATAGAGCAAGGTGGCATCAAGCCGGTTGGAGATGTGCTTGTGCTGGCGGGGGATGTGTCGTACTTAGGGGACCGGAAGGCATGGAAACGGCCGTTCTGGGACTGGTGTGCGGAGCATTTCCGGGAGACGTTCGTGGTGCCCGGGAATCACGAATTCTATGGTGGGTACGATATTGGCCGGACGATGGCCGATTATGAACTGGAATTGCGGCCTAACGTTCATTATTTGAACAACCGGAGCATAGTGCTGGACGATGTGGAACTGTTCTTTACAACGCTTTGGACGCGGATAGACCCGGTGTGGCTGTGGCAGGTGCAGCGCGGGATGAACGATTATAGGCTTGCGAAGCTCAGCGGTATGCGCTTCTGTGCCAATGATGTGGATGGTCTGCATCAACGCTGCCTGGACTGGCTGTCAGGGACGCTGGCAGCCTCTGTGGCAAATCATAAGATTGTGGTGACACACCATTGCCCCACCATGCGCAATGAATTTAAACAGCCATCCTGGTGGGGCATTGAATTCGGCCTTTCAGGTGGGCCTGGATGCGTTTATCAAGGGATCGGACGTGGAATACTGGATCTATGGGCACACGCACTTTGGTGGCGGTTCAGGTACCAAGATTGGTGGAACAACGCTCCTTTGCAACCAGCTGGGCTACGTGTTCCAAGATGAACAGCTTCGTGGCTACTTGCCTGATGTGGTGATAGAGGTGAATTCCGATATCGGGAAGTAAAACAATCGGCATTTGCAAACGAATTCAAGCTTGAAATCGTTTGATTTGGCTGTTTTTTCGGACGAAATTTGTGGTGAACAAATAAAGAATGGCATTATGTCGCTTGATTTACACATTATTTCGCCGAGGCCAGTGATTAAGCACGGAACGGGTGTTTATGTCCGTGAGAATGGTCAGACGCTTGAACTGAAAACGATGGAAGAAGTCCGTGCTCACTTTCCGGGTAAAGATTTGTCCCATGTTCAAGAGTTTGATTATGAGGATGATTGCTTCTGGCATGGGAACATTACCCATAATATGGGAAAGATGGCTCGTGAAGTACCTGTGGAAGGAACGAATTTGTCCTTATATGATCTGTTGTGGCATCCTGAAGAACAGGGGTTTAACTCGACAGGGGCGCCATGCTATCGTGAATATGCGCTCAGGGGATACCTCTATCTCCGGAAGCATCGGGCGGAATTACTGCCCCTCAATCCGGATAACGGCTGGGGAAACTATGACTTGCTCCTTGCCTTCACATAAGACTTTTTACTGCATTTGATTCGGGCCGGAGACGATTATACTATAGAGGCGGGAGTCCAGATTATTCCCAAACCACGAATATTGGGTCCAGCATGATGCGGCGGGGATGGCCGTTGGTGCCGTAAACCTGGTAGGGGGAGGCGGCCTGTCCAAGGAGGGAACTCAGGGCTTTATTCAGGTGGGAAAGGTTCTCGCTGAAGGCGTTTTGCCCAGGGGCAATGAGCCGGTCAATTCTTTCCCGGCGGATGTCTGTATCCAGATTAGGGAAGATACGGGTGTAAATATCCATGAGTTCGTCCCTGTAAGCCGCTTTGTCTTTGATGCGGATGCCTTCGGGATGCCGCAGAAAGAGAATGAAAACAGTCCTTAGAAGCGGCCGGAGGATGATTTCTTTCAGCCCGAAGCAATCAATATAGATTCGGTAGTCTTTACTGATGTGAAGGGTCTGGGACTCCATGGGAAGGGACTTATCGGCCTTGTCAATATTGACTGAATAACCTTTTTCCTTCAGTTTTTCCTGCACCTTTTGCAGTAGGTCAAAGAGCTCCTGGGCACTCAGGAGGTCCAGGCGCTCCGGGTCACCATACGGCACCTCAGGCTCTTCGAGAACAGCGGTTTTCCCGAAGAGAATCGCCCATGCCAGAGAGGCTTGTATGCCCATTAACGCTTTCATGAGGGCGAAGATAAGGAATTCTGTTCAAGGGAGCAAGTGAACTATAAACAAGATATGCAAGTGTTTTGGACCTCCTCCGGCGGGGATGTCGGGAATTTTGTGTATCTTTGTACCAATGGAAACCGAAAAGCATCCCTTTCATCCATTTCTGCCGGAGCATGCGCGTATGCTGTTCCTGGGGAGTTTTCCGCCGCAGCTAAAGCGGTGGTCAATGCCGTTTTACTACCCCAACTGGAATAACGATTTCTGGCGGGTGATGGGGCTCATCTTTTATGCCGATAAGGACTGGTTTGCCATAAAAGGCTTCAAACGCTTTGACCAGCAGTGTATTGAGGCTTTCTGCCGGATACAAGGGATTGCGCTCTATGATACAGCCTGTGAGGTGCGACGCCTGCAGGACAATGCCTCCGACAAGTTCCTGGAGGTGGTTACGGCTACCGATATTCCCGCTTTGCTGGAGCACATTCCTGAGTGCCAAATGCTTATCACTACCGGCCAAAAGGCCACCGATGTCGTTGTGGAGACCTTCGGATGCCCCGAACCTCCAATGGGCGGAAGTGTGCCGATTGCCATCGGCCAAAGTCAACTCTCTTTCTGGCGTATGCCTTCCACATCCCGTGCCTATCCTTTGGCGCTGGAGAAGAAGGCTGAATTCTATTGCCGACTCTTTGAATAGGGCTCGGCTCATCCCATTTTCCTGTATCATCAGGCTTTTCCCCAGAGAAACCGCTGCCGCTCCGGCTCCGGGAACTTCTCGATGGCGTAACGGAGCATGGTACGGGGCATTTCCTTATATCGGGGAGATTTCCGATCAGGCTGGGAATGACGCAAATATGCTTCCAGCGCGGCCTGGTTCCGTTTCCCAGCCTCCCGAAGTAGCCAGCCCACGGCTTTGTGTATGAGGTCATGTTGGTGGTGCAGAAGGATGTCGGCAATGGCGAAGGTGTCGGAAAACTGTCCGTGGCGTACGAAGGTCATGGTGCTCACGATACCGATGCGCTGTTCCCAGATGGTCTTGCCATCCCGGGCCAGATTGTATAGCAGAGAACGGTCCTCGGCCGATAGTAGCCATTCGCCAAGTAAAGGATAGCATGAAAGGTCAACCAGGTCCCAGTTGTTAATATATTCTGTATGGGAAAGATAGAAGTCAATGCATCGCTGCTGAAGGAGATGCCCGGTCGACGCCGGGTATGACGTCCCCTCCGACCAGATCGGTGGTCTCTTCGCATGCTTAAAGATTTCCACCAGCGTCAGGAGTGCCGCCAGGCGTACCTCGTGATATTCGGAGCAGATGCACTCTTCCAACTCCTCAAAGCGGGTGATCCTCCAGCACTCCTTCACAACGGAGCGCGTCACAGGCGTCTTGATTCCTAGAAATTTATCGCCCTCGCCGTACTGCCCCGGGCCGGTTTTGAAAAAGCGCATAAGGCCAGGGACTTCGGCCGGGTTGGCCGCAGCAAGCATTTTTTCGTATAAAGCAGAAGGAGTTTTCATTGTATTATTATTCCTAAAGAGAAGAGCCCATGCCAAGCTGGCCTGTATTCCCATCAACTCTTTCATAGGACGAAGATAGGAAATCCTATTCAAGGGAGCAAGAGCGCTTAATAAAAGTTAATCAGAGCTCGGAATCCGGTAAACGCCTTTGGAGTTTCTGCGGATGAAATACTTCCTTGCTTTGGGATAGCCAAGGGCGTCAATGAATTTGTGTTTAATGCGGGAAACATTGGCATAAAAAACAGTCTTGGACTCTGCACAAAGAGATTCCATTTTGGCCTCCCTCAGGCAAGGTTCATCAAAATGAGCTTCATCGGCATATATCTTACACAACTCTTGCCAGTGAGGCAGCAACTCATCGGCCTTAATCCCTTCCGGATGAGCCTTAAAAAGGCGGTACAAAGTGCGTTCAACCGGGTTTAAGTAGACTTGCTTACCATCTTCAAGCCCCGGTAGAACGCCTTTTGCATATTTCTTCTCCGAAAGTTTCACAGCTCTTTTTTTTGCAAAGCTATGCCTTCGTTGCCAAGAAAAAAAACGAATTCAAGCTTGAATTCGTTTGGAGATGTCGATTGTTTTGTTAAGAAACTGAACTGTTTTTGGATAATCTGTGATGCTTCTACCTAAGAATATCCTCTTCTCCATCTTTGTCAAGTACTCCTGAGCATTCGCACAGATACCTCATTAATTGAGGATGTTGGTCCAAAATAAGCTGTCCGGAATGACCATCCCAGCTGATTCGTCGTCCCAATTCTGACTGCGAGGCCTCAATATACCTGAGGAGTGAGAACAAAGGCCCCTGAAATCTTCTGTAATCCGGCCGAATCTCATCTCCTTTCTCATTGAGTATTTTTAGTACCGTTTTTCCGTCAGTGGTCTCGTCAAGGCGAAGAATCTCTTCCTTGGCCAAGTCTGTGCCGGAAGATAAACTTTTCCTTTTGAACGATGATAAAAAGTCAGGCATGCCTTGGTATAATAAGCTGATTGTCAATATGTTAAATAATCGTCAGGGAGTGATTGGTGGAGGGGAGGAGTTTATCCAGCAGATCCTTAGTTGACAGGCGGACAAAGCAGGTGTCGGTGCCGTCGGTGCAGGCGAACATGGGGGCGTCGGCAAGAGAACGGTCCATTACAAAATGTACATTTGCGGCGGCGGGCCAAACTGCGCTAAGAATTGTGGTAGCACCGGGAGCAACACCGGTAAGCGACTGCAATTTCTCCGCAGAAGCGAATGAAACGCGTGAAATGCCCAGAGCGCTGCAAAAATCGCGGGTCACGAAAGGCTTATCCGCCGGCATCGCATACAGGTAAAACTCTGTCTGCTGGCGGTTGCAGACAAAGACGGTTTTAACAATGCGTGAGCCGATTCCTTCATCTATATGAGCGCAGTCTTCCATGGTGATGCCAGGGTCAGTATCTACACGGACAAATGGAATCTCCAAGCGCGCAAACGCCTCATATACAGCCTTTTGCAGGGGAGTCCCAAAAACGGACGGTGCAGTGGAAAACTGCTCGCTAACATAGAACGGCCTCTGGAAAAGCAAGGTGCGAAGCTCTGTCACGCTGCCGGCGAAACGCCACTGTTCAGAAGCTTCCATCGGCCTGTAACCCCAATCAACGGCAATGGCAGCAATGCCACCGTTGATTGCTGTTTGCATGTCAGTACCGGAATCGCCCACCATGATGGCATCTTCCTTTGAAATCCGTGAAACCCGCAGCACTTCACCAACAATCTCAGGGTCCGGTTTAAGAGGATATCCCTCGCGGTTTCCAAGAATGGCCACAAAAGGAATTTCCTGGAAGAATTCGCCCACAAGCTTCTCTGTCCCTGACTGAAATTTGTTGGAAGCCACAGCCATGCGGACGCCGGCGGCATTAAGGTCGCGAAGCAGGTCCTGCATTCCGGGGTAGGGACGTGTATGAACGTCAATATGAGCGGTATAATACTCTTTGAAGTCTGCAAGGGCGGTATCAACCAGCTCCTCGGACGGAGTCTGGGGAAGAGCCTGTTTTACGAGATTGCGTACCCCGTGACCTACCATCCCGCGATACTCCTGAAGGCTGTGAAGAGGAAATCCGCGACGCTCCAGCGCATAGTTCACTGCGGCAGCAAGGTCTTCCAAAGTGTCGATAAGTGTGCCGTCCAGGTCAAACAGAACGAGCTTATATTTAAGTGCCATATCTGAACAAAGGTTTATCTGTCAACATAATAACCCAGGCCCGTATCGTTGACGGTTCCGTCAATGAAGGCTTTGAGTGGATGCTTTTCTGCATAAAGCTCCTCATAATCATGATGATAGCTTGCATCCGGAACTATATTGACATCGAATTTGAATTCTGCCATTCCTCCAGGGGAAATATTGCCCCAGAGACGCACTGTATGCTCTACCTTGCCAACATTCTTGGTGCTGTCGTAAGTAAAAACAAGGGTGTAAGGCTTTCCCGGCGGAACGAAAATCTCTCCACTCTCCATCTGACGGATGCAACCACAGGTCGGCTGAACATCCTTGATTGTCAGAGGCACGTTGCCCTTGTTCTCCATCGGTACAATGATGGTAAGCTCCTGCCCCTGCAAGATAGGGTAGTAATGGCGGACAGGGTCTTTTATTTCGATTTCAGTGAAATCAACCTTTCTGCTGCAGCCAATCAGTGCCGATGCTGCCAGGGCTACTGCCAGCAACTTGCCGATACGGTATAATTTAGCTCCCATCATTTCCTTACAAATATTTCGTCAATAGCAACGGTGGCGCTGGCAGAGGGACTTATTACAAGTTGCAGGCTGTTAAGAGGGCTAAGCACCGAGCGCCCGTGGAAGGTAACCTTCTCACCCTCGTCAAAATAGTCCGTAGCCACCATTTTGGTCATTTTTCCTGCCGGCTTTCCGTCAACCACAATTTCAATCTCCAGCGGGGGAGTCATGTTATGCTTCTTGAAATTGAGGAAGGTCATCGTATAATCGTGGGCTCCGCGGATGGGATCCACAGGTATTTCAATCACAAGGTTCTTCTGGGGAACAATCTGCCAGCCCCAGTGGTAGTTCTTGGAGATTCCGGTGACTCCGTCTGAAAGGCGGTTTGTCACCTCTGTGAACTCTCCGCGGCGAAGAGTGACCGGTACGCCAAGAATCATGTTATCATCCCAGGAACGCCCCTCAAGCCACAATTTGCACTCGTTTTCGTAGTCAGCAATGTAAACTCCCTCCTCATTTACGCGGTCCATGTGGTCCATAGCGGCATTCTCATTGCCTGTAAGAACTACAAGGTCTTCTTCCGGGGTAATCTCATCAAGTTCAGAAAGGGCTCGCATAACCTCTGCCTTAGGCTCCCACTTACCGTCCACCTGAGAGGCAAAACCACCGGCTCCAAGACCATGGTACCTGCAAATCTCCATGTATGAAAGGGAGATAATCTGCTTTGTCTTATTGTAGATAACCTTCTCACGGTAAGTCATTTCTTCCTGGTTAGCCTGGAGCATGACATCGTAATACCTGCGGAAGTCGTCCTCTGCAAGATAGCTGCTCAAAGCCTCTTCAATGCCTCCGTACAGCGGCAGCTCCTTCTTGATATCGGCATTATGCCTTTCCATACCCACGAACATCGTCGCAAAGAAATTGCCTTGATGAGGCATCGCATCGCGGAAGTAGGTCTGGATAAGCTTGGATGCGTTCTGGTCCGGGTCCAGCAGAAGCTCTGACAGCACAAAGGTGTAAGCCTCCTGCAAATTGGAATAGAAGTAGCCGGAACCGTTAAGGAAAATACCCTTTACGCCTCTGTCCCTGTACTGTTGCAGGCGCTCCTGCATGACAAGAAGGATAGGGTAGGGGCTCAGGTAATCATCGAAGTTGCAGATATAGTCCCAGATATAAACTTTACCCGCAATTCTCTTCCACTGCTCAAGCCTGTCAAAGAAGGCCTTGGCCTCCGGAGAGTCGCTGTTTCCGTAAATACGGGGGTAGTCAATAGCGGAAAGGAAAACTCCCACGTTCAGCGGAAGTATGTGGTTCGGAAGTTCGTAAGTAGTTGAATATCCGGGAATAAAGAATTCTATTTTAGGGAACCTGTTGGCCAGTCTTTCAATGAAGGCTACCACAGCCGGAGTTGCATTCTTTGGAGTATTGCCGGCCAGGACGCACTGGTTGCACTGGCACACGATTCCGTTGTCATTAGGGCCGATAGTGAGGCGCAGAGTTTGGTGCGGGTCCTCTCCGTACTGGTCAATGATGAACCTCTCCGTGGCATCGTACAAGCGCTCGGAGCTGAAGCAGAACTGGTCCTTATAGGTCATTCCGCCAATTCGGGCGAAGAATTCCGGGTCAAGGTTGTTGTAGTCCGACAGCAACTCCATGTCATAGATACCCAGCACTTTAGCCATCTGATGGCCCCACAGTCCCCAGTCATTTTCAAGATTGTGAAGGCAGAGCACCTGAGTCATATCCAGGCTCTGGTTGCTTGGCATGTGAATATCCCTGTATTCAAAGGGCAGGCGTACGCTCTGGTTTTTCTGCGGGAAAATACAGGGCGGAAGGTCGTCAGTTGCAATCTCCATCGACGTAGTATGCCCCAAATGCTTGATAAACTGGTAGCAAAGCCATGTCATCGTCCTCTCATCGGCGGCAGAAAGCTTGAAACCGCTTTCCGTATATTTGACCTGATAGTCGCAGTCTATGTCATTGCCGATATGAATTTCTATGCTTCTGACTCCCGGGCCGAATTTATTGCTGAGGATATCGGAATTGCACCTTCTTTGCAGATGCGTTTTAAGGAAATTGCACATCTGTACATCCATTGCCGATGTTCCGTTGGACGGGAAGATGTAAAACTTCACCTCCGCCTCCCTGGCCTCACTTGAAGAGCAGGAAGAGCAGCAGAGGCTCATAGATACCACACTGGCTACAACGGCCAGGAATATTCTAAAATGCGAAGCTGAACGAAACATTTGCTATGAACAGATTACGATAGTTTACTTTGTCCGATGCCAGGTTGTAAAGCGTGCTCCAGCTGCCTGAAACAGATACTTCAAGATTTGAAGCCAGCATCCAGTGACCTCCTGTGGAAAGGAAGGTGTTCAGGTGGTCGTACACAACCGGGTCATAATAATAGTTAAGGAAGGAGAGTTCCGGAGCCGTTCCGCCTCCTGCCTGAACCTCAAGGAAAGACCTGCCTCCGTAATAAGGGTAGAATCTGAACCTTACGGAAGCGTTAACAAACAATTTTTCATGCATAAGGCCGCCGGTAACCTTTCCTCCAAGGAAAACATGTTCCCACATCCTGGAAACTCCTGCATTGGCTCCTAAGAAATTGGTATCCTCGTCCAGCAGCCTGTACACTGCGCCCAATTCCGCATCAAGCTCATTTGCAAAATGGCGTGTAATGGTAGCGTCGGCGGAAACGTTCGGGAAATACTGGTTCGCAAAGGCTCCGTTCAGGGCTACAGTCCATTTTGCATTCAAGTCCCTGCTCCAGCCAAGGCCTGCAAGGAGGCCTCTGCCGCCAAGGAAGGCGTCCGGGTTGGTTCCTTCACTCTGGTCCAGGGTGACATCCCTTCCGGTATAACCTACGCGTAGCGTCCAGAGATTCTTTCCCCACTTGCGGCTGTAGTAGATATTGGCCATACCCGTAAGCTGGTGACTGTCAGCGAATCGCATTATGTCAAAGCTGGTCTCTACGTGATTCTTGTAACTGCGGCTAAGAAGGGCGTCCATTCTTGCAAGATACTCTTTTTCTTCAAGTACGGAAGGCTGGTAGGCTGCCTGATAAACATAGGCGGAATCCCACTGGCGCTCTTTTTCAAACAGACGTCCCCTCTCATATCTGAGCTCCTTGTTGTCAGGATTCCTTGTAAGAGCACTGTCCAGAATCGGGGCAACATCGGCATATTTCCTGTTTTTCAGAAGTTCACGGCTGTAGCGCAGGGAGATATCGGTATAAACGCCAGCGATAACTTCATCACCGGGATACTCTTCCGTAAGAGGCTTAAGCAGTTCAAGAGCCTCAAGGTGACGGCCTTCGCGTTGCGACATCCTGGCCGCTTTCTTAGTCCTGAAGAAGGCATCAGACGGATAGGCGTCGAAGCCTGTATTTATGTAATTATCAGGTTCTTTCGCTGCACCGGCGGCATAACGCAAAGCCCAGTAATCCGTGGCATCCATTTCAAGCATCACGTCACAGATGTCGATGATTCTGGGCGATGCTCCTTCTTCGCGGCTCTGGCGAAGGTAGGGAATAGCCAGTTCTCCGTAAGCACCGGCGATAACCCTTCTCTGCTGAAGTGAATCCTTTGGAGTAGCCCTCCACGCACTGTACAGTATGTCAAGTGCATCGTCCTTGCGTCCTTTGTCTGCGTAAAGGGAGGCCCTTTCTATATTAATAAGGTAGGGAGGGTCGAAGTACATGCGCTCGCGAAGCATAATCTCTGCGTTAGGCATGTCATTCAGATACTTGTAGCAGAGGAAGAGTCGCCTTGCGGCGGAAGCCTTGTAATCAGGCTCTACGCAATATTTCTGGACAAATGATAGCGGTTCGATGGCGTCCCTGTATCGCTCCTCTTTCATTGCATCGGCTGCATTGGCCATCTTTACGTGGCATGCTGCCAGGTTGATGTCGTATGACTGGGGGAATTTCCAGGCGGCCTCCTGAATCATGTTGTAAGCCCTTTCCTTGCGCTCCATCCTGAGGAGTACCTCGTATTCCTGCATTACCAGGGCAGGGCTGTCTCCCTGCTTTTTGCGCATTTCCTGAATGTACATAAGGGCATCCTCAAAGTAGCCCCTTCTCTGGGACTCCTTGAGCAGGAAGCTGAGGGATTCCATGTCGTGCCTTTTGTCGTAGACCTTGGAATACAGGACATAGGAATCGGCCTCCCTTTCCATCTGGGCCGATATCGTCATGAGCTGGTTGTAAAGTTCCCTTAGTTCTGGCTTTTCCGGATGAGCGTTCATCTGGGCGCGGGCCATTGCAAGGGCTCCCATGTTTCGGCCTGTCTCCATGAGCAGGCCGGCTGTCTTCCTGATTAGGTCCACGTTCCCCGGAATCCTTTCAATTGCACCGGAGAGGTAGTCAAGGGCATCGTTCATGCGGCCCTGGCGGATAAGCACGTTAGCCAGCTGAATCTGGTAATCTACGTCTGTAGGATTAATCCTGACGAGTTCTTTGAGGGTTTCTTCCTGCTGGACTATGTCTCCGTTCCTTCGGGCCTGCTGAAGCAGGTTTTCCAGCACTGAATAATACTCTCCCGATACAAAGGCATCGTTGGCGTAGATGATATTGAGCCTTTTAAGAAGCTCGTTGGCCTCTTCAAAGTTACCAAGTTTCTTGTAAAGGTCAACCTTCTTTATCCATAGGTTCTTGGAATAGGGGTTTACTTCCAATAGCTCGTTAATGTAGCAAATGGCGCTGGAGTAATTACCTGTAATCTCTTCCAACTGCACAAGCAACTGCTTGGCTTCCACGTGGTTATACCTCTCCTGACAAGCTTTCACCAAATGATACCTGGCCTTTGTAAGGTCTTTGGCATTCATCCAGTAGCGGCCTGCAAGATAATTAAGGTTAGGGTCTTTCGGCCACTTGGTAAGGCCTTCGTCCAGCAGGTCTTTTCCCTTGCTCCAGTGATGCTGGGCGAATAGGGAAGTCACCTGATCTGCATACTGTCCGGGAAGATACAACTTGTCTGCCTTGTATGCATAGCTTGTCCCTGCCAGCATCAGGAATACTGCCAGGACGCAGGCCATACGGCTCAGAATTGTTTTTCCGGTATATTGTCTCATCTTAAACTTCTTTGTATTCTTCTTCTACAGCCTCAGCTGCTCCGGCTGCAACGTCTGCAACTGCCTGGCCGTCAGCCGCAACTCCGGGCGTACCAGGGGCTCCGGGAGCAGGCTGCTGCTGGAATCCCTTTCTGGTCATGTTGCCCCAAACCATCTTCGCACCGAAAATATGTTTAACGTATCCTCGCAGGGAGTAGAAAACATTCAGCGGATGGTACAGGAACGGCTCCAGCAGGGAAGCCAGCATGAACCATGCGTAGCTGCTTTTCTTCTTGAAGGAGTTTCCGCTGTAAAAATCGTAGGAAATAATGGTCATTGTAAGTGCCTGGGCAAAGCAATACAGTCCAAAGAAGGTAATCCAGACGGTTTTGTAGTTTACTCCTCCGGTTACGAAAAGGTAAATCATTGAAATGTATCCCAGGAACTCTATCACAGGGGCGAGCATCTCAAAAATAAGGATGTAGGGGAGTGTCAGGAAGCCATACTGCCTGTATGTCTTGTTGAACACCATGTCCCTGTGCACTATGAAGAACTGCAGCAGGCCACGTCCCCAGCGGGTTCTCTGGCGGGCAAGCACCTTTATGGTACTTGGGCCCTCAGTCCAGCAGCAGATTTCCGGAATCTGAACCACGCGGTAATCCTCACCAGAATCGCACATGTATCGAATCATACGTGCAATCATATCCATATCCTCTGCAAAAGAGTCTCCGTCATAGCCTCCTGCCTTGATAACAATCTCAGTATCAAAGAATCCGAAGCCTCCGGATACATTCTGCATCGCGTTGATGGCGCTGAGGGACTGCTTACCTACAAGGTAGGAACGGGCGTACTCAAGATCCTGGAAAAGAGGAATCAGGGAGTGCGGCGGACGGGGCTCAACCATCTGGCCCTGTCTTACGTCGCAGCCGTTTGACATTCGCATTGACGCACTCACTGCAATAACCTTCCTGGAACTTGTCATTGTGGGCCATACAGTCCTGTACAAAGCGTATTTGTCAATGATACAGTCCACATCGGTACAAACAAAGTAGCGGTTGGTAACGACGTTCACACCTGCATTGGATGCATCGGCCTTGGTACCACCGTTCTCTTTGTCCACAACGGTAAGGCGTTTGAAAACAGGATTGTCCGATGATGTCTTGTAAACGCCTTTAACCGGCTTGGTCTTGATTTTCTCTACATAGGCGTAGGGAACTTTCACAAGCTGGAAGGTCTCCGTCAGGAGCTTCAAGGTGTCGTCCTTTGAACCATCGTTCACGATAACCACTTCAAAATCAGGATAATCCAGGCTCAGAAGTGAGTTAACGTTGTTGATGATGGTTTTTTCTTCGTTATATGCAGGGGCTACGATTGACACGCCCGGGGTATAGGGCGAGGTTCGCAGCTGGTCTATGGTGTTCTTCTCGTAGTGATAGGTCTTATGACGCTTGTGCTGCTTATATGCTAGCAATACCATCGTAATGTAACTGGTGATAAGCAGCGCCGAATAAAATATTACGGCATAATTGAAGAAGGTTTGAAATGCATCAGGCATACTTACTGCTGTCTAAGAGTTTACATTCGATGTGTTCAAAAAGAGCAGCGGTGCTTTCATTCGCCTGTGCTTTCAGGGTGTTGAAGGCTTCGCGGCCGCGGCGTCCGTAATTATAGAGCACCCTGAGGGCCTTCATCTTTGAAACGAAGTCCGTAGAGCTTTCATAGTCATAGACAAGATAGTTCACAACCTCAGGATTTCCGGAATTGATAACGCCCAGGGCGTCTGCAAGTGCCTGTCTCTCAGCGAATGAGGCCATTGCGTAACGGTGACGGAATTCGCTCTCCGCCGGGATGTATTCCAGCTCTCCGAGAGCCTTGATAAGGGCGCAGGAGAAGCGCTCGTCGCGGCAGTCCTTAAGCATTGCAAGGAGTTCCGGACAGTCATCGTGCCTCTTGAAAAGGCGTATTTCGTTTACCGCAAAGATTCTGAGTTCTTCATTTACCGGCTGCCTGTTGCACCAGCGTATAAGGTTGGGCATTGACATGTTATTGTCGTGGCGGTACTGAAGGATGTTGTGATAGTTTACCATCATCTCGTCAGTAAAGACAAGGTTGTTGTCTTCTTCCAGAGCCTTGAAAGGGTAGGAGGTACCGAAGCGGGCCACGTGGAAGCGGGCGTTCATCATCATCTTCTTGTCTTTTGAGAAGAGGTGTCGTGATGCAACGGCTTCCTTGAGGTCTGCGTCCATGTCAGCGATGTTCTTCAGGGCCTTGATACGCTTCCTGGTGTTCCTGGAGCGCATCATCATCTCAAAATATGAGGGAATCTTGAAGGCCTGGAGAATTCTCTGCCAGTTGGTTCGGTTTATCTCTGTCTTATGGGTACGCTGTACATTGATGAGGATTGGAATCATACAGCCCGTAGTCTTGTTCTTCATCCTGTAATTCTTAGGCAGCCCCAATTCATCAATGATTGTGTTAAGGTCGAAGTTCTCTGTGCTTGTAGCAAGCTCGATGATTTTCTCCTTGAACTGTTTGTCGTATTTCTGGATTCTGTGTACCCTCCTGTTTTCATTGTGTCCTTTGAGGATGTTACCGGCAAGCAGCACAATGAAAGCGATGATGCATATTGTAGTAAAGATGGCTACAACGCGTACTACCGGCGGCATTTCTGCGAACCGGTAGTACAGAAGCATAACGTAATACTTCCAATATTCTATACCATCCAGGGTGTAATATTCCATAAAGTCGGTTTTAAACCGGCATCAAATTACCACCAGCAGGTAAGATAATGGCCGTTAGGATAGAGGTACCAGTCAACGTCCTCTTCACCCTGTGTTTCGATGTAGTTCTCATATTTGGGATATGCCAGACCGAAGCTGTATTTCTCCCAAGCATGCTTTGTGAGTACAGGAAGCTTGAAGCCCCAAACTTTACCGCCATTGCTGTAATATGTTACATCAGAAGACAGGTTGGAAGAGTTCTTGCTTACGATTTCCTCATACTTGCTCTTGTAGCTGTCGCGAGGCTCATAACCCTTGAGGCCGATTTCCTTGAGGTCGTTGAGCATGATGTAGAAGTTCTGGTTGGTAGTCTTTGTAACTACGTCAGTCATGTTCTTAAGAGCTGCTATCCTCTCTTCTCCGCTCATTTCTGCGCGAGGCTTCATGTGGTAGATAACGGTGTAGGTGATAAGACCGCCGTCTACGTTAACGTAACCAGGAGTGGTGTTGTAGTAATTCTTGCTTGCAAGGATGCTGATGCCTTCCTCATACTGAGTCTTGTCAGGCTGGCTCCAGTAACCAAGACCGGGGTTGAATACGGTCTGATGTGTTTGGCCGTTGTCGTCGATGCGGGTGTACTCACCGGCAACATTTCCAGCGACAGCCTCTTTCATGCGGAAAATCTGTCCCATTTCAATCCAAGGGCGAACAGAGTTGCTCTCGTTGTGGATGCAGTTGGGAACAATGGATGAATTAACCCACTGGGGAAGCTCACCGTGAGTGTTCTGGTAGCTGTCAAGGGTAACGAAGGTCTCAATGTTGTCTACATAGCTCTGGTCGAAGCCTTCAAGAACAAGACCTACGCGTGCGGGATAGTCACCGCCTACTGCGCGAAGATGAAGGACAACCTTAACCTGCTCTCTCCAACCCTCTTTCTCAAGGATGTTGTCTGCAACGGTCTTAGCCTCAATGTCATAGTCTACAACAACATCGTTATAGTCTGCGTCGATGTTGCCTACACCTGCCTTGGGAAGGCTGGGCCAACTGTCATCGAACATAACAACGCCGCTTGAATGATAGAAAGTCTGGTCCTCATCGGTTGTTACGTATGAATCGGGCTCAGAGAGCTGGATTGTTGTAACGGTTGTGGGAACGGTGGGAGTGGTAGGAGTTGTGCTTCCACCGGTAGTATTTCCGCCGGTTGAGCTTCCGCCAGCAGTATTACCGCTGGGGGTGAAAGCGGAGTTTGTTTTGTTGCAACCGCAAGAGCAGCCCCAAGGCATGCATTTAGCGCAGTTTCCGCATCCACCGCAGTAATCGTAACGCTGTCCTGTTACCTTGCGGTCCTGGATTGTGTAGGCTTCCTCAAGATAGTAAGCTTCGCTTGCGGGACCTTCATAGCAGAAGATGTAACGGAGTGTATGGTTGTGAGCAGCGTCGTAATAAACTACGTCGTCAGGATTTGAATTTGTTTTCTGCCAGTTTGTTGAATCGTTCTGGGTGTATGCGAACTCCCAAGGCATCTGGACATAGCGGGTCTCACCGAAACTGCCGAATTGTATCTTGTCAACGGGGAAGTCTGTGAGTGAGTACTGGGGCTCGTCCTTCTGGTTTGAAGTTGAATATACGCTAACCTTGGCAGGAACGCTTGATTTTACGAGAAGCTGTACGGTTCCGAAAGGCTCTACGTCTTTTCCGTTTTCAGGTTCTGCAACCTGAGGAGTAACGGGAATTTCAGTAACCTTTGTTTCACCGGCTGACTGATATTCTACAAAAACGGATTTTGTAGCTGCGGGAACGCTGATTTCTGCGTAACCGTAGTAGCTGTCTGCCTTAACCTCAGGATTACCATTGGTAGGTTCTTCAATTGTGTTGAGTTTGTCCTTGCTGCAGGAAACGGCAAGTGCTGATGCTGCCATCAAAACTCCTGCGAAAATTTTAAGGTAGGTTCTATTAATTCATAAATTCGAGTGGAAGCCGTTCCGTCAGATACAATCTTTCGGAATCAGTCCCTCAGCTGAGGGCTTTGGCTAGCGATTGCGTTCGTTTATCCACTCATTGACATGTTGTTTTTGACGA
>JAFUDQ010000023.1 GCA_017459075.1 Bacteroidales bacterium
ATTTACCTACAAATATAATCATAAAATACGAAAGGCCGCGTTACAACAGTATTACATGAGGATTTTGTAAGTAATTGACTATTAATCACATAATAAAAACCCTTCAGATAAAAATGTTACATGAGCATTATTATGCCTCATTTTCACCGCCTGAAAACATATTCCCGGTCCTGGCAATGTATGACAAAATGGGGGCGTTAGTTTCCCTTGTACACAGCCTTTAATGCAAGGAAGAGATTTCTCCGCTACGGCCTTACGTCCTCCGGTCGAAATGACAGTGGAAGGAGATTCCCGGTCGGAGCCGGGAATGACGGGGTGGGGGGGGCCGGGAATGACAGGGAGGCGACAGAACCGATGGGGATTCCGGCGGAACTGGCAGAGGTGGTTAGCAGCAGGTGGTGTGGAAGGACTGGTCAGCGGTTTGGCTGGCGGAAGCTCCGGCGGCACCCCCAGTGGCACCCCCAGTGGCAACCCCGGCAGAGGCACCGGCGACAGAACCAGTGGCAACCTCAGCAGTTCCAGCGGAGGGGCGGCTGAGTTTGAGCCAGATGCGGAGGCCGTTGATGGAGTTGATTAGGTAGAAGCAGTACTTAATGAACATCACAATGGTGTAGTCCCCTTGCGGCTCCGTTACCATGATTACGCCCCAGAGCCCTATATTGGACACATTGACGATATTCCACAGTACCCACTGCTCCATATAAGCCAGCGACATAAGTATCTGACCAACAACATTAAACGTAAGCACAGCGGCATCAAAGAAGACCTTGAACCTGTTAACCTCAAGGCCATCGGCAATAGTAGCCTCCTGAATCTTGTAAAGAACAATGTAGGCCACGGCAAGGCAGCCCAGCGAAGCGGCGGCAATAATAAGCCGCATCTTCCATGTAAGCCTGCGGGCCTCAACCTCTTTTTTGGCACCCTTGGCACCGCGCCTTCGCCACTGCCAGATACCCACAAACTGCATTGGCAAAAGATAGAAAACATGAAGGCCGAAGTCTCCCCATGCTCCGTTGTCCGAAGTTACCAGCGCGCAGCATATCACATCCAATATTCCAAACAGGAATGTCCAGATTATGCCATTGGCAGACAGTAGCGCCGATGCAAAGCCGGTGAGCGTTCCCAGCGATGCAATTATGAGCATCACCAGTTTGACGTCTTCCTGACGGGCTTTGATGACGGTTATAAGGACTATGGTGATGGCCATCAGCGTCATCAAGATTATTCCGAAGATTCTATTGAATGTTTTCTCGTTCATTGTCTGTAGAATTTAATACTGAATGAATTCGGGTAGCGAGAGGTTCGTTGCCAAGGAAGGCGACAAGGTCAGAAAGCGGGGCGGCAGCAATGCGAGCCACGGAGCCATAATGCATAAGAAGCCTTTGCTCCGTCTTCTCCCCCACCCCGGGAATCGACCGCAAGGCCGAATCAATCTGCGACTTACTGCGAAGGTTCCTGTGGAAAGTGATACCGAAACGGTGGGCCTCGTCACGAATCTGCTGCAAAACCTTGAGCGCCAGCGAATCCCTGTCAATAAACAAAGGATACGGGTCCCCTACGCGGATAACCTCCTCCAACCTCTTTGCAAGGCCGATGACGGTAAGCTTTTCCGTCAGGCCAAGCTCCTGCAAAGCCTGGTAGGCAAACTCCAGCTGCCCCTTTCCGCCATCGATGACGATTAGCTGCGGCAAGTCCTCCGGAGCCTCCTCCAGCATCCTGGAATACCGGCGGTTCACCACCTCCTTCATGGAAGCATAATCGTTGGCGCCGATGACGGTTTTTATTTTGAAACGCCGATAGTCCTTTTTAGACGGCACTCCCCCGCGGAAAACGACGCAGGACGCCACAGGATTTGTCCCCTGTATATTGGAGTTATCGAAGCACTCCATGTGCTCCGGAAGCACCTCCATACCAAGGGCCCGGCGAAGCTCTTCAAGCACTTTTGCCCGATACTCCCCCGGGTCTGCCTTCTCTTTCTGGCGAAGATTATTCGCCCTGAACTCACGGGCATTGCGGGCGCTGAGCTCAAGGATAGCCAGCTTGTCACCCTTCGCAGGAATCCTGAAGGAAGTACCCTCCATCTCAACATCCGGCAGGAAAGGCACTATAACCTCCTTGGAAAGCTCCCCTACCTTGCCTTTAACCTCTGCAATAAACTCGCTAAGAATAGCCGCAGGCTCCTCTTCTATATTCATCTTGAAGCCAAGGTTGAAAGACTGCACAATGGCGCCGCCACGCACACGAAGGAAATTTCCGAAAGCCTCGCCGGCATCGCATAGAAGCGAAAAAACATCAGCATCGGCATCAGAAGCAGCAGTAATGACAGACTTGGAGTAATGGTTGCCAAGGCGCTCCATCTTGTCTTTGAAAACCGCCGCCTGCTCAAAGTCCAATCGGCCCGCAGCATCTTCCATAAGAGCACGGTAGTGCCTGATAAGGTCACGACCGCCTCCACGCAGAAGGCTTGTTATCTCCTGAATGTAGCCATCATACTCCTCACGGGACACGGCGCCCACGCAACAGCCCTTGCACCGGCCAATGTGAAACTCAAGGCAAGGACGGTATTTTTTCCGCAAAATAGCGTCTGAATTGATATTGTAACGGCAGGTACGCAGCGGATATAGCTCGCTAAAGAGTTCTAACAGCACTCTGGCGTGCATTACGCTGCTGTATGGACCAAAGTACCGGGAGCCATCCTTGCGAAGCGTCCTGGTCAAAAAAACGCGTGGAAACTCCTCCCCCGTTATGCAAATCCAGGGATAGGTCTTTGAGTCCTTCAGAAGGATGTTGTATTTTGGCTTGTACTGCTTGATAAGATTGTTCTCCAGCAGCAGGGCGTCCGCCTCAGTGTCTACCACAGAATACTGGGCGTCCGCAATCTTGGAAACAAGGATACGGGTCTTGGTATTGAGCCTCTCGGGAGCCACAAAATACTGTGCAACCCTTTTGTGGAGGTCCTTTGCCTTACCCACATAGATTATTTTCCCCTCGGAATCATAATATCTGTAGACTCCGGGGGAATGAGGGAAAAGGGATATTTTGTCTTTTATATCCAATTATTTGTCAAACTCCTCCAAAAGAGCTTTTTCAATGTCTTCACCGCGAAGGTCGCGACGCAGGATGGTGCCGTCCGGCCCGAAAAGCGTTATGCACGGAATAGCGTTCACGCCGTAGATATCAGCGGCAATAACATCGGTACCAAGAATGGTATGCCATGGAATACCAAGCTCATTGATGGCATCCTTCGTATCTGCAATCCTGTCCCATACAGCAACGCCGAGAATGTCAAACCTGTCTCCGCGGTACTTTTTGTAGACATCCTTGAGATAAGGTACCTCTGCACGGCAAGGCCCGCACCAAGAGGCCCAGAAATCTACCAGAATGAATTTTCCCTTGCCAATGTAGTCAGAAAACTTCTCCGCCGGAGAACCATCGGCATAAGTGATGGTAAAATCAGTGAATTTCTGCCCTACGGCGGTACTTTGCCTCTTTTCAAGGACAGACTTAAGCACGGCCACGAAACTGCTCTCCTGGAGCTCCTGAGACAGCAATCCTACGAGTTCAGACAACTCATCGTCACTCAAATCCAGATGAATGACTTTGAGAGCCTGGATGGCAAGGTCATTGTCTGTATTATCCTTTATAGCCTGCTTGCAAAGGTCCCGGAGCCTGGTCATGATATCCTCATATCTCTCATAGAAAGAAGACTCCACAATTTCTCCTGCATCTATCTTCTTCTGGTAATCCACCATGAAATCCGTACGCTCTGCCAGAAGGCGATTCTCTTCTTCAATGAACTTGTTAACCCTGGCGTTGATTTCAGACTTTTTAGGGTCAAGCACCGGCTCCTTTCCAGAGAAGTCAATAAACATGTCATTTCCGTCCGGAATAAGGTATACGCCTTCAAGGATGGCGGAATGAACCTTTGAAGTGGGGATATCTGCGGTAAACGCCCCTTTTACTACAGGGAAAGCCAATGTTGTACTGTTTTCTGACAGAATAACCCTTACGCTGTCCGGGGCAGCCTTTTCCCCGTAACTGCCAGTGACGGAAGTTGTACCCTGGCCGCAGGAGGCAGCCAGAATCCCTATTGAAAGTACAGCAAGAGCAAGTTTGTTTTTCATTTGCCGATGTATCTGTTAGTATTCGAAAAAACCTGTTCCACAGATAGTTCCGCGGAACAGGTCGTAAAATTAGTAAATAATCTTAATTATTCAAAGATTATTCACCTTTGTTCTCGTTACTTCTGCGAGGACGGCGGGCACCGCCACGTCCGCCACGCTCTCCGCCACGGCCACCACGGCCCTGGGCCTGAGGCTGAGCTGCAGATGCTGCTACGCCGGCGTTAGGAGAAAGATCCTTCTTTCCATAAACCTCGCCATTGCAAATCCATACCTTGACGCCAAGAACGCCAACCTTGGTATGAGCCTCTGCAAGTGCATAGTCGATATCGGCACGGAATGTATGAAGAGGAGTACGACCCTCTTTGAACATCTCGCTGCGGGCCATTTCAGCACCACCTACGCGGCCGCTGATCTGAACCTTGATACCCTCTGCACCAACGCGGATTGCAGATGCGATTGCCATCTTGATGGCTCTCCTGTAGGATACACGGCCCTCAATCTGACGAGCGATAGAGTCAGCTACGATGCGTGCGTCAACTTCGGGACGACGAACTTCGTAGATATTGATCTGAACCTCTTTACCGGTAACCTTCTTGAGCTCCTCTTTGAGTTTGTCTACCTCTGCGCCACCTTTACCGATGATAACACCGGGCCTTGCAGCCTGAATGGTAACGGTGATGAGCTTGAGGGTTCTTTCAATGACAATCTTTGAGAGACTTGCCTTTGCAAGACGGCTCTCGAGATATTTGCGGATTTTGTAGTCTTCTGCTATCTTCTCCGCATAGTTACCACCACACCAGTTAGAGTCCCAACCACGGGTGATACCGATTCTGTTGCTGATAGGATTAGTTTTCTGTCCCATATTTATGCCTCCACTGTTGCGGTTTTCTTAACATCAAGTACGATGGTAACGTGATTGCTGCGCTTGCGGATACGTCCGGCACGGCCCTGAGGGCAAGGACGGATTCTCTTAAGGGTGCGGCCTTCACCGACCATGATGGTCTTAACATATACATTACCATTGTCAAGTTCCTTGGACTGCTCCGGGTTCTTTGCCTCCCAGTTTGCGATAGCGCTGCGGAGAAGCTTCTCAAGAGGGATTGAAGGGGCCTTCTTGGAGAACTTGAGCAGGTCAAGTGCGCGGTTAACCTCCACACCTCTTACTGTGTCCGCTACAAGACGCATCTTGCGGGGAGAAGTGGGGACGTCATTGAGTTTTGCTATAGCTGTCTGCCTTTTAGCCTCTTTCAGCTTTTCGGCCATTATTCTTTTACGAGCTCCCATAATTTCAAATCATTAAAATTTTACTTCTTATTGTTGCCCGAATGGCCTCTGAAATTCCTGGTAGGTGCAAACTCGCCAAGCTTGTGACCAACCATGTTCTCTGTAACATAAACCGGAATAAACTTGTTTCCGTTATGAACAGCGATGGTGTGGCCAACGAAGTCAGGAGAGATCATGCTTGAGCGTGACCAAGTCTTGACAACTTCTTTCTTCTTGCTACCATCATTCATAGCAAGAATTCTCTTCTCCAGGGCTTCCTGGATATATGGACCTTTTCTTAATGAACGACTCATAATTCCTAAAGTTTAATTCCGATTATTTCTTTCTTCTTTCAATGATGAACTTGTTTGAAGTAGCCTTAGGATTACGTGTCTTGTATCCCTTTGCAGGCAGACCCTTGCGTGAACGAGGGTGACCACCGGAGGCGCGGCCTTCACCACCACCCATAGGGTGATCGTGCGGGTTCATAACAACACCTCTGTTGTGGGGACGGCGTCCGAGCCAGCGGCTGCGGCCGGCCTTACCAAAGGACTCCAGATTGTGTTCAGGGTTGGAAACAGTACCTACAGTTGCACGGCAGCTTACAAGTACCATACGGGTCTCACCGGAAGGGAGACGAAGTACTGCGTAGTTGCCCTCGCGTGCTGCGAGCTGGGCGAAGGTACCGGCGCTGCGTGCCATAGCGGCACCCTGACCGGGACGAAGCTCAATATTGTGTACGAGTGTACCTACCGGAATTTCTGCAAGAGGAAGCGCATTGCCCATATCGGGAGCGACACCACTGCCGGAAGCGATTACCTGTCCTACTTTGAGGCCGTTGGGAGCGATGATGTATCTCTTCTCTCCATCCTGGTACTCAACGAGGGCGATGCGTGCGCTGCGGTTAGGGTCGTACTCAATAGTCAATACGGTCGCTGTGCAGTTGTCTTTGTCTCGACGGAAGTCAACGACGCGGTACATTTTCTTGTGACCGCCGCCGATGTAACGCATGGTCATCTGACCAGTGTTGTTACGACCGCCAGTTCTCTTAAGGGGCTCCAGCAATGCCTTGTGAGGAGTCTTGCAAGTGATATCATCAAAAGCGCTGATAACCTTGTTTCTCTGTCCGGGAGTTACCGGTTTGTATTTCTTTACTGCCATTGCCTATCCCTCCTATATGTTTGCATAGAAATCAATCTTGTCCTCACCTGCGAGGGTAACGTATGCCTTCTTGAAGTGGTTGGCACGTCCGCGGAGAAGACCAGCCTTGGTGAAACGAGCTTTCTTTTTGCCGTTGTAATTAACAGTGTTAACTGATGCAACGGTAACGTTGTACATCTGCTCTACCTCGGTCTTAATCTGAATTTTGTTAGCAGAACGGTCTACAATGAAACCATAACGGTTCAACTTTTCGCCCTGAGCCGTCATTTTTTCTGTTACGATTGGCTTAATTAAAATTCCCATCTCTCAATAATTTTAGCTGTTTACTCTTGAGGCGAGAACATCCTGTACGCCGTCTACAAATACAACTGAATAAGCATTCATGATGTTGTAAGTGTTGATTTCGTCTACAGTGATAACCTTTACCTCAGGGAGGTTACGTGATGAAAGATAAATGTTTGCAGAGTTCTCAGGAAGAACGAAGAGAACCTTGCGGTTGCCAGCCTTGATTGCGTTGAGGATACCCATGAACTCCTTGGTCTTGGGTGCGTCCATTACGAACGGCTCGACCACCTTGATAGCATTATCCTGAGCCTTGTATGAGAGGGCTGAGAATCTTGCGAGCTGTTTGAGCTTCTTGTTGAGTTTATACCTGTAGTCGCGAGGCTTGGGGCCATGAATGTTACCGCCACCTACGAAGATACCGGCCTTGAGGGAACCGTGACGTGCGCCACCGCCACCTTTCTGGCGTCCGAGCTTCTTGGTGCTGTATGCAACTTCGCTTCTGTCCTTTGCCTTGGCTGTGCCCTGGCGCTGATTTGCGAGGTACTGGACTACATCAAGGTAGATGGCATGATCATTAGGGGTGATGCCGAACACCTTATCATCGAGAACTACAGTCTTTCCGGACTCTGTTCCGTCAATTTTCAAAACTTTCAATTCCATAGTCTTATGCCTCCAAAATCAGATAAGAACCCTTTGCTCCGGGAACGGAGCCCTTTACTACGATGAGATTGTTCTCAGGGATGAGTTTGAGGATGGAAAGGTTGGTAACCTTTACCCTTTCGCAACCCATGTGTCCTGCCATACGCATTCCGGGGAATACGCGTGAAGGCCATGAAGATGCACCCATTGATCCGGGGTGACGAAGACGGTTGTGCTGACCATGGGTCACACCACCTACACCTGCGAATCCGTGACGCTTTACAACGCCCTGAAAACCTTTACCTTTGGATACTCCGACAACGTCTACAAACTCAACGTTCTCAAAAACGTCGGTAAGAGATACGGTGTCTCCGAGCTTAAGCTCTCCCTTGAAGTCTGCAGAGAATTCTACAAGCTTGCGTTTGGGAGTGGTTCCTGCCTTTGCAAAATGGCCCTGGAGGGCTTTGCTGGCGTGCTTTTCTGTAGTTTCGTCATAGGCAAGCTGTACAGCGGCATAACCATCTTTCTCTACTGTACGAACCTGCGTAACAACGCACGGACCAGCCTCAATTACGGTGCATGGAATATTTTTTCCATCAGCACCGAAAACGGATGTCATTCCGATTTTCTTTCCAATTAATCCAGGCATTGGTTTTGTTAATTAATTGTTTATTAATACTTTACGTGTTTCCGCTATTTTTTGCGGACTGCAAAGGTAGTCATTCTTTGTTGATTTTCAATACTTTTCAACAATTTTTTCAACAATCTGCCCTCAATAAACAATAATGTGTTATATTTGTGGACTGAAACTTTAGTTTTAAGATATGCCGGCAGCAATATTCGGGTTCCTGGGCCTCTCGCTCACCGATTTGATAGATATAGTGATAGTGGCGATACTTATCTTCGCCGTATTCAGATGGGTTCGCAACTCAACGGCGATCAACATCTTCGTCGCCATTATAATAATATATGTACTCCTTGTTGTTGCCGATGCCCTTGGGATGAAGCTGATGCGCGCCCTGCTCGGCGCCTTCATAGACGTGGGCGTTCTGGCCCTGATTGTGATTTTCCAGCCTGAAATACGCCACTTCCTTTATAAAATCGGCTCAGAGACAAGAATCAGCTCGAAGGGCAAGGCCTTCGTGTCCCGCCTCTTCGGCAAAAAGACTTCGAACATGAATTCAGAGGTAGTGAACGAAGTGGCTGAGGCCTGCCGCAGGATGTCGGACCAGAAGACCGGCGCCCTGATAGTTTTCCCCAACGGCGATACGCTTGATTACATAATTGAAACCGGAGACCTGATTGACGCTACCGTCAGCCGTCGTCTCATAATGAATATATTCTTCAAGAATTCACCTCTTCACGATGGGGCGATGATTATCGGCGGCAACAGGATTGTAGCAGCCCGCTGCACCCTGCCCATAACATCCCGTACAGACCTTCCGGCCAGCTACGGAATGCGCCACAAGGCCGCCATCGGCATAACGGAAGAAACTGATGCAGAGGTAATTGTGGTGTCTGAAGAGACTGGAGGCGTATCCTTCGTCAAGCAGGGCGAAGTTACTCCGATACACAACATGAACGAGCTGAAACTGCTCATGGGAGCGGCTATTTCCGGTGTGAGTGACAAATAAATGGACAAGAAAGAAAGCAATATAGACAACAGGCTGGAAGCAAAGCTGGGCTTTGACAAAGTGCGCCGGACCGTATCGGACAAATGCAGTACGGAGTACGGCGCAGGTAGGGCTGCATCGGAAGAATTCAGCACATCGGCAAAGGAAATTCGCCGCAGACTGGTGCTGACGGACGAGATGCGCCTGATTGTGATGTTTGAAGAGACCTTCCCCACCAGCGGATACATTGACTGCCTTGATTTTCTCAAGGTGCTTGAGGCCGATGGTGCCAATATAGATCTCTTTTCCCTTGGCAAGCTCCGCACGATGACGGAGACCCTGCGCAAGGTGGAGGCATTCTTCGACGGCATCAAGGACGGTGTCTACCCCAACCTGAAGCGATTTGTTTCAAAGGTGAAGGTGTTCCCTGAGGTTCAGCGCCGCATAGACCGCATCATTGACAAATTCGGAAACGTAAAAGATACGGCTTCTGACGAGCTGCTGCAAATCCGCACCCAGCTGCATGACAAGGAGGGCTCCCTGTCCAAGAGGGCTGCCGCCATTTTGAAGAAGGCCCAGGCCGATGGTATAGTGGACGCAGAGGCATCCCTTTCAATTAGGGACGGCAAGATGCTTATCCCGGTAAACACCTCTGAGAAAAAGCGTTTGCAGGGTTTTGTGTTCGATGAATCCGCCTCCGGCAAGACAACTTACATTGAGCCGGCGGAGATTGTGGCCCTTGAGAATGAGATAAGCGAGCTGCGTTTTGCAGAGTCAAGGGAGATTTTCAGGATTCTGTCCCTGTTCAGCGACTTCCTGAGGCCCTATGTGCCTGAACTTATTAAGGGAGCGATTTGCATAGGGGAGTTGGACTTCATTATGGCCAAGGCCCAGACCGCCCTGGAATATATCGCCGGCATGCCGGTGATTTCCGAAGACGGGCAGATGAACCTTCGAAAGGCCCGTCATCCCTTGCTTGAAAAGGCCCTGAAACGTGAGGGAAAGGCGATTGTGCCTCTCACTGCCAGCCTTGACAAAGATAAGCACATCCTGCTGATTTCCGGACCGAACGCGGGCGGCAAATCCGTATGCCTCAAGACCGTAGGCCTGCTTCAGTATATGTTCCAGTGGGGAATGCTCATTCCTACGTCGGAAACATCGGAGATGTGCATTTTCGACCGGATAATGGTGGATATTGGTGACGGCCAGTCCCTTGAGAGCGACCTCAGTACCTACAGCTCTTTCCTTCAGTCCATGAAGGATATGCTTTCCAAAGCCGATGCTTCCACGCTTGTGCTTATTGACGAGCTTGGTTCCGGCACGGAACCCGCCGCAGGAGGCGCCATTGCTGAGGCTATCCTAAGCGAGCTGGACCGTAGGGGAGTGTACGGTGTTGTTACCACGCATTATACTAACCTTAAATTATACGCTGCGCGCGAGGGTGTTGGCGTGGTGAACGGGGCCATGCAGTTTGACGCCAAGAATATCGTCCCTCTTTTCAAGCTTGAAATGGGACTGCCGGGCAATTCGTTCGCCTTTGAGCTGGCAAGAAAAATCGGCCTTCCAGAAAATATCGTCAAGGATGCGGAAGAGAGGGCAGGGGAGGAGTACGTCGGCATCGAACGTAATCTGAGAAAGATTGTCCGCAACCGCAGGGCCCTGGATGAGAAGCTGGAGAGAATCCGCCATACTGACAAGGCTCTTGAAAGCATAACAGACCGTTATCAGAAAGAGCTGGAGGATATCCGCAAAAAGAAAAAGGACATCATCGACCAGGCAAAGAAAGAAGCAGAGGATATAGTGAAAGGGGCCAACAGGCAGGTGGAAAGCACCATTCGTACCATCAAGGAGGCGCAGGCAGAGAAGGAGCGCACGAAAGAGGCGCGTTCGCAGCTCCAGGGCTTTCTGGGGGCGCTTTCTCAGCAGAAGGAGGCTCAGCAGAAGAACCATGACGCTTACATAGAGAAGAAGATTAAGCAGCTGGAGGAAAGGTCTGCCAGGGAGGCTAAGAGAAAGGCTGTCCGCGCAGGTAAGCAGGCCGTTGATGCAGCGGAGGAAAAGCCAGTACCGGCAGGGGAGGAGACTATCCAGCGCAGCGGGTCCCTGAAAGTGGGGGAGAAGGTCAAAATCAAGGACAACGGCATGGTGGGAGAGGTGTCAAAGGTGTCAGGAAAATCTGTCACTATTATCGTTGGCAATATAACCAGCAAAGTGTCCCTGGATAAGATTGAGCGCATTTCTTCCAATGAGTACAAGGCGGCTGTGAAGAGTATTCCGTCTGCGGGGAAGCCTTTGCAGAGGCAGGACCCGGCTATAATGGAGCGTAAACTGAACTTTAAACCTGAACTGGATGTTCGCGGGGAAAGGCTTCAGGATGCGCTGGAGATGGTTATGCGGTTCATTGACGATGCCATTATGCTTGATATGCCGTCCGTCAGGATTGTGCATGGAAAGGGGACTGGCGTCTTGCATCAGGAGATTCAGAAATTACTTAAAACCATGCCTGGAGTTCAGGCGCGGGATGAACATATACAACTTGGGGGAAGCGGAGTAACAGTTGTTACTTTCGTATGAAAACTAAAACAGAGTTAAAAGGAAAGAGGGGAGAGGCGGCAGTGGCGGAGTTCCTTGCGAACAATGGCCACGTTGTGCTGGATTTGAATTGGAGATGCGGGCATTTGGAGGTTGATGTGGTGACGATGGACAGGTTGGGCCTGCATTTTGTAGAGGTTAAGACAAGGTCTTCTTCGGCTGTTATCGAGCCACAGGAGAATGTGGGTTTCGTGAAGCAGAGAAGGCTTGCAGAGGCGGCGCGGCGCTACCTCACGAAAAATGGCGGGCGCTTTGGGGCGATGGAGGTGTTTTTTGATGTGGCAGCCGTGATTGATGATGGCAAATGCCTGGAAATCAAGTATTTTCCAAATGCATTTGTGCCGATTATGACTTGATTGATTTAAACCACATATATGCTAAACAACAACTTTTATTGCGTGCTTATGGCAGGTGGCTCTGGCGACAAGCTGTGGCCTTGGAGCCGTGAGAGTAAGCCTAAGCAATTCGTTTCTACCGGCCCTGGTGGAATAACCATGTTAAGAAGGGCTTATGACAGATGTCTTCAGCTTGTTCCTAAGGAGAACATCATCGTAGCCACTCTTGAGAAATACAAATCTCACGTTATTGATATTCTTCCTGAGATTTCTGATAAGAACCTTCTTCTTGAGCCGATAGGCAGGCATACTGCCCCGTGTACGGTTTATGCGGCTTATTCAATTTACAAACGGAACAAAGATGCCGTCATTGCCATGATTCCGGCCGACAGCATCATAGAGAATGACGACAAGACCCGTTCCACTATGGAAAAGGCCATGGTGTATGCAGCCGAGCATGAGGTTCTGCTTACCATGGGAGTCATTCCCACCCGCCCGGAGACGCAGTATGGTTATATCCAGGTGGCAGGCGGCAAAGAGGCGCGTGACGCCGGTCTGCCGGCCCCGGTGAAGACTTTCACAGAGAAGCCGGATGAGAGCATCGCCACTGCATTCTGCAAGAGTGGGGAGTTCTTCTGGAACAGCGGTATTTATATCTGGAGGGCGTCGCTTATCAAGGAGGAGTGTGAGAGCCTGATGCCGGATATCACTTCGCTCTTCAATGGTTGGGAGCAGGCTGTCGGCAGCCCCGATGAGAGGGCTTTTATCAATAAGGTTTATACCGATTGTCCCAAACTGTCTATTGATTACGGCCTTATGGAGAAAACTTCGCGGGCCTGGATTTTCCCGATTGATTTCAAGTGGACTGATTTGAGTAACTGGGATGAGCTTTATGAGGTTGTTCCTAAGGATTTTGAGAATGGGAACACTTGCAACACCTCTTCCAGCATTATCAAGAAGTGTAAACAGACGATTACTCTTTCTGAGAACAGGAAAAAGCTTATTGCTGCGTATGGCTTGGAGGATTTCCTGGTGATTGACACGGAGGATGTCCTACTGATTTGCCCCCGTACCCGCGAGGCAATCGGTAACCTTACTTCCGAAACCGGCTTCCCCGACTTCGAGCAGTTCAGGTAAACGAGAAACGCCCCAAAATGGGGCGTTTTCTTTATTCCTTTACCGTTGAAACTATCTGAAGCTCGTCCAGCTGGATTTGGTCGATGGCTGAAGGGGAGTCTATCATTACGTCGCGGCCCTGATTATTCTTAGGGAAGGCGATGTAGTCGCGGATAGAGTCGCTGCCGCCGAAGAGGGCACAAACGCGATCGAAACCGAAAGCCAGGCCACCGTGAGGCGGTGCTCCGAACTTGAAGGCATTGATGATGAAGCCGAATTTGTATTCAGCATCCTCAGGGCTAATGCCAAGAACCTCGAACATTCTCTTCTGCATCTCTGCGTCATGGATTCGGATACTTCCGCCGCCAAGCTCCGTACCGTTAAGGACGAAGTCATAAGCATTTGCACAAACGCGCTCAAGGTCCTCTTTCTTGTTGCTGTTAAACCATGCCTCATGCTCCGGCTTGGGGGCTGTGAAAGGATGGTGCATCGCATAGAAACGCTGGGTTTCATCGTCCCACTCAAGAAGAGGGAAGTCAACAATCCAGAGCGGAGCGAATACCTTCGGATCGCGAAGTCCGAGACGGTTGCCCATCTCAATACGAAGAACGCCAAGCATGGTCTGAACCTTGCGCTTGTTGTCTCCGCTAAGGACGAGGATAAGGTCTCCGGGCTTAGCCTCAGCAGCATCGGCCAGTACCTTCAAATCCTCGGGAGTATAGAATTTGTCGATGGACGATTTGAATGAACCATCGGTATTTACCTTAATGTAGATAAGGCCTTTGGCGCCGACCTGAGGGCGTTTTACCCATTCTGTGAGCTCGTCAATCTGCTTGCGGGTGTATTCTGCGGCACCAGGAACGGCGATGGCGCCGATATAAGCAGCTCCGTCAAGAACGCTGAATCCCTTGCCTTTGGCCTGCTCAGTGAGTTCATGGATGGTCATTCCATAGCGGATATCCGGCTTGTCTGAACCATAGTTGTCCATGGCGTCGTACCAGCTCATGCGGGGGAGCGGGTTGGGAATTTCCACATTCAGGACATTCTTGAAGAGGGTACGCATCATGCCCTCGAAGGTGTTCAGGACGTCTTCCTGCTCTACGAATGACATCTCGCAGTCAATCTGTGTGAACTCCGGCTGACGGTCTGCGCGAAGGTCCTCGTCCCTGAAACAGCGTACAATCTGGAAATAGCGGTCATAACCGGCTACCATAAGGAGCTGCTTGAAAGTCTGGGGGCTCTGGGGAAGTGCGTAGAACTGGCCGGGATTCATGCGTGAAGGAACCACAAAGTCACGTGCTCCTTCAGGAGTGGATTTAATAAGATAAGGTGTCTCAATCTCCATGAAACCCTTGCTGTCCAGATAGTTGCGGACCTCGTGTGCAATGCGGTGACGCAGCATGAGGGCGTTGCGAAGAGGGTTGCGCCTGAGGTCAAGATAGCGGTATTTCATTCGAATGTCATCGCCTCCGTCACTTACGTCTTCGATAGTGAAGGGAGGGGTTACGGATTTGTTGAGGATGTTGATTTCCTGAACTTTGATTTCGATGTCTCCGGTTGCCATTTTGGGGTTCTTGCTCTGACGCTCAAGAACTTCTCCTTTAACCTGAATGACGAATTCACGGCCAAGGGCTGTGGCTTTTTCTACAAGGTCTGCGGGGGCGTCTGCCTCAACAACAAGCTGAGTGATGCCGTAGCGGTCACGGAGGTCAATGAATGTCATGCCTCCGAGCTTACGGGATTTCTGTACCCAGCCGGCAAGAGTGACTGTCTGTCCTGCGTTTTCAATGCGGAGCTGTCCGCAAGTGTGAGTTCTGTACATATTGAGTTATATTTTTTGCCGATGCTTATTGTTTTATCGTGCAAATTTAACAATTTGCTACGAAAAATGTATATTTGCACTATGGAAGTTAGAGCAAAAAAGGCCCTTGGCCAACATTTTTTAACAGACCAGAGCATAGCGAAGGCTATCGTCGATGCGCTTCATGAGGACGGGGCGCTTCCGCAGGACGTACTGGAAATAGGCCCCGGCATGGGCGTACTAACACAATATCTGCTGCAACGTAAAGACTTGAACCTCAAGGCAGTAGAGATAGACGCAGAGTCTGTGGACTATCTGCTGACTCATTTCCCGGAGGCTCCCGGAAGGGTTGTCCTGGGGGATTTCCTGAGGGTTTCCCCGGACGCTTTCTTCAAGGGAGGTTTCAGAGTAATCGGCAATTTCCCGTATAACATATCGTCGCAGATATTTTTTAAGATTCTGGATTACCGCGAAAGGATTCCGGAAGTTGTGTGCATGATTCAGAAAGAAGTGGCGGAACGCATCGCAGAGGGCCCGGGGACCAAGACCTATGGCATACTCTCCGTCCTGCTTCAGGCCTGGTATGACATTGAATACCTCTTTACCGTGGGCTCTGGCTGCTTTGCTCCCCCGCCCAAGGTACAATCGGCAGTAATCAGGCTGCGCCGCGGGGCGCGAAAAAGCCTTGGCTGCGATGAGGCTATGTTCAAAACAGTGGTAAAAACAGCTTTCGGACAGCGCCGCAAGACCCTTCGCAATTCCCTAAAGCCGCTTATAAAGCAGAAGGCGGAAAAAGAAGGCTGGGGAGAAGAGGCCCTTGCCTCTTTCACCGCCCAGCCTGTCTTTGAGCTGCGCCCGGAGCGCCTTTCCGTAGATGATTTTATCTCGCTGACGCTGTTACTTTCATAACAAGTGTTTAAGAAGCTGTTTCATAAGATTGAGGTGTTTTTCAGGTGGCTTTCCATCTGGATTACAATTATTTTGCGCTTTTTTACGCATGACTTATGGAAGCTTAACACACAGGATTTTGCGCGCTGGAAGGGCCGTTTGATTCAGGATTTGAAGACGGTGGTTCTGATGATAAATACCTTCGTGCATCAGAAAATCAGCTATCAGGTTACGGCCTTGGCGTATCAGAGTATGCTGGCGGTAGTGCCGGCCATCGCCGTGGGGCTGTTCCTTACGGACAGCATCGGCCTTAAAGACAAGTTTGCCGATATCCTTTATACCAATCTTGGGCAGACGCCTCTGGTAGAGACGATTGTCTCCGCTGCGGACAACATTGCCCGTATAGCGGAGAGCGGCCTTTTCGGTTTTATTTCGATGGCATCTTTCATCTGGATTGTGTTGTCGCTGATGTATACCGTCCGTCAGGTTTTCAATAATGTCTGGCAGGTGGAGAAGGAGAATAATGTCATCAAGGCTTTCGGGGTAATCATCGGCATAACAATTCTTTCCCCGTTTGTTATCATTCTTTTCTTCTCCGGCACGGTGTTTTATTCCCATATAATTGACTGGATTCTTCCGGAGGATTTCTTCCTGTCGCATCCAATCAGGAGTGTCCTGTCATGGGTTTTGTTTGCGGCGCTGAGTGTTTTCCTGCTGTCTGTGATGTACAAGTACATCCCAGGGACTAAGGTTCGATACCGTCATGCTCTCAAGGCGGCGGTTTTTGCCGGTATTGCATTTGCCGTTGTTCAGTTCCTGTATCTGGAAACCCAGCTTATGGTTGGCAAGCAAAGTGCCATCTACGGCGTTCTGGCCGCGCTTCCGCTCTTTATGATTTGGCTTCGTCTTGGCTGGAGCATCCTCCTTTACGGCGCAGAACTCACCTTCGCCTTCCAAAACGTCAACAAAATCCCCTCGCTCCGCGAATAGCACGGCGCTGCCGGAACCGGCCCTGTTCTTGCTGCTTCGCACCGTTTTCTAGTGATTATGGGCGTTAAAAGAGATTCTTCACTTCGTTCAGAATGACAGGAAAGGGAACCGGAAACGGATTCTTGGATTACTTGGAGAAATACCGTAGGAAGAGGCCTTTGTCGGGGGTGGAGGAGTCGCTGATGCGGGTTTTGAGGCGCCAGATTTTGTTGTAGATATTCTGCTTGTCCTTGCCCATTAATGTGGATATCGTGGTAGAGTTGAAACCGGCGGCAAGGAAGATGAAAAGACGCACCTCCTCTTCTCTAATCTTGGGAAACTGGGCCCGGAATTTTGCCACAAGGCCGTCACGCTGCGCATCCAGCGTCTTCTCCAACTGGGAAGCATCGGCCCGCAAATCTTCAATCACAGACTTAGCCTCTTTAAGAAGCTTTGGCTGAAGATTATCCGTCCCTTCGTAGATATAATACTGCTCGCAAAGGCGTTCCAGCACACTGAAACCCATTTTTTCAAGCATTGAGTTTTTTTGCGCCGATGCTGCCGAGGCCGCGTTTTCAGCATCGTCCAGCCTTGCCCGAAGATCCTCTGCAATAGCCAGGATACGCTCATTTTCCAGCTTCTCTTCCTCCCTGCGACGACGGTCCCTAAGCCTTAGATACTGAAAAACAATGACGATGATGATTAGGGCGGCAACAAAGATAATCCTAATCAGAACCTCCCTTTCCTTAGCCGCCTCAAGGCGCAATTCCAGCTCCCTGAAATCCTTATACAAGGGTTCCTCCTCTTCAGAAGAGGCCACTATACGGCTGGGCTCAATAAAACCACGGGAACTCAACTGTACCGTATCTTCTGCTGCCAATACCGATGGTACCAGCAGCAGAAGGAAAAGATACAGTAAAAGAACTCGTTTCAATCTGATTTACAGGTTTTTAAGAAGGTTTCGCATATTAACCTTCGCGTCGATGAGGCTGCGGAGTTCTGCGATAGGAACGCGGGTCTGCTCCATGGTGTCGCGGTCGCGGACAGTAACGCAGTTATCCTGCATAGTCTCGTTGTCGATGGTTACGCAGAACGGGGTACCGATGGCATCCTGACGGCGATAACGCTTGCCGATGGAATCTTTCTCATCGTACTGGTAAGCGAAGTCGTATTTGATTTCGTTAACAACTTCCTGGGCCTTCTCCGGCAGACCGTCCTTCTTGACAAGAGGAAGAATGGCAACCTTAACAGGTGCAAGCGGTGCAGGCAGGCTCAGGACAACGCGGCTGTCTCCGCCGGGCAGCTCTTCTACCTTGTAGGAATGGCTGAGGACGGCCAGGAACATACGGTCTACGCCGATGGAAGTCTCTACGCAGTAAGGAACATAGCTTTCTCCGGTCTCAGGATCAAAGTACTGAATCTTCTTGCCGGATATCTTCTGATGGTTTCCAAGGTCGAAGTCAGTACGGCTGTGGATACCCTCAAGCTCCTTGAATCCGAAGGGGAAGTTGAACTCGATATCGGTAGCTGCATTTGCATAGTGGGCAAGCTTCTCATGGTCATGGAAACGATAATTCTCTGCTCCCATTCCAAGGTTTACATGCCATGCCATACGGTTGGCTTTCCATTTTGCAAACCATTCCATTTCCGTTCCGGGACGGCAGAAGAATTCCATCTCCATCTGCTCGAACTCCTTCATCCTGAAGATGAACTGGCGGGCTACAATCTCATTTCTGAAAGCTTTTCCAATCTGGGCGATACCGAAAGGAATCTTCATTCGGCCCGTCTTCTGAACGTTCAGGTACTCTACAAAAATACCCTGGGCGGTCTCCGGACGCAGATAAAGGACATCATCGGCATTGCCGGTGGTAGAGCCCTGGGTGCTGAACATAAGATTAAACTGGCGAACTTCCGTCCAGTTGGCTGTGCCTGAGATAGGACAGACGATACCGCAGTCAATGATAATGTCTCGGTATGCCTTGAGGTCATTGGCATCCTCTGCTGCTTTGTAACGGGCGTGAACCTCGTCATACTTAGCCTGCTCACGGAGTACGTTGGGATTTGTTGCGCGGAACTGCTCCTCGTTGAAGGAATCTCCGAACTTTTTACGACCCTTGGCTACTTCCTTGGCTATTTTTTCTTCAATCTTGCCAAGATAATCTTCGATAAGGTTATCTGCGCGATAACGCTTCTTGGAGTCTTTGTTATCGATAAGAGGGTCATTGAAAGCTGCTACGTGACCTGAAGCAACCCAAGTCTTGGGATGCATGAAAACACAGGAATCAATTCCTACAACGTTCTCATTCAGGCGGGTCATAGCCTCCCACCAATATCTCTTGATATTATTCTTGAGTTCTACACCCATCTGGCCATAGTCATAAACGGCTGCAAGTCCGTCATAAATCTCACTGGAAGGAAATATGAATCCGTATTCTTTGCAGTGTGCTACCAGAATCTTGAAAAGTTCTTCTTGTGTCATATCTATAAATCTTTAATTATCTTTTATTTAGCCGTTTCCGGTTTTGAGGATGCAAAATTAATCATTTCTGCCTAAAAATAGAACGGAAAGTTTTCTTTTAGCTTTTCTGTAGCCACATCTTCAAGAGGCTCCAATACGAAATTTCTCACTCCAGCAAGCGGATGCGGTACTTTAAGTATCTCTGTATCAATTATTTCCTTTCCATAAAAAAGGATGTCGATGTCTATAGGCCTGTCATGGTATTTCCTGGAACCATCGGCATAGAATTCTGCCGGTGCGGTGCGGCCGAAGGCTCTTTCTATCTCCTTAATTCTCCTTAATAATGCAAGCAGGAAGAGTTCAGGGTCCGCTCCTGAATCAGGGATATCAAATCTTAGCACGCAGTTCAGAAAATCGCTGCTGCAGAAGCCCCAAGATGGGAATTCCATAATCCGTGAACAGGTGGCAGGAAGTTTGAGGAAGTCTTCCATTGCAGCCGTCGCCTTAAGGATATTATCCTTTCTGTCGCCAACATTGGCGCCAAGTGAAAGATACAGTTCCTTCTTTTGCACGCCGATGTTTGTTTTAATCCAGCCCAAGGTCTACCCTGGCCTCATCTGAAAGCATACTCTGGTCCCATACAGGGTCGAAGACCAGCTCAATTTCGCATCCGGTTACGCCGGGAACATCTTCTACGCTCTGTTTGACTTCTGCAAGCACTTCGTCCGCCATAGGGCAGTTTGGCGCTGTAAAAGTCATTTCTATATAGACTTTGCGCTCTTTGTTAATCTGCAACTCATATATGAGGCCCAGGTCGTAAATGTTTACCGGTATTTCAGGGTCATAAACCTGCTTAAGAGCAAGGACTACATTGGAATACAACGGACCTAATTCCTTGAGGTCTTCCGCGGTAAGTACTTCTTTTTCTTTGTCTTTCATCACCAAAAATTTTAAGCTCTCTCAGCTGCTCTTTTGCGGATAGTTTCAATCATCGATACAAGACCGTTTGCCCTTGTCGGAGACAAATTCTCCTTAAGGCCTATTTTTTCAATGAATGAAAAATCTGATGACAGTATTTCTTCCGGGGTTCTTCCATTGTAAACACTTATCAATAAAGAGATTATACCCTTTGTAATAATGGCGTCACTGTCTGCGTTAAACCATATTCTGCCATCCTCGTATCTTGAATCAAGCCAGACCCTGGACTGGCAGCCCTTGATAAGGTTTTCTTCTTTTTTCCCTTCTTCCGGCAATGGATCCAGACTCTTTCCCAACTCTATGAGATACTCATATTTGTCCAGCCATTCGTCATACATAGAGAAATTCTCTATAATGTCTGCTTCCGCTTCTTTTATTGTTTTGTCCGGTATCATAATCAAACAAGCATTTTAATAGCCCTGTCAAGGCTCTTAATAAAATATTCCGCTTCCTCTAAAGTATTATACGGCGCAAAAGATGCGCGAACCATTCCCGTAACACCAAAACGGTCCATTATAGGCTCTGCACACATTTGTCCTGACCTTACCGCTATACCCATTTTATCCAAGATGAGCGCCAAATCCTCATGATGAGCGCCCTTTACGGAAAATGAGAACAGGGGAGTCTTTGAAATGTTTCCACGTGGAACACCGTAAAGAATTATCCTGTTATCAGAAAGCAAGGAGTCAAGCATATAGTCTGTAACTTTCTGCTGATAATCTTCTATCTCCTTATCCCTTAATTGCTTACAGAAGGTTATTGCATCTGTAAGTGTAGGTATTCCGGTAAAATTCTGGGTTCCTGCTTCAAATTTTCCGGGTAGAGGTGCAAAAGTAGTTCCGTTTTCGAGGCTTACAGAAGCTATCATTTCCCCTCCTCCAAGGAAAGGCGGCATTTGTTCCAACAATTCCTGCCTGCCGTAAAGCACTCCGGTAAACGGAACGGCATACATTTTATGTCCTGAGAAAACGTAAAAATCGCATCCAATATCCTGAACATCAACCTTTTCGTGTACAATTCCCTGTGCACCGTCTATAAGAACCGGTACATTCTTTTCATGTGCGATCCTGACTACTTCCTTTACAGGGTTTACAAGCCCCAGGACATTGGATATATGCGAAACTGCAACAAGACGGGTATATTTGTCAATGAGTCCGGGAAGCAAATCTATCCTAAGATGGCCGTCATCATCAACTGGAAGAACACGAACCTCAGCACCCTTCCTTTTTGCAAGAAGCTGCCACGGGACGATGTTTGAATGGTGTTCAGCAGTAGAAACTATAATATTGTCTCCCCTCTCAACAAATTGAGAGCCAAAGGAATACGCTACAGTGTTTATTGAAGCGGTTGAACCTGATGTAAAAATAATTTCCTTTCTGGAAGCAGCTCCTATGAATTCTTTGACGGCATCCCTGGCATTTTCATACTGTTCTGTTGCTTCTGCCGCAAGGTGATGTACGGCCCTGTGGATATTGGCATTACTTTTCAAGGACAGCCGTAAATACTTATCCGTCACTTCCTTAGGCCTTTGGCTTGTAGCTGCATTATCCAGGTATACAAGGTCTTTCCCTCCGGGAAGTTTCTCGGAAAGAATAGGAAAATGAGCTCTGATTTCGTTAACGTTCATCTTTGAAATAATATATTTCAATCCTGCAAATTTATTAAATTTTATTGGTAAAGACCGAAACATCGGTTAACTTTGTGAATATAACATATAATATTTGGCAGATATGTACGATTACATAAAAGGAGAAATAGTAGAACTACAACCGGCAAGAACAGTTATTGAATGCGGTGGAATTGGATACGAAATGCTTATTTCCTTACAGACTTATGAGTATCTGCAAGGAAAAGATAAAGCTCAAATATTTGTGTATCAATATATTAGAGAAGATGAGCATTCTTTTTACGGATTCGCCGACAAAAATGAAAGAGAACTGTTCAAATTGCTTATCAGCGTATCCGGGATAGGCGTAAGTTCTGCCAGGATGATGCTTTCTTCCCTTACGGACGAAGAAATAAGAAACGCTATTATAGCAGAAGATATTAACCGAATTAAGAGCGTAAAGGGAATTGGTCTTAAGAGCGCCCAAAGAATAATACTTGAATTAAAAGACAAAATAGTGAAAGGCGGAGGCGTTGATTCTACAGCATTATTTACAGAAAAAGCAGATGCTGGAATAGTGGACGAAGCAGCCACAGCTCTTGTAATGCTTGGTTTCACCAAAGCCAATATAAACAAAGTTCTTCCTGACATAGTCAAGAAGAACCCTGGTATTAAAGTAGAATCTTTGATAAAAGAAGCTTTAAAACGCCTTTAGTTATCTGTTGAAATAAATCAGCAGGACAGAAATATCCGACGGAGAGACTCCGGAAATTCTGGACGCCTGGCCAATAGTGGCCGGGCGATATTTTTCCAATTTCTGCCTGCATTCTATTGAAAGACCTGAAATCTTGCTGAAATCGTAATTTTCAGGGATATTGATATATTCCAATCTGCGCAGTTTATCTGCAATTACTTTTTCCCTGTCAATATATCCTTTATACTTCAAACCAACCTCAACAACATCGAAGACCTGTTTTTTATAAATATCAGAAACCTCTTTGAAATAATCTGAAGCAGAATCGAAAGAAACTTTTACCGATGAAGGAAAGGCGTCTATCTCCGGTTTAATAGTAGATTTTAACTGAGGAATGTCGGATAATTCAGCTAATTTTGTTCCACGTGGAACAAAATCTAAAATATCATTTAAGGAAGTATTAGGTCTTGAAACTATATCTTCTAGATTTTTAGTCTCAGAAACGACAGGGGATTGGATAGACTCAAGGTAAGGGTTGATAAAAGAAGGTTTTAACTTGATAGAAGGCAACAAGTCAGAAGCCAAAGAAACATCGGAATACTTCTTGGATGTAAACTCATATCTCTCATCAGAACAAAGTCCAATATTATGAGAAAGATCAGTGAGCCTGAAATCAGCATTATCCTGACGCAAGAGAATTCGATACTCAGCCCTGGAAGTAAACATTCTGTAAGGCTCATCAACTCCTTTAGTAATAAGGTCGTCAATCAAAACTCCTATATAAGCCTGATCTCTTGATAGAACTAATGGATCTTTGTCATTAATCTTTAGATGAGCATTAATACCGGACATAAGTCCCTGAGCAGCAGCTTCTTCGTAACCAGTAGTACCATTAAGTTGTCCGGCAATGAAAAGATTCTCAACTACTTTAGACTCAAGTGAGGCTTTTAAATACAGAGGGTCAAAATAATCATACTCAACAGCATAAGCTGGTTTTAAAATGCGTACATCCTCAAAACCAGAAATGCACTTAAGAGCATTATATTGAACTTCCAGAGGAAGTGAAGAAGAAAAGCCCTGCAAATAGTATTCATGGGTATTTCTTCCTTCAGGTTCAAGAAACAGCTGATGAGAGTCTTTATCTGCAAAAGTATGAAGTTTATCTTCAATGCTTGGACAGTATCTTGGACCACGACCATGAATCAGGCCTGTAAAAAGAGGGGAGTCTTTAAAGCCAGCCTTAAGAGTATCGTGAACCTTTTCATTTGTATGGAAGATAAAACAGTCCATCTGCGGAGTCTTATCCTGAATAGGGGATAAGTAAGGAAGGAAAGAAAACTTTTCCGGATTAGCATCTCCTTTCTGAATAATAGACTTTGACAAGTCGACAGTCCTGATATCAATACGGGGAGGTGTTCCTGTCTTCATCCTGAAAGAAGGAATTCCTCTTTCTATTAATTGTTCAGTTAAACCGTAAGAAGACTTTTCTCCAATTCGGCCTCCCTCAAAATTAGTCATGCCTATAAAGAGTTTACCTGAAAGGAAGGTACCGGCGGTAAAAATAACTGCGCGAGAATGAAAAATTGCTCCGGTAAGAGTCTTGACTCCGCAAATTTTTGAATTCTCAAAGAGGAATTCTGTCGCTAAATCCGCGTAAATACTTAATTTACAATTACTTTCGATGATTCTGCGCCAGTACAGACTAAAGGCTCTTTTATCACACTGGGCACGAGGACTCCACATGGCAGGCCCTTTTGACCTGTTAAGCATCCTGAACTGAAGGGTAGCAGCGTCTGTGATTATACCTGTCCATCCACCAAGGGCATCAACCTCACGGATAATCTGTCCCTTGGCAATACCTCCTATAGACGGATTGCAAGACATCTTGGCAAAGCCATCAAGATCCATCGATATAAGAAGGACGCGGGAACCCATACCTGAAGCAGCCATGGCTGCTTCGCAACCGGCGTGACCACCCCCTACAACAATAATATCGTAATCAAGAACCATATACTACCTGGAAGAAAACATCTTAGCCCTGAAATCAAGGTAATAATTCTCTTTATTTCTCATAACTTCTTGCTGCTCAGGTGTTTGGTCATCATAACCAATTAAATGGAGCAGGCCGTGGACCATAACTCTCTGAAGTTCATTATCAAAGGAATCTGCTTTGTAAAAGCCTGCGTTCTCACGGACAGTATCGACACTTATGAAAAGATCTCCGGATAATATGTCTCCTTCACAATAATCGAAGGTAATAATGTCTGTAAAGTAGTCGTGTCCAAGATAACGCTGGTTAATATCCAATATATAATTATCGGAACAGAAAATAATATTGATATTGCCGAGTTTCCTAATTTCAGAAGAAGCAACTGCCTTTAACCAGGCATTGTTATCCCTCCTGTTCTTGAAAACAAATTTTGTATCTTCAAAAAAGTAACTAACCATAAAACAAGTATTTGAACTGCAAAAATACAACAAAAGATGCACAAGATTGGTTTAATAATATTAAAAATTGCGATTCAAAGAGGTAAAATATTGGAATTAAAAATAAATGTGCGTAATTTAGCATCGCAAACCGAATTAATAAATTATTAATTATGGAAATCAAAAAATCACTAAAGGCAAATCTTGAAAACAAGAAATTGCTTTTTACTGAGATTGGTCTCGTAGTAGCTCTCCTTGTTGTTTGGGGTGCTTTTGAGCGCACATCTAAGGATGCAAGCGTTTCAACACTCGAAGCAGAAGGTCCCGCGGTAGAAATTGAGGATATGGTGCCTATCACCGAGTCCACCCCTCCGCCGCCCGAGGTAGCTCCTAAAGTTCCTGTTCTGTCCGATGAAATTGACATCGTTGACGATGACATCAAGGTAGAGGAAATGTTCCAGACCCTTGAGGATGACGCCAACATGGGTGTTGAGATTATGGACTATGTAGAGGAAGTTCAGGAAGAGACCGTAGAAGAGGAAGCTATCCCGTTCCAGCTCGTAGAGCAGAAGCCTTCTTTCAATGGAGGTGATGCAAATGAGTTCAGTAAATGGGTTAACAAGAACCTCGACTACCCGGAGATTGCCAAGGAGAACGGTGTACAGGGCAGGGTTATCCTCCAGTTTACCGTTAATCCTGATGGCTCAGTTTCCAATGTAAAGGTGCTTCGTGGTGTAGACTCTTCTCTTGACAAAGAGGCTGTAAGAGTAGTATCCAAGTCCCCGAAGTGGAAACCAGGAAAGCAGAGAGACCGCGCTGTTAAGGTTACCTATACCTTCCCTGTAATCTTCCAGCTCAGGTAAGAAAATTTATTGATTCAAAAAAAGGGCGGTGGCCGGCAGCGGCTATCGCCCATTTTTAAACCAAAGCAAAAAAAATATACTTAATGGAGGAAGAAGTAAAGAATACTGAAACAGCGGTTTTTGTAGGAATTATTCGCGAGGGAGAGAGCGAGAGAAAAGTAAATGAATACCTGGATGAACTTCAGTTCCTGGCAACCACGGCAGGTATAGAAGGAGACAAAAAGTTTATCCAAAAGCTTACGCGTCCGGAAAGTTCTACTTATATAAGGAGCGGAAAACTTCAGGAGGTGGCGGATTTTTGTGCTGAAAACAGCATAAAATACGTAATATTTGATGATGAACTGACAGGTATCCAGCAAAGGAATATTGAAAAAACAATAAAGTGTTCTTCAGTAATAGACAGGACAAGCCTAATCCTTGAAATCTTTGCCCAGAGGGCCAAGACATCATACGCAAAAATGCAGGTGGAGCTTGCAAAATATAATTACATGCTTCCAAGGCTTGCAGGTATGTGGACCCACCTTGAAAGACAGAGAGGAGGAGTAGGGACCAGAGGCGGTATGGGTGAAACCCAGATAGAAATTGACCGACGTATTGTAAAGGACAGGATAAGCAAACTGAAGGAGGATTTAAAGAAAGTAGACAGGCAAATGGCCACCCAGAGGGGAAATAGGGGAAGCCTTGTAAGGCTGGCGCTTGTAGGATATACCAACGTAGGTAAGAGCACCATTATGAACCTTCTGGCTAAATCCAATGTCTTTGCAGAGAATAAACTGTTCGCCACACTGGACACAACTGTAAGAAAGGTGGTAGTGGACAATGTGCCGTTCCTGCTAAGCGACACCGTAGGTTTTATAAGGAAACTCCCAACTCAACTTATAGAAGCCTTTAAGAGCACTCTTGACGAGGTTAGGGAAGCTGATATACTTGTTCATGTAGTGGATATTTCAGCACCTGATTTCGAAGAGCAGATGTCAACTGTAGAGAAGACTCTGAAAGATATTAAAGCTGACAATAAGCCAATATTTGTGATATTCAATAAAATCGATGCTTACAAATATGAAGAGTATGATGAGTTCAGTCTTACCCCTAAGGAGAAGTACAATCTCACACTCGAAGAGCTTAAGAACAGCTGGATAGCAGGAGAAAAAACTCCTTGCATTTTCATATCGGCAAAAGAAAAAATAGGAATAGAAAAATTAAGGAACGATATCTATAAAATGGTAGCGGAAATTCACGCCGGCAGGTATCCTTTCAATAATTTTCTTTGGTAACAATAGGTTTCAAAAAGAAGAAAACTATTAATAAAACAATTTTAGAATAATTATCATTAAATTAATACAAATTAAGGAGGATTGTAATAATCCTCCTTAATTTATTGATTTACAGTTTTTTTATTACTGTTTGAATTTAGCTTTAAGGAACTCGTGATTGAGTCTTGCGATATGCTCAACAGAAATTCCCTTAGGGCATTCCATTTCGCAGGCGCGGGTGTTTGTACAGTTACCAAAACCAAGTTCATCCATCTTTGCAACCATTGCACGTGCACGTCTTTCAGCCTCCGGGCGACCCTGAGGAAGAAGGGCGAGAGAACTTACCCTTGCACCAACAAACAGCATAGCTGAGCCGTTCTTGCAAGTAGCAACACAAGCACCGCAACCTACACAAGCGGCAGCGTCCATACTCTTCTCTGCCTTGTCGTGAGGAATAAGTATATTGTTGGCATCCTGTGCAGAACCTGTACGTACAGAAATGAAACCACCGGCCTGAAGAATCTTATCAAAAGCAGAACGATCTACTACAAGGTCCTTGATAATAGGGAAGCCTGAACTTCTCCAAGGCTCAACGGTAATCGTAGCGCCATCCTTGAAATGACGCATGAAAAGCTGGCAGGTAGTAACATGGTCATCCGGACCGTGTGCACGACCATCAATATACAGTGAGCATGCTCCGCAAATACCCTCACGGCAATCATGGTCAAATGAAACAGGACCGCTGCTCTTACAACCCTTGTCAACTGCTACAGGGTCAACACCCTCGCGGATGAGCTGCTCATTAAGGATATCGAGCATTTCAAGGAAAGAAGCATCTTCTTCAATCCCGGAGATATGATAAGTCTCGAAGTGTCCCTTGGCTTTGGCGTTTTTCTGACGCCATATCTTTAAATTGAATTCCATAGCTTCTTAGTCTTTGTAGTTTCTGGTTTTAACCTCAATAAATTCATACTTGAGAGGCTCTTTGTGAAGTTCAGGCTCTACACCGTCGCCCTTGTATTCCCAAGCAGCAACATACATGTAATTCTTGTCATCACGTTTAGCCTCACCCTCCGGAGTCTGGCTCTCTACACGGAAGTGACCACCGCAAGACTCATTTCTGTTAAGGGCGTCACGGGCCATGAGTTCACCAATTTCAATAAAGTCTGCAAGCCTGAGGGCTTTCTCAAGTTCCTGGTTAAACTCAAACTGGGTACCGGGAACACATACATCGCTCCAGAACTCCTTCTTAAGTTCCTGAATTTCTGCGATAGCCTTCTTAAGACCTTCCTCACTACGGGCCATACCAACATACTCCCACATAATATGACCGAGCTTCTTATGAAGTGAATCGACAGTCTTCTTACCCTTGACAGCGAAAAGTTTGTCGATGCGCTCCTGAACAACCTTCTGAGCCTCATCGAACTCTGCAACAGAGGTATCGGTCTTAGGCTCTGCGAACTTATGTGAAAGATAATCGCCGATGGTTACAGGAATTACGAAGTAACCGTCTGCAAGACCCTGCATAAGAGCGGAAGCACCAAGACGGTTTCCACCGTGGTCAGAGAAGTTAGCCTCGCCAATAGCATAAAGGCCGGGGATAGTTGTCTGAAGATCATAATCTACCCATATTCCACCCATTGTGTAGTGGATAGCGGGATAAATCATCATAGGCTCCTCCCAAGGAGAAGAAGCTGTAATCTTCTCATACATATCAAAGAGGTTACCATAACGCTCTGCCACCCTCTGGTGACCAAGACGTTTGATAGCGTCTGCAAAATCAAGGAATACTGCAAGACCAGTCTCATTTACACCAAAGCCGGCATCGCATCTCTCCTTTGCTGCACGTGAAGCAACGTCACGAGGTACAAGGTTTCCGAATGCAGGATAACGGCGCTCAAGATAGTAATCCCTGTCCTCTTCAGGAATCTGGGAAGCCTTAATCTGATGCTTGCGAAGTTTCTCTACATCCTCCATCTTCTTAGGTACCCAAATCCTACCATCGTTACGCAGGGACTCTGACATAAGGGTAAGCTTGCACTGCTGGTCACCATGTACGGGAATACATGTAGGGTGAATCTGAGCGAAGCAAGGATTTGCAAAGAAAGCACCTTTCTTATAGCACTGCCATGCTGCAGAACCATTTGAATTCATGGCGTTGGTAGAAAGGAAATAAGTATTTCCATATCCACCGGTAGCAATAACTACTGCGTGTGCACCGAAACGCTCAAGCTCACCGGTAACAAGGTTGCGGGCGATGATACCCTTTGCCTCTCCGTTGATAACAACGAGATCAAGCATTTCATGACGGGGATAACTCTTTACAGTTCCGGCTGCAATCTCTTTGTTAAGGGATGCATATGCACCAAGAAGAAGCTGCTGACCGGTTTGTCCCCTTGCGTAGAATGTACGGCTTACCTGTACACCACCGAAAGAACGGTTTGCAAGATATCCGCCGTATTCACGTGCGAAAGGAATACCCTGTGCAACGCACTGGTCAATGATAGATGCACTTACCTCTGCAAGACGATAAACATTCGCCTCACGGGCACGGTAATCACCACCCTTGATTGTATCGTAGAAAAGACGGTAGATAGAGTCATTGTCATTCTGGTAATTCTTTGCTGCATTGATACCACCCTGTGCTGCGATTGAATGAGCACGACGAGGGCTGTCGCTGATGCAGAAAATCTTGACATTATAGCCAAGTTCACCAAGAGATGCAGCTGCAGAAGCTCCACCAAGACCGGTACCTACTACGATAATTTCAAGTTTCCTTTTGTTGTTAGGACTTACAAGTCTTATTTCTGACTTACGTTTTGTCCATTTTTCGGACAGAGGTCCTTCAGGAATTTTAGATATTAATTTATCGGCCATTTTATAGTTATTATAAGTTTATTGTCGTCCCTTAATTTTTAAATGTCCGCAATTTTACGAAATTTTATGCAAAACAGCAATTTAAAAGTGCTTTTACATTAAATATTTCGCAAAATTAGCCTCATATTTATTATAAATCTTATCAAGAAGCTGTTTGTAATCTGATTTAAACTTTTCAAAACTCATTTCTCCGGCAGCCCATTTCCTGTAAAGACGAGTAAACTTCTTGCTTATATATTTTTCAGTTTTCCGGCATTCACGACTCGCATCCAGAGACTTTCCCTTAATTTTAAGGGCATTGTCACACATGACGCAATGCTCATTATCATCGGCCCTAAGGTAAGAAGGAATAAAATTATCGTCAAGAACCATTAGTGGCACACTAACCGCAGCGGTAGGATATCCGCAAACAGTCCACATAACAGTCTTCAAAGGATTATCTCCAGGCTTAACACCCTCTATGCAAATAGTAGAAGAAGTTATATCCCTTAAGATAGGAGCACCACTGCGTGAAATATTATTAACCAGGAACTTATGATCGCAGAAAAGGGCTTTTTCATCATTTTCTTTCAAACCCGACATAATAACCTTAGCCTTTTCATACCTGTCAACACCCTTCCTGTCCTCCGGCCGCCCGGTCTGGGTAAAATTGGTAACTACAAGATATCCAAGAGGAGCAACCTTCTCATCGTTAACATCAAACTTAACCCAGCTATGATTATTAACTTCATAGTAAGCAGCCCCGCCAAAAGCATCAGTCACACCAAAATTAGCCTCAACACCCATAGGCCTTGGATAAGTATCCAGAAGATTCTCAAAATCAGCAAGAGTCTGGCACACACTCAAAGCCTTGAACATAAGAATCCCCTCCTTATCCATCTGCTCATCAGGAACATCATCATCCTTCAAATCATAGGTAGCGGTATTCATTATGCTGAAGCCGGCGGAATTAGTTCCGGTCCAGACCTCATCACCCACAGCCTTTGTATTTACAAGGCCGATGAAAGTATATTTCTCTCCTTTATACCAACCAATGAAATTATCCAAAGTCCCGGTATCGCGGTGTTTATACATTACAGGCCTTCCGGAGGCCGATTTTTTACCGGATACGATAACCGATGTGCAAGCGAATACAGGAATCGCCAACATCAGTATTACCAAAGAAAGAATATATTTCTTCATGCCGATGTTTATTTAAAAAAGACTGTTTTCTATAATTTCAAGCCCGTCTGCCGATGCTCCTCCTGACCTGTAACTTTCAAGTCCGAGGTGTTTGTAAGACAAATCCGTGGCAACACGTCCGCGAGGCGTCCTCTGGATGAATCCCTGCATAATAAGGAAGGGTTCGTAAACCTCTTCTATAGTACCAGGGTCTTCACCAACAGCCGTGGCGATGGTATTTACACCTACCGGACCACCTTTGAACTTAGTGATGATAGTATGCAGAATCTTGTTGTCAATAAGATCAAGGCCCATCTTATCCCTGTTCAGGGCATCCAGGGCTATCTTAGAAATCTCAAGATCTATCCTGCCGTTACCCTGCACCTGGGCGAAATCGCGAACCCTCCTAAGCAGGGAATTGGCAATTCTCGGGGTTCCGCGGCTTCTGAGGGCAATCTCACTGGCAGCATCGTCATCAATATCTACCTTTAATATAGATGCACTCCTTTTAATAATTTTTATAAGTTCCTTGGAACCGTAGTATTCAAGGGCGCAGGTTATACCGAACCTGGCTCTTAAAGGAGCTGTCAGAAGGCCGCTTCTTGTGGTGGCTCCGACAAGGGTGAAAGGATTAAGGGATATCCTGACGGACCTGGCTCCAGGGCCTTTGTCTATCATTATATCAATAACATAATCCTCCATTGCAGAATACAGGTATTCCTCAACCTCCGGAGAAAGCCTGTGAATCTCATCAATGAAAAGAACATCTCCTGTTTCAAGTGAAGTAAGCAGGCCGGCAAGGTCTCCCGGCTTGTCAAGCACAGGACCTGAGGTTATTTTCATATTCACCCCCAGTTCATTTGCAATAATATGCGCAAGGGTTGTTTTTCCAAGGCCGGGAGGGCCATGGAACAGCACATGATCAAGGGACTCACCCCTGAGTTTTGCTGCCTGTATGAAAACCTTCAGGTTATCAACTATTTTTTGCTGACCGGTAAAATCTTCCAACTCTTGGGGGCGTATAATTCCCTCCAAATACTTATCTTTGTCGGCGGCCGATGCGTAAGGGTTCAATACTTCTTCCATCGCGTTTGAAAAATTATCATATACAAATATATGAAATAATTGATTAATTGATGATATTAATATTATTGTTAATTTGTTGATAACTGCATAAACACCGCTGAAAATCAATTATTTATGAAAAAATAAATTGTTGACAGCCGTGATGAAAATTTTTTGAAAAGTTGAAGAAAGAAAATTTGGATAATAAAAACTGATTCCGCTTCCAAAAATAAGCGAATTTTGAAAATTTAGTTATTAATAGTTTTCCACAGGGTTATCAACAGGTTTATTAACAAAAAGAAAAAGCCGGATATGCAAATAAGCATTAAAAAAACTGAAGCCTTAAATAAAAGTATATCAACCTCTTACGTAACATATTGCAGTGGACTTTTCCTGTCCGCAAGGTGGTTTGTAATATCAAGCATTGTTAATAAAGGTGTACACCTTATAATACTGCCTACAAAGGAGTCCGCCGAATACTGCACTTCAGACCTTTACAACCTTATAGAAGGAGACAGGGTATTCTTCCTTCCAGATTCCGGAAAAAACATAGAAAAGAGCAACTACAAATCATCACTTTCAGTACAGAGAACAGCATCCATCGGTAAACTCATATCCCGTGAATCCGATGATTTACTGGTCATTATTTCGTATCCGGAAGCTTTGTCGGAATATATCCCGGCAAAAAAGGAAATAAGCAAATCGGTCATAAAAATAAAGAAAGGCCAGGATATTGATTATGAACTTGTAAGGAAAACCCTTGTGGAGTCGGGATTTGAAAAAGCAGACTTCGTATCCGCACCGGGACAATTCGCCCTTAGGGGTTCAGTAATAGATATATTCTCCTACTCATATAACAATCCTTTCAGGATATCACTGTTCGGAAACGAAGTTGAAAAGATTAATGTATTCGACTGTAATACCCAGCTCTCAACATCAGAAATGGAAGAAATAGAAATATATCCGGACCTGTCCGAATCTTCCGGAAGCGAAGATTTGTCAAGCATATTCAGCCTTCTGCCTAAAGAAAGCCTTATCTGGCTGGATTCGGCCGATATGTACAAGGATAAGGAGTTTTTCACAGAGACTGAAGCTTTCAGGAGGGTTTTCCTTGAAGTACCAATATCAGGAACGCAGCAGGAACCTGTCAAATTCAATATTACGCCACAGCCGGTATTCAACAAGAATTTTGAACTTCTTACGGCCGATATAAGAAGCAAAATAGAAAGTGGATACAGGGTATGTATCTTCGGTGAAAAGGAAGCCCAGATAGAAAGGCTTAATAATATAATAGTAGCCGGAGGCGGAATAATACCTGAATTCATCAAAGGAAAGAATATCCATAACGGATTCATAGATAACAGCGACAAGATATGCTGCTATTCAGACCATGAAATCTTCGACCGTTTTCACAGGGTGGTGATAAGAAGGTCGGTAGACAAGAGTGAACAGCTTACGCTTAATGACATAAGTTCTTTTAACATAGGCGATTACATTGTACACATCGACCATGGAGTAGGCATATTCGGTGGTCTTGTAAGGATGAAGGATGACAAAGGCCGTATGCACGAAGTTGTGAAGCTTATGTATAAGGACGGCGATGTTGTCTTCGTATCTGTTCATTCGCTTCATAAGATAAGCCGCTATAAATCAAAGGAATCACAGCCTCCAAGAATAAACAAGCTTGGTTCAAAGACATGGCAGAACCTTAAGAACTCTGCAAAATCGAAGGTAAAGGATATAGCGAAGGAATTAATTCAGCTGTATGCAAAAAGAAAGGCTTCGAAAGGCTTTGCTTTTTCTGCTGATACCTATCTTCAGGAAGAGTTGGAATCGTCATTCATGTATGAAGATACACCTGACCAGCAGCTTGCAACAAAGGCCATAAAGGAGGATATGGAGGAAAGCAGCCCTATGGACAGGCTTGTCTGCGGAGACGTCGGCTTCGGAAAGACAGAACTTGCCATAAGGGCGGCATTCAAGGCTGTCGCGGACAATAAGCAGGTGGCTGTGCTTGTGCCCACCACAATACTTGCCCTCCAGCATTTCAAAACCTTCGAATCAAGGCTTAAAAATTTTCCCTGCAACATAGAATATGTAAGCCGTCTCAGGACAGCAAAGCAGTTATCGGAAATAAAGAAAGGTATAAAAGAAGGAAGGATAGACATACTTGTAGGCACCCATAAAATACTCTCCAAAGAATTTGAATTCAAGGACTTGGGGCTTCTGATTATAGATGAGGAGCAGAAATTCGGGGTTGGAGCAAAGGAAAAGCTTCGCCAGATGAAAATGAGCGTAGACACCCTTACCCTTACGGCCACCCCTATACCAAGAACCCTTCAGTTCTCCCTTCTTGGAGCAAGGGACCTTTCCATAATAAGCACTCCCCCTTCGAACAGGATACCTATCCAGACAGAGATTATCCTTTTCGATGGCGACAGTATCAGGGATATACTTAACTACGAGCTGAAGAGGGGAGGACAGATATTCTTCCTTCACAACAAAGTTGAAGAACTGCCTTCGGTAGCGGATATCCTCCACCGCCTGGTTCCGGATATGAGAATATGCATAGCCCACGGGCAGATGGAGTCTAAAGAATTGGAAAACAAGATGTTGGACTTTATCCAGGGCGATTATGACCTGCTGCTGTGCACAACCATTATAGAAAACGGCCTGGATATACCAAACGCCAATACTATTATAATAAACCAGGCGCAGAACTTCGGACTAAGTGACCTTCACCAGCTTCGCGGCCGTGTAGGAAGATCTAACCGCAGGGCATTCTGCTACCTCATTGTGCCTCCTCTCACTACCCTTACCGATGATGCAAGGCGCCGTCTTAAGGCGATAGAAGAGTTCTCAGACCTTGGAAGCGGTTTCAATATTGCGATGCAGGATTTGGACATCCGCGGTGCCGGAAACCTTCTTGGAGCGGAGCAGAGCGGCTTTATCTCTGATATGGGATACGAAACCTACCAGAAGATTCTGTCAGAAGCCATGGAAGAACTTGGCGTGGAAACAGGTATCAGTACAAAGGCTGTGAGCGAAAACTATGTAAAAGACTGTACGATAGAAACAGACCAGCCGGCAATGATTCCTGACAGTTATATAGATGTAACGGCAGAGAAAATAAGGATATACAAGGAACTGGATTCAACCACCAGCGACGCCCAGCTTGACTCTATTGTAAAGAGGCTGGAAGACCGTTTCGGACCTATGCCGCCGGAGGTTGAAAGCCTTATATATGTTGTAAGAATCCGTCATCTTGGTGAAAAACTCGGCTTTGAGAAGATTATTGTCAAGAATGGTATAATGATAGCCTTCTTTATATATAATCCGATGTCTCCTTATTACAGGGAAGACACCTTCTCAAGGATACTTCTCAGGGTAAGCAGCATGGACAGGTTATTTGAACTTAAGAACACTGATCAGAAGCTCAGAATAATCTCCAGAAACGTCAATAGTATGGCAGATGCGTATTCTCTGCTGCTTAAACTGTAATATTTCCTGCATTTTTATTATATTTGCAAGCTTTGCAATTTATTAAGTATGTTCAATCTGATAATAGATATAGGAAATACAGCGGTAAAAGCTTCCAGGTCTGAAGGAATGACTTTAGGCAAAACCTTCCGCTATCAGGGAGAGAAAGTGATGGATTTTATCCTTTCACTTATAAAAAAGGAAATACCGGAGGTTATGGTTGTATCTTCCGTTTACGGAATATCGTCGCATGATGAAAAGATACTCCGTAAAAAATGCAGGCATCTGCTGATACTTGATAAATTCCACACCCAGCTGCTTCAGGCAAAAGGTTTACCGGAACATATCACTTACGACAGGGCCGCATCAATACTTGCGGCAAAGTATCTTTTCCCTGACAGGGGATGTACCGTAGTAGACTTTGGAACGACGCTTACAGTAGATTTTACAAGCAAGGAAGGTACATATATAGGAGGAAATATTTCCATAGGATGCCGTACCAGGTTTAAGGCTCTTAACAGGTATTCAAGGGCCCTTCCGCTTGTAGATACACCCGAAAATGCAGAACTTCTCGGCCATAATCTTCAGGGAAGTATGGTTGCCGGAGTTATTTCGGGCATAAAGTTTGAAATAGAAGGATATATCGGTCTTTATCCTGACAATATCATCGTGTTTACAGGCGGTGATGCAATTTATTTTGCAAAAAGGATGAAAAACTCGATATTTGTAGTTTGTAATTTGGTCCTGATGGGCCTTGCTTTAATTGCTGACGAATATGTCAAAAGTTTATAAATACTTGTTATTTACCGCATTGGGAGTTCTCTGCAGTGTCGGGGCGTATGCTCAGACAGAGAGTGCCCATAACTCTTATTCACCTTATTCCGTATTTGGAATAGGGGATTTGTATACTCAGGGTTCAGCGTACAACAAGAGTATGGGCGGAGTTGGTATAGCAATGCGTAATAATCAGTATATTAACTATTTAAACCCTGCCGCCGTTACTGCGCGTGATACTTTGGCATTTATGGCCGACATCAACCTTTCCGTACAGAACAAGTTTTACTCCCAGAACGGAAAGAAATCGGCAAACAATACCTTTAACATAAGCGGACTGGCTTTCACGGTGCCTATTTATAACAAATCGGCATTCATAATGGGAATTACCCCATTCAGTGACGTAGGCTTTGATTTTACCACAAAAATCAATTCCGGCAGCCTGGCTGAAACAGGTTACATAACAAGGGCAGCAAAGGGCGACGGAGGTTTGTACCAGCTGTTTGCAGGAGCCGGAATCCAGCTCGGAAGTCATTTTTCCGTTGGTGCCCAGGCAATGTATTATTTCGGAAAGATAGACAAAGATTATGTCTATACATTCCAGACATCATCGGCAAACAGCCTGTACACGGGATACGACCTTGAACTAAATGCCCTTACCGGCAAAATTGGCCTTCAGTATGAGACAAGGCTTTCAAACGGCCTTACCATTACCGCAGGTGCCACTCACAGGCTCAAGACCTCGCTTAAAGGACGCATAAGGGATTATAAGTTGTCATCCCTTTCATCGCAGACTGATACCCTTAAATACTCCCTGGATACCCTTGGAAAGAATAACGGCGGAGTTAAACTTGCAGGTGAAACCGGAATAGGAATCGCAATCCGCAGGGGTGACAAATGGAGGTTTGAGATTGATTATACTTTTGCAGACTGGAGCAATTCGGGCTTTGAATCCATTTCAGGTATTTCAAGCACAAGCAATGCTGCTGCATTCAGCTGCACAAAGGCTCAGTCCTTAAGGGCCGGATTTGAGTACATACCTAATAAAAACGACATCAGGTACTACCTCAGGAGGTGCGCATACCGTGCCGGATTGTATTACGACAAGGCTTATTACAAGTTTAACGGCAACGCTGTTAACTCTTATGGCCTGACTTTTGGTGTAACACTTCCTATATTCCGATGGTACAATGGTCTTACGCTTGGCGTAGACATAGGCCAGAGAGGTAAAAATACGGCAAACATGGTCCGTGAGAGATACGTAATGTTCTCTGTTGGTTTCAATATCCACGATATTTGGTTCCAGAAGGCCAGGTATGAATAAGTAAAAAGTTGAGTAATAATAAAATACAATAGTACTATGAAAAAATTTATCTTAGGATTTTTCGCTGCAGCGATGGTATTTGCCGGAGGAAACAAGGCAAGTGCACAGGGTAAGTATGGTCCGGATTCCGCAAATTGCGTAACCTATCTTTCATACTACCATGAGTATTTCAAGCAGAAGAATTATGATGCAGCTCTTCCAAACTGGAGAAAGGCTTATGCAATCTGCGCCCCTACCGCCAACCAGAACATGATTCTTGACGGTACCACTCTTATGCGCAGGCTTATTGCAAAGAACGGTGCAAACAAAGAGTATAAGGCAGCTCTTATCGATTCACTTCTGACCCTCCATGACCTCAGGGCAAAGAACTATCCCAAGTATACAGTTGCTGCTATCAACAACAAGGGTCTTGATATTGTAAACTACCTTAAGAGTGACAACCAGAGGGTCTTTGACGGCCTTGAGGAGGTTATCGCCGCAAATAATGAGAAGACAAAACTCAGTATCCTTGTAAACGACCTCAATGCTGCCATCGAACTTTACAAGCAGGAGAAGATGGATGCAGAGAAGGTGATTGCAACCTATCAGAGGAATGTTGCCATCGTCAAGGAAATTCAGCCTGACAAGACTGTTAAGCAGGAGGATATCGACAAGACAAAGTCAGACATCGAAGGTTTGTTCATCACCAGCAAGGTTGCAAGCTGCGAGAACCTTATCGCCCTCTTCACTCCCCGCTTCGATGCAGATCCTGAGAATGTGGAGCTTGCTACAAATATCGTCAAGATGATGTCCAACTCCGAGGGATGTATCAACAATGACCTTTTCCTTCGTGCTACGACTTCAATGCATAAGAATGACCCTTCTGCACAGAGCGCATACTTCCTTTACAGGCTTAATGCCGCACAGGACAACATTGCAGCCGCAGAGTCTTTCCTTGAGGAGGCCGTACGTCTTTCAGAGAATGAGGATCCCAAGGTTGCCGCAGACTATAACATGCAGTATGCAAACTTCTGCCTTAACAATGGTCACAAGGCAAAGGCTGTAGCCGCTGCACAGAAGGCTGTTGAACTTGACGCAAGCCAGTCTCCCAAGGCATACTTCGTAATGGGTTCCGTATGGGGTTCAACCACTTGCGGCGGAGACGAAATCGCAAGGCGTTCCCCTTATTGGGTAGCTGTTGATTATCTGCAGAAGGCCCGCACAGGCGCAGACGATGATCTTCTTGAGAAGATTAATACAAGCATCGCAAAGTTCAGGACATACTTCCCTTCAACACAGGATGCTTTCATGTATGATCTTACCGACGGACAGTCTTACACTGTATCTTGCGGCGGAATGCGCGCAGTTACTACTGTAAGGACTCAGAAGCAGTAAAACTTGGTTCATACCAAACATATAGCAAAGATGATTGCAACCGCTACGGCGGTTGCTTTCGTCGTTTTTTCATGCAAAGGGGATTTGCCGGAGTCCGTTAAGCCAAAAGGAGACATTCCGTTCCAGACAGTGGATAACATGTATGTTGTACAATCCAAGAACGGACTGCTCCAGATGCGCATCAAGGCGGGCGTAATGGAGAGGTATGAAAAAGATACCCTTTCATGGGAGCTTTTCCCAAAGGGACTTGAAGTTTTCGCCTATTCGGAAGAAGGTCTTCTTGAAACTGAAATGAGAAGCGACAATGCCCGGCATGAAAAATACAAAAACTCGGACGAAGAAGTTTGGATGGCCTTCGGGAGTGTTTACCTGCATAATATCATCAAGCAGGAAACCATAGAAACAGACACCTTGTACTGGAACAAATCCACCGGAGAAATATACAATGACTGTTATGTCCGCCTGTATTCCCCCGATGGATTTATCCAGGGATACGGGCTCCGGTCAGACGACAGGGCACGTAACTCAAGTATTCTCAAGCCTTTCAACAATTACTTCGTTGTGGTACAGGATACCACCAAAGTAGCCATAGATTCGGTCAATTTCATAGGTCCTTTGCTCAAAAAATGAGTTCATTATGCATAAATTGACAGAAAATTGCTATCTTCGCACCCCAAATGTTTTTGTAAAAAAATTTAAAAAGTATATACAATGGCGGTTCTTGAAAAAATTCGCGTAAAGTTCGGCATCGGAGCCTCAATCATTATCGCTCTGGGCCTTCTTTCATTTATCATCAGCCCTGATGACCTGGAAAGAGCTTTCCAGAGCATGTCGTCAAAATATGACGTAGGCAAGGTAGGAGGAAAATCCATTTCTTACGATGATTTTAAGGCAGATGTAGACAATCTTACTGAAGTTGCAAAACTCTCCGGCATGGGAACCCTTACTTCCCAGCAGCAGGAGCAGATCCGTGACGCTGCATGGCAGGATATCCTTGTCAGGAATCTTTTCCTTAAGAATGCAGAGAAGTCAGGACTGAATCTTGGAGAAGATGAGAAGGTGGCTCTTACCACCGGAAGCATGATTTCCCCCATGATTTCCAGAAACGGCCTCTTCTTCGATGAGGACGGCAATTTCTCAGCAGAGAAGGTTGTTGAGGTTGGCCAGGCATCAAAGACCAATCCCCAGCTTCGCAGATACTGGGACAATCTCCTTAACAGCATCTACAACCAGCAGGTTATCAACAAGTATTCCACCCTCTTTGCAAACGCAAGCGTAGAGACTCCTTTCGCAGTACGCAAGGATATTGAGGAAAACAACGTCACAAGCGACGTAGAGTTCATCATGCTTCCTTACGGCTACACCCAGGATTCAACAGTTGTAGTTACCGACGCAGAGGTTAAAGAGTTTTACAACAATCACAAGAAGTTCTACAAGCAGATTGCAAGCCGTGACATAGAGTACGTAGTATTCGAGACCGTTCCTTCACAGAAGGATATCGAGTCTGTAAAAGACTATGTAGGAAATGTTTACAATGGTTTCGCAGCCGCAGAGAACGTTAAGTCTTACCTCAGCAGGAGCCGTTCTGAAATTGCTTACGATGAGGAGCACTGGTACACAGAAAATGAGCTCAAGGGCATCAATTCAGACCTTGCTACATTCGTAGAGAATAACGGCGAAGGTGCTGTTTCCGACGTTATCCAGGCCGGCAGCAAATTCTTCTTTGCAAAGGTTATGGGTGTAAAGGTAGAGAAAGACCAGGCTCCTGTAAAGCAGGTTGCCATTTTCCAGATGACCGCACAGCCCGGAAACGAGACTGCAAACGCCGTATATCAGCAGGCTACCAATTTCGCAGCAGCCGCTCATGACGGTCTTGCCGCTTATCGCAGGGCAGTAGATACCCTTGGTGTTTACTCACATCCTTATCCTAACCTTACAGAGGGTTCAGACAATCTCGGAGCTATCAACAATACCAAGGTTGTTACCAACTGGGCATTTGAGAACAAGGTTGGAAAGGTTTCCGACATCAAGACCGTAGACAACAAGTATCATATCATCGCTGTTGTCACCGGTGTTCATGAAGAGGGAATCGCAAGCCTTCAGGAAGTTGCTTCAGACATCCGTCAGCAGCTCTATATCATCAAGCTTGGTCAGAAGAAGACCCAGGAAGTTGCAGAGCAGATTGCAGGTCTTTCCACAATGGAAGAAATCGCAGAAAAGCTTAATGCTTCTGTAAGTACACGCAGTGGCGTCACCTTCTCTTCACGCAGCAACCAGAGCCTTGACAACGCCTTCATCGGCGCAATCAGCGCAGCTGAGCCAGGAAAGATTGCAGCTCCTGTAGCAGGTGCTTTCGGAACATACATCTTCAAGGTAACTGCACGCGATACAGGTGCTTTCTACACAGAGGATGATGCCAAGACCGCAGCTTCACAGTACGCCCTTTATTCAACACAGGGTCTCCTTCCTGTAATGATGGAGGAGGCAGAAGTTAAAGATAACAGGGCACGCTTCTTCTAGGATATGCGTAAAGTATCCATTCTTGTTGCCGCCGTTTTGCTGGCGGCAGGATGTGGAAGTAAAAACACCGTGGAAAGTTCATTGGACGAACTTTTCCACGGTTTGTTTGCTTCTGACGGCCCCGGAGCCCTGGTGCTGGTAGAAAAAGACGGTAAAATCGTCTATGACAAGGGTTTTGGTATCGCAGACATTGAAACAGGCGCTCCTATTACAGACACCACCATGTTCAACATCTGCTCCGTGTCCAAGCAGTTCTCTGCAATGGCTCTGTTCATACTTGCGGAGGAGGGCAAAATCTCTCTGGATGACCCTGTAAACAAGTATTTTCCCCAGTTCAAGGCAGAGTTCTTCGGGCGTATTACCCTCCGGAACCTTATTTCCCATACTTCCGGTTTGCCGGACAGCAGGCCCCGTACAGAAAAAGAATGGGTAAAGTACCGTGAAAAGAACGCTTCTATCTTCGACAATCTGGATGACTATAAGCTTTACTGCGAGGAAGAGGAATCCTGGCGTTTTTATGAGACCCTGGACTCGCTGGCCTTCGAGCCAGGAACAGCTTACGAGTACCAGAACCCTACCTTCCAGCTTATACTTGGCATTGTAGAGCAGGTTACTGGTGAAAAATTCGACGACTGGATGCGGGAGCATGTGTTCCTGCCTTCCGGAATGCCCGGTACTGTTTACTTCGAGCCTGACCGCCAGATTCCCAACATGGCCCATGGTTACATCAAGGACAAAGGGGAAGTCTGGGAAGAGTTCGACTTCGGAGAGGATAATTTCTTTGGAACAAAGGCCGATGGCGGCATTTATACAACCGCCCTTGAGTTTGTTAATTGGGACAAGGCTCTTTATGGCGATGTCCTGATATCCCCGGAAATGCGTAAAGAGGCTCATACAGGCCACATTGCAACCGATATTCCTTACACGGATTATGGTTACGGCTGGTTTATAGAGAAGCGTCCTGACAGGCCGCTCAAGATTTATCATACCGGCGACAACGGCGGTTTCTATATCTTTGAGGGCCGATTCCCTGAGAAGGATGTCTTTTACCTTATCTTCGCCAACCAGTTCTACTGGGACCGCGACGCTACGGCAGATAAAGTTGACGAGATACTACAGAAAAACGGCTGGATTTAACCAGCCGTTTTTCGTTACCCTGAGCTCTTTTCTGTCATCCTGAGCTCTTTCTGTCATCCTGAGCTCTTTTCTGTCATCCTGAGCGAAGTCGAAGGATCTACACGTTAAACAGGAAATGCATTATATCGCCATCCTGCACAACGTAATCCTTGCCCTCAGTAGACAACTTTCCGGCACTGCGGCAAGCCGATTCTGACTTGAGCGCCACAAAATCATCGTACTTAATAACCTCTGCCCGGATAAAACCTCTCTCAAAATCAGTATGGATGGTTCCGGCAGCCCTCGGCGCCTTGTCACCCTTGCGGATAGTCCAGGCACGGCACTCATCGGCACCAGCGGTAAAGAAAGTCTGCAAGCCAAGCAGCCTGTATGCACCCTGGATAAGACGGGTAACACCTGACTCCTCCAGGCCAAGTTCATCAAGGAACATCTTGCGGTCTTCAAAATCCTCGATTTCTGCAATATCGGACTCTGTCTTTGCGGCGATAACCAGAATCTCAGCATTCTCATCCTTCACAGCCTCACGGACAGCATCGACGTAAGCATTGCCTTTGGCAGCAGAAGCCTCATCTACGTTGCAGACATACATCACAGGCTTGTTTGTAAGCAGGTATAGGTCCTTGGCCATAGCTGCTTCCTCATCGTTGTTAAACTCTACGCTACGGCAGTTCCTGCCTTCAAGCAAAGCAGCGCGGTAACGCTCCAGGAGATCCATAAGCTTCTTCGCCTCTTTGTCAGCTCCAATCTTAGCCTGCTTCTGAACCTTGGCAAGACGGGCCTCAACAGTCTCCAAATCCTTAATCTGAAGCTCTACGTCAACAACTTCCTTGTCACGTACAGGGTCTACGCTTCCATCTACGTGAACAATATTGCCGTCATCGAAGCAGCGCAGCACATGAAGGATAGCATCTGTTTCGCGAATGTTGGCCAGGAACTGGTTTCCAAGACCCTCTCCTTTGCTTGCGCCTTTTACAAGGCCGGCGATATCCACGATATCCACAGTAGCCGGGATTGTCCTCTGCGGCTTGCAGATTTCAGTCAGTACTTCAAGCCTCTTGTCCGGCACATTTGTAGAGCCAAGATTAGGCTCGATTGTACAGAAAGGAAAGTTTGCGCTCTGGGCTTTTCCGGAGCTTATACAATTGAAAAGAGTTGATTTACCAACATTCGGTAAGCCTACTATTCCGCATTTCAACGACATAAATTCAGGTTTTTTACAAATTCAAAAAAACTAAGATTTATAAATCTTATAATTCAAAAAAAGCAATTCCGTCTGCAAAAATAAGAATTATACGAATCTTATCCTATTTACAAAAAGAAATGTTAATATTTGAGGCCTCAATAAAAACTGACAGGCATGAAAATAATAAGCATCATTGCAATTTACATCTTCTTCTGGAATCTTGAAAACTTTTTTGACTGGAAGTCCGACGGTTCTTCTTATGACACGGTATTCACGGCCTCCGGTCAGAGACACTGGACATATCGGCGATTCAAAAAGAAGTGTGCCGATGTTGCCAAGGCTATCCTGTGGTGCGCCAGCGTGGAAGACGGTCTTCCGGACATCATCGGCATTGCTGAAATAGAAAATAAGGCCGTCCTTAAATACCTGTTAATGAATACGATACTCGAAAAGCTGGATTATGAGACAGTGCATTTTGAGTCCCCGGACAGAAGGGGTATAGACGTAGGCCTTCTTTACAGGAAGAGCCGGCTGAAGCTGCTTGCGGCAAGGCCGGCAAGGGTGTGGGGCGTAAAGGGAAGGGACACGCTCCGGACGCGGGACATCCTTGTTGCAGATTTCCTGCTGCCGGAAGGGGAGAGGTTAACTGTCACCGTGAACCATCACCCTTCAAAATTCGGCGGAGGCTCCTCTGACTGGCGCAGGGAAGTGGCTCTGGGAGTCCTGTCCGCCGTAGCCGATTCCGCACGGCAGGCAGGTTCCCGGTTCGTAGCTATGGGAGACTTTAACGACACTCCTGAGGGAGAAGTTTACAAGACCTTTTGCTCCCGCAGCGGGCTTCGCAGCCTGGCCCTTCCGCTCTTTCACAAGGGAATGGGAACAATACGGTATGAAGGTCGATGGGAGCTGATAGACCATTTTTATGTGGACTCGGCCTCATCGGCGGAAATGAAAATAATGAAAATACCGTTCCTGATGACAAGGGATAATGTCCATTCAGGGGAAAAACCATTGCGGACGTATGTCGGCCCGAGGTACGCTGGGGGAGTGTCAGACCACCTGCCTATAATGTTAAGATTTGAAATGTAAAAAATAATTGCTAAATTTACACGCTATCCCATAGTTCACAATTAATAAACTGAAATATGCAAAACCTGATGAAAGAAAAAATCCAGAAGAAGTTCACCGAACTTTTTGGAGAAGGAGGTAAATTCTATGCCTCTGCCGGAAGAATTAACCTTATCGGAGAGCATACCGACTACAATGGCGGATATGTATTCCCTGGTGCAATAGACTGCGGTATTCTTGCTAAAATTAATCCTAACGGAACAGAAAAGGTAAGAGTATTCTCTCTGGATTTTGACCAGTTCTCTGAGTTTGGCCTTGAAGAGGCAGATGCTCCCAAGGAGTCTTGGGCAAGGTATATCTTCGGCGTTTGCCGCGAGACTATCAAGCGTGACGGAAAGGTGGGCGGTTTCGACGCTGTTTTTGCCGGCGATGTTCCCCTTGGCGCAGGACTGAGCTCATCCGCCGCTCTTGAATCAACATTCGCCTATGCCATCAATGACATTTTCGGAAACGGCATGGCAAAGATGGACCTGGCCCTTATAGGACAGAGCACAGAGCACAATTACTGCGGTGTCAAGTGCGGTATCATGGACCAGTTCATTTCTATTTTCGGAAAGAAGAACAGCCTTGTTCGCCTTGACTGCAAAACCCTGGAATACAAGTATTTCCCCTTTAATTTCGAGGGCTACAAACTGGTGCTCCTGGACTCTTGCGTAAAGCATGAGCTTGCTTCTTCAGCCTACAACAAGCGCCGCGAATCCTGCGAAAACGTGCGTGATGCCATTAAGAAGAATCATCCGGAAGTAGAGTTCCTCAGCGATGCAAAGCGTATCTGGCTTGACGAAGTTCGCGACCAGGTTCCTGAAGAGGATTTCATGAGGGCTGAATATGTAATCGGAGAGGTTCAGAGGGTACTTGACGTTTGCGACGCCCTTGAAAGAGGAGACGTAGAGACTGTAGGTGAAATGATGTACCAGACCCATTTCGGCCTCAGCCGTCTTTATGAGGTAAGTTGCGAGGAGCTTGACTTCCTGAACTATATCGCACGCAAGATGGATGTTACCGGCTCACGCGTAATGGGCGGTGGCTTTGGCGGCTGCACAATCAACCTTGTAAAGGACGAGCTCTACGAGGAATTTGTAAAAGTTGCTTCAGAGAAATTCGAGCAGAAGTTCGGTCACAAGCCGAAGGTTTACGATGTAATCATCAGCGATGGCGCAAGGGCTATCGATTAAAGATGCCTGTAAATACTTTGCAATCAACGGTTTGCCGCCAGTGCGGCAAGCCGTTTGACATAGAGGCTCCGGAGGCCGTTAATGTGGCGGAGTCTCCTTCATTCAAGGACGCTGTCAAGGACGGCTCAGCCTTTGTGCACAGGTGCCCGCATTGTGATGCGGTTAATCTTGTGCGCTTCCGCCTTCTGTATCATGATCCGGATGAGCATCTTATGATTTGGCTTATTCCTGAGGACAGCTTTACTCCTGAAGACAAGTCAAAGATGGAAGAGTCCATGAAAACGCTCTGGACGTCGCTTCGCGAAGGGCTCCCGGATTACATTTTCCGAAGGGTTGAAGACCCTGGTTCCCTTATAGAAAAGGTAAGAATCTTTGATTACGGCCTGGACGATGCTGCCATTGAAATGTGCAAACATGTTACAAGGATGGAGCTCTCGCAGGCAGAGAAGGACCCGGCCAAGGCCGATGCCTTGTCAGAGGTTCAACTGCGTTTCCGCAGCCTTGAGGGAGCGGATAATGAGCTGGAGTTTGTTTTTCCCCTGGAGGGGGCCATGCATAGCGTAAAGGCGGGGTTCAATGTTTATGAAGACTGCCGCGCCATACTCGGGCGTAATCCTGAGCTGGCTCCGGACGGTCCCTTCCCCCTTATAGACACCTCCTGGACCGCCTCCCACTTCCGCTAACTGTACCTGTCATCCTGAGCCATCGGTTGTCATCCTAAGCCATCGGTTGTCATCCTGAGCGAAGTCGAAGGATCTACAACGAAGTCCTGAAAATAAAGCTAACACTGTTCCTATCCAGGGAAAATCCCGCCGCAGAAATCCTGCCAAAGGAGCTTCCTCCGTTGTAGTTGTAAGAAAGGCCAATCTCGCAATCGAATGGGAACCAAAGCAAATTGGCCGTATTTACAGTCAAATCAGCTCCTGCGCTATACAAAGAACCCCTTCCGGAAACACCTCCGCCATACTTGAACCCGAGATAATCAAAATGCGGGGTGAACACGAAATTCTTTATATAGACAAGAGGAGAGAGCGCACTGATGTCCCCCAGCCAGAAAGGAATGGCATAATCGGCCGAAACCTTGAACTGGAAAGGCGCGTAAGCAGCCAGGAACCTGTTCAAATCAGAGCCCGCAAAACCCCTCGGACGCACCTTTACAACATTCTCATAATGCAGGGCATCGAACTGTTTCTGCACCAGAGCAGACAGCTTCAAACCCTGCTCCGGAGCCAAACCGGGCAGGTATCCGTAAAGATATCCGTAAAACTGCGGAGAATACAAGTCTGTCATGCCAAGCCTCCAGTGATATCCAAACTCAGCCCCGAACCCAAGGGAAGGATAAACCTGGGAATGAGCCTTCGGCCTCATAACATAACCCCTTACGGATGCATATAGGGACTGCATGATTAAATTGTCGCCAGGCTCTACCCCGCCGAACTGCGCCGGGTCTGCGAAATCTCCGGTATTCGACTGGAGCTCCATTACGGCGGCAGAACGGTTATACCTGTCATTTGTAGCCAGATACCTGAGCTGAGGAATCAAACCCCTTTGCCAACCTCCATCAGAGAAATTGAAAGGAATGTAAGCCTTCACCTCTGCATCCACCAGCGGCTGGTCAAGATATATTCCCATAAGTCTTTCCATTGACAGGCCACCCCCGGTATACTTCACCCTCTTATATTGGACGGAATTCCTGTCTCCTATGTTGAGGTTGCCTTCAATTACCGGATACAAGCCGGTGTAAGTAAGATTCAGATGGAAGGAATTCTGCCTTTGGCTTGCTGTTCCCTCTTCAATCCGATGTTTATATGAAGCGAAACCTGATAGCGTTCCAAGCGTATTCTGGAATAGAACCGTTGCTCCAAGGCTGATGTTTTCATAAGAATCATCGGAACTTATGGAAGAGACGGAGTCATAATCGATACCCAGCGGTATCCAAGAATGAATGCGTATCGCATTAAGAATCTTGCTATATCTTTTCGGGGCCGATATTTCCCCGTCCCACTGCCCCTGGAGGTCGATTCCGGCAGCATCGGCAAGTCTCCTTTCCTGGGCCGACAGAGTGTCAGCAACCGCATAACTGTAATAAGAGAAGGGGTCCGCCTCCTTCGGAGAAAGCTCATTAACTTTCGCCCTGTAAAGCAGGTCGCCTTCATACTGGCGGGCGGCAAAATACAGAGTCTCGTCGTTTATGGCATAATCAGTTACGCCGTATTTTGTATTGGTAATCCGTAAAAGGCTCCTGCTCTCCGGGGAGAAAGAATACACTTCACCAATACCGTTCCTGTCGCTAATGAAATACAGCCTGTCACCGAACGCCTTCAGATGGTTTATTTTATCCGGTCCGTTAATAAGCATCGGGACAATTTGCCCGTCACTGTGAAGCTGGGCAAGGCCGGCACCATTATCATTTATGAATGTAATAAACAGCTTGTCCCCTATCCAGGCGCTCTCTACAATCTGGACTCCGTCCGGGGCGGGAATCCTGTTAAGCTGACGGCCTTCCCCGTCCAGAAGTACAATTGCACTGCCCCCTTCAAAAGGATATTCCGTAACGGAAATAATACCTTCCGGGCCGATGGCGGGGTTAAATAACCTCCTGCCTTTGGTAAGAGCCCTTGTCTTTCCGTCCTCAAGCACCCTGAGGCGGGAATCCGCAGCCAGGCTCCAGCGTGTATCCGGGATTGTCTCAGTCCAAAGAAGGCGCTTTCCGTCACAGACGAGCGGGCTTATACCGGACGCAAAAGCCTTAATTTTCAGTTCTTTACCATCGGGAAGGACCTTAATCAGTGAAGCTGCTTCTACATAAGAACTCTTAATGGCGTACAGGTTACCATCGGCATCAAAAGTAAGGGAAGAATAGGTTGTATACCACTTTGGCGCAGGTGCCGTGAGGGGTAGCTCGTCAAAAGGGCCGCGGGCGGCGGCATCGGCATTCCAAATACTTTTGAATGAAGTCATTACGTCCAGGAAGGAAGCGTCAAAGTCTTTGCCGCTCCGCTTACTGAACCAGCCGCGCAGTTTTGATGGCTTCAGCGGTTTGTGAGATGCAGTTTTCAGATAGTCCGATGTTAACAAGGGGTCTCCATACAGAAATCGTCCTCCGGCAACTGTCATATATCCAAGGGCGTAATGGTTAGGAGCATAGCGGCGCCATGAACCCCAGCGCCATTTTTCCCAGTTACGCATGTCTCCTTTGTCAAAGGCTGTCATGTAATAAGCCATGAAGTCAGAGCTTCTTCCGCGGCCGAATTTGGAAAGGCCCGTTTCAGCGGCCACCGCATCGCCCTCCAGCATCCAGTAGCTTGGGAACATTCCTGCAAACAGACCCGTTGAGGCTTCTCCGAAAAGCCAGGTGAATGGCTTAAGTATGCCGTCGTTGGCAAATTGCAGCTGGGCAACATGGCGGTTTTCATGAATGGACAGTTCCTGGGTCCATGGGAGGGTTTCCGGATTATAAGCTTCCGGCAGGGTGTAAAGGTCCATCCTCATCGGAGCCCAGGCCACGGAGCCATTGGCATATCCGGTCCTGGGGTGAAGCACTACGGGGGTGGTGCACCAGTATTTCTCGCCCGGCAGGTATCCGGAGCTAAGGGCTACCTTCGGCCGGTTTGTTTCCAGGGCTTTGGCATAAACTCTGGCCAGGGAATCCAGCCCCCGGGGATAGATAATCTTATAGTTAGGAGTTTTGATATAATTCCACTTCAGGTAGCCAGGGTCGTCTCCGGCAAAATAAAACTGCGCCTTTGCTCCGCAAACTGCGCCCAGCACCAGGGCTATGGAAATCAATAATCTTTTCATCGTCTAAAATCAAAAAAGCTCACAATACAAAAATAACAAAATAAACCCTATTTCCAAAAAGGAAAAAATGTAATATCTTTGTAAAACTAAACCTATATTACAATGATATTACAAATCTTGACCCTACTGGGTTCCGTGACCCTTTTCCTGTTCGGTCTGAGCCTTCTTTCCGGAGGCCTTCAGAAAGTTGCAGGAGACGGCCTTAGAGCCTTCCTGGCCTCAATGACTTCTAATCCGGCCAAGCAGATTGTTACCGGTATCGGCGTAACAGCCGTCATACAGTCCTCTACAGCAACAACCATCATGGTTGTAAGTTTCGTTAACGCAGGACTGCTGGTTCTGGGACAGGCAATCGGAGTCATTATGGGAGCCCATATCGGCACAACCATAACGTCATGGATTATGGCCGTATTCGGTTTCTCCTTCAATATGGCAGACTTTGCATACCCGCTTATCCTGCTCGGATTCATACTTCGCCAGAGCAAGAAAAGCCAGCAGAGAAAGGACCTCGGAGAAATCATCATCGGTTTCGCCCTCTTCTTCATCGGCTTCGCATCCCTCAGGGCCACAGCAGGCGTGCTCATCACTCCGGAGAACCTGTCCTTCCTGTCATCATGGACGAACCTGGGAGTCGGCAGCATCGCCATATTCCTTCTCATAGGTATAATTCTTACGGTCTGCTTCCAGAGCTCGGCTGCCACAATGGCAATCATCATGATTCTGGTAACAACGGGCATCATCCCGTTCAAACTGGCAGCCGCAATGATTCTGGGAGAGAATATCGGAACCACAATCGCAGCCAATATTGCAGCATCGGTCGGTAACATAAATGCCAAGAGAACAGCTATTTCGCATACAATCATGAACACCTTCGGAGTGTTCTGGGTGCTGTGCATCTTCCCTATCTTCCTTAAGCTGGTCGGCCTCATTGTAGGTGCCCTTGGCTTGCCGGACCCTAATACAGCAGACCTTACAAACGACCCTCAGGCCACCACTTCCCTGCTCTTCAGCGTTTGTACGATGCACACCCTTTTCAATGTTGTCAATACCCTCATCCTGGTGTGGTTTATTCCCCTCATCGCCAAAATGTGCTGCGCAATCTTCCCTTCCAAGGAGGGTGACGATGAGGCTGACAGTCTCAAATACATTCAGGGCGGTCCTCTTTCAACCGCAGAGCTTTCACTTTCCGCTGCAAAGCAGGAAATCATCAACTTTGGTGAGATTTGCTACAAGGGCTTCGGTCATCTTCGCGATGCCATCAATGAGACAGACCCTGAAAAGTTTGAAGAGAAGCGCAAGAAGCTTGTCCGCTATGAGGAGATTACCGACAAGGTTGAATTCCAGATTGCTTCTTACCTGAATGAAGTTTCCCGTGGTGAGATTTCCCGCCGCTCTTCTTCCCGAATCAAGGGAATGTACAGGATTATCGGGGAGATGGAGTCTCTTGGCGATGCCGGCGAGTCTATTTCGAGGATCCTGCAGCGCTGCCGTGCCCATGGCAAGTTTTTTGATGCAGACCAGATTACCAAGCTTAACCATATGCTTGATTACCTGGACGATGCATACAAGGCTATGATTGAGAACCTTAAGATGCCGTATTCTTCCCTTAAGGACATCACCAACGCTCAGGATGCAGAGTACAATATCAATGAGTACAGAAACGCCCTGCGTGAAGAGCATCTGGTCAGCATGGAGCAGAACCCTGATTACAACTACCAGACCGGTGTATTCTATATTGATGTCATCGTGGAGCTGGAGACGATGGGAGACTTTATAATCAATATTTCAGAGGCGCAACTATCTGAGAATGAATAGGTTTTTGCCGATAGTTTTCTTCTTGCTGCTGGCCGTTTGGGGCGGCGCGGCCTGTTCTTCCTGTCATTCAGGGACTTCAGGTCAGCCCGGGGTTGAGTCCGTCACTCCCGGCAGTGAGTTCCCTATGATTGAAATTCCTGGCATGATTGCCGATGCCCAGGACCGCGTAGACTACTTTGCAGAGCATTTCTGGGACAGGTTCGCTGCCCTTTCAGGGCCGACAGATTCACTCTCCGTCCATGGGATAGAGCGGAACGCAGTAGAAGAAAAGTTCGTATTCTGGGTAGCCCTGCTTAAGACGGCATCGCCCCAGGCTATGGAAAAATCTGTCCGCGAAGCGGTTCGTTCCGCCAGGACGGAAGCGGCAAAATCCGGCAGCAACGCTGCCATGCAGGCACTCATCGACATGGCAGACCGCCAGTTGTATGACCCCAATGCGCCCGGAAGGAATGAAGAAGCCTATCTGTTTTTCTTGCAGGAACTACTCTCCGGCACACTTCCGGACGAGTCCATGCGCATGGCCTATGAGTATTACACAAAATTATGCTCATTAAACAGGCCCGGAAACCCGGCATCTGACTTTGCTTTCATTACCAGGGAGGGCCGGGTTATGAACCTTTATGACGTAAAGGCTCCGGTGCTGCTTATGATTTTCAGCAATCCGGGCTGCCCCTTGTGCGCATCATATCAGGAATATATCCAGAAGAATGCGGCCTTGTCTGAAAAACTTGCAAAAGGGGACTTCAAAGTCCTGAATATTTATCCGGATGAGGACGTTGCCGCATGGGAGGAATATGCAAGAACCTATCCCAAGGAGTGGATTTGCGGCCGTGATCATCTTAACCAATTGTTTGCCAATAATTTATATTCGTTGAGGGCAATTCCGTCACTGTATCTTCTGGATGCAGACAAGAAGGTCATCCTTAAGGATGCTCCTTATGAGGAAGTGGAAATGAAACTCTACGATTTACTATTTTAAACATATCATATCATGAAGGCAGAATGCAAAGTATGGGGCAAAGGCCCGGACGGAAAAGAAATACTCAAGTACAAACTTACAGCTTCTGACGGAGCCTATGTAGAACTCTCATCCCTTGGCGCAGCCATCGTTTCCGTTGTTGTTCCGGACCGAGACGGCGTTCTTGCCGATGTTGTTCTTGGTTATCCCAAGGCTGAATCCTACCTTGCTGACGGCCCTTGCGCCGGAAAGGTTCCCGGACGTTATGCCAACCGCATTGCAAAAGGCAAGTTCACCCTTGACGGCAAGACTTACGACCTGCCGATAAACAATGGCCCCAACCATCTCCACGGTGGCCCTGAGGGCTTCCAGAACAAGGTTTGGGAAAGCCGCCTTGACGGCGATTCTGCTGTTGAATTCTTGTATTTTTCTGCCGATGGAGAGGCCGGATATCCCGGTAATATCAAGGTGACAGCCCGTTATGAGTGGGGTGACGACCATGCCCTTAAGCTCACATTTGCCGCTGTATCAGATGCCGCAACCGTAGTCAATCTTACCAACCACGCATACTTCAACCTTTCCGGTTTCAAGGAGAACGTGCTTGGTCACGAACTCTGCCTTGCAGCATCGGAATATCTTCCTACGGATGAAACCCTGATTCCGCTCGGAGATTCTGAGCCCGTAGCTGGCACTCCCATGGATTTTGTAAATCCTAAGCCTCTTGGACGCGATATCGAGGCTGATTTCCCTGCACTTAACTACGGCAAGGGCTATGACAATTGCTTTGTCTTGGACGATTATATTCCCGGCCAACTTTCCGTTGCTGCCGAACTGGTATGCCCTGCTACCGGCCGTGCCCTTAAGGTGTTCACAACCCAGCCAGGCGTTCAGATTTACACCGGAAACTGGCTTGAAGGCTGCCCTGAGGGCAAGGATGGCGTTACCTATCATGACTATGACGCCGTCGCCATCGAATGCCAGCATTTCCCTGACAGCCCGAATCATCCGGACTATCCTTCAACGGAGCTTCGCCCCGGAGAAACCTTCACAGAGGCCATTGTCTTTGAGCTTTCTACCAAATAGTTACAGCTGCGGATGAAACAGTATCTTGACCTGTTGCAGGAAATCATGGAGCACGGTGCGGTAAAGCATGACCGTACCGGTGTGGGTACGAAAAGCATTTTCGGCCACCAGATGCGTTTTAACCTGGAGGAAGGCTTCCCCCTTCTTACAACCAAGAAAGTGCATCTGAAGTCCATTATTTATGAACTTCTGTGGTTCATTGCCGGCGACACCAACGTTAAATATCTTCAGGATCATAAGGTGACGATTTGGGACGAGTGGGCCGGCCCGGACGGCGAGCTGGGCCCCGTTTACGGTCATCAGTGGCGCAGCTGGAATTCGGCCTCCGGCAAGGCTGTAGACCAGCTTTCACAGGTTATAGAGACTATAAAGAAGAATCCTGACTCCCGCCGTATGCTCGTAACAGCATGGAACCCTTCGGAGATTGACCAGATGGCCCTGCCGCCCTGTCACTGCCTCTTCCAGTTCTATGTGGCCGATGGCAAACTCTCCTGCCAACTGTATCAGCGCAGTGCCGACACCTTCCTGGGAGTGCCCTTCAACATCGCCTCATATGCTCTTCTGACGATGATGATTGCCCAGGTGTGCGGTCTGCAGCCCGGAGAATTCGTCCATACCACAGGTGATACCCACCTTTACCTGAATCACATGGAGCAGGTTCGTGAGCAGCTTTCACGTACGCCCCGCGCCCTGCCAACAATGCGAATCAATCCGGACGTAAAATCCATCTTCGACTTTAAATACGAAGACTTCACCCTCGAAGGCTACGACCCCTGGCCCGCCATCAAAGCCCCCGTCGCCGTCTAAGCTGATCGGGCATCTATTTATAGAACGTCTTTCTGAAGGCTTGCAGCTCTTCGCCCCGGCCACAGACGCAGCGGAGCCACCAGGCGCGAAGGAAGCCGGAACCATAGCCGGTTAGTTGGATAAACGATGCCGCAATTGACAGGAGCCCTATTTTGGGGCTCTTGTTTTTTATGGATGAATCTGTGAAAACAGCCGCAGACCACACCAGAAGCGGGGAAAGTGCAATCAGCACACTCGCCCACCAGGGAAGGCCTGAGAAAATCAAAAGCGCAGGAAGTAATACTATCAGGAGCATCACTATTCCGATAGTAAATGCCGATGGCAACATGTGAACCAGCTTCAGAGATTCCGGATACTTTTTATAGAGGTTAATGCGTGCAATTCCCGAGTTGTGAACCTGTTTGAAGAACTTTTTGAGGTTTGTCCTGCGTTTGTGCCAGACCCACGCATCCGGGAACAACCGGCATCTATAGTTATTTTTAAAGATTCTTATACTAAGGTCGATGTCTTCTCCGAATCGCATCTTGGAGAAGCCACCAAGGGCGACATACGCTGATGCCGAAATGCCAAGGTTGAAGCTGCGGGGGTAGAACTTGTCCATTTTCACCTTTCCTCCTCGGATGCCTCCGGTAGTGAAGAAGGATGTCATTGCATAATTGATGGCCTTTTGAACGGGTGTGAAATCCTTATGGGCCCGGTCAGGCCCGCCAAAGGCATCAGCTGGCTCTCGCGTTAATTCAGCCTCTATCGCCTCAAAATATCCCGGAGGAACCATTACGTCCGAGTCAAGTATGATAAGATACTCCCCAACGGCCCGCTCTGCGCCGTAATTTCTTGTCTGTCCCGGGCCGGAGTTTTCTTTGGTAAAATACTTGATATCCAGCTCTTTAGAGAAGTCTTTAGCTATATCCTCGCAGGGGACAGAAGAGCCGTCCTCTACAAGAATAACCTCAAAATCCCGGAAGGTCTGGGCTCGCAGGCTCTCCAGGAGTTCCTTCACTTCATCCGGCCTGTTATAAACCGGAACTATTACTGAATATTTCATCTGCTTTTTTTGATAATGGTATTGGAAAAGCAGCCAAGGGCCAGCAGGATAAGCAGCCAGCTGCTGATGCTTGCAATCAGGGATCCTTTCTTGTAGGATTCCGGTTCAAAACGCATCACCAGCCTGTGCTCGCTGGCAGGTAGCACGGCCCCGCGCAGGGCCCAGTCTGTTTTCTGTAGCTCAATGTCTGCCGTCTTATTGCCCTGGGCGTCCTCCAGCCATGCTTTCCATCCGTAGTTGCACCAAATCTCGCTGAATACGGCAAAGGCGTCGCAGCTTGTTTTGTAACTGTATTCCAGTTGGTTGGGAGCGTAATCCGTCAGCTCAATGTGAGATGTTTCGACTTCGCTCGCCTCGCTGTCATTTAGACCGGAGACCGAAGGCCGGAGCGGAGAAATCTCCTTCCCCAGCACCGCTGTATGGGCTAAATCCACCGCCCCAATAAGGGCAATCTCCTCGTCCGGATTAGCCGCTACAACGCAGGAGTCCACAAACCAGGCATTCCCAAGAACACGCGTATTCTCTATCGGAGGCATTTCCCCGTCAATAATAATATACTTGCAATTCAGGGCGGAAAGCACAGGAATATTCGCGGCAGAGTCAAGAGCCGCCTCAGCCTCCCGAAGGGTAGTGGCGTTTTTTATTGTTCTTGGAACAGACCCGAGCTCAGCCAGTAAATAATTGTCAATCAGGTCCTGATAACGCTGAAGTTTTACGGGAGAGTATCCGCCAACGCTCTTGTGCCAGTAGCTTGGAGTAGCATCGTTGAAGATATTTGTAGTAAGGTCTGCAACGCGGTAAGACTCAGCCTCGTCCGTCAGAATATACTTGTCGACAGTCCTTTCCGTGAAATGCGAATCAAACTGCCTCTGGGAAACAAAATGGCTGGAATTAAGATACCTCTTTCCTACAAGGAACATGTTCAGGGCCAGCATGATACAGATTCCGGCCCCTACAAGGATACTCCTGTTATCCCTGCGAGACTCCGTCTTAGCGGAATACATCCAGAAGATAAGCGCTGCGCTCGCCAAGATAAGAAGCATGGAAACAAGGGCATCGGACCGCATCAGGGAAGCCCTGTCGGTCGCAAATGCAGCAGCCAGCTTTGGATCATAGCCAGCATCGGCAGAAGAAGTAAATGTGCCGACGATTCCGGGGAAGAGCCAGCAAAGCAGGCAGAAGCCGGCGGTGACAGCAGTTGCTATGGTAACGCTGCGGAGCACGGCATTCTTGTCCTGATTCTTCTTCAAAACCTTGTCAAGAGCAAGGAAGCCAAGGATTGGCATCGTAAATTGCAGTATGACAAGGGCCATGGATACCGTCCTGAATTTGTTGTAGAATGGGGAATGGTAGAACCAGAACTCATTGAATCCGCGGAAAATCTTTGAAAACAGGTCTGTCCTGCCGTAAGTTCCGCCAAGAGCCAGCAAGATTCCAAGGATGGAAGGAATCAGCACCCACCATTTGCCGGGGCCTTTGGGAAGGCATAATCCAAGTACAAAGAGGAAGATAGTGATGGCTCCTATATACATAGGGCCGGCTGTGAAAGGCTGGGGGCCCCAGTACATGGGGAGAGCTTTGGCAATTTCACGGGTATTTGTCTGCCCGTAGCTCTTCAGCAATTTTATTGTTGCCGATTTTTCCGGGTCTACCGCTCCTGCCGATGAACCTCCGTTATAGTTGGGAATCAATAAGTTGGGCAGTTCCTCTGTGCCATAGGACCACTGAGTTGCGTATTCGAAGCTAAGACCATTTGATTTTCCGCCTCCGTCCTGCGTAAGCTCAGAGCCACCTCGCATTGTCTCCTGGGTATATTCCCATGTAGGCAGTAGCCTGTTTGCATTGGTGGCGATGCCAACTCCGGAAAAAACCACAAGCAGAACTGATGTAACCAGGAAGGGCTTCAGCAATTCACGTTTCTTGGACAATATCCATACAAAATAAACCAAAACGTAAGACAAAATGATAAGTGCCAGATAATAAGATATTTGCACATGGTTTGCCTTGATTTGGAAGCTGAGTGCAAGGCCCGTCAGAACCGGCCCTGCAAGAAGCTTGAAAGTCTTTTTAAGGTCCAGCTTTCCGGCTGGGATTTTTAGACCCTGGTTGTATGAGTGGATAACTGCGGCCAGAACCCAGGGGGCCCAGGCCAGGGCCAGCATTTTAGCATTGTGGCCAACCTGAATAATTTGCAGGTTATATGAGCAGAAGGTTACAGCAATGGCTCCCGCTGCGCCAAGAAACGGATGAACACCAAGGGCAAGCATCAGGAGGAAGGCTCCAAGCAGGGAAATGAAAAGATAGCTTGCCGGCCTTTTCCCAATAAGGAAAAAGTCAAAAATACCCTGGGTTGCATCGCCTGAGGGATTTCCTGTTAGCATGGTGGTGGGCATTCCGCCAAACATGCTGTCCGTCCAGGCCGTCCGGTCTCCCGGATGGGCCTCATTCCACTCGTTAGCCTCGTGGGCCATACCGATATATCCTGTAATATCGCTTTGGTTTACGATTTTTCCACCGAGCACTTCGGGAACAAAACCATAAGAAATAATCAGGAAGCCAAGGATAATTCCTAAGTAGGCAATTATTTTCTTTTTCATCATCAGCTTATTTTATCAAACAGAGCGGCCATCGCCCGGGCGGTCTCCACCCTTGAATATTTATCTATGTTTTTATTGTCAAAAAGAGTCTCCCCGGAAAGGAATGCATTCCAGGCCTTATCTACAAAATCCTTCATTCCGGCCTTATCCGTCCAGTCAACAGTCAGGCCTGCATTTGCGTCTGAAACCACGCGCGCCATGGCTCCGTCGGTCTGTCCTATTCCTAAAATCGGCCGTCGCGCACCAAGATACTCAAAAAGCTTACCGGGAAGAGTAGCCCTGTACTCCGGCTCCTTTCGAAGTGGCAACAGAAGAACGCAGGAGCCCGATTGTTCGCGTATTACGTTATCGTGGTTAATGTAACCAAGGTTAATTAAATTCTTTTCAAGCCCTGATTCTTTGATAGAATTCGCGATTTGGACGTCTGTTTTTCCGGCAAGTCGGATGCGCAGCTTTTCTGCAAAAAGAGAGCTCTCCCGGCACTTGTCGGAAAGGACTTCCCAAAGTAGCGTCGGGTTTCCGTCGGCGGCAAACTGACCGGTATGCGTTATGTTGAAAAAGCCGTCTTCTACAAGCCCGTCGGTGGCGGAAAAATCATCGGGGTCGAAGCCGTTCGTAATGAGCTCGACGGGTGTTGAGGTCCTCTGGCGGAATTCTTCCTGAACCAGAGGGGAAACCGCAACTACCGTAGTGGCATCGTCCAGAACCGCCTGCTCCAGCTGCTGGTGTTTACGGACCGTGCGGTCAGACAATTCCAGATGTTTGAAATAGAAAATCTTTGTCCAAGGGTCACGAAAATCCGCCACCCAAGGAATGCCGGTAGCTTTTGAAACTTTCTGCGCAATCAGGTGCATGGAATGCGGAGGGCCGGTACTTACCAAGACATCAACCGGATGCTCCTTAAGGTATTCTTTCAGGAATTTTACAGAGGGCTTCACCCAGCTTACGCGCGGGTCAGGGACAAAAAACCGCCCCCTCAACTTCATGACAAGGCGTTGTTTCCAGGACTTTTCCTGGGAATTCACCATGTTCACCTGAGCCTGGCTCGCAGACTTTCCGGTAACCTTTCTGTAAATACTGTAAATCTCTGTAATAGGCCTTTTTACAATCTCTGCCACGGCAGGAATATCGGCCTCAAGACTATGGTCGATGGACTGCATTTCCGGGTTCTCCGGAGTGTATATTACGGGCTGCCAGCCATGCTCCGGCAGGTATTTGCAGAATTTTACCCACCGTTGAACACCGCTTCCGCCAGCCGGAGGCCAGTAGTATGTAATAATCAGTACCCGTTTCATAGTACAAGACATACAAGTGCAAATATAATGATTATTCCTAGATTTTGACTATATTTGCCAGACGGCTTGGTAGGAAAAGCCAAGAATTACAGAAGCAAAAAGAGCCAAGAATATGGCAGGAAAGAAGGCAGCGGAGGATACCCCGCTTATTAAACAGTTTTTTGAGGTCAAGGCCAAGAACCCGGAGGCAATTCTGCTTTACAGGGTTGGGGATTTTTATGAGACATATTCAGACGATGCCGTCACTGCCAGCAAAGTCCTGGGCCTTGTGCTTACCAAGAAAAGCAATGGTGACAAGGGGAACATCGCCATGGCCGGCTTCCCTCATCATGCCATTGACGTATACCTGCCGAAACTGGTCCGCGCTGGATATAAAGTTGCTGTTTGCGATCAGTTGGAAGACCCTGCCCTTACCGGCCGTAAGCTGGTGAAAAGAGGTGTGACAGAGATAGTTACCCCCGGCGTCGCCTTCGGAGACACAATGCTTGAGCAGAAAGAATACAACTATCTTGCAGGCATCGTCTTTGGAAAAGAAAAAACAGGTGCGGCGTTTCTGGATGTATCAACCGGCACTTTCCAACTGGCTGAAGGCAGTGAAGAATTCATCGGCACCCTCGTTTCATCCCTGAAACCTAAGGAAATCATAACCTCCAGGGCCTTTGAAAAGAGACTGAAATCCACCTTCCCCGATGCCGGATACATTACCACCCTTGATGAATGGGCTTTTGTGTACGATGCTTCCAGGGAACGCCTTTGCAGGCAGCTTGGTGTGGACAACCTGAAAGGTTACGGAACCGACAACGCCCCCTTGGGAATCTGTGCCGCCGGCGCCCTCCTTGTGTATCTTGAGCAGACTCATCACACCGGCCTTGGCAACATATGCTCCCTTTCCAGGATAGATGAGGGCCGGTTTGTGTGGATGGACAAATTTACCGTCCGCAACCTTGAGATTTTCCAGTCCGAAGGCCGCTCCCTCCTTGATGTCATGGATCATTGCAGCAGTCCGATGGGAGCCCGCCTCCTGCGCAGCTGGCTGGCCCTGCCCATCATGGACACTGCCGAGCTTTCCCGCCGCTACGATGCCATTGAGGCTTTTGTTTCGGACGATGATAACCTGTTGTCCGATATCCGTCGTCGCATCGGTAACCTGGGTGATTTGGAAAGGATTATTTCCCGTGCTGCAGCAGGAAAAATCGCCCCTCGTGAGACGCTTCAGCTTGGCAGGGGACTTTCCGGCATCATCCCCATAAGGGATATTTGCATGGCAAAACCGGCCTTGCAGCCGCTTGTAGAGGCTCTTACGGATTGCACACCTCTTATTGACGCCATCAGCAGGACGCTTGCAGAAGACCCTGCCGCCGTCATCGGCAAAGGAGACGTCATCGGCAAAGGGGTGGATGAGGAATTGGATAACCTCCGCAGCCTGTCAAGGGGAAGCAAGGACTATCTATTGCAACTTCAGCAGAAGGAAAGCGAGAGGACGGGTATAGCATCGCTCAGAATCAGCTTCAACAATGTTTTCGGATATTATTTTGAAGTAAGGAATGCTTATAAGGACAAGGTTCCGCCGGAGTGGATTCGTAAACAGACACTTGTTGCAGCAGAACGGTATATTACTCCGGAACTCAAGCAGTATGAAGAGACTATTCTTGGGGCGGAGGAGCGTATCTACGCCATTGAAGCCAGGATTTACGGAGACCTCGTGGCCACAATCCAGACCTATGTCCAGGCTATCCAGGCTAATGCCAGAATCATTGCCAAACTGGATGTTTTAGCCGGCTTTGCAGACCTTGCGATAGAAAATAAATACTGCCGTCCCGTTGTTGATGACGGCGACGTGCTGGACATCAAGGCGGGACGCCACCCTGTCATCGAAACTCTGATGAAAAAGGGAGAGGAGTATGTTCCAAATGATGTTTTCCTTGACCGCACGCAGCAGCAGATTATGATTCTGACCGGTCCCAACATGTCCGGTAAATCGGCCCTCCTGCGGCAGACGGCCCTTATTGTGCTGATGGCACAGGTGGGAAGCTGGGTCCCGGCAGCATCGGCGCAAATAGGATATATAGATAAAATATTCACAAGGGTGGGGGCGTCGGACAATATCTCCCACGGAGAGTCCACGTTCATGGTAGAAATGCTGGAGTCTTCAATGATTTTGCATAACCTAAGCGCCCGCTCGCTGGTTGTGCTGGATGAAATCGGCCGCGGTACATCCACCTATGACGGAATGTCAATTGCAAGGGCGATAGTTCAGTATATCCATGAATTCGGGCTTCGCGCAAAGACGCTTTTCGCAACCCACTACCATGAACTCAATGACCTTGAGGAGCTTTATCCAAGGGTTCGCAACTATCATATCGCAGTGAAGGAGGCCGGCAAGAAGATAATCTTCCTTCGCCATCTTGAACCCGGTGGCACTGCTCACAGCTTTGGTATTCATGTTGCGGCGATGGCTGGCATGCCAAAGGAGGTGCTGACGATGGCCGAAAAAACCCTCTCGGCACTTGAAGCAAAGGACGCGGCAGAGGCTGCCGGTCGCACGGTTGAAAACGCCATGCAACTGTCTCTGTTCCAGCTTGATGACCCCGCCCTGGCGTCGCTCCGCGACAAGCTCCGCAAGGCAGACCTTAACAATATGACCCCTCTCCAGGCTTTTGACCTGCTTCGGGAAATGAAGAAAGAACTTGGTTTATAGATATGGAAAAATCAATCATTGTTGCCGTTGCGAACGGGAACGCCATCGGACGTAAAAATGAACTTCTCTGGCATCTTGCAGAAGACCTGAAGTATTTCAAGGCTACCACATCCGGCAGCCCTGTTATCATGGGCTTCATGACCTTCAAGTCTATCGGCCGCCCGCTCCCCAAGCGTACCAATATCGTCATTTCCATTTTCCCATGGCCCGATGCTCCTGAGGGAATCGTCATTGTAGATTCGCTTGAGGCTGCTTACAAGGCTGCAGAAGCCACGGGCGCAGAAAAGTGCTTTGTCATAGGCGGCGCCTACACATATGCCGAGGCGATGGCATCCGCCGATACCTTATATATTACGCACGTGAATGCCGATGCTCCGGACGCCGACGCCTTCTTCCCGGAAATCTCCCCTGCCGTTTGGCAGCCCGTCTGGCAGTCAGACCTTCTCCACGATGCCGAAAACGACATCGACTTCCGCTTCGTTCGCTACACCAGCCGCCATTAGAGCAGGCTTCAAACACTCCCGAAAGAAGACTACCATTGAATATCAATTAGTTACGCATTTTAACTTGGCAATATTTGCTAAGTTAAAATGCGTAACTGTCTGATAATCAGCACTGGCTTTGTCCGGGGACAAAAAACATGCTATTCTTTTTCGCTTTCGGCGGCGAGGCTGCGAGCCAGGTCCAGGAAGGCGAGGGCGTCGGGACGGGAGGACAGGGCTACGGGCTCACCGGCATCGCCACATTCGCGGATGCTTTGGACGATGGGTATCTGGCCAAGCAACGGAATGTCAAAGCGGGCGGCCATTTTGACGCCTCCGTCGCGGCCGAAGATATAGTACTTGTTCTGCGGCAGCTCTTCCGGGGTGAACCAGGCCATGTTTTCTACGAGGCCGAAGAGCTTCTTGTTCACTTTTTCATTGCGGAACATGTCTACACCCTTTTCAACATCGGCCAGGGCAACAGCCTGAGGGGTGGTGACGATAACCGCACCCTCAACAGGGATGTCGTTAATAAGGCTGATGTGGATGTCGCCGGTTCCGGGGGGCATGTCTATGAGAAGGTAGTCCAGCACTCCCCATCGAACCTGTAAAATCATCTGTTTCAGGGCGTTGCAGGCCATAGGTCCACGCCATATAAGTGCCTGTCCGGCCTGGGCGAAGTAGCCAATGGACATCCATTTGACGCCGTATTTCTCTATCGGCATGATAACGGTTTTGCCGTCTTCCTCTACGGCCTCCGGGACGGAGCCTTCGGTCGCCGTCATGATGGGAACCGAAGGACCGTATACATCGGCATCGGCAAGACCAACCTTGTAGCCAAGGCGGGACAGGGCGACGGCCAGGTTCACTGCGACGGTGGACTTGCCTACGCCACCCTTTCCGGAGGCAACGCCTATGATATGGCGGACGTTGTTGAGTTCATCCAGGGTTAAGTCGTTGACGTTGGGCTTTTTAGACTTCGGCGCAGCCTCAACCTTTGATGTAACCACGATTTCGGTTCCGGCAGGAAGGGCGCGGTAAAGTGCGGCCCTGACGCTTCCTATCAAGTATTCTGCCAGAGGGTCCCTTGTTTTTGGAAAGAGCAGGACAACCTCTACCTTGCCGGGCTCTTCAAGTACTGAGCCCACCATCCCCAGCTCTACAAGATTGCGGTCTCCTTTGCCGGGATGGAGGACGGTTTTCAGAATGTCTTCTATATTCATAGATTCTTCACTTCGTTCAGAATGACAAATAGTGTTCAGAATGACATTAGCGGACAATATTCATTTCGTTCAGAAGCCAGGAAGCTCCGCCAAACTTATCCATCATGAACAGGACATAACGTATATCAACGCAGATGCACCTCTGAAGCTCAGGCTCAAACATGACATCGCTGGACATTGACTCCCAGTTGCCATCGAAAGCAAGGCCGATGAGCTCGCCCTTGGCATTCAATACCGGACTTCCGGAGTTGCCACCGGTAATATCGTTGTTTGTAAGGAAGCAGGTAGGAAGTTCTCCGGCGGCATCGGCATAAATACCGTAATCTTTTGCATTCCAAAGTTCCTTAAGACGGGCGGGAACAATGAATTCGTAGTTTGTGGGGTCTTCCTTTTCCATTACACCGTCAAGGGTAGTGAAATGGCTGTACCAAACGCCGTTCTTCGGAGAATAGCCGCCTACCTTACCATAAGTAAGACGCATTGTGAAGTTGGCGTCGGGGTAAGAAGGCTTGCCAGCCTGCCACTCCAGGATGCCGCCGGCGAAACTCTTTGCAGCCTCTGCCCTTGCCTCGCGGTCAAGATTCATGTAATGAGCCTTGGACATATAAACCCTGAAGAAGTCTGTGTACAGGACACTCATGGGGTCTGCCCCAATGGTTTTCGGAGAAAGATCGGCCTTCTCAAGATTCTGGGCGGAAGCGAAGGCGCTGCTGCTGAACAAATCTTCTACATAGGCATTGAAGTCCATGTTTGCGAAATCGCCTATTGCGTTAAGATAGGCCGACGTGTCTGCGTGCTCACGATAGTAGTTAAGCATGCGAACTGCCATCTTCTTCTCAAGGTCTACATTATAATCCTTGAAAACCCTCTTTGTAGCCTCAATGCCCTTCTGAATAGCACCAGTGGTATCGCTGGGGGCATTTCTGAAAGAAGTGTTCAGAGCCCTCATGAAGCTGGCGTAAACAGACATCGGACCAACATTATATATACATTCAGCAAGAAGTGTCACCTCGTTTGAAGGCTTGCTGGACAGCTCAGAGATAGTTTTAAGCTGGTCAAGGGCGTCGCCGTATTTCTTGGTGCGCTCAGGGTCTGCATTAACCCATGCCATGAAGTCTTTTTCCTTCTGCTCTTCACGGCCGATGATGTTAAGTTTTTCGAAGGCAAGCTTCTCTCCCTGCCACTTCTTCCAGCCATTTGCGGAACTTGCATATTTGTTTGCATACTGAAGGCGGATTGCCGGGTCAGATTCCATACCTGCCCACATGACTTCCTGACGGGCCGTACGGGCGCCGACGGATACCATCCTGTTGTCTATCATAGACTTAAGCTGTGCGGCAGTCTGGAAACGCTGGGTGCTTCCTGGATAACCCATAATGAAGGAGAAATCGCCCTCCTTCACACCCTTAAGGGATATTTTAAGGTTCTTCTTGGGGTGATAAGGTACATTGTTTTCTGAATATGCGGCAGGCTCATTGTCTGCACCTGCATAAATGCGGAACATAGAGAAGTCGCCGGTGTGACGGGGCCACATCCAGTTGTCAGTCTCTCCTCCGAATTTACCAACCGATGCCGGCGGAGCACCTACAAAGCGGACGTCCTCATAAGTTTTGTAAATAATGAGATACTGAACGTTGGCGTTGTAGAAGTTTTCAATTTCTGCCTTGCAGTTAGGGTTGTCTTCCTCTGCCTTCTTCTCCAACTCTTCGGCTGCATTATCACGGGCCTTAGCCGCAGCAGCATCGTCCTTTGTCAGTTCAAAAGCGGCATCATACGCTTTCTGAAGGATGGTTGTAACATCTGTCATGCTGACAAGGAAGGTAACGGAAAGGCCGGGGGCGGGAATCTCTTCCTCCCTGTTCATTGCCCAGTAACCGTTCTCAAGATAATTGTGTTCCGGGGAGGAAAGCCTCTGGATGCTACTGTATCCGCAGTGATGGTTGGTAACCAGAAGGCCGTCTTTTGAGATTACCTCTCCGGTGCAACCGCCGCCAAACTGCACGATTGCGTCCTTGAGCGAAGAGTGATTGATGCTGTAAATGTCTTCTGCGGACAATTTGCAGCCCATGGACTTCATCGTTTTGATATTCATTTTCTGAAGGAGGGGAAGCATCCACATTCCCTCATCTGCGATTGCCATGCTGCCAACTGCCAGCATCGCCGCGATTGAAAGTAAGATTTTTTTCATATTTGAGTAGTTTTTGTTTTCATTTTATATGCCGATGCCGTCATCGAACAGCGTGGGTTCCAATTCTTTAGGGTGGAAGGTGCGCCGATGCTGCGGCGTCAGTCCATACTGCCTTATGGCTTCAATGTGCTCATGCGTAGGGTATCCCATATTCCGGTCCCACCCGTACTGCGGATACTCTTTTGCCATCTGCCTCATATGCTCGTCCCTCCATGTTTTTGCGAGTACCGATGCCGCTGCGATGCTGGCGTAGGTTGCATCTCCATGGACGATGGTTTTGTAGGCGTAGCCATCGAAGGGCTTGAATTTATTCCCGTCCACAAGCAGTAGTTCCGGCTTAACCGTAAGCCTTCTGACGGCCCTTTGCATTCCTGTAATGGATGCGGCCAGGATATTGAGCTCGTCTATTTCTTCTGCGCTTACAGCCTCTACGGCCCAGCTTATGGCCTCCTTCTCAATTATCGGCCTTAACGTCTCCCTGGCTTTTTCCGACATTTGCTTGGAATCGTTCAATAGCGGATGGTGAAAGTCTCTTGGCAGAATGACGGCGGCAGCGAAAACAGGGCCTGCAAGAGGGCCGCGGCCGGCTTCATCCAGCCCCGCTTCCATAAGGTCCGGAGTCATGGAGCATAGAAGAGATATTTCCCGTTTCTGCATTCCTTACAATTAATTTAGAAATGCTAAGATAGGAACTGTTTTGCTGAATAAAAAATCCGAGGCTATTTTTTCTTGTTTTTGAGGAATTTTATAATCTCTGCCTTGTCTTCCAGGGACTGCTGAAGGAGGGAGACTTTCTCTTTCAAGTCATAGATTTCGGCTTTCAGCCTGGTGATTTCCTTTTTGGAGCCCTCCTGGGCCTCTTCGCTCCGGAGGCTGTATTCTTTCTTGAAGTCCTCAAGGCGCGGATCAGAATCCAAATCCAAGGGATTGAAGCCAAGAAGCAGGCTCTCTGCCGAAACACCAAGGATATCGGCAATGGCGTCCAGCTTCTCATGCACTATGGCCGTCTTTCCGACTTCTATATTCCTGTAAGCATTCCTGTCCATGCCAAGTCTGGCAGCCATATCACTTTGGGTTATCTTCAGAGCGAGCCTTCGTTCTGCGATGTTGTGTTTAATTGCGGAGTCAAATTTGCTAGCCACTTTCTCTTATGGTTTGGTTCATGGCAAAATTATCTGGTATGGACCTAACTCGGTGACTATAATTTATATGCATTGAATAGTTGCAATATGCAAAAATCATAAGATTCGTAAAAATTTTCATAAAATTCGTAAAAAATTTCGCAAAACGAGACACCTGGCAGCTCCCGGCTCTTGTAATAAAATTTTGAAAATGTCAGCTTTGCGATAGTTTTTTACAACAGCTTTTAACACCCGATGCTATGGATAACAATGATATCAATTACAAAACTGAGGTCTTGCTCAGAATGGTTAACGAAGACCATATTTATCTTTGTCCCGCCTTTGACTTCTATACTGTATGCAAGTTGCTGGAGGTTGCTCCCGAAGCGATGGACGAATCTCTTTCAAACACCATCGGCCATGATGGAAATACCCTTTTTAGGCTGATGAAATCGGGTTATATTTCATATATAGGCAAGAAATACTGTCTTAATGTTGGTAATGCCCGATAATTTTAGTAGATTTGCAGGCTAACACTTTTGTCGTTGGATAATAATAATTTAATATAACACGAAATGAAATCTTATTCCACAAAAGACATCCGCAACGTTGTTTTGCTGGGAAGCTCCAAGTCTGGTAAGACCACCCTTTCAGAGGCTATGCTTTTCGAAGGCAAAGTTATTGACCGCAGGGGTTCAGTAGAAGGCAAGAACACTGTTTCGGACAACACTGAATTTGAGCAGACCAACCAGAAGTCTGTGTATTCCACTCCCCTTTATGCAGAGTATCTGAATACAAAAATCAACTTTATCGATGCTCCTGGTTCCGATGACTTCAGCGGCGGCGCACTTGCAGCTTTCAAAGTTTGCGAGAGCAGCGTACTCGTTCTCAACGGCCAGCAGGGCGTAGAGGTTGGCAGTGAAATCTTTGCCCGCTATGCAGACCAGTACAATGTTCCTTTCATGATTGCTGTAAACCAGCTTGATCATGAGAAGGCTAACTGGGACCTTTGCCGCACCTCCATCCAGGAGGCTTTCGGAAAGAAGGCTGTGTTTGTACAGGTTCCTGTAGGTGTTGGTGCAGATTTCAACGGTTTCGTTGATGTTCTTGCCCAGAAGTATTACAAATTCAAAGATGCCAACGGCACCCGTGAGGAGCTTGAGATTCCCGCAGACCTCGCAGACGAGGCTGAGGAACTGCATCAGGAGCTCATGGAGAAGGCTGCAGAGGGTGACGATGCTCTCATGGAGAAATTCTTCGACACCATGGAGCTTTCTGCAGACGAGATTCGCCAGGGTCTTGCTGCTGGTTTCAAGAAGGGTGAGGTTATCCCCGTACTTGTTCTTTCTGCAAAGAATGACATCGGCGTAAAACGCCTCATGGAAATTCTCATTCAGGTTGCTCCTTCACCGGAAGGCACAAGCCAGAAGACTGTAGACGGCGGTGAGATTGCATGCAAGACAGACGGTCCTGTAAGTATTTTCATCTACAAGACAGCCGTTGAGCAGCATCTTGGTGAGGTTTCTTACTTCAAGGTAATGAGCGGTACCCTTACTGAGGGTGCAGACCTCGTTAACCCTGAGACCGGCAACGGTGAGCGTCTTTCCGCTATCTACGCTGTTGCAGGTGCAAAGAAGGAGAAAGTTACCTCTATCAACGCCGGAGACATGGGTTGTACAATGAAACTCAAAGCCGGTAAGACAGACGTTACCCTTGCCGCTTCCGGTCAGGAGGCTGTTTGCCACATGGTATTCCCTGATGCCAAGTATCGTTGCGCAGTCAAGGCTCTTGACAAGAACGATGAGGCTAAGGTTGGCGATGCACTTAACAAGATTGCCGCCCAGGATCCTACCATCACCGTAGAGTATTCCAAGGAGTTGCGCCAGACCATCCTTTGCGGTATGGGTGAGCAGCACATCAACCTTGTTAAATGGAGAGTTAACAATGAGTTCAAGCTTCAGATAGAGCTTTATGCTCCGAAGGTTCCTTACCGTGAGACCATTACCAAGATTGCTACCGCACAGTATCGTCACAAGAAACAGTCCGGTGGTGCAGGTCAGTTCGGAGAGGTTCATCTTCTCGTTTGCCCTTACGTAGAGGGTCAGGAAGCTCCCAAGAACTTCAAGATTGACGGCAAAGACACCGTATTCAACTTCAAGAGCCAGGATATTTCCGAGCTTGAGTGGGGTGGTAAGCTTGAGTTCTACAACTGCGTAGTCGGTGGTTCTATTGACCTTGGCTTCATGCCCGCTATCCTTAAGGGTATCAAGTCTAAGATGGAGGAAGGCCCTCTTACCGGTTCTTATGCCCGTGACATCCGCGTTTATGTTTACGATGGTAAGATGCACCCGGTAGACTCAAAGGAAATCGCCTTCATCATCGCTGGTCGTAACGCCTTCAAAGAGGCATTCCGTAACGCCGGTCCTAAGATCCTTGAACCTATCTATGATGTAGACATCCTTACTCCTAACGACTATGTTGGTCCTTGTATGAGTGACCTCAACGGCCGTCGTGGTATGATTATCAACCAGGATATGGAGAAGGGCTTCACCGTTCTTCACGCACGCGTTCCGCTCGCAGAGCTTTACCGTTATTCTACAACCCTTAGCTCTCTCACCGGCGGCGCCGCTACCTTCACAATGAAGTTCGCTGAGTACCAGCCTGTTCCCGCAGACGTACAGACCAAGCTTCTTGCAGAGTACGCAGCTCAGGAGAAAGAGGAAGACTAAGCACAATTGTCAGCGCCATACAGGCGTCATACAATTATTACTGGAGAGCCGGAGCAAACGCCCCGGCTCTCTTTTGGTTCGCCACCCCCGGCTGAAGCCGGTGCTGATTATCAGACAGTTACGCATTTTAACTTAGCAAATATTGCCAAGTTAAAATGCGTAACTAATTGATATTCAATGGTGGCATGCTGTGTATCACTGTGGGCGGGGCACCAAAGCGTAATGAAGCCGCAATGATTACGGAAAGGTTTTTTGCGTATCGGAGAATTATTTGTATATTTGGTCTTGGAGATTTTGCGGGAGGGATAAACACGAAAACAGTCAGGCAATATGAAAAGAATAATACTTTTGGCATTGGCAGGTGTGGCCCTCATGGGCGGCCTTGCGCTTTGCAGCAGCGGCACACATTTTATTAAAGACAGTGCCCTTCGGGAAAAGGTCCACAGCACCTTTGAAGCCCGGTTTAATGCCGATGACGGCATCCTGCGCCAGTTCTATCAGGTTCAGGACGGGGCCGTGGACGGCATCGCCATGACTCAGGAAGAGCAGGAGGCCCTGGAATTCCTGTATGCCTATATGCCGCTGGCCGATGTCACGGATTATCCTACATCGTACTACCTACAGAACATAAAGGCATCGGCAAAAGCGAAGGAGGAAATGGAATGGGGAAAGAAAATCCCTGATTTGGAATTCCGTCACTTTGTCCTGCCCATAAGGGTGAATAATGAGGACTTGGATAGCTCCCGAGTTGTTTTCTACAAAGATCTGAAGCCCCGCGTACAGGGCCTTTCAATGAAAGAAGCCATCCTTGAAGTGAATCACTGGTGCCATGAGAAAGTCACCTATCAGCCCTCGGATGCCAGGACATCATCGCCACTTAATACAGTTAAGAACGCACTTGGGCGCTGCGGAGAGGAGTCAACCTTTACGGTGGCAGCTCTTAGAAGCGTAGGAATCCCGGCAAGGCAGGTCTATACGCCACGCTGGGCCCACACTGACGACAATCACGCCTGGGTAGAGGCCTGGGCCGACGGCCAGTGGTATTTTATAGGAGCCTGCGAGCCGGAGCCTGTGTTGAACCTTGGCTGGTTCAACCAGCCCGCATCCCGCGGAATGCTTATGCATACCAAGGCATTCGGCCATTATGAGGGACCAGAAGAAGTGGTGCTTGAGGGCCCTAACTACACGGAAATCAATCTGATAGACAATTATGCCAAGACAGGACGCGCAGACCTTTTGGTGACCGATGAAGCCGGGGCTCCGGTAGAAGGCGCATGCGTAGACTTCTGCATTTACAATTATGCTGAATTCTATCCCGCTGTCAAGAAATATACAGATGCCGATGGCAAAACCTTCCTAACCGCAGGTCTTGGAGACATGCTTGCCTGGGCTTCCAAGGATGGTAAATACGGCTGTGCCAGAGTGCGGTTCGGGGCCGATGAAACAGTAACCATCGTTCTGTCTGAAAACGCCCCCTCAGAGAGCCTGGACCTTGATATTGTGCCCCCGGCAGGCCACGACAACGTCCCTGAGGTAACTCCGGAACTGCGCGCTGCAAACGACAAACGCTTTGCTCAGGAGGACAGCCTGCGCCATGCTTACGAGGCCACCTTCGCTCCCAAAGATGCCAACCGTTTTGTACAGATGGCCCGCGGTAACCACAAGGTTATAGCCGATTTTCTGGAAAAGCATCCTGGCGAGCGTGCCGAAGAACTGCTTAAAGGCCTCAGCTGGAAAGACCTTCATGACGTAACGCTGGATGTGCTAGAAGACCACTTCAATGCTACGGAATCCGTGCTGAAGCCTCGCGTAGCCAATGAATTTCTTACCCCTTACAAGGGCTGGTTCTTGAACACTCTGGCTGATGAGCAAAAAGCACAACTATCTGACCCTGATGCACTTATAGCTTGGACAAAAGAAAACATAAAGCTTTTGGACGACCCGACTGCATGGCGTATTCCAATGTCCCCGGCCGGCGTCTTCAAGGCCCGTCAGGCCGATGCCGCTTCGCGCGCGGTCTTCTTCGTGAGCCTTGCCCGCACCCTTGGGACAGAGTCCAGGATAGACCCTGTCACCCATAAGGTGCAATATTCCAAGGACGGCCTCTGGATAGACGTAGACTTTAATGCCGATGTCCAGAAATCCGCCCCTCAGGGCCTTCTGCGCCTGAATTACAAGCCTAATAAACTTGTAGAGAATCCGGCTTACTACGGACATTTCTCCATAAGCCGCATAGGTGACGATGGTCGCACCGCACTTCTTACCTTTGATGAAGGTCAGGTAGATATGGGCGGAGGCGTATCCTGGAAAAATGTATTTGCCAAGGGCTGCCCCATGGATGAAGGAAACTACGTTTTGGTAAGCGGAAACCGCCTGTCAGACGGTTCCGTCCCTGTTACAATGAAGTTTTTCACCATCAAACAGGGCACAGCCACAGACGTGGAACTTGTTATAAGAGAGTCCTCCGACGGCGTTTCAGTAATAGGCGGTTTTGACGCCGAAACCCCTGTGGAAATCAATGAGAGCCTTGTTTCCATCCTCTCGCAGACAGGTCGCGGCTTCTACGCCCTTGGCCTTCTTGAGGTTGGCAAGGAGCCTACCAATCATGCCCTGGCAGACATCGCCCGCTCCCGCGAAGCCTTTGAGAAATGGGGTCGTCCCACCGTACTTGTGTGCCAGGACAGGAACCAGCTCGGCCAACTTAAGGCAGAAATTGAGGAAGGCCGCTACGGCCAGCTTCCCTCAAATATCATCCTTGTAATTGACCACGAAGGAGCCGTTGCAAAAGAACTTCAGAAGGAACTTAAGACAAACATCGGCAATAAACCTGTTTTTATTGTGGCAGATACCTTCAACAAGGCATATTTCTTGTCGGAAGGTTATACTATAGGTCTGGGAGAGCAAATCCAGACTGTCATCAAGAAACTTGATTAATGAAAAAGGCAATACTCATACTGGCATTGTTCTTCTGCTGGGCCATGGCAGCATCGGCACAGGAGAAAGAGCATCTGGAGTTTGAAGGCGTGCAGATTAACGGCACGGTGGAACATGTGCTTGAAGGTCTGCGAAGCAAAGGTTACAAGCAGGAGAAGGGTATTTCAAGGCTTCATGGAAAGGTTATGGGCAAGAAAGCGACGGTTACGGTAGCTTCCACGCCCGACGGCTCCAGCGTCTATCTTATTTTGGTGGAGTTCGATACCAAGAAGAACTGGGAAAATGTTCGCACTTGCTACGAATCCATGAAAATGCAGCTACGCGCACGCCACGGAGACCCTGTCCTTTATAAAGAGGAGTTCGATTCTCCGTTGGCGGAGGCCGACCCTGTCAAGGCTTTGCAATATAACAATTGCCGTTTTATCTGCCATTTTCAGGCTCCGGGAGGAGAGATTATCCTTTCCATCAGCAAGGATGCCATTGTGCAGTGCTATTATGTAGACACATCAAATGCTGTATCATTATATTAATTTTTGAGAAATGTTCGATGTATGGTGGACGGCCCTAAGTGCCGGAATGAAAGTTATTTGGATAGTAACCATTGCGGCTACTTTTATCTTTATCGTTCAAAGTATTATGACCTTCGTGGGAGGTGGCAGCAGCGACCTTGATTCCGATTTGGACATAAATTTTGACGGGACGGATGCCGATGTTCCCGATGCCATCTCCGGTGGAACAGGCATGAACCTTTATACCTTCCGGAACCTTGTGAACTTCTGCCTTGGCTTTGGCTGGACGTTCATCATCCTTCAGGGAAAAATCGGGTCTACGACCCTTCTGGTCATAGTTTCCGTCCTTGTAGGCATCGCCCTTGTAGCCATCGTCATGTATATGTTCAAATGGCTGTGGGGTATGCAGCAGAGCGGGAACATAAACCTGGCAAAATCGGCCCCCGGATGCACCGGAACCGTATATCTTTCCATTCCTGCCGCCCGAAAGGGAGAGGGGAAGGTCCAGATAACCATCAATAACGCAGTGCGTGAATATGCCGCCGTTACCGACGGAGAGGCCATTCCTACCGGCGCTTCAATCGTTGTTCAGGAAGCCATCGGCCCCAACCTTCTTTTGGTGAAAATCAATTAACAATTTAATATAGAAGAAACAATGGACGCAATTCAATCCAACCCCATTATTCTTATTCTGATTATTGTGGCCGTGCTGTTTGTCACATTTGCGGCCATACTTAAACGCTACAGGAGATGTCCTTCGGACAAAATCCTTGTAATCTACGGTAAGACCGGCAAGAACCGCACCGGCTCCATTTCTTCTGCAAAATGTATTCACGGTGGTGCTGCATTCATCTGGCCTGTGTTCCAGGATTATGCTTTCCTTGACCTTAAGCCAATCAGCATCGAGTGCAACCTTACCAATGCACTTTCCAAGCAGAACATTCGTGTAGACGTGCCCTGCCGCTTTACGGTTGGTATTTCCACTGAACCGGAAGTTATGACAAACGCTGCCGAGAGGCTCCTTGGCCTGTCTTCTGACAGCATCCAGAATGTTGCAACCGATATCCTTTTTGGCCAGCTTCGTCTGGTGATTGCAACCATGGATATTGAGGAAATCAATGCCGATCGTGACAAGTTCCTGGCCAGCGTTTCCGCCAATGTTGAGGCCGAGCTTCGCAAAATCGGTCTTAAGCTTATCAACGTAAACGTAACCGATATCCGCGACGAGTCCGGTTATATCGAGGCTCTTGGTAAGGAGGCTGCTGCAAAGGCTATCAACGATGCCAAGAAGAGCGTTGCAGAGCAGAATCGTTACGGAGAGATTGGTAAGGCCGAGGCTGACAGGGATAAGGATATCCGTATTGCGGAGACTTCCCGTGATACTCGTATCAATACCGCCGCCGCTAATGCAAAGGCTGTTGAGGGTGAGAATGCTTCCAAGATTGCGATTGCGAACTCTGATGCAGTGCGCCGTGAGAAGGAGGCTGAGGCTGCCCGTATTGCTGTTGCAGCAGAGAAGGTTCAGGCTGCAAAGGCTTTGGAGGAGGCTTACAAGAGTGAGCGTGACGCAGAGCTTGCGCGTGCAGAGCGTGAGAAGGCTACCCAGCAGGCTAATGTTGTGGTTCCCGCCCAGATAGAGAAGGAGAAGGCTATTATTGATGCCGAGGCTGAGGCAGAGAAGATTCGCCGCAAGGCAAAGGGTGAGGCCGATGCTATTTTTGCAAAGATGGATGCCCAGGCCCGTGGCGCCCTGGAGATTCTTTCCAAGCAGGCCGATGGTTTCGGTCAGATGGTTTCCGCTGCTGCCGGCGATCCTCAGAAGGCGGTTCTTATGCTTATTGCTGACAAACTTCCTGAACTTGTCAAGACTCAGGTTGAGGCTGTCAAGGGTATCAATATTGACAAGGTTACTGTTTGGGATAATGGTACTTCGGCCGATGGCAAAACGGCTACCTCTAATTTCATTTCCGGTATGATGAAGTCTGTTCCTCCGCTTGATGAACTTTTCAAGATGGCCGGCCTGGAACTTCCTTCATACCTGAAAGGTAAACCCGCCGCAGACCCCGCCCCGGAAAAGACCGACGAACAGTAAATTGTCATTCTGAGCGAAGCAAAGAATCTAAACTATTGATAGTCAATAAGTTGTATGTAACTTATTGACTATCAATTTGTTACGCCCGGTGAGAGATTTTGCGAGACTCTAAAATTTGCAACATGCTGATTATCAGCGCGTTATAAAATGCCGTGAGAGAGTTTTAAGAGGCCAAAAAAGTTGGTGGTGGAGAAATATCGCCGTACCTTTGCAAGTGAAGTAATAATTGTATGGCGTCTGAATTGCCAGGAAATTCAGGACCGGTGTATAGTCATTTTTGGTTTGCAGGCTATGCACCGGTTTTCGTTTTGTGAATTGCGGGAATTCTGCGTATATTGCAAAAAATCTTTCAGATATGAAACGCATCGCAGTTATTCTTATATTGGCAGTAATGGCCGCCCGCCCCGGCGCCATCGGACAGAATCGTCAAAGTAATGATTCAGACAAGTATGTAGCCACGGCAAAAAGTATCTTGCAGAAGGTTGCCGGAAGTACCGGGGTTAAGCCTGGAGCTGTTGAACTGAATAACAGCTGCATCGGACTTGGCGGGGAGGATATTGCAGAGGATGGATATGTGCTGGTTCGCAAAGGGAAGAAAACTATCGTCACGGGCAAAGAAAAAGGGCTGGTTTATGGCATCATCGGCCTGCTGAAAGATTATTTCGGGGTAGATTATTGGGGAGAAGGGGAGTATTTCGTGGCAAAAACGCCGACGAAGGGATTGAAAAATGGTGAGACGGTGCGTGTGGCTCCCACATTCCGCTATCGGCAGACCCAGAATTACATGATGAAGACGGATACCCTGTACAAATGGTGGTACAGGCTGGAAGGGCCGTCGGAGGAGTTTGTGGATAATCTGTGGGTACATACCTGCAACCATCTTCTGCCGGCGGACAAATATGGAAAGGAGCATCCGGAATATTACGCCTTCTACGGTGGCCAGCGGCATCCCGGCAGTGCCAGCCAGTGGTGCATGAGCAATCCTGAGGTTCTGGAAATCGTCTGCTCCCGCCTGGACTCCCTGTTCAAGGCCAATCCACTGCAGCAAACCATCAGCATCAGCCAGAATGACGGCAGTGATACTTATTGCCGATGCCCTCTTTGCCAGGCCGCGATTGATGAGGACGATGGCCCTTCCGGCCCGATTCTTCGCTTTATCAACAAGGTGGCCGAGCGTTTCCCGGACAAGACCATTTCTACCCTTGCATATCTCTTTTCTGTGCAACCGCCCAAGGTAACAAAGCCGCTGCCGAACGTTTCCATCATGCTTTGCGACATAGACTGCCGCCGCCAGACTGCGCTTACGGAAAACCCTACAGGTCAGGACTTTATGCGTGCCCTTGACGGCTGGTCAAAGATATGCAACAACCTCTTTGTATGGGACTACGGGATTAATTTTGACAACTACCTGTCGCCCTTCCCCAACTTCTCTACAATGGCCTACAACATGCGAATCTTCAAGGAACATAATGTGAAGATGCATTTCTCTCAGATAGCCTCGGAGCGCGGTGGCGACATGGCGGAACTTCGCAGCTATCTTGCCGCCAACCTTATGTGGGATGCCGATGCTGACGCGGATTCCCTTGTGCGTCACTTCCTGCATGGCTATTATGGCGCTGCTGCAGAGCCTTTGTACCGATATCTGCGGGTTATGGAGGGGGCTGCCGTGGGTACCGATGTTGACCTTTTTATCTACGATTCCCCGGTTTCATATAAGAATAATATCCTTCGCCCAGAGCTTCTGCGCCGCTACAATGAGTATTTTGACGATGCCGAAGCCCGTGTTGCCCATGACCCAGTGCGGCTTGCCCGCGTTCGCCGCAGCCGCCTTCCGCTACAGTATTCCGCCCTGGAAATAGCCCGCACTAATCCGGATATGGACCGCGCCGAGGCTGAAAAGGCGTTAAACTTATTGGAGGCCCGCTGCAAGGAATTCAATGTTACGATGCTGAATGAGCGCCATAATTCACCTCAGGAATATGTGCAGCTGTACCGTCAACGTTATCTGGCTCCGCAAACCGCCAACTTGGCCCGTGGCAAAAAGGTGACTTATTTGATAGACCCGCGGCCTAAATACCTGGAACTCAGCAAGACAGCTCTCACTGACGGCGTGTACGGAGGCACAACTTACGTGGAGAACTGGGTCGGATGGGAAGGCACCGACGGCGCTTTTATCCTTGACTTGGAGGATGCAGCGGAGGTGAGCAGCATTTCTTGCGACTTCCTTCACCAGATTGGCGCCTGGATTCTGCTTCCGGAAGCCGTCAGCTACAGCACTTCTTTGGACGGAGCCGTCTGGACGCCGTTCTACAGCATAGAACTGCCGGAAAAACGCACCGGAAAAGTGGAATTCATTCCTGTTGAGGGACGCGTCGGCCAGGAAAGGTGCACGTCAGCCAGCCCCGTTCGGGCCCGCTACATAAAAGTAGAAGTCCGCGGCACCAAAACCTGCCCCACCTGGCATTACGGCGTAGGTAACCCCAGCTGGTTCTTCATCGACGAAGTCCTTGTGAAATAACCTATTCGTGCCAAGGAGCCGTCTAGTTCTTGGCCTTCTTCTGATGGGGAGGATGGACAGAAAGAGCCCGGACCTTCCCCGCCACAGCGTCCCTGAGCGTAAAAAAACCTGTCTTTTTTTAAAATACAAAAAGACAGGTATCAATGCCGAAGCCATAAATGCAGCCTCCCGGGGAAGGCGGGACCTAATTCTTCTTAGTAAGTTTGCAGCCGATTTTCATGTTGCTGAAGTTGCCGGCGAGGCTGGATACTGTGCCAAGGGTGCTGTCGGCCTTGCCAACAATTGCAAGGGCCTTCTTAGCAAAATCCAGGAACTTTTTGCCTTCGAAAAGCACCTCGCAGCCATTTGCTGTACCCTTGAGGGCTCCGGTAAGGGACAGATATTTCATTGCCTTGCCAAACTGGAGCTGAACGCTGTTTCCGTCATTCAGGGTCTTCCATGTGCCGGAAATAGGCACTTTCTTAATTGTGCAACTGAAGGTAAGGTCTTCGTTGAACGTAATGGTGAAGTTTCCGGGAGTGATTCCGTATTTCTCCAGATAAGAAGCCACCTTGCTTTCCACTGTAGATGATGCTGCAGTTCCGGCTACATTTGTAAGAACATCGTCTCCGCCAAGAGCCACTGCGGGACCGGTATAAGTCCATGTGCCGGGAAGAGCCACTGCGGTAGTGTTGCCAGTGTAGGCATAGATGACATTGGAAATAGTTTCTCCAAGTCCTGAATTACCGGTAAGACCACCGAGTTTACCAAGAAGTCCACCCAGACCCTGGGCTGATGCCATTCCTGCAAATAGCACGGAAGCGGCCAAAATTGCAATTACTTTTTTCATAATATTCTGTTTTATTTATTCTTCATCTTCTTTCCAGCCCTGGCTGTGTACCGGCAACTCCGCGCCTTCTGGCATCACCAAAACGGCACCGACGTCGCTCTGAGCCAGATGTCCTATGATATCGAAGGTCTGGAAATTATGCCTGAAGGCCTCCATCTTAAGTATCGGGATAGTAAACAGCAGGCGATAATCCTCGCCTCCTCCAAAGGCTGCGGACACCGGGTCAATATCAAGTTTCTTGCCAAGTTCAAACGTATTGCCTTCGAACGGAATCTTGTCTGCATACACCTTTGCTCCAAGTCCTGTGTCGCGACACAGCTGCTTCAGCGCATCCGCCAGCCCCCTGTCTACAAGATAAGAGGTCGATGGAACAATTTCCAGCTCTTCCAGATGCGCCAGTACAGACGGGCTCAGTTCCGGCTTCAGATAGGAACCGACAATCATTTTGTACCGCTCCAAATCCGGCTGAGTGCGGTCTTTTTCATATTTTGCCGTCTCTTCTTCCAGAAGGCTCATTCCAAGATAAGCGGCTCCCAGGCTTCCGGATACGCAGATAAGATCCTTGCTCTGCGGCTTTGGACGCCTTGTCTGCCATATTTTTTCCGTGTGGCCCGATGCTGCCAATGCAATTATCAGCCCGTTGCGCGAAGGCACCAGATCCAGATTCATATTGGCGAAACCATGTTCCTTTGCGGCCGACACCATGCCTTCCCACAGCTCCTTTATCTGAGGAAAGTCCAATTTTGCCGATACCCCAATGCTTATATCGATGGCATCAGGATGTGCGAAAGCTGCATACAACTGACCGGCTGCAATAGTTATTGCCTTGTAACCCAGGTGCTTAAGCGGGAAATAAACCAGATTAAAATCCGTTCCCTCCAGCAACAGTTTGTTCCTTGTTACGCAAACTGATTCTTTTTTCATACTGGCCGATGCTGCCTTGAATGGCTTGAAGGGTGTGCCTTCAAACAGCATTTCTATAGCCTTTACTCTACCTATATCAGAGAAATTCATACGCTTCTTTTTCTATTTCACACAAAAATAAGAAGAAATTTTCTAAATTTGCCCTGATATCCATTATCATTATCAATTATTAGAGAATATGAGATATAGAATTCTTTCTTTTTTCATGCTGCTTTTCGCAGTTTCCGCTCTTGCCGCCAAAGAGCCAGTAAAGCCGGCATCGGTAGAAACGATGACATTCAACATACGTTACGGGACGGCTGATGACGGCACAAACTCCTGGTACTATCGGGCCGGATCAGTCATCGAAATGATAAATGACCAGACCCCGGATATCATCGGCATGCAGGAAGTGTTGCGTGAGCAGATAGATTTGCTGAAGGATTATCTCAGCTATAAATGCATAGGCGTGGGCCGCGAAGATGGCAAAAAGGGGGGAGAGCATATGTGCATATTCTACAATCCAAAGACCGTAAAAATCCAGAAATGGGGCACATACTGGCTGTCAGAAACCCCGGATAAGCCTTCAAAGGGCTGGGATGGAGCCTGCAAGCGCACCGCAACCTGGGCTCTCGTGAAAATGAAGGAAAGCGGCAAACTCTTCTATTTTGTCAATACCCATCTTGACCACGTAGGTGTAGAGGCTCGCAAAAAAGGCCTGGAGCTTATCCTGGAGCGCATCGGCAAAATGAATAAAGAAGGTTATCCTCTTATTCTGTCAGGAGACTTCAATGTTTCTCCGGAGGATGAGACTCTGGCTCCGCTTGCCGGAAAGATGCGTTCTGCCAGGGATTGGGCGTTCCGCACAGACGAGGGGGCGACATATAATGCCTGGGGGCATAAAGAAAATGAGTCCGTGATTGACCATATCTTTGTATCCGGATTCAGCGGCTGCCCTGTTTTTGAGGTTGTCCGCAAGCCTTATCTTGAGAAGAAATTCATCTCTGACCATTATCCTGTAAAAGCAACTCTGATTTTTTAATCAATAACGGTATGAAACGTGCGTTTTCTGTTTTGGCTGCGGCCATTATTATTCTCTCTGCCTGCTCTCACGGAGAAGGCCTGAAAATCAGCAAGCCCGAGCATCGCGGGATGAACGGGGAAAGGCTGACGTTGATTGACAGCGTGATTAACGATGCCATCGACCAGAAAATCATTCCCGGCGCTGTTGTTTCAGTGGTAAGGGATAACAGGGTGGTGTTCCTTGAGGCCTACGGTAACAGCCAGGTTGTACCGGACACCGTAAAAATGACTAAAGAGACCCTCTTTGACCTGGCTTCTGTAAGCAAGTGTGTGGGAACGACCCTTTCTTTCATGCAGCTTATTGAAAAAGGGCTTGTACGCTTGTCTGACAGGGTTGACAGGTATATTCCGGGCTTTGTTAACTGGACGGACCCGGAGACTGGGGAAACCGATGAGATTACTATCCAGGACCTTCTGACCCATTCCTCCGGCCTTATTCCTTATATCGGTGAGAACGAATACAGGTCTCGGTTTCAGGTTAACCAGCCGGACTCTCTTATGTGGTATATTGCCACCCAGGTGCCCCGCCGCTTTAAGCCCGGTACCAGACAGATGTACAGCTGCCTTAACTTCATTACCCTTCAGAATATCCTCCAGAAGGTTACCGGTGAGCGTCTTTGCGACTATGCCCAGAAGAATGTATTTGACGTACTGGAGCTTAAGCATACCACATATTTTCCGCTGTTCGGTGAGCCGGCATCAAATGCTGCCGCAGAGTCTCTTGCCAAAATGTGCGCTGCAACAGAGGTTCAGGCCGATGGCAAGCCGCTTATCGCTGCCGTTCATGATCCTATTGCAAGGCTTGGCAACGGCGGAAATTCCGGCAATGCCGGCGTATTCTCCAACGCAATGGATCTTAGCGTGATTTGCGCTGCCCTTATGAATGGCGGAGCCTATCGCGGCCACCGCATACTTGGCTCGGAAACCGTTCGCAAGATGTTTGAGATTCCTATAGACAATGACCCTGCCGTTGCACGCGCGCTTGGATGGGATACCTATGAAATGTATCCCGGCACCAGCGGCGAAATCTTCGACCGCACCCGTTGCGTAGGCCACACCGGCTACACCGGTACCTCTATCGTCATGGAGCTCAATACCAAAACAGCAGTAATCATCCTCACCAACAGGGTTCACCCCACTGACGATGGCAGCCTTGGCCGCCTCCGCGCCACCATCGCCAACATCGTCGCCTCTTCAATAGAAGAATAGGTTATTTCCGGAGTACTTGGTAGCCGACGCCGATTTCGTTAAGGTCGGCTATCAGGTCTGTGGTGACGGAGACGCCGAATTTGTGTGAATCAAATTCCACTTTGTATTTCGTGGCAGGATCCACAAGGTAAACCTTGAGCGGGGTCTTGCCTTTATTCTTGCTGATAACTTTCAGCAGGGAAGCCCTGAACGAAGGATTCAACATGGTGGAAGACAGTGTAATCACAAAAGCCTTCAGAATGGAATCCGTCACGTTGCCGAGCAGACTTATCTTGCTGATTTTCAAGCCGAAAGGCGCGCGTTTTCCCGCCTTGACCTCTTCTGGCTTAAGGCGATACTTCGGGCAAATCTCGCCCTCAATATATATGGCATTATGCGGAGTGAAATACCGCATGTACCGCTCATGATCCTCTCCAAACAAAGCCAGCTCGTAAGAACCATTGAAATCCTCAATCATGCTCCTGGACCAGTTCTTGCCGGTTTTTGTAACCATCTGCTTGTAAGAAGACACCAATCCCGCAATGGCAATCTTCTTGCTCTCATTCCTAGCCTCGCATGAAGAAATCTCATCGGCCAGCGAACCAACCTTGCAGGAAGTGAAATTATCCAGTTCAAAACGGTATTTATCCAAAGGATGCGAACTAAGGTACATGCCAACAAGCTCCTTCTCCTGCTGAAGCTGAAGCAGCTTGTCCTCCTCTGAAGTCTCGCACGAAGGAGCCTCCGGGCGGACCGGCTTCAGCTCCTCGCTCTCCCCAAACAGGGACATGCCGCTGTCCTCCTTATTAGCCCTGAAACGCTCCCCATAATCCAGAAGCTCATCAATATAGTCATCGCCACTCTTACCGGTACAGAAATAAGCCTTCCTTGGAATCCCGAACGAATCCAAAGCACCGGAGCCGACAAGGGTCTCGAAAGCCTTCCTGTTTACAACCCCGGACATACGCTCCATTAAATCCCATACATCAGCAAAATTACCGCCCGAATCCCTCTCGGCAATAATTGCATCCACGATATTGGAACCAAAACCCTTCATACCGCCCAGCCCGAAGCGGATGTTGCCCTCTGCATTCACGGTAAAATGAGCGTCGGACTCATTGATATCCGGGTTCAGCACCTTAATCTTGCTCCGTCGGCAGTCATCCATAATCTCCTTAATCTCTTCCATGTTGGAGAGATTCTGGCTAAGGTTCGCAGCCTGGAATTCAGCCGGATAATGAGCTTTCAGCCAGCCCGTCTGGTAGCTAACCCAGGCGTAACAGGTAGCGTGAGACTTGTTGAAGGCATAGGAAGCGAATTTACGCCAGTCAGCCCAAATCTTGTCAAGAGTCTCCTTCGGGTGCCCGTTTTTCACGCCACCCTCAACAAACTCATTATAAAGACTTTCCAGCACATCCAGCTTCTTCTTACCCATCGCCTTGCGCAGCTTGTCCGCCTTACCCTTTGAGAAACCGGCAACCTTCTGAGAAATCCTCATCACCTGCTCCTGATACACCGTCACGCCGTAAGTCTCCTCCAGGAACTCCGCCATCACGGGCAGGTCGAACTTAATCTCCTCGTCGCCGCGTTTTCTGGCAACGAACGAAGGAATATAATCCATAGGTCCCGGACGATAGAGGGCATTCATTGCAATAAGGTCCTCAAAACGCTGAGGATGAAGCCTTTGCAGCCATTCCTTCATGCCCGGAGACTCAAACTGGAACACACTCTTGGTATCTCCCCGCGAATAAAGGGCATAAGTATCAGGGTCGTCAATAGGAATCTTTTCAATGTCGATGTCCCTGCCGTAGTGTCTTTTCACCAGCGCCAGGCACTCCTTTATGATAGACAAGGTGCGAAGCCCCAGGAAGTCCATCTTCAGCATACCCACTTCCTCTATGTAAGAGCCCTCATACTGTGAAACCCATACATCCTGGTCTGTAGCCTTATCCTTTCCCATCGTAATGGGAATATAGTCCGTAAGATTTCCGCGTCCGATAATCATCGCGCAGGCATGTATACCCGTCTGGCGGATGCAGCCTTCGAGCTGAAGGGCATATTTCAGCACATCCTTCACCAGGTCAGAGCCATTCTCCATCTCATTCCGCAGCTCTGGAAGATACTTGACACAGTTCTTCAGGTTGGGCTTCATCTCCTTCTCCTCGCCATCTACCTTTACCGTGAACGGACGGTCAGGAATCATTTTGGTAAGCCGATTGCTCTCATCCAGGCTCAGCCTGCTAATGCGGGCCACATCCTTGATGGCCAGTTTGGCTGCCATCGTACCGAATGTGATGACATGCGAGATATGGTCTGTGCCGTATTTATCCTGCACATACTGAATGACGCGATACCGGCCTTCATCATCGAAATCAACGTCGATATCGGGCATCGATATTCGTTCCGGGTTCAGGAACCGCTCAAACAGGAGGTCGTAGCGGATAGGGTCCAGGTTTGTGATACTGAGGCAGTAAGCCACCGCGCTTCCCGCCGCGCTGCCACGTCCCGGGCCAACGGAAATGCCATTGTTCTTTGCCCAGTTGATGAAGTCCTGCACAATAAGGAAGTAATCCGGGAAGCCCATTCGGCTGATAGTCTTGAGCTCAAAGTCCAGGCGCTCCGCCTGCTCCTCCGTAAGCGTATCTCCGTAGCGCACGCGCGCTCCGTCGTACGCCAACTTACACATATAGGCCACGGAATTGTTGAACTCCTCCCCGCGTGGATTTCCCTCCTCATCATTTCTTCCGGCGTCGATGACATCTTTATACTTTTCACACCATGAGCCGATGTCAGCCAGGAAGTCCGCCGGAAGCTCGAATTTAGGAAGAACGTGGCCACGGTCGATTTTGTAGGTCTCAACCTTGTCCAGAATCTCCAGTGTGTTGGAAATGGCCTCCGGATGCTCCGGGAACAGGGCCAGCATCTCTTCCTCGCTCTTAAGATACTCCTGCTGGGTGTATCGCAGGCGGTCCTCCTCATCTATGAACTTGTTGGTAGTAAGGCAGATGAGCCTGTCGTGGGCCGGACCGTCCTCTTTGCGCACAAAATGCACGTCATTGGTGGCAATAACCTTTACGTTATGCTTCTTGGCCAGCTCAAAAATAACCTCTGTGTATTTTTTCTGCTCCTCCCAAGTCTCAAGGCTAAGGCCGGGGACCTCCGTCTTATGCAGCATTACCTCAAGATAATAGTCCTCGCCGAACACCCGTTTATGCCATTCAATGGCCCTGGATGCCCCTTCCAAATCCCCGGCAAGAATGTATTGGGGAATCTCACCCACCATGCAGGCAGACGAGCATATCAAACCCTCATGGTACTGCTCAATCACCTCGTGGCTGATACGCGGCCTGTAATACATACCTTCAATATGAGCCAGGGAAACTATCTTCATAAGGTTCAGGTAGCCCTGATAGTTCTTCGCCAGCAGAATAAGGTGGTAGTATTTGGAGTGGGCCTTGTCCTTAAGGTGATGGTCATAGCCGCGGGTAACGTAAATCTCGCAGCCCACGATAGGCTTCACAGAAGGATGCTTTGCCGCATACTTGAAAAACTCCTTTATACCGTACATGTTGCCGTGGTCTGTAATGGCAAGTCCAGGCATGCCAAGCTCTTCAGCCCTGTCAAACAGGTTTGAAATAGAAGACTGGCCATCAAGAATGGAATACTGGGTATGGACGTGCAAATGTACGAAGGACATGACAGTTATTTGATTTTAATGATTGCGGTTTTATTGTTTTCGTCTTTCAGCCAAAGGCAGTTTCCACTGTATTTGGTAACCTTGACACGAATATCATCAGACAAGGCCGGTGCGGATTTGTCAGTATTCTGGGTTATTGAAATGCTGGTTTCCCAACCTTCGTCGATGAGCTCGTTGATGACTGATTTTATTTCTGAATCTGAATAATGATCCCACTCCATAAAGACATCATCATTTGTTTTAATTGACAAAAACTTGTTTGTTGAGGGGGTAATAATCCAGTAGGTTTTCTGATAATTACGTGTACTTATAACAAGCTGGTCGGTTTCTTCGTTAAACTCGTATTCAATCCCGTTTATTCCATAGATGCCGGGCTGGGTAGGAGGTACCGGGGCGGCCTGGTTTATGGTGATGTTCTGCACAAGGCTGCCGGCCGTGAAGGTAATCTTACCGGAACGGGCCTCTTCGGTGGTATTTGCCGCCACAACAAAGGTAAGCACATCAGTAGTCATCGCCTTTGTGCTTGCAGGAACGGCAATCCAGTCAACATCGACATTTACATCAAAGTCTACATTATGGGAAACGCTCACCTCCAAATTGCCTCCGGAGGACTTAACATCGTAAGTACTCTGGGCTATGACGATTGCGTTTTTCTGTGCCTGGATAACGGTTACTTTCTGTTCGATTGAGCCTGCCTTGAACGTAATGATGCCGGTACGGCTTTCATTGGAGGTGTTTTCAGCCACCTTGAAGGCCACGGTCTCAGACACCATCGCCTTTGTCCCCGTCTGGCGGGTAATCCAGTCCACATTAATTGATACCTGATAATCAACATTACGGTTAAGTGTAACATCAAAGGTACCACCCTCAACAGGAATGTCGTAACGGTTCTTGGCAATTACCAAGGCGTCGTTCTGCGCCTGAATAACAGTTACGGTTTGAACAATGTCTCCGGCCTTGAACCTGACGGTACCGGTACGGGTGTCCCCTGTTTCATTTTTGGCCACATTGAAGACGATATCGTCCGATGTCATGGCCTTTGTCCCTGAAGCGCGGGTAATCCAGCTGTCGCTGATTTCAACATTAAAATCAACATTATGCTGTACGGTAACGGTAAAATTGCCGCCGTCGGCATTCATGTCATAATGGTCCTTTGCAATTACAATGGCATTCTTCTGGGCCTGGACAATCTGAATCTTTTCCGACAGGTTGTTAGCCTTGTTGGTAAAATAGATTTCAGCAGTACGGTTGTCATTGGTGCCGTTTTCTTCTACGGTGAAGTTCCAGGTGTTCGTAGACATTGCTTTGCTGCCAATCTCAGATACCCATGTTATACCGTCCTGAATGGAAACGGCAACATCCACATTGCTCTTGACCTCTACCTGCACGGTACCTCCGGCCTGCGGAACATTTACGGTATTGGAAGTAAGGATAATGGTAGGAGAGGCGCCTTCCTGGTAGATTTTGAAGATTTCTTTACCTACGCTGCTGGAGACGGTAATCTGTCCTTCGCGCCTGGTGAGTTCTTCGTTCTTGTCGGCCGAAAAGGTTAAAGTGCTGGTTTTAAGGGCTTTTGTGCTTAAATATTTAATCCAGTCCGAGCCGCTGTCAATAGTATATGTGAAGTCTATATTGGCTTTAACCTCGATAGTGAAGTTTCCACCATCCTTTCCAAGCTCCGTCTTGCTTGCAGAGGCAGTAAAGGAGTCTTTCTGCTTCTGGGTAAGGGTGATGTTCTTGGTGGCGGAACCGCTTTTTATCTGGATGGTTGCACCGCGTTCGTTAGGAGTATCGTTGCTCTTGGCCTCGATGGTAATCTTTGCGCTGCCTTTTGCCCCGCTTGTGGGTGAAACGCTTACCCAGCTGTCTGCACGGGTGTTTATGACCGATGCCGTCCAGGCATCAGATGCAGTGAAAGATACTTCCGCTTTTCCGCCGGCAGCGTCAATTACAGGGTTGGTATTGACTCCTGTGCCGATGGTGATAGTAGGGGGCGTTGTTCCGCCGCCTCCACCTCCGCCGCCGGGAGTTTCAGGACTTTCCTTGCTTCCTCCGCAAGCTGTTATTACTAAAATGCTTGCAAGTATGACAGATATCTTTTTCATAATAGTAGTCATTTTTAAATTAACAGCTTACTTTACGTTAATGGTTGCTTCCACGGTATCAATACTGTAATCCCAGAAAGACAGCCGGGCCTTTATGGTGTGTTTTCCGGAGGTCAGGGTAACGGAACTGCCGCTTTGTGATTTTCCGTCATACTCCCAGTTTACCTCGTATGGAACGCGGCTCTTGCTGTTTACAAGCTTGAATTCCAGCGTACTGCCTGCAGTAAGGGAAGAAGGGATATCAATATAGCAAAGTCCAAGGTCAGAAATGGTGGCCTTATCATTAAGGGAAGTCTGACTAAGCGCCTTGAAAGATATCATCGCGTTTCCCGGCTTATTTCCGTTTTGATCCTGCCAGCCCAAATCCGTGCGCGGATCGGCCCAATTGCCTCCCGCTTCAGTGGAGAACGCATATTGCAGGTAGAAACCTCCCGTTTTGATGGGACCGGCGTCTGTATATATTATGTATGTATTGTTTGCATTTTTGACGATGTAACCGATATACATGTCAGTACCTTCGGGAATAGTTATTCCATAAGAGGAGACATCAACGTCGTTGGCAGGTGTAGAATAGAACCCGGTATTAGGCCACCATACTTGCTGTAGCAAGACTCGTTTGGTTGTACCAAAGTCTACGAATACATAAACTTCTTCTCCGTCTGCAAGGGTACTGAATGAAATGGTGGTTATTGTTTTTCCAACATGCTCTTTCAGCTCATCGGCGGTGTATTTATGAGCTACGGAATAGTTTTGTCCGGTTGCGGAAAATCCCCATCGTCCACCTGCGGAAACGGGTAAATCCACTTTTGAAATAACATTTTCCGTAGCCTTCCATATAACCGGAGTCAAGGAGAAATCTTTATTGATATAATAGCCGCTTACATCTTCCGATGCTGCAAGGTAGTCGGTTGCAAAAACAGAAACTTCAAGGTCCTGCGGATCATTTTCTGCCAGAGATACAGAGTAAAAACCGTAGTCGTTGCTGGTTGTTTCATATAACGCCCTTTTGCGTACTGCCGCCAGGGAAAAGGTTCTTCCCGGAGCGTTCGCCTCCTTTTTGGAAACGACTACTATCGCCCCGGAAACATAATTTCCGTCATTTGCAGAGGTGATATGGCCGCTAACTGTCCTGGGACCTTTAGATATGGTAAATGATGCCTGGCTGCCGCTGTATGAAATGTTTGACAGGCTATACATGGTCGATCCACCCCAGGATACCGGAGCGTATTCCGTTACATTATGGTAGTTGTAATCATCCTTAGGGAAGACCCAAAGCTGATAATAAACATTATGGTTATAGTCATCAACCGGCAGCAGGGGAGTAAAACAAGGGTGGTCCCTGAATCCGTTGATAAGATCCCAGTCTTCCCATCTCTTGGCAGCCGTCTTGCCATGTACATCATTTTGAGAGCGATCCAGATGATAGATAATCATTCCTTTTGGAAGGGGACTGTCCCATTTGTTGCCGTCCCTTACTTCCGGGATAAAGAATTCTCCGTCGTTAATGGTTGGAATCTTATATGCTTTGTTGGCATCAAGCCCTTGTATGGTCTTGTTCCCCAAAGAGGCGGAAAGATCTTCAAATTCTGTAATATATCCAAGGAGGTATCGCTCATAAGTGCTTAGCCTTGCGGGTATGCGGCCCTCTGAATTATGGTTTCCTCCGGCCATAAGGCACCAGGAAGAAGGGTTCCTTGCTTGCCCGTTTATTTCATAATCAGTGTCGTAAAGGTCCGGCATTCCTATCACGTGGCCAAATTCATGGCAGAAGGTTCCTATACCGTTCAGTGTTGTGCCGCTGTTCCCGTTAAGCTCTGACGAGCAGGCATAGGAGTTAAGATAAACTCCATCGTGTGCCACGCCGTCATAAGCATTCCAGGCGTGGGGCCAGATTGTTTCACTGCCGCCACCGTTACTTTGGGCATAACCGGGGTAGAACATATAGACATTGTCTATATAGCCGTCTCCGTTATTGTCATACTGGCTGAAGTCTACGGTAGCATCCAGTTTGGTAAGTGCCTCCTGGACCATTGTCTTTGCCATTGTATTATGATGGGAGTTGTCATTGTCAGGCCACTCATCGTGTCTTCGTGTCAGGGTTACTGGCCCGTAAACATCAAAATTTGGTGTAAACCTGCCGCTGGAAGCATCTGTATAGTAATCTTTTGCAGAACCTACGCTGCCATTGTCAGAGAACCCGCTTTCGCCAAGGGCGCGCTTGAAATAATCTCCTGCTCCGGATTGGAATTTCTGGTCGCTCCATTCAACCAGGATAACCAGGAAATGGTTGCTTCCCCAGCCAAGGCCCAGCCCGTCTTTACCGCGCTGGCGGATTTCGCGGTCACGCGCCGCGCGCCGTTCATTCGCTTTCTGCAATTCCCTTGAGCTTATGCGAGGGCCGCTGGAAGGTTTCCACCATCCGCTGCCGTCCTGTTTATAAATGGTTTTTCCGTCTTCAGAAGTATACCAGCTGTGAAACTCGTCACCATGCAGGCGCAAGGTGATGGTGCTGCCATCCGGTTGTTTCATTTTAACCGGAGTCGGAGTGGCCACGTCTGCCCAAAGGGCGGTCATTCCTACAAAACACAGGGTGAAAATAAGGGAAAGTAACTTTCTCATGACAATATTAATTGGTACCAAGCACAAATATATATAAAAATAGCGGAATCCTCAAACGAGGGTTCCGCTATTTTCAAGCTATTTTTCAGAAACTGTTATTTCTTCTTTCCAGTCTTTGCGTCAGCCTTCTTGGTTGCATCGAACATAACCGGAGTACCGATGAAGATAGATGCATAAGTACCGATGATGATACCGAGGCAAAGTGCAACGGACAGACCCCTGATGGACTCACCGCCGAAGATTGCAATTGCAAGCATAGGGAGGAGGGTTGAAACTGAGGTGTTTACGGTACGTGTGAGGGTTGCGTTAAGAGCGGAGTTCACAGTCTCCTTGAAGTCCTGGTTGGGATGCAGGCCCTTCATCTCACGGATACGGTCGAAGATAACCACGTTATCGTTGATTGCGTAACCGATGATGGTAAGGATAGCCGCAATGAAGGTCTGGTCAACGTCAAGGTTGAACGGCAGGATTCCGGTGAACAGTGAGAAGAAGCCGATGATGATGATTGCCGTGTGGGCAAGTGAAACAACACCACCGAGACCCCATGTCCAGCCCCTGAACCTGATTGCGATATAACCGAAGATAACGATAAGGGCGATGATAACGGCGATGATAGCGTCACGCTTCATATCATTGGCGATGGTAGGTCCTACCTTCTCAGAAGAAATGATACCGTTCTCTACTGTCTGTGATGAGGTGAAGTCATCAAGAGAAAGCTCCTCTGCGAAGAACTGCTTGGTTGCATTGTAGAGTTTGCCTTCAATCTCTTTGTCAACCTCTGAAGCCTCTTCCTTAACCTTATAGGTTGTAGTAACCTTCATCTGGGTAGCACCACCGAACTGCTTAACCTCTACTGAAGAACCTTCAGGGTCATTGGCGAATTCCTGCTGAACGGCAGCACGAACCTGCTCTGCAACCTGAGGCTGGTCAAAGCGGATAACATAAGTTCTACCTCCCTGGAAATCAACACCAAAGGTAAAGCCCTTGAAGAGGATTGATGCAATAGCGATAACCAGTACGATACCGGAGATGCTGTAAGAGAATTTCTTCTTGCCAAGGAAGTCAATCTTGGTGTGCTTGAGGAAGTTCCTGGAGAACTCTGTCTCGAAGGAAATCTTCTTGCCGCGGGAAATCTTGCGCTCGAAGATAAGCCTTGTGATGAAGATAGAGGTAATAATAGAGGTAATGATACCGATGATGAGGGTGGTTGCGAAGCCCTGTACAGGACCGCTACCGAATGAGAAGAGAACGAAACCGGTAAGGAGGGTGGTTACCTGACCGTCGATAATTGCAGAATAAGCATTCTTGTAACCATCGGAAACAGCCTTGCCGAGGCCTTTGCCTGCTGCGAGCTCTTCCTTGATACGCTCATATATAATAACGTTCGCATCCACTGCCATACCCAAGGTCAGAACCAAACCGGCGATACCGGGAAGGGTAAGCACTGCACCGAAGGAGGTGAGGATACCGAAGAGGAACAGGACGTTGCAAAGCAGAGCTACGTCAGCTGCGATACCTGCGCCACGGTAGAATATCACCATGTAGATGAGCACCAGGAGGAATGCAATCAGGAAGGAAATCATACCTGCCTGGATAGACTTGGCACCAAGTGAAGGTCCTACAATCTCTTCCTGGATGATCTTTGCCGGAGCGGGAAGCTTACCGGACTTGAGGACGTTGGTAAGGTCAGTTGCTTCTTCGATGTCGAAGTTACCGGTAATTGAAGAGTTTCCACCGGTGATTTCGTTCTGGACGGTAGGATAAGAATAAACCATACCGTCAAGGACGATGGCTATCTGCCTGCCTACGTTAGCCTTTGTGAGGGCTGCCCATGTGTTGGCACCCTGTGCGTTCATTGTCATGGAAACGCTGGGGCTGCCCTGGTTCCTGCCCTGACCTTCATAAGCTACGCGCGCGTCTGAAACGGCACCACCGTCAAGGGGAGCCTTGCCTTCGAATGTAGAAGCCTTGATAGCGACAAGCTCATACAGGTTTGCGCCGGGGAAGAAGTCTGAAGGTTTAACAGACCACATGGGACGGAACTCTGCGGGGAAGATGTCGCGAACCTGAGGCATTGCCAGGTACTTGTTAACAAGAGCGGTATCTGCACCCTGAGCAACACCGATGCATGCGGTAGCACTGCTGATTACATTGTCAAGGGCACCAAGGTTGAGGGCTGCGGAAAGAGGATGCTCCTTCTGGTATTTTTCCCACTCTGCCTTAGCGTCAACTTCCTGCTGGCTGAGCTCTTCGCTGAGAACGGAAGAAGAATCAGCTGCTGCAACGGGTTCTGCCACAGTCTCTTCTGCGGGAGCCTCTGCACCTTTTTCCTCTGCAACAAGCTTAGCTACAAGAGCGTCTGCATCTGCGAGATAGGTCTGAAGCTCAGATCTTGTGAAGGTTGTCCAGAATTCGAGGGAAGCGGTACCCTGGAGGAGCTTTCTTACACGCTCAGGCTCTTTAACGCCCGGGAGCTCTACGAGGATACGTCCGCTGGAACCGAGTCTCTGGATTGAAGGCTGGGTGACACCGAAGCGGTCGATACGGTTACGGAGCACATTGAAGGAGTTTGCAACGGCAGCCTCTGCATCCTCACGGATGACGGTGATAACCTGCTCGTCTGTAGACTCCGGCCTGATGCGGTCCTTCATGTCGTATGTACCGAATACGCTGGAAAGTCTCTTGCCGTTTCCAACCTCTTTCCAGGCATCAGCAAACAGGGAAATGAAATCCTGGCGGGAGTTGGTGCTGTTCTTCTTTGCGAGAGCGATAGCATCATTGAACTCCTGGGTCTCATTGTTGCCTGCGAGAGCCTTTACGAGGTCTTCCAACTGAACCTGGAGCATTACGTTCATACCTCCCTTGAGGTCAAGACCCAGGTTGATTTCTTTGGACTTAACATCTTTGTAAGTGTAGCCGAAGTAAACCTTCTCGGCAGAAACAGAGTCAATGTAGAATCTGTTCTTTGCTTTGCTGAGGGAATCCAGGGTATATGCCTGGTTTGCCTCAGCAATCTTGCCGAAGGCTGCACTGTTCTGGAACGACTCGACTGCTTTTGCTGCATAGTTTTCTGCCTTCTTTTCCTGGAGAGCCGATACAGCTGTGAAGGAAAGCTGCCAGATGCAAGCTATTGCAAGCAAGATTGCTACGAGTCTGATTGCGCCTTTACTTTGCATTTTGTTATTGTTTTAAAAATTATTATTTCGTTGTCACTATTCCGCATTTCGGCAAAATAGACGGCAAAGTTATAAATTATTTTCTAAATTTGCAGTCGCAACAGACAGAAATGAAGAAAAAACCAGCAAATATCCTTGTACCTGTGCTCTTTGGCGCCCTTTTATGCGTCGGAAATATTATTTCCGCCGGCGCAAGGAGCCATTCATCCGGATTTGCGGCAGCACCGGCCGACACCCTTGACACCATCGTACCGGCAGTAAAGGAACTGGCTGCAAGTCAATTGTTTGCCAAAGGAGACTCCCTCCGCAGGGCCTATTCCTTCGAAGACGCGCTTGACGCATACGAAGCCGCAGCCAAGGCAGCATCGGACAGTACGGAGAGGGCGAAATATGAAGAAGGGGCGATGCTGGCGCAGAACGGCCTCAGCATGCTCGGCTTCTGCAACAAGCCTGTGGTAGTGGCCCGTGAAAAATTCTCCCTTGAAGACTTTTTCCTTTATTACCCCCTTCCCGACAGGGGCTGGAGGCCGATTCCAAACGTTCTTGACTCTGTTAGCACGCCGCTTGTCCGTGCAACGTGGATTCCCGAGAGTGAAACATCAGTCTTCTACAGTGCGGCCGATGCCGACGGCATACGCAACCTTTACCGCACCAGCTTTGCAGACAGCCTTTGGACGGCCCCGGAGCTCTTCGGTGAGCAGCTTACATCCTCCGGAAACGAGATTTTCCCGATGGTATCGCCGGACGGCAGAAACCTTTATTTTGCATCGGACGGCCTTTACGGCATGGGCGGCTACGATTTGTACGTCTCCCACTGGAACCCTGAAACCAGGGACTGGGACACACCCATGAACATGGGCTTCCCTTACTCATCGCCCTACGATGACTTCCTGTTCATCAATTCCCCCGACGGCAAATATTCGATTTTTGCATCCAACCGCGAATGCGGAGCGGACAGCGTATACGTTTACGTACTTGAATATGACAGCATGCCAATTCGTTACAGCGTCGATGACGACAGTGACGAAATCCGTTCCCTTGTCAGTTTGACGCCCCCTGCCGATGCTTCCAAGCTTGACAACAGGGAGGTTGTTTCCAAGGCCGATGATGCAGAGAGCGAGCAGCATCGGAAATATATCGCCAGGGCACTGGATGTCAGGCGCCTGCGCGATTCGATATATGTAAGGGGCAAGCTAATTGACGAGGCGCGCGAAAAGTTTGCATCGGCAGCGGAAGAAGAGCGTAAGTTGCTGGCGGACAATATCCTGGCAATGGAGCAGTCGCTCATATCTTTGGAGGATTCGCTGAGCGTTGCGGTAAAGATGCTGGGCAAGCTTGAAATGGATATCATAATGTCCGGGCAGGTTATCAATCAGGACCGCTTGCAGGAGATGGCGGACAGCGATGTGAAGGGTGCGGACAACGGTTACGCTTTCACCGCAAGGCGGATGGGTGCGCTTCCGCAAATGATTGTCCAGCAGCCGGTTCCGGAATTTGATTATTCGTTCATGATTCTGCCGGAAGGAAGGTTCGCAGAGGATAATGCCCTGCCATCGGGCCTTGTTTACCAGATTCAGCTGTTCTCCTCTTCAAGGAAGGCTACGGTGGCAGACCTGAAAGGTTTGAGCCCAGTTTTCTGGAGGCGTTCGGCTACCCTTAAAAACACTTATTACGCAGGGCTTTTCCGCTCTTACAAGGACGTGCTTTCCAATCTTAACAAGGTTAAGAAAGCCGGCTTCAAGAGGGCATTCATTGTGGCTTTCAATGACGGGAAGCTTATAAGTGTCCAGGAGGCCAGGAAGATGGAAAAAACCATCGTAAGTACTTACAGGATAAGGATTAACGTCGGGCCGGACGGAGACTTGTCAGACTCTGCCAGAACCGTTCTCCTGTCAATTATCGGAAAGGACCTTGCCCGCAATGAGGATGCCGATGGCGTTGTGACTTACGTCCTTGGCCCCTTCCGTGACCGAGCCGAGGCCCAGTCTGCCGCTACCGTCCTGAAGGTCAACGGCTTTGCCGACTGTAACATAGAGGAAGTAAGAAAATAAATCCCTGCCGATATGAAATACATTAAATTTTTTTCGATAGTTGCCTTTTTGGCAATGATGGTGTCCTGTTTTCATAACGGGGACATTGAGACACTAAGTGTTATCTATGGCGGTACAGTGCAGCTGAAAGATAATAAGAGTGCAAAGATAGGCATTGAACTTGAGTATGTAAGTGGTGGGGCGCCGGATGTGGTTGTAAACAGGATTAACAAGGAGATTCTTACAAATACCCTTGGTGAGGATTTCGCAGGAAACAAAGACGTTTGCGATGCCGTCACCAAGAAGGCAGCCGCCCTGGAGTCGATTCTTGAATAAAATCAGGCTGATATAGAAACAAAACAGCGCCGCAGACCGCGGCGCTGTTTGCGGTGGGGACGAGATTCGAACTCGTGGTACAGTTACCCGTACGGCAGTTTAGCAAACTGCTGGTTTCAGCCACTCACCCACCCCACCGGAAGGTCTAGTGCTAAACCGATTCCTGTATGATTCGTAAAGAACAGGACTGCAAAGATACAAAATTTTTCATAAATACAAGACCCCAACAAAAAATAATGTTCCCCACACCCCGAATCTCCCCCGTATTGGAAGATGGGCACTAAAAAAGCATCGCAAACTGCGATGCTTTTTTAGTGCCCGGGGCCGGGCTCGAACCGGCACGTCTTTAAAGGACACAGGATTTTGAGTCCAGCGCGTCTACCAATTCCGCCACTCGGGCCTGATGGGGATGCAAAGGTAGTAAAAAAATATTTATATTTGCAAATTATGAAAAAGGCCTTTAACAGAAACCGCATCGAAACCGGTGCAAAAATAACCGACGCAATCCCCCTGCTGGAGGACTGCAAGACCATTTTCATACTCTGCGACAAATCCGTAGAAAAGTTCGCAAAACAAATAAAAGCAACCGCAACCCTGGCAATAAACGGTGGCGAAACCGCCAAAAACCTCGCAACCATAGAAAAAATCGCCCTCTGGCTGATGGAAAACAAGGCCGGACGCGACGCCTTCCTGCTGATAGCAGGCGGCGGCTCCGTCAGCGACGCCGGAGCCTTCGCCGCCAGCATCTACAAACGAGGAATCAAATTCGCCATCATCCCAACCACCCTGCTTGCACAGGTAGACGCAGGAATCGGCGGCAAGAACGCCGTAAACATCGGCGGAATAAAAAACATCCTCGGAACATTCAGGATGCCGGAATTTACCTACATCTGCCCGGAAGTCCTGTCAACCCTGCCGGAAGAAGAATTCCTAAGCGGCAGCGCCGAACTCCTTAAAACCCTGATTATCAGCGGCAGCGAAAACTATAGTGGCGCAGTTCAAGCCTTAGCCGCGGCACAAACAGCCACCATGGAAGAACGCATCGCCGCCCTGAACCCGCTGATACTTGAAGCCGCCCGCTTCAAGGCCCAAATCGCAGAAGCCGACCCATTCGACAAAGGCCGTCGTGGCATCCTTAACCTTGGACACACCTTCGGCCATGCAATAGAGGCCGCCACAGGCCTGTCCCACGGAAAGTCCGTCGCCATCGGCATAATACTGGCAGCGCAGCTCTCAGAAAAGGTCGGCCTTGCAAAAAAAGACTTTGCAGATAAGCTGAAGGCAGATTTTTCCGCCATCGGCCTGCCCACAGAGACCCCCGTCCCCTTAGCAACCTTACAAAAATATATGATACAGGACAAGAAAGCCGATGGCGACCGAATCCGTTTCATGCTCCCGGTAGACATCGGCATAACAACAGAAGTGTTTTTATCAGCCGGCGAAGCCGTAAATCTCCTTGACAAATGATTTGTATATCACTCATAAATAAAGACTTGGACCAGCTTTTCAGCATCCTGGAAAGGCCGGACGTCCAGATGGCGGAAATCCGCCTGGACGGTTGCCACCTTGGGCAGGACGAAGTTGAAGACCTCTTTTCAAGTGTAGACAAGCCGCTCATCGCGACCTATCGGCTGTCGGACTCCTCGCAAGCAGCTGAGGCAGAGGCTCTTCTTCTTACCGCCATCCAGGCCGGCGCTGCGTATCTTGACCTTGACATCGATGCCCCAGCAATGATGTGCAAGCGCCTTCGCCGTGAAGCCCGTGAAGCCGGAACCCTCCTCATCCGCTCCTTCCATGATTACGAGGGCACAGATTCGTCGCGAGCCCTCTCCGCCGTGGCGGACAAATGCCTTCATCTTGGTGCAGACGTCGTAAAAATCGCCACTACAGCTAATTCAGAGGCCGATATTGCCAAAGTTGCAAAATTGTATGAGACCCTGCCTCCGGAGAACCTGATTGCCTTTTGCATGGGCGATACCGGCCGCCAGTCGCGGATTGACTGCCTTAAAGCCGGAGCCCCTTTCTCATATGCCAGCCTTTCTGATGCGGAAGCCACCGCTCCCGGCCAGATTCCGCTTCCGGAGATGATATCCAAGGTTTATGGCGATTCTGCCGGAGTTTTTGCCGGCATTGGCGATGCTCCCGTGGAAGTTGGCTGCTCAAAGAGCTGTGCCCAGAGGGCTATAATGCTTGCAGCCATCGCAGAAGGGGAGTCCCGTCTTGAGGGATACAGCCCATGCGGGGACAACGCTTCTGCCATTTCCGTTGCTAAGGCCCTTGGTGCCGATGTTTCCCAGGACGGCAACTGTCTGATTATCAAGGGGACAGGCGGAAAAATCAATCCGGGCATAAAAGGCCTTCACGTAGGGGAGTCTGGTTTTCTGGCAAGAATGTGTATACCGCTTATGGCGGCTCTGGGCGGTTCGTCCGTAACAATAACAGGGGAGAAAACCCTGCTTTCACGGCCCCTGCCCGGGGCAAAAGAGATGCTGGCTGCCTTTGGCGTCTCTCTTGACCACGAATCCGTCCCCCTCACCCTCTCTTGCAATTCCGGAAATCTCTCCTGCAATTCCGGAAATCTTTCCTGTCATTTCGACCGCCCTTCCAGTCATTCTGGCCACTCTTTTTGTCATATCGACCGCCCTTCCAGTCATTCTGGCCACTCTTTTTGTCATTTCGACCGGAGGCCGGCAGGCCGCAGTGGAGAAATCCCCTCCTTCCAAATCGACGGCAGCGGTGGCTCCCAACTCGTATCCGGCCTCCTTGCCGCCCTCCCACTCTGCAAGAAAGGCTGCAACGTAAAACTCGTAAACCCCAAGAGCATTCCTTATATATTTATGACGCTGGACATCATGCGTCAGTTCGGAGTCAACATTGACTGCGAAATGGAAGGGGGCGAAGAATTCGCAGAGACCCAGGACTGGTCCCTTTGCGAAGCCATGACCTTCACCATCCCCGGAGGCTGCACCTACAAAGCCGCTTCCATCAGCCTTGAGGCGGACTGGAGTGCCGCAGCAAACTTCATGGCAGCCGGCGCCATCTTCGGCAAATCCGATATTAAAGGCTTGGATACCAAGTCTTTACAGGCAGACCTTTCAATACTTGACATCCTTCCCATGGCCGGAGCCCAGGTGTCCCAAGAGGAAGAAAGCGGCATCGTCCATGTAGTCCGCGGGCCGTTGAGGGGGTTTGAGGTCGATGCCTCCAACTGCCCGGACCTTGTGCCCGTCATCTCCGTCCTGGCTGCATTCTGCCAGGGGCAGAGCACAATTACCGGGGTGGCAAGACTGGCTACAAAAGAGAGCAACCGCCCCGGCGTCATCGTAGAAATGCTCGGGCAGATGGGCGTATGGGCCCGCCTTCGCGGAGACAAACTTCAGATAGACGGCCGCAGCCTTGAAAGCCGCATTCTGAGCGGGCGCCTCCTTCACGGCGGAAGCTATTCCACCTACGGAGACCACCGCATTGCCATGGCACTGGCCGTTGCCTCTCTTGGCGCCGACTCACAGATACTTATGGACGATGCCGCCTGCGTGGCCAAGTCCTTCCCCGCCTTCAACCAGGCATTCCGGGAGTTTGCCGGTAAAATTAACGAACCTTGATTATCAATGAGTTACGTATTTTAACTTGGCATATTTTCCTAAGTTGAAAAGCGTAAGTGCCTGATAATCAATTGTAGATAGAAAATGATATGAATACATTCGGAAGAGTTTTCAGAGTTTCACTTTTCGGTGAGTCCCATGGCCGCGGAATAGGCGTCGTCATTGATGGCGTACGCCCCGGCCTCCCCTTGTCTGTCAATGATTTCAAGACCGATATCCGCCGCCGTGCCCCCGGTGCCTATGGCACAACGGAGCGTCGTGAAGACGATATCCCGGAAATCCTGAGCGGAGTTTACAAGGGGCATACCACCGGTGCGCCTCTTACGATTCTGTTTGTGAATAACGATACCGAATCGGGTGACTATCAGTTGTTTAAAGATACTCCCCGCCCGGGACATGCAGATTTTACGGCATCTGTCAAGTATCTTGATTTCAATGACCCGGCAGGCAGCGGACACTTCTCCGGCCGCCTGACGCTACCCATCGTAGCCGCCGGCGTCGTTGCCAAGAAAATGCTTTCCTTCGACGTCCGCGCCTCCCTAAAGGAAATCGGCGGCTTCCCAGTTCATTCGGGTTCCTCTGTCATTCCGAGCTCCTCCGTCATTCCGAGTTCCTCTGTCATTCCGAGCGAAGTCGAGGAATCCCCCGAAGAAGCCCTCCCGGACGGCAGCATAGAGGAAAAAGACGCCTCATGGAAAGAGGCACTGGCCAAGGCCAAAGCCGCCGGAGACTCCCTTGGAGGAATAGTGGAGTGCGTTGTGAAAGACGTTCCTCCGGGCCTTGGAGAGCCATTTTTTGACAGCGTAGAAGCCCTTGTCAGCCACGCAATATTCTCAATCCCGGGCGTACGCGGGGTGGAATTCGGAGACGGATTCAAAGCCGCAAGGATGAAAGGCTCCGAGCATAACGATCCCTTCACACCAACCGGAAACGGCTGGGCAAAACCCGTCAAGAACGGGGCCGGCGGCATAAACGGCGGTATAACAAATGGTTGCGACATAGTCTTCCGCGTAGCCTTCAAACCAACATCCAGCATCGCCAGAAGGCAGGAAACCTTCAATTTCGCCGAAGGACGCCTCGCCGGGCTGGAAATTCCCGGCCGCCACGACGTCTGCTTCGCCCTCCGTACCCCACCCATTGTTGAGGCAATGACAGCCATAGTTCTTGCCGATTTGACCTTATTGCAGTAACTTTGCATCGTTATGATTGGAGATGACAACAAAGTTATAAAGGAATTTACTTCTTCTGAATACAAAGAAGGCTTCGTGACCGATGTGGAACAGGAATACGTTCCCAAAGGCCTTAATGAAGACATAATCCGGACCATATCGGCCCGGAAAGAAGAGCCTCAGTGGCTGCTTGACTTCCGCCTTGACGCCTTCCGCCGCTGGCAGAAGATGCCGCAGCCGCATTGGGGGCATCTTGACCTTCCGGAGATTGATTTTCAGGACATTATATATTATGCCGCCCCTAAAAAAGACGCAGACCGTCCTAAGGAAATCGACCCGGAACTGGAAAAAACCTTTGAAAAACTGGGCATTCCTATAAATGAAAGGAAGGCTCTTGCCGGAGTGGTCGCAGTGGATGCCGTTTTTGATTCTGTGTCCGTGGCCACAACCTTCCGTAAGTCGCTGGCAGAGAAGGGGATAATCTTCTGCTCTTTCTCTGAGGCGGTACACGAGCACGGAGATTTGGTCCGCAAATACCTGGCCTCCGTAGTGCCAGTGGGCGACAATTACTACGCTGCGCTTAACTCAGCCGTATTCAGCGATGGTTCGTTCTGCTACATCCCCAAAGGCGTCCGCTGTCCGATGGAGCTGAGCAGCTACTTCCGTATCAACGCTTCCGGCACCGGACAGTTCGAACGCACGCTCATCGTGGCCGATGAAGATTCTTACGTCAGCTATATGGAAGGCTGTACCGCGCCGATGCGTGATGAAAACCAGCTGCACGCCGCTGTGGTTGAGATTATAGTAGAGAAAGGGGCCGATGTCAAATACAGCACCGTCCAGAACTGGTATCCGGGCGATGCCCAGGGCCGTGGCGGAATCCTGAACCTTGTAACCAAACGCGGAATATGCAAAGGAGAAGGCAGTCATCTTAGCTGGACGCAGGTAGAGACGGGTTCTGCCATTACCTGGAAGTACCCTTCCACTATCCTGAAAGGGGATTATTCGTCATCGGAATTCTATTCCGTGGCGGTGACAAACAATTACCAGCAGGCAGACACCGGCACCAAAATGATACACATCGGCAAAGGCACGAAGAGTCGTATCGTGAGCAAAGGAATATCTGCCGGACGCAGCCAGAACAGCTATCGCGGCCTTGTCCTTATGAATCCAGGGGCCGATGGTGCCCGTAATTTCTCGCAGTGCGACAGCCTGCTGATCGGCTCACGCTGCGGTGCCCATACCTTCCCTGAAATCAGGAATTACAACCCCACGGCTACGGTGGAACACGAGGCTACGACCTCCAAAATTTCAGAGGAACAACTGTTCTACTGCAACCAGAGGGGTATTGAAGGTGAGGATGCCGTCGCCCTTATTGTAGGCGGTTATGCCCGTGAAGTGCTGGCGATGCTCCCCATGGAGTTCGCCGTCGAAGCCCGCAAACTACTCTCAGTTTCACTTGAAGGTTCCGTTGGATGACAACTGTCATTCCGAGAGAATCAACTGTCATTCCGAGCGAAGTCGAGGAATCTAATAACAAACTATGGATTGGATTAACTACACACTATTCACTTTTGGAGGCGACCGCCCCGTACTACTGATAGACCTCATCACGTCCGTCTTCGGGCTCGTATGCGTCTTCCTGGCAGGCCGCAACTCCAAATACAACTTCTGGGTAGGCTACCTGTACACATTCGCTCTCTTCCTCATGTTCTGGAACAAGAACCTGTACGCCAGCCTTATCCTTCAGCCAGTGTCCCTCACAATCAATATCCTGGGGCATTACCGCTGGACCCATCCCAAAGAGGACGAGAAGAGTTCAGAGAACAGCAATGCGCTGAAAGTGAGCATGTTATCGTGGCTGGAAAGAGGCCTCGTGGTCGTCTCTGTCCTGTTTGTGGCCGCCGTATGGGGAGGTCTTCTGGACAAACTCTTCCCCTCGGACCCGCATCCTTATCTGGACTCCTGCGTAACAGTCCTTATTCTTATGGCCCAGCTGCTTTCAGCCCTTAAGAAGTGGGAATGCTGGATACTGTGGCTGGTTGTAAACATCGCCCAGATTATCCTGCATCTGTCTGTAGGTCACGTATTTATGCCTATCGTCTGCGCCCTGTACCTGATTAACGGGCTGTGGTCTCTTTATACTTGGAATAAACTTTATAAGAAAAAAGCTTGATATGAGTGATATACTGCTTAAAATAGACGGCCTACACGCCAGCATCGGCGAAAAAGAAATCTTGAAAGGCGTAGACCTTGAAATCCGCAAGGGAGAAGTGCATGCCGTAATGGGCCCTAACGGCGCCGGCAAAAGCACGCTCAGTGCCGTCCTGACGGGAAAGCCGCTCTATGAAGTAACCGCCGGAAGCATAACCTTCATGGGGCGTAACCTTCTTGAGATGAGCCCCGAAGAGCGCTCTTGGGCCGGCATCTTCCTTTCGTTCCAGTACCCCGTAGAGATTCCCGGAGTAACCATAACGAATTTCATGAAGGCAGCCATGGACGCCCGTCGTAAATACTTGGGAGAGAAGCCTTTAAGCGGCGGGGAATTCCTTAAGCTGCTGCGTTCCAAGATGGACTTCGTGAAAATGTCCCCGGACTTTGCCAAGAGGGAAGTGAACGTGGGATTTTCCGGCGGAGAAAAGAAGCGTAACGAGATTTTCCAGATGGCTATGCTGGACCCGGTGCTCTCCATTTTGGACGAGACCGACAGCGGTCTTGACGTAGATGCCCTCAAGATTGTAGCCGATGGCGTCAATGCCCTTCGCACTCCGGAAAAGGCGTCCATAATCATCACCCATTACCAGAAGCTTTTGGAGTATGTGGTTCCGGATGTAGTTCATGTGCTGAAGGCCGGAAAGATTGTTGCTACCGGTGGCCGCGAGCTTGTGGATGTAATTGAAAATCAGGGATTTGATAAATTTTAGCCTATGGGAAAGACAGACTGCGGACATTATGTGGCCAGGGAGATTCCTGAAGCTTCCGCCATCGTGGCAGATGCCGGGGCGCCTTATCGCCACCTGTCCATCCTGAAACCGGGAGCGGCTCCCCAGTCCTTGGATATAATTGCCAAAGCCGGGGCCGATGTTTCAGTGACCTTCCTGATTTTTCCCGGGGCCGATGTTTCCTTTAACCTGCGGGCCGATCTTGTCGGGGCCGGAGCGTCTGTAAATCTTTATGGCTTATATATTTGCGGCGCTACTGAACATGTTGGCATTCAAACCGATATCAGGCATATTGTGCCCGGGACTTTCTCCAACCAGATTGTAAACGGAGTGGCCGGCGGAAGTGCAAAAGTGCTTTTTGACGGGCGCATCGTCGTTGCCCCAGACGCCCAGAAGACGGAGGCTTTCCAGACAAACAGGAATATTATCCTGACCGATGGTGCCAAGGTGGAGACCAAGCCTCAGCTTGAGATTTATGCCGATGACGTGAAGTGTTCCCATGGAGCTACAATCGGCCGTCTGGATGACCTGGAGCAGTTTTATATGCGTTCCCGCGGTATCCCTGAGGATGAGGCCAAGTTCCTTCAGCTGATTTCCTTCCTGTCGCCTGTGTTGGCCGATGTTCCTGAAGGCCGCAAAGAGGAGTTGGCCGCAGAAGTGGAAGCAGCCCTTCGCTCCATATTATAATATAAGCCGATGCTGCCATGATTACCCATCCCAACGTTAAAATAAACCTTGGCCTTCACGTCCTTCGTAAACGTGAGGATGGTTATCATGAGCTTGAAACCCTGTTTGTACCCTACTTCGGCCTCTCCGACACCCTTGAAATAACCGTTCTTGCAGATAGGAATAACGAATGTGTCATTCCCGACTCCGACCGCGGTTCTTGTTATTTCGACCGCACTCCTTGTCATTTCAACCGAGCCCGAAGGGCGAGTGGAGAAATCTCCATCCACATCGACTACCCCGCCGGAATGTACTGGGACCCGGAAAAAGACCTCACATACAGGGCCTGGCAACTCCTAAACGCAGACTTCGGCATACCCCCGGTGAGCATCCACCTCACCAAAACCTCGCCAGTCGGGGCAGGCCTCGGCGGAGGTTCCGCCGACGCAGCCTTCGCCCTCCGAATGCTCTCCGAGCTCTTCGGGCTCGGGCTGTCCGCCGCCTCCCTGGCCTGCTACGCCGCCCAGCTCGGCAGCGACTGCCCCTTCTTCGTCTATAACACGCCAATGATGGGGCGTGGCCGTGGCGAGGTCCTCACTCCCTTCAGCTTGGAAAACATCCTTGGGCCCGAATACGAAATCCGCGTCGTAGTCCCTGACGGCATCCATGTCTCCACCGCAGACGCCTACCGCGGCATCGTACCCCGTAACCTCAGATACTCGTCCTCCCTCGGAACACCCGAGTCCTCCCAAACCCCAACCCCGTCATCCCCGACGCCGTTCGGGGAGCTCCTCCCGCTGGAGGAAGTGCTTCGCACCCCCATCGGGGGCTGGAAAGACCTTCTGGTCAACGACTTTGAAGCCACGGTATTCGCAAAATACCCCGCTCTGGCAGAGCTGAAAGCCAGCCTGTACAGGCAAGGCGCCATCTACGCCAGCATGTCTGGCTCCGGCAGCGCTCTCTTCGGCATCTTCCGAAAATAGCACCTCTTTGGCAACCCTCTGGGGAAGGTGGACAGAAAGTCCCCCGCCATCGCCTCCACCTTCCCCGCTGCCCAAAAAAAATTGCAAAAAAATTTGCATATACAATATTTGTTGCTACCTTTGCGGTGTATTAATAAACTAATACACTAAACAAAATCCTTGCAATATGATAGAAATCAACAACTTAGCCTTTAGTTTCAGAAATCACCCTGTACTTCAGGGCATTTCCATGAGGCTTGAAGAAGGCAAAATATACGGCCTTCTTGGAGAAAACGGCGTAGGCAAAACCACTTTGCTCACCCTATTATGCGGTCTCAAACGCCCCCAAGCCGGAAGCATACTCGCAGACGGCAGGGCTCCATTCGACCGCCAGCCATCCCTCCTTCAGGAGCAATTCTATCTTCCGGACGAAGTAATGCCAATTCGTGCAAACGCAGCAAAATTTGCAACCGAACGCAGCATATTCTGGCCCAAATTCAGCTTCATAACCTACGAAGCCGTACTCCGTGAGTTCGAGGTAGACACAACCCAGCGCATGGACAAAATGTCCGCAGGCCAGCTCAAGAAGACGTGGATAGCCTTCGCCCTCGCGTGCGGCGCGCGCTATTATTATATGGACGAACCTACAAACGGCCTTGACATCCCCTCAAAGGCACAGTTCCGCAAGGCCCTCATGAAATACACCAGCGAAGAGGCCACAATGGTAATCTCCACGCATCAGGTACGCGACCTTGAAAGCATCATCGACCCTATAATAGTCCTGGACAGCAAAGAAGTCCTGGTAAACGCCACCCTTGAAGAAATCTCAAAGAAGCTTTATTTTGACTATGGCACCCAGCTTCATCCCGGCGCCCTTTACCTTGAACAGACGCCCGGCGGAGCAATCCAGGTTTATCCCAACGAGTCCGGAGAAGAATCAAAGGTTAACCTTGAAGCCTTCTTCAACGCGGTTTATGCGCACAAAGACATTGCAAGACAATTATTTAGCAACAAATAAAGGAGGAAACACTATGAACGAGACATTCAATTTCAAAAGATTCTGGACTTTCTTCCGTTACGACCTTAAGCAGACGTGGCGCCGCAATGCCAAACCGGCAATATTCATAGGCGGCTCAGGACTGATACTGTTCCTGCTCTGGACCTTCTTCAGCCTGGTATGCTTCTTTGTCTGGACCACCCCTCCCATATGGGCAAGGCTTGCAGGCTTCCTCGTAGCCAGTTTCATACTCCAGCTCTATATTACCAAGACGTACGGTTTCATCACAGACAAGAAAAAAGGTTCAGACTACCTTATGATTCCGGCATCTGCCACGGAGAAATTCATATCCATGCTGCTTATCGTGCTGATAGTCATACCTTTCATGTTTGCAACGGTATACTACTGCCTTGATGCGCTTATTTGCCTGGCTTTCCCTTCCTGCGGCATGACGCTTTTCTCTGCAACAGCCTATGGCTGGGAGCAATTCACCAGCGGCATAACCGCCGCAAACATAGCGATGATTAATGAAGGTGCGTTATTCACTTTCTCTGTAGGCGGAATGGTAATGATATTTGTGCTTAGCAGCATCTTCGGTTACCTTTTCTACATGCTCTGCGGAATGATTTTCAAGAGATTCAAAATCCTCTGGGCCCTTCTTCTCAACTTTGGCATGGGAACCATTCTGTCAAGCCTGATAGGCCTTATTATCGGAGGAGCCGTGGCTGCCGGCAACGACGTTGAAACCGTTGCAAACGGGGTTGGCACCATTTTCCTTGTACTTAAAATTTACATGGCCGTCGGCATCGTCGCCTTCGCAATCGGAATATATTACAGACTAAAAAGGATATCACACTAATGGACTTCAATTCAGATAAACCAATATACCTTCAGATTGCAGACACCATCTGTGACCGGATTCTCTCCGGAGAACTGAAAAGTGAGGACAGAATACCGTCCGTGCGTGAGTATGGCGCAGAACTTGGAGTTAATCCGAACACAATGATGCGGTCCTATGACAAGCTTCTTGGCGAAGGTATAGTTTACAACAAAAGGGGCATCGGCTACTTCATAGCCCCTGATGCGCGCGAGAAGGTTCTTGCGCAGCAGCGTGCAGACTTCCTTGAAAAGGATGTGCCTGCTATACTTGAACGCCTTACCCTGCTTGGCCTGGATACATCGGTATTTAATAAGTAACAGCAGTTCCGGGAAAGGAGCCGGAGAAATAACCATGAAGTTTGTTTACACATTGCTGCTCTCAATAATCACCGTAGCAGCATCTGCACAGCAGGTAAATGTAAAAGGCCGTGTCCTTGACAAAGAAACCGGAGACGGAGAGGTAGGGGCGATAGTCCAGTTCATAGACCCATCGGCAAACAAAGCCATCGCCTTTACTTCCGCCGATGAAAACGGAGCCTTCGCACAGAAGCTGAAGGGTGGGAAAGAGTACCGCATCCTCATAAGCAACCTGGGACGGAAGAACATAGAAAAGGCCTTCCAGCTTGGTCAGACAGAGCTTGACCTTGGTGACTTCCTCATTGAAAATGATGCCACGGAGCTTAATGCCGCCTCCGTTACGGCGCAGAAGCTTTTGGTGAAGATGGAGGTGGACAAGATGACTTACAACGTCTCCGAAGACACAGACAGCAAGTCTGCCACCGTCCTTGATATGCTTCGCAAGGTGCCGATGGTGACAGTTGACGCCCAGGATAACATCACCGTCAACGGCAGCTCTTCCTTCCTTGTCACCGTGGACGGAAAACCCAACCAGATGCTCACCAAAAACGCATCGACTGTTTTCAAAATGATGCCGGCAAGCGCCATCAAGAACATCGAGGTAATAACAAATCCCGGGGTGAAATATGATGCAGAAGGGGTTGGCGGAGTGCTGAACCTTACAACTGAGCAGGGAGCTGCCGGTGGAGGCAGCGCTGTTGCAGACGGGCAGTTCGGCAGCCTGAGCCTTAATACAGGCACCCATAACTCTAACGTGGGCGGAATGCTTACCATGCAGAGGGGTAAATTCTCTTTCAGCGTGAATGCCAATATCGGAAAGAATCACGGCCAGAAAATGAAGATGGATAATGATATCAGTATAGAGACGATTCAATCTTCATTTGGTACGGCTGAATACAGAAGCAAAACACATACAGAGTCAAAACAGACAGGCACTTTTGGCTGGGGAGATTTTCAGGCCAGCTATGAGCCGGACAGCCTGAACCTTGTCTCTGTAAATGCAGGTGGCTTCTTCTATAATGGAAACTCTGATTCGGAAACTGAATTCAGCCAGGGCTCATATAATCCCCTAAACCCTACGCATAATCCTACTTATCAGTCATATACAATGAACCATTTATATGACAGGACAAATAAGGACAAGAACTATTTCGGAAACTATAACGTTGGCGCCGACTGGCAGCATAAGTTCGCCAATGCTCCCGGAAAAACCTTCACCCTTTCCTACAAAGGCAGCTTCAATCCGGGAAAGAACAAGAATACCGGAATCTTTGACCCGGAAAGCCAGATGAACCAGTCCAGGAAAATTGACGGGAAAACCAATTCATCCGAGCACACTTTCCAGGCAGACTTTACTACCGCCCTTGGCAAGAATTCCGGAAACCTCTCCACCGGCCTGAAGTTCATCTACAGGAACAACACTTCCGTTGAGGACCTTTTCCTCAGGAGTACCGGAGCCGGAGATTTCATTCTTGACGATGCCAGCAGTACCGACTACGAGTATATCAACAAGATTGGAGCCGCTTACGCTGAGTACAGCAACAACTTTGGCCAGTTCGGAATCAAGGCAGGAGGCCGTTATGAGTACACCTGGCAGGATGTCATTTACAAAAAGGGCCAGGGGAATGACTTCTCCGTAGACTACGGCTCATTCGTTCCTATGGCAAGCCTTCAGTACAACCTTGGGATGACGCAGAACATCGGACTCAGTTACAATGTACGCATCAGCCGTCCGGGAATCAGCTACCTGAATCCCTTTGTTAACACATCAGACCCTACCCATATCTCTTACGGAAACCCTGCCCTGGATGTAGCCAAGAGCCATAATATCTCCTTGGTTTATAACTTCTTCAGCCCGATAGTCATGATGAGCGCCACTTTGGGACACACCATTTCAAATGACGGAATCTCTGAATATACATTTACTGACAACAATGTCCTTAATACAACTTATGGAAATATCCTGAAGAGTAACGCTACCAGGCTTAATCTCTTTGCCAACCTTAACCTTGGCAAGACCAGCAGGATTTACGCCAATGCGGGACTCTCATACAACAATGACCGCAGCGCAGAGCTGGATTACAGCAAGAAATACTGGACCTGGAATCTTTATGCAGGTGCCCAGCAGACCGTATTCTGGGATTTGCGCCTGTCAGAGAATCTGTTCATGACGCCAAAGCATTACACCCTTCAGGGCTGGACTTCAGGAGTCAAGGGCCTGGCAGTAGGTGTTACAAAGACCTTCCTGGATGATCGCCTGTCAATAGGAATCAACGGCGTGACCCACCTTGGCACTGGCCGCTACATGAAATTTGAAATCCACAACGAAGGACGCGGATATTCATCAAATACCACCGTCAATGTGCCTATCCGCCAGATAACTGTGAATTTCAGCTGGTTTTTCGGAAAATCTTCTTCCGCCCGTGTAAAGAAGGCCAGCAGGACTATCCAGAACGATGACGTAATGGAAAAAGCCTCCGGCGATGCAGCAAGCCAGGCTGCCGGCGGGGTTACAGGAAACGGTACCGGAAGATAGTTATTTCAGCCAGGCTTCAGGGTCTACTGACTTACCTGCGCTGTTCCAGATTTCAAAGTGAAGGTAGGTTTCGCCAAGGACGGAACCTGCCTTTCCTAATGTCTGGCCTGTAGTAATCTTGTCTCCCTCCTTTACGAGAACTTCCTTAAGGCGGCAATACAGGGACATGTAGCTGCCGTGGCTTACAACAACGCAGGAACCGTATCCTGGCATGTCGAAGGTCTTGATTACACTGCCTTTGAAAATGGATTTTACCGCCTCTCCCTCAGACATCGAAATATTCAAACCGTTGTTTTTCAGGGAGGTAACATTCTTGTGAAGAGGATGCCTGTAGCTTCCGAAAGCGGACAGGACGGGGCCTTCGGCCGGCCAGGGCAGTTTCCCCTTATTGCTCTGGAACTCGTTTGCCAAAGCCTGGTCTACGACTGTTTTCTTGGTGGAAGTGCCCTTGTTTCCCTTGCCGCTCCCCTTTCCGGAGCCTTTGGCTGCCAGTTCCTTACGCAGCTTGTCCAGCTCTTTGTTCAGGCGGTTCAGCTCTGCACGTTTGGCATCGGCCTCCTTCTTGTATTTCTTGGAATTGCTCTGAATCTGCTTTACAATGCGCTCGGCCTCTTTCTCGTCCTTCTGCAAGCTGTTCAGCTCCGTCTGCCTCTGGGCCTTTACCGCCTGCGCGCTGGTTCGCAGCTTCTGCAACTGTTCTATCTGCACGCCCAGCTCATCCTTTGCTTCGGAAATCATTTCTGCCTGAACTGACATCTGAGACGACAGACTCTTAAGTACGCCGATGCGGCGGAAAGCCTGGCCAAGGTTCTCGCTGGACAGGATGAACATGTACCAAACCTTGGGGTCCCTGTTCTTGTAAGCATTGCGGACCAGCTTCGCATAGTAGGCTGTAAGGGTGTCAAGGCGCGTCTGAAGGGCGTCTACCCTTGATTTCTGCACTTTTATAGAGTCATCGAACCGTAGAATCTCTTTCTCACTCTCTGCCACCAGGGCCTTTCTGGAACGGACGGTGGCGCTAATCAGCTCAAGCCTGTTCACGGCGCTTCCCTTCTTGGCTTCATTCTCCTTGAGCTTCTTTTCCAGGGAAGCGATTTCTTTCCGGTAAGATTCAATTTTCCGCTGCTGGCGGGTAATGGCATCCTGTGCCGATGCTTCCGGAAGCATCGGAATAAAAAGCAGCAGGAAAGCCAGTATATATTTAACTCTATTCATCGTCTTTGGGCAAATTCTTCAGTTGGGAACGGTAAACATCTGCCAGTTCTTTCTCTCCAACGGCCTCAAGGACCACAATATAATGAATCATTATGGTAGCGCTCTCCTTTCCGCCGTACAGCATGGCCTGTTTAAAGAACAGCTTGGCTTCCAGGGAGTTGCCGGTAAGGTGGAGAATCCAGCCGTAGGTATCAAGATATGTGGCGTTCTTCGGCTCCAGCTCAATTGTCCTCCGGCTCATCTTGAGGGCCTTTTTCAGCTGCTTGCCCTCCTGGCATAGGTACCAGGCGTAATTATTCAGCACCGGGGCGTAGCTTGGATTAATCTTAAGAGCCTTGTCGTAAGTCTTGTAAGCATTCTTATTCTCTCCCAGCATATGATACATGTCCCCCATCTGCGACAATGCGGACAGGGTTTTGGCACTGTCCCCCGCAGCCTTGGAAAGAAGAGTCTTGGCATTTTCAAGAACACCCTTGTAATCCTTCAGGTTATATCTGGCATGGTTGTCAAGCTCTATGAAAACATCCTCTTTGGGGAATTTGACGATGGCGTCCTGGCAGGCCTCTGAAACGGCTTTCCAGTCTTCTCCCATGCTCAGCATCTGAATATAGGAATATGCGGCCGGACGGCTCTGGGGGTACAGGTCGCGGCACAGCTTCGCGTGCTCAAGGCCCTTGTCCATGCTTCCTGTAAATGCATAATATGAACTGGCGGTCTGAAGCATGACCGAATCCTTCGGATGAGAGTCTACGGCCAGAGTCATGACTGAATCCAGTTGCGGCTTGAAAGTGTTCAGGAACCGCGAATCAGTGCTCCTGAAAACCTGGACAAGGTAGTCAGACTTGTTTGCAGCACCCTCTTCCGGGTCAGAAACTATTTCTTTAAGGGCGTCAAAGTACTTCTTGTACTCCCTTGTAAGGCGGAAAGTTTCCGCCCTTCCAAGTTTGGCCGGGAAGTAGGAATCGTTCAGCGACAGGGCTTCGTTAAAATACTCCAGGGCCTCTTTGTCATTGTAAATACTCATCTCATATTCGCCAAGAACGGACAAAACGTAAGGAGATGAATACTCTGCAACATAATCCCTCATAACCTGGTAAGACTCGTCAATCTTGTCTGTCTTGCGAAGAATGTTGGAACGCGTCATCACTGAGGCATCGGACTTTCCGTCCCGTCCCTCAATCTCATTCACCACCTCAAGGGCCTTGTCAGTCTTTCCGGCCGCCATGTAAAGGTTCAGCAGGACATACTGGCGGTCTGTGTTCTTGGGGAAGTCCCTCAGCAGGCGCTCATAACGGGCAATCGTAAGTTCCAAATCTTCAGAAGGGTCGATGGTTGTGAGCTGGGCGTCCCTGTACCAATAGTTGGTACTGTCCAGCTGCGCTGCCTTGTCCATGCAAATGCGGGCCTCATCCCGATTCTTCTCTGCCAGGTGGCACAGTCCAAGATAATACCACGCCGCATCATTCTGCGGCTCACTGCGGGTTATCAATTGCAGGTCTTTTTTTGCAGCGTCGATATTTCCGGATACATAATAGGTAACGGCATCCACGAATCTGTTCCCGGATGTCTTTGTCTGCCCCGTTAAATCAAGGGCCGATGCTGCCGCGAGCACCGTTATTAAAACGAAATATATTGTCTTTCTCATATAATCTTTGTCTCTTTCTACAAAAATAGTACAAAAATCCGGCAAAAAATGTATAATTTTGGGAGGAATAGAGGATTGGATAGAAAAAAGTCCTCCAGGTGTAAAATATTTTTCGGGCAATGATGCAACATTTTAAGCAAAAATTGCATCTTACTAACCGTAACGCCAGTGGAAAGGAAGACGATTTTTCCTCTGAAGCAGGCCTCATAAAGCTCAGCATCAAAGGTGACAGAGCGGCACAGAAGGCTATTTTTGACGCCTTGGCACCTAAGATGATGGCGGTTTGTCTCCGCTACGCGGGAGACAGGGAGGTGGCGGAAGACGTGCTTCAGGACGGCTTTGTAACGCTGTTCACGAAGCTTGAAAGTTTTTCAGGGGACGGATCGTTTGAAGGCTGGGCAAGAAAGATCTTTGTCAATACTGCACTTATGTCCTTGAGAAAGAAGGACGCCCTGCGTGACAGCGGAGACTTGGAACTTGTTACGGGGCGGGCTTCGGAAGCGGCTTCACAGCTGCAAACACTTGGATATAAGGAACTCATGAGCCTTGTTGCGGAACTCCCGCCGGTTTACAGGACGGCCTTCAACCTTTTTGCGATTGAAGGTTATTCCCATAAGGAGATAGCAGAGGCTTTGGGTATTACGGAGGCTACTTCACGGTCGCACGTGAACAGGGCCAGGACGTATTTGCAGGAAAGGATAAAGAAAATGTAAGATGCAAGAGTATGGACACCAAGAACTTTGACAACATAGTAAAGGCTATGATGGAAGGAGCGCAGGAAGAGGTATCTTCCGGCGTTTGGGATGGTGTGCAGAAGGGCCTCGCCCGCCGCTCACGCATCGTTTTCTTCAGAAAGGCAGGCCTCACCGCTGCAGCTGTTGCTGCCGCAGCCGCCCTGCTTCTTTCCACGGGGCTTTTCAAAGACAATTCTATCCAACCTAATATATCTGAGAAAGCAATCACCCTGGTACCGGAGAAGCCTGTAAAGTCTGTGACTGTACCGGACTCCGGCAGGGAAGGATTGCAGGAAGAGGCTACAGAGCCGCTTCCGGAAGTTGCTGTCAAGGCAGCTCCCGTTAAGAAAGTCCCTGTAAAAGAGACTGTTGCAAAAGAGACTCCTATGAAGGAGACTCCAATTGAAACTCCACTAAAAGAGACTGTAACGGTTGTGGTTTCAGAGGCTGTGACTGAAACAGCGCCTTTAACCGCAGCCGTCGTCCCTTCGGAGGAAAAGCCTTCGGAGAAGCCGGCCGTGGAGGAAAAGACCACAGAGGACGCTTTCGCCAAAATGGCGTTTGAAGACTTTATTTCTGAGAAGAAATCAAAAACCTTTAAGAGAAGAGCCCGTGCAAACATGTCCGGTGTCTTTGAGACCAACGGCATTAAGACGTCTTCTTTCAAACCTCCTATCAGAAGGGCACAGCAGAGCGCCCAGTTAAGGAATGTCATCCGTGAAAACGGAGAGTCTTCATACAAGTTCCCCGTAAGCTTCGGCGCCGGCATCAAATTCCCTCTTACAGGTAACTTCAGCTTTGGTACGGGCGTGAATTATACCTCGCTCAGCCGTACTTTCGCAGGAAAATACCTGGCTTATGATGAGGCTACGGGCACCCAGGAGCAATTGTACGGAGATACCCGCCATACCATTAAATACATAGGTATCCCGGTACACTTGTATTATAACCTGCCGCCTGCAAGGAACTTCCATTTCTATACCTATGCCGGGGGAGAGATTGAGCGAAGCTTCCTTAACAAATACAGGATAGTTACAAGCCGTGGCAAGATTACCCAGAAAGTTGCAAACAAGGGTGTACAGCTTTCCGTTGGAGCAGGTGTGGGCGTTGAGTTCATGATAACCAAACACATGAGCCTGTATATAGACCCAAGTATCAACTACTACTTTGACTGCAACCAGCCAAAAAGCATGAGGACGCAGCAGCCCTGGATGTTTACGGTAGAGTCTGGTTTCCGGTTCAACCTTTAGTTCTCCGGGTCTTCCCAGGAAATAATTCTTGTTCCGTCAGGATTTACAGAAATACTTACTTTTAGAGTCTCTTCCGGAAGAAGGGGCTCTATGTTTTCCGGCCATTCCATAAGGCAGAGGTTGCCGCTGTCAAGGTAATCGTAGAGGCCAATGTCAAGGGCTTCTTCCAGGCGGGAAATCCTGTAAAAGTCAAAATGATAAACCATGTCGCCGGAGGCGGCCTTGTATTCGTTCACTATGGCAAACGTAGGGGAGCTGACGGCATCGTCCCGAACCCCAAGGATGTGGCAGAGTGCGGTGGTAAAAGTAGTCTTTCCCGCCCCCATCGGTGCATAAAATGCAATAAGGCGGTTGTCTCCTATTTCCTTCAGGAAGCGTTCCGCTGCATCCGGCAGGGCGGCGAGTGATGGTATTTCTATTTTGTGCGTTGCCATTTTCTTATGTTTTTGTAAAAAAACACTTCATTTTCGGCTACAAAAATAGTGGCTTTTTGTGACGATTCCTAAGATTTGTAAAAATGTGGTGAACTGCCCGCCGGTGTGGTGAAATTTAATGGCCTCTTCGTCTTTTTTATCTTCCTTTGACAAAAAACAAAGCGTATGAAGAAGATTTCTGACATTTTATGCATCGCGCTCCTGGCAGCTTTGGGAGCGGCTTGCAATCTGCTGGATTTGCACGGAGACGGGGACCGGTCAAGGGGCGGGACCCAGCGCCCGGACACAACATCGGCCGGGGATGCCGGAGCGGCGGCGCCATTATTTGATACTGTTATTTATGCCGCAGGAGTCAGGTTCCCGGATGGGTATGACTGGAGGGTAGACACCCTGACATCAACTGAAAAGGGGGAACTGGTACTGCTGAGGGACGGAGATTTGCTCGCGGCCGTGCCCGTTGGCTACGGATACAATGTAGGGGCGGACCCTGACATGCACCGGATATCCAACGGCCATTTGTATACAGATTATTCAAACAACAGCCAGACGGTTATCAAATGTGACGGCAAAGAGCTTTTCAGGTTCGACGGCAGGGAGGTGGTATGCGGCTTTGCCGTCTCTGACGACGTTGTCTGGACCCTTGGCCAGAGTAGAAGCGGGGAGGGAGGACTCTTCCTTAGGAAGAACGGCAAACTGGTTTATTCCCACCCTACGGGTACGGTAATAGGCAATATGTCAGATACTTACAACCCCTCGGGAGCGATAGAGATGCGTGATGGCAAACCGGTGTTTTTCTTTCATTATACTGGCGATGGCGTCCTGTCGCAGGCAAGTCATTGCGTAATGGTAGAAGAGACCCTGGAGACGGAACTGGAAGTGCCGCGGAATTTCACCCGCATAATGGATGCGAAACTGGTTGACGGTGTGCCGTTGATGGCCGGCCAGATGGGCACGACGCGAAACATAATAAGCATCGTAAAGAACGGCATGGTGGTAGGCTATACGCTCTCCGGTTTTGACAGAATCGGTAATTGCAGGATAATCCCTTTACAGGGGGACGATGTGCTGCTGTCCGGAGAGTGTTACCACGCAGGGCTGGTGACAGGATATATATGCGACAGGAATGGCCGGAATCTGTTTTATGACTTGGAAGGACGGCTGATAGGTTTGTACGCCATTCCCGGAGTAGACGTCATACTTAGCTGCGGAGCGAACGGAGAAGACCCGGTAATAACTACTAACGGCCTGAGTAAACAATTGATTGGCAGGTTCTTATATATATCTACAAGATGCGCCAAGCTGTTTGACAGGAAGTTTTACCTTGGGCTGAATCCGTCTACGGGTGAGAGACCCTATATTCTTGTAGGGAAAAAGACCGTGCCCCTTAATTTTAACGGATTCTTGACGGAAGTGTCCGTTTGCGTGGAACCGCATAAGGATAACAGTAACGGGAGGACGGAATGATAATAAATATAACAAGCGCCAAGAGCGTAGGCATAGATGCCGTCCCGGTTACAGTTGAGGTAGACATCAACCTTGGAATAGGAATACACCTTGTAGGACTGGCCGACGCAGCCGTGAAAGAGAGCCTTTTAAGGACAGTAACCGCCTTGCAGTCAATTGGTTTCCGGGTGCCTGGAAAGAAAATAGTCATAAATCTGGCACCTGCCGATATGCATAAGAAGGGAACGGGATACGATGTTCCCATAGCCGTGGGAATCATCGCGGCATCGGGACAGATGGACCTTCCTGAGGTTGAGAATTTCCTTATGCTGGGAGAGTTGGGGCTTGACGCCTCAATAAGACCGGTGGCGGGAGCGCTTGCGGCGGCAGAACTTGCAAGAAACCTTGGCCTTAAGGGGTGCATACTCCCGCGCGAATCCGCCTCTGAAGCCCTTGTGTTCGAGGGCCTTGCCATATACGGGGCGGAGAATCTCATAGATGTCATAAAAATACTGAGTGGCTCCCCTGAGGCTGAGGATTATCTTGTAACTGGCGATACTCAAGAGGCCCTGGCCGGGGCCTTGGGAGACAGGGACTATATGGATTTCTCTGAAATCTACGGGCAGTCCGTGGCTAAGCGTGGGCTTGAGATAGCGGCCGCCGGAGGCCACAATGTAATTCTCATTGGTGCACCGGGCTCCGGGAAAACGTCTTTGGCTAAGGCCCTGGCTGGTATCCTGCCTCCAATGGAGCAGGATGAAGCCATCGTTGCAAGCAAGGTCTATTCAGCCGCTGGAAAACGTTCCGCCAAAATAGGTCTTATGCGCCAGAGGCCTTTCAGGGCACCTCATTACAGCGCATCCATGGCGGCGATGATTGGAGGAGGCGCAGGAGACAGCATAATCCCCGGGGAAATCTCCCTGGCTTCAGGCGGAGTCCTCTTCCTGGATGAATTTGCACAGATGCCAAAATCAGTGGCAGAGGCTCTCCGAGGCCCGATTGAGGACCGGAAAGTGGTTATCTCACGGCTTCATTCGAAGGTGGAGTATCCTTGTTCATTCATCCTTGTGGCTGCAAGTAATCCCTGCCCTTGCGGTTATTACGGAGAAAAAGACCGCTGTACCTGTACCGTTGGCCAGCGAATGGCCTACCTGGGCCGTTTGTCCGGACCGATAATGGACAGGATAGACATCCAGATCTGGGTTCACCCGGTAGATACCGAAGCTTTGCTGGAGGGCCACAGGAGGGGCTGCTCTTCAAAAAGAAAAACTCAGGCCTTGCCAAAAGAAGAGACAAGTGCTGCGGTCGCAGCACGGGTCATTGCAGCCAGGGAGCGACAGAAACAGCGATTCGCCACTGCACTTACCAACTCAGAGATGAGCTCGTCCATGATGCACAGATACTGTCCGCTCTCGGAGGAATGTGAGGGCATATTGGAAAAGGTGATTGACAAAATGGGCCTGTCGGCCAGGGCCTTCAGCCGAATCATCAAGTTGGCAAGGACTATAGCAGACCTTGACTGCAAAGAAGACATCGAGCCGAAGCACCTTCTTGAAGCGGTTTCATTCCGCTTTCTGGATAAGAGGAATCCCTTCTGACTATCGGGGCTTTTCTATCTTGACGGTTCCGGGGATGTCGTCCTCAGGTGGCTCGCCGTGGAGGTAGATAATTCTTTGGTTGGGGCTGCCACGGAAAAGAAGGCTGGTATCCCTCTGCTCAAGGATGAAAGGCCCGTCAACAAGGACATCGATGTAAGGAAGAATCCGGGACATGCGCTCATCGGCCAGAATCTCTTCATAGGTGAAGCCGGTCCAGCACCAGATAGTTTTCCTGGAATGCTGCTTTATGAGCCGGGCCAGAAGGGTGAAGGCTTCCACCTGGTACAGGGGGTCTCCGCCGGAAAAGGTCACGTTGCTCATCTCGTCCTCAAGGATAATCGCCAGCAGCTCGTCAACACTCATCCAGTGGCCGTTGTTTATATCCCAGGACTGAGGGTTGTGGCAGCCTTTGCAGTAATGCCGGCAGCCTGCACAGTAAATGGCGGTACGGAAACCAGGTCCGTCCGCCATTGTCTGATGCACTATGTCCAGTACGCAAATCTGGTCCTGTCTCATGATACAGGGTTTATTTGTGAACGACACGGTCTTTAAGTTCTGCAAGCTTGCCGGAGTTCCAGCGGTTGGTGGTACCTACAAGGTAACCGGTGATGCGCTGCAGGGTGTCGATATGCTTGCCGTGGCAGTGAGGGCACTCGTGAAGGTTCTCTTCTGCGTTCTCAAAGCCGCAGTCAAGGCAGCGGTTGCGGTTGTGGTTTACGCTGCCGTAGCCAATGTCGTACTTGTCCATGAGGTCCACGATCTGCATGATAGCCTCGGGGTTGTGTGTGGCATCGCCGTCAATCTCTACGTAGAAGATATGGCCTGCGCCCTCGTACTTGTGGTAAGGGCCCTCAATCTTAGCCTTGTGCTCAGGTGTGCAGTGATAGTAAACCGGAACATGGCTTGAATTGGTGTAGTAGTCCTTGTCTGTGATTCCGGGCAGTATGCCAAAGGTCTTCTTGTCCCTCTTGGTAAACTTTCCTGCAAGACCCTCTGCCGGAGTTGCAAAGCATGAGAAGTTGTGCTTGTAAATCTCTGTGAAGCCGTTCACCTTTTCTGCCATGTGGGAGATAATCCTGAGGCCAAGCTGCTGTGCTTCCTCGCTTTCTCCGTGGTGCTTGCCTACAAGGGCGATAAGGCATTCTGCCAGGCCGATGAAGCCGATGGCCAGGGTTCCCTGGTTGATTACAGACTCGATGCTGTCTGTGTCATCCAGTTTCTCAGAACCAAGCCAGAGGCCGTTCATAAGCAGGGGGAACTGCTTCTTGAGGGCGGTCTTCTGGAAGTCGAAGCGCTCGTTCAGCTGCTTTGCGGCGATGTCCAGGGCCCAGTCGAATTTCTGGAAGAACTTCTGTATGCGGGTCTCTTTGTCCTCCTCTTCCTGCATTGCCTCAATTGCAAGTTTGACGATGTTGACGGTTGTGAAGCTGAGGTTTCCGCGGCCGATGGAAGTCTTGGGACCGAAGGCGTTGGCGTAAACGCGGGTACGGCAGCCCATGGTTGCCACCTCGTGGATATAACGCTTGGGGTCGTCTGCCTTCCATGCGTCATCCTGGTTGTAGGATGCGTCAAGGTTAAGGAAGTTGGGGAAGAAGCGGCGGGCGCTTACCTTGCAGGCGAACTTGTAAAGGTCGTAGTTCGGGTCCTCGGGGAGATAGCTTACGCCTCTCTTCTTCTTCCAAATCTGGATGGGGAAGATGGCGGTGCTGCCATTGCCCACACCCTCGTAAGTGGTGTTGAGGATTTCGCGGATGATGCATCGTCCCTCTGCGGAAGTGTCTGTACCATAGTTGATTGAAGAGAATACAACCTGGTTGCCTCCGCGGCTGTGGATGGTGTTCATATTATGAACGAAGGCTTCCATAGCCTGATGTACCCTGCTTACAGTCTGGTTTATGGCGTGCTGGACGGCACGGTCTTTTCCCTGGAGGCCGGTAAGGTCGCGCTTAATGTAATCGTCAATCTTTACACCCTTTAGCTCGCTGAGGTCGGCATTCATGAAAGAACTGACCTTGTCAATCTCCTCTTCAAAAGTCTTGCGAACGAATGGGGCAAGGTAGAAGTCGAAGGCCGGGATGGCCTGGCCGCCGTGCATTTCGTTCTGGACAGTCTCCATGGAGATGCAGGCAAGCACGCTGGCGGTCTCTATCCTCTTTGCGGGACGGGACTCTCCGTGACCGGCCTTCAGGCCGTATTCAAGGATGAGGTCAAGAGGGTGCTGGATGCAGGTGAGTGACTTTGTAGGATAGTAGTCTTTGTCATGAATGTGAATGTAGTTGTTTGCCACAGCCTCACGCACGTCATTTGAGAGCAGGCATTCGTCTACATAGCTTTTTGTAGCCTCGGAGGCGAACTTCATCATCATACCTGCGGGTGTGTCGGCGTTCATATTGGCATTCTCGCGGGTGATGTCATTTGCCTGGGCGTCAATGATGGTCTGGAAAATTTCATTGGTCTTGGCTTTCCTGGCCAGGTTCCTCTGATTCCTGTATGCGATATATTTTTTTGCTACTTCCTTGCGGGGGCTCTTCATAAGCTCCATCTCTACGCAGTCCTGGATGTCTTCCACGCTCATCCCGTCCTTCTCTATCTTGGAGATGGCGTCTGCGATTTTCGCTGCAAGTATGATGTCTTCTCCGGCATCGGTTACATCCATTGCCTTAAGAATGGCAGAAACAATTTTCTGATTGTTGAAGTCGACGATTCTACCGTCGCGCTTAATGACGTGCTTGACCATATCTTGTAGTGTTTAGGTTTTTTTGTTCTTTACTTGTGACCGGACTCGTCTCTGAACCGGGTAACAAAGATAGTATGAAAAATCTTTAATACCCAAGGTTTTCCGAAATAAAGTTATGAACAATTACAAAAAACGCTGTTAATTTGTTGATTAACAGCGTTTTACAAATTTTTCTAATTTAGAATTATTCTAAATCGGTAACATTTTTGTTTCGTCTTGTCCACTACCCTACAACCCATACCATGACATGGCGGTCGAAGGTCATGTATTCAAGTTCAAATTCCTCTTCGTAGCCGTCTTTGTGGATGAAAGTTGCCTCCAGCTCACCTTCTCCGCGGGGACGGAAACGCTCCACTTCAATCTGCTCTGCGAAGTCTACCTTGTAAGCCGATACTCTCTTGAAGATGGCTTCCTTCGCACACCAGTAGATGGCGAGCTGCTCATTGCGGCGGTCGTCGTCAAGGTCATCGATTTCATCCTCAGACAAAGCCTTCTTCTCTACTGCCGAGAAGTCCCTGTCCATGGACTCAAGGTCTATGCCTACGTCTTCCTCATCATGCAGGATGACGGCCACATATTTTTCTGTATGTGTGATGCTGATGTTTGTCACCATATTCTCCAGATACGGCTTGCCGTTGTCATGGTGGCTCAGGTAAACTTTGTCTTCAAAGAGCTCTCCAAGGAGGGCGCGTACGGCCAGGCGCTGCTTGCGCATGGATTCACTCTTGATGTATGAGATTTCTTCCATCTCATCCGTAGGTGTGGCACTGAGTTTCTTAAGTTCTTCTTCAGTCTCTGTAATGTGCCAGACTGCTACTGTTGCTTCGTTGTCTAAAACTTTTTTAAGGTATAGTCCCATATAAAATATATTTAGGAGCGCACAAGCACAGTCCTGCCTCCCGACACCACTTTGGCGCGGGCGGAAAGCTTGTATGAATCAGGGGTAAGGGTTTCCGGTAACGGATCATCCGCTAAAGGGTCCGTTACAGATTCTTTCTGATTGATTGAACTGGGAGGCTCCATTTGTCTCATTGTCAATTAAACATCGGCAAATATACTACTTTTTCTCAAAACTCTTTCTTATCTTTGTCAAACTTTTCAGAAAGAACAACAAAAACTATAAAAACATCATGAAATTTCTTACTGACGAAAAGCTTCTCATTGTCGGCGCAGCCGGAATGATTGGTTCTAACATGGTGCAGACAGCTGCCCTGTTGGGTCTTACTCCTAACATTTGCTTGTATGATATTTTTGAGCCCGGTCTCAAAGGTGTTCTCGCAGAAATGGATCATTGCGCATTCCCCGGCGTGAACCTTACCGCTACAGTTGACCCTGCCGTTGCGTTCAAGGATGCAAAGTACATCATTTCTTCAGGTGGTGCACCCCGTAAAGAAGGCATGACCCGTGAGGACCTCCTCAAAGGCAACTGCCAGATTGCCGCAGAGTTCGGTGATAATATCAAGAAGTATTGCCCTGACGTAAAATTTGTAGTGGTAATCTTCAACCCTGCAGATGTTACGGCTCTTACAGCCCTCATCCATTCCGGTCTTAAGCCCAGCCAGCTCACTTCCCTCGCAGCTCTTGACAGCACCCGTCTTCAGGAGGCCCTTGCACAGGAGTTCGGCGTTCCCCAGTACAAAGTTACCGGTTCTTACACCTACGGTGGCCACGGAGAGGCTATGGCAGTATTCGCATCAAAGGTTAAGGTAGACGGCAAGCCGCTCGCAGAGCTTAATCTCTCCGCAGAAAGGTTCGCAGAAATCAAGCACAACACCATCCAGGGTGGCAGCAACATCATCAAGCTCCGCGGCCGCAGTTCATTCCAGAGTCCTGCATACCAGGCCGTCAAGATGATTGAGGCTTCCATGGGCGGCGAGGTCTTCAACTGGCCTGCAGGCACCTATGTGAACAACGAGCAGTATAAAAACGTAATGATGGCTATGCCTACCGTTATCGATGCTACCGGTGTTCATTTCACCAATCCGGAAGGCTCAGCAGAGGAAATGGCAGACCTTCAGGCTTCTTACGAGCACCTCTGCAAGATGCGCGACGAAATCGTTACCCTCGGTATCGTTCCCGCAGTAGCAGACTGGAAGAAAGAGAATCCTAACCTGTAATTATTAGCAAATCCCCTGGGGATGCCGCAAGTATTTGGTTCATTTACTGCGGCATCCTCTTTTTTTGCCGGGGATAGCGCAAGGATTTGGCTTAACAGTTGCGGCATCCCCCGACTTTTCAAGGGATGCCGCAACTTTTTGGCTTGTTCGGTTTATTCTCCAGCGTAAATGCCTGCAAAAAGGATCAACCCCGAATCAATATCTGACAATACATAAATAAATGGCCGATCGGCGTTGAATACGGCTTTGATTTCAGGGTTTTCACCAGGGAAAGGACTTCCTCCCATACCTGAAAACGTGGCCGATGCTGCTTCAACTCCTTTTTCGTCTATTTCAAATACCGTTTTTTGTTTAATCCTATTGATAGCAATGGAATGGCCGTCGTCCAAGATATAAGAAAAATTTGCCTTTCCTAATTCAAACGCATCCTTTATTCCAATTTCTTTCAGCAAGGAATAAAAATCAAGCGTATTGTTCAGTTTAAACTTAGGAAGACTAAGTTGTATCCTTTCATTTTTGCAGGAACTCGTAATGTCTTTCCATTCTGTCGATTCTAATGAAGAAACAATATCTTCTATCGTTTTATCATTATTTGGTAATATGACAGTAAGAGCATAATGATTATCCCGCTGGCCGATTTCTAGATTTACAAGAGAAAAAGCGTCTTGAACACCATAAGGCCAATCCCCTGTGCAATTCATATAATCTAAGGTGGTTTGTTGGCCTGAATACATGGTAAAAGAATCTTTTTTTGTTCGGGCTTCATCGAATCCTTGTTTCCAAGAACCATTAAAATACAATGTGTTAATCAAGACTGCTATTTCAGCCGCAGAGATATCTGATGCATCGACTAAATCTTTGATAAGTCCATTGGTGTGAAGGCTAACCCATCTGTTTAAAACATTTGAAACGAATATCGGCTGACTAAAATCCAAGGCAGGAGTTATGGCTTTATGATTATCTGCCAAAGTTTTAATAAAACTATCTTTTATTTTGTCGGATACTGCGTTGTTTACACAAAACATATTTGCTGTAGAAACATTCACCGATAAATCCAACGCTCTTGTTCCAGAATACATTTTCTTGAAAAGCTCGTTAATCTCGCTCCGATTAAGGTCTTTGCCGATAACCTTTTGTATCTGGTCGAATGTTTCCGCATCTGCTCCGGTAGCGAGCATTCCAAGATTACAATAAAGGCTTAATGGAGAATAAGCTACATTCTTGCCTTTGAAAAGTTTATCCAGCAATATAAAAGCATAGTGGTTCTCTGTAGATAAGGCTTCTTTCTCCTTTGCAGTTAAAGACAAACTGGATATAGGCGAAGTAGGCTTCTCTTCCGGACCCACCAAATCTAATAGTTCATCCGCTTTTGATTCCACATTTGATTCATCGTTATCCGTAACTGTCTTTTCTTGTTTATTACAAGACAAGAACATAAAGCTAAGGCAAAATATAAAACAGCCTAGCAATTTCATGCTTGAATTCATCTGTCTCATATAACAACTAATAAATATCGTAGTAGAACTTTAAATAATCAACATATTGATAAGAATATGTTCCAGATGTAGAATCAGTCCTAAAGTTTATGGGACCAAGACCAACATCGAATACTCCCGGATGATAATATCCATTAGCGTTCCCATTCCAGCCGAGATTCATATGTAGAACTTTATCTTCCTGGTAGACCTCAGTGTAATTTTCTTGTTGATAATTATAACGAACTCGTCGCCTCCTAGTGACCTCTTCATCTATTACCCATGCATGACCAATGTTTTCCCCTGCTTTAGCTCCGCAGAAGAAGATTGGACCATGTTCTAGATATTCCCCCAATGGGACTGTTGATGAATAAATTTGACGGGTCCCGGTATGCTGATATCCAAAATGAGCAAATGTGTTATACAAAGAATCATAATACGCCCAAGAAGTAGAAACCCCATAGTGCATGTCAAGATTCTCTGGTCTCCCTAAATCAGCCAAAAGATGTGCGATACGATTCCATGCCACCGTGTCTTCCGGGTAAGATGATATATCCTCTATTTTCTCCATAATGTCCCAATCATAATAATGGCCATTATAGACTATATCATATTTATGATACGCCATAATTTGTCCTATTGCTATAGCAACACATCCAACCAAGGCATTGTTCCCATTTGGCGTTTTACAATATTTATTATATGGAGCACCTTGTCCCCACTTAGTAGGTATTATATTCCCAGTTCTTTCTTTTACTTGCCATGCTTGATATTCAACATATGGATTGTTTGTGTAAAAACATTCAATCGTATCCTCTTCTTCCTCATCTTCTCCCTCGTCATTTAACATATATCCGTAAACAGTCTTAACTGTTTGTGGATCAATCTCAACACCATTTAAATCATACACCTTTGCACCTGTCTTTATCCTATAATATAAATCCATATAAGTAAAGACAGACTGAAGCGCTGGATTGTCATATAGATTACTCAAATTCCCTTCATCGATTATACAAAACACAGGAATAGTTCTTCTATCTGCCGAGGCTATGGCATATCCCCTATTATCCGAAAAGTTAAACACGTGATATACTGGATTGTCGGAGCTTTTTGTAATTGAACCAATAGAGAATTTTTCGATAATCGAACGTTGCCCACCATTTGCTTTGGTCTTTCCATCATCAATGATATTCAATAACTCTATAACGTTCTTTTCCGCTTCGGAAATAGCAACATAATTACTATGTTTGTTTGGCTTTCTATTGATATTCAGCGAATCTGTACACATAGGAAGAAGTGTCACAATACAGATTCCCAGAATAATAGAATAAAAACGTGATTTCATTTTTTATTAAATATTGTGTTGTTAATTATTTTGTTTTGCAAAGATAGTAATAGTATTAGAAAATAGAACAATTTTACGGACTTATTTGCAAGTGTAGAGTGAGTTTTCAGCCTTATTTCGTTGCCACAGATGCATTCTATCCCTGGGGATGCCGCAATGGTACCATCTCGGCCTGGTGCTTGCCGCAATGGTACTATCCCCCCTGGGGATGCCGCAAGTATTTGGTTCATTTACTGCGGCATCCTCTTTTTTTGCCGGGGATAGCGCAAGTATTTGGCTGAACAGTTGCGGCATCCCCCGACTTTTCAAGGGATGCCGCAACTATTTAGCAGTTTTCTTACAATAGTACGTTAATTTTATAAAAGTTCAAGCGGCGTCACGGACGCCCAGGAATAATAGTTCTTTGAAATCAGTGTCATTTTTTCGCAGTTTCGGGGATTTCCCGGAAATGGAAATAAATCGGTCAAGCATGTAAGCATTG
>JAFUDQ010000024.1 GCA_017459075.1 Bacteroidales bacterium
AACGCCTACATGCTTGAGCGATTTATTTGCGTGTCCGGTCTGCGACCGAACCCACAAGTTATTGACAAACTTTTCAAAGAACTGGTTTTATTTACATCCAGAGCCGCTTAGGCCTGGGAACAAATTAACGAACTATTGTTTCATAATTGTGTTATATTATTAGTGAATCTTTTTAATGGTCTGCAAGTTAATGCATTACAACTTTAAAAACAAGAAAAAAGTTGAAAAAGTGAGTTTTTATTCAAAAAATACTAGATTTTTGGCTTTGTATTGACCTGATTCATGGCTCTCTGGGGGGAATCCATGGCATAAGTCTTTATCCCTGAAATCACTTTCTTTGCAAGCTCAGGCATGGCCTCAAGCTCCTTATCATCCAGTTTACCAAGAACATAGTCTATCTGGGCGCCACGCTCAAACTCATTGCCGATACCCATTCTGATACGGGTGAACTGTGAGCTTGACAGCGTCTGGATAATATGAGCCAGTCCGTTGTGACCACCATCGCTGCCCTGGGTCTTCATTCTTAATGTGCCGAACGGAAGATTAAGGTCATCGCAAACAACCACGAGATGCTCCATGGGAATATTAAGCTTCTCAAGCCAATACCTGACAGCATTGCCGCTCAGATTCATATAAGTCGATGGTTTCAGAAGCCAGAACTGACGTCCCTTTACGCTGACGGTGGCGATGCTGCCGTATCTTTCAGTACTGAACACGGCCTCCGCAGCCTTGGCCCATTCGTCCAAGACCATGAATCCCATGTTATGTCTGGTCTGTGCATATTCCTGGCCGATGTTGCCCAGGCCTGCTACAAGAAACTTTTCCATTGGTTCAGTACCTTGCCCCTCTTCGGAGACTTTTTGAAAAACCGCCTGTCGTTCTTTATCAGAGCGGAACAGGCGGCTTAGAATTTTAAGCAGTGCCATTATTACTCAGTAGCAGCCTGTGCTGACTGACGGGTAGCCTTAACACCGCAGATGATGGTAGACTTGGGGCTGAGGATGGTAACATTCTCATACTGGAGGTCACCAGCAACGATGTTCTGACCGATACCAAGCTTAGTGATGTCGATGTCAAGCTGATCGGGAAGGTCCTTCATCAGTGCGCTGATGCGGAGCTCGCGTACGTTCTTGACAAATTTACCACCGGCCTGTACGCCAGCTGCATGTCCTGTGATGTTGAGGGGCACCTTGATAGCGATGGGCTTGTCTTCGCTTACTACGAGGAAGTCTACGTGGAGGCAGAGGTCCTCGATAGGGTGGAACTGGAGCTCGTGTACAACTGCAGTGTATTTCTTGTCACCGAGTACGAGGTCTACGATGAAAGATGCAGGAGTGTGGGTAAGTCCCTTAAGCTCTTTTGCGTCTACTGTGAAAAGTACGTTCTCTACGCCCTGGCCATAAAGGTTGCAAGGAACGAGTCCCTGTGCGCGGAGTGCTTTGATGGTAGCTTTGTTGCCAACCTGGCGAAGCTGACCCTTAAGTTCAAAATGCTTCATAAATAATTGATTTAAAATGTGTTACTCAGTCTGCTTTGGCAGACCCCATTGCACCAAAAGCCACACGGCTTTTAAGCGGCTGCAAAGATAGAAATTATTTTTGAAATACAAAAACTATTGTTTTTCAATAATTTCCATGCCTTTGCGGATAGCCTCCTCATTCATGGGAATAAGGTGATGATGGCGTTCCGGAAGGGTCTTGCGAAGCGCCTTCAGCACACTCTCAATGCTTACAACCGGATGAATCTTGAGCAGGCCGCCAAGAACCATCATGTTGAAAACCTTAATCATGTTAAGCGCCGCAGCCGTATCCATAGCATCAATGCGATAAACATTGATATCCTTGCGGGTAGGAGGAACGTTGATTCCATAGCCATCGTAAATAAGAGTACCGCCAGGTTTAACCTTCGGCTCAAACTTCTCAAGAGAAGGCTGGTTAAGGACGATAGCTGTATCGTAGCTGCTGAGGATGGGGGAGGAGACCGGGTCGTCGCTCACGATAACGGTAACATTGGCGGTACCACCGCGCTGCTCCGGGCCGTAAGCCGGCATCCAAGTAACTTCCTTGTCTTCCATCAGACCTGCATAAGCGAGGATTTTTCCCATGGAGAGGACACCCTGTCCTCCGAAACCTGATATGATAATTTCCTGTGTCATAGCCATTCTAATTTTAACCGTTATCCTTGAGGTCTCCAAGAGGGTAGAACGGGAACATGTTCTCTTCCATCCACTTGTTAGCCTTGACAGGAGACATCCTCCAGTTGGTGTTACATGTAGAAACAATCTCCACGAGGTTGGAACCCTTGCCCTGCATTGAGTACTCGAACGCCTTCCTGATAGCCTTCTTTGCTTTAAGGATGGCAGCAACGCTTTGTACGGACTGACGGGTGACATAGCAGGTTCCCTGCAGGCCAACGGCGATATCGGCCATCTTAAGGGGATATCCGTGAAGCTCGGGAACACGGCCGTAAGGGCAGGTGACGGTCTTCATGCCAAGCAGTGTGGTAGGAGCCATCTGGCCGCCGGTCATGCCGTAGATTGCATTGTTAATGAAGATGATGGTGATGTTCTCTCCGCGGTTCAGTGCGTGGATGGTCTCGGCCGTACCGATGCAGGCCAGGTCACCATCGCCCTGATATGTGAAGACAAGACGGTCAGGCCAAAGGCGCTTAACTGCGCTGGCCAGTGCCGGAGCGCGGCCGTGGGCAGCCTCCTGCCAGTCTACATCTATATATTTATAGGCAAAAACTGCGCAGCCTACAGGTGAGATTGCGATAGTTTTGTCTGTCATACCCATCTCTGCGATGACTTCGGAGACGAGTTTGTGCACAACTCCGTGGCTACAGCCAGGGCAGTAATGCATGGGGACGTCATTGAGCAGTTCCGGTTTGCGGTAAACGATGTTCTCCGGCTGCATTATTTCTTCTTTTGTCATAGCGCTACTGGATTAGAGGGTCATTTTCTTGATTTCTTCTACAACTTCCTCCGGCTCAGGAATGATACCGCCAAGACGGCCGTACCATTTGACGGGAACCTTGCATTCTACTGCCAGGCGGATATCGTCTACCATCTGTCCGGCGTTGATTTCAAGCGAGAGGATGCCTTTGACCTTCCGGCCGAGCTCTGCGATGCGCTTTGAAGGGAAGGGCCAGAGGGTGATGGGACGGAGCAGGCCAACTTTGATGCCCTGCTCACGTGCGATGGCAATAACCTTCTTGGAAATACGTGCAGCGCTTCCGAAGGCAACAATCAGGTACTCTGCGTCCTCTGTCATATACTCTTCGTAGCGAACTTCCTTCTCCTGGATAACTTTGTATTTTGCCTGCAGGCGAAGGTTTACGCGCTCCATCTCTTCTGAGACGAGTGCCAGTGAGGTGATGATGTTGGGTTTACGCATGCCGATGCGGCCTGTGGTGGCCCAAGGGCATTCTTTTGCGAGTTCTTCCTCTGTTCGACGGGGTTTGAAAGGAGGAAGTACAACTTTTTCCATCATCTGGCCGATGGCACCATCGGACAGTATCATTGCAGGGTTGCGGTAGCGGAATGCGAGTTCGAAGGCAAGATCTACGAAGTCTGCCATTTCCTGTACCGATGCCGGCGCGAGTGTTATAAGGCGATAGTCTCCGTGGCCGCCGCCTTTAACTGTCTGGAGATAGTCTGCCTGGCTGGGCTGGATGGTGCCAAGTCCGGGGCCTCCGCGGGATACATTCACGATAAGGCAGGGAAGTTCGGCTCCTGCAAGGTAGGAAATGCCTTCCTGCATGAGGCTGACGCCCGGGGATGATGATGATGTCATCACCCTTTTTCCTGAAGCGGCTCCGCCGTAGACCATGTTGATGGATGCGACTTCGCTTTCTGCCTGGAGGACTACCATTCCGGTGGTTTCCCAGGGTTTTTCTGCTGCCAGGGTTTCAAGTACCTCTGACTGGGGGGTGATAGGGTAGCCGAAGTAACCGTCGCAACCGCAACGGATGGCGGCATGGGCAATTGCTTCATTGCCTTTCATCAAGGTGATTTCTTTCTCTGCCATAGTTAAATCTCCTTTTTACGGTAAACGGTGATACATCCGTCCGGACATACGATGGCGCAGGATGTGCATCCTGTGCATGTGTCTTCGAGGACGGTTTCTGCATAGTTGTAACCCTTTTGGTTCACGTTTTTTGTGGTAAGGGCCAACACGTTCAGGGGGCAGGCGACAACGCACAGTCCGCAGCCTTTGCAGCGTTCGATGTCTACCAGGGTAGCTCCTTTCATCTTTGCCATAGTCCTATAGTTTTAAATGTTGTTGCTTTCCTTTGCACCCGGAACTGTCTTCCAAACCGTCTCACTTCGTTCGACCCCACCATTCGCTTTGCTCATGGTCCCCCCTCTTACATGCCGAGGGTGGCACTGGTTTCGGAAAACAGTTCCGGATAGCAATTTATATAACATCATGGGTTATATAAATCTTTGTTATAATAGTCAAGGATGTTGTTGGCAATTTCCAAAGCGCCGGAGGCGGGGGAGTCCGGATTCAGGCGGACAGCCTCAAGATAATTGTTAATTGCCATCTGCCAGTTACCCTTCTTCCGCCAGGCATTGCCCAGAAGATAGAACAAAGTGTCATCCATCAAGCCACCATCGGCCCGGAAAGAATCTATCAAAGCGATAGCTTCATCCACCTTGTGCTCCTGCAAAAGAACGGCAACCCTATCCTTCATCACTACTTCTCGTCTACGAACAAACACCAGTTGTAAGTATCCTCCTCAAGGCCTTTCTGAATGCCGATGATGCGGTTGTACAACTTGCGGCTGATTTGACCGCACTCTTCTCCGTAATTGAAGCTGCGGGTAATCTCATTGCTCTCAAGAGCCGGTTTGTCGTCGATTCTGCTGATAGGAGTGATAACGACGGCGGTTCCGCAGGAGTTGACCTCCTCAAATGTCGCAAGCTCATCAACCATTACCATGCGGCGCTCAACTTTAAGGCCGAATTCTTCTGCTACGGTGCGAAGGCTCTTGTTGGTGATTGACGGAAGAACGCTTGTGGAATCAGGTGTAATGTAAGTGTTGTCCTTGATGGCGAAGAAGTTGGATGAACCGAATTCCTCAATATGTGAATGGGTCGCGCTGTCAAGGAACAACAGCTCGCGGTAGCCGGCGTTGTGGGCGACATTGTAGGCGTGAAGACTCTGTGCGTAGTTGGCGCCGAGCTTGTATCCTCCGCTGCCGAAAGTGGCGGCACGGTCATAATTGCGGGACAGTACGGCGGTGCCTGTGCTGAGGCTCTTGGCTCCTGAGTAAGTACCTACACCAGAGCACATTACGGCAAACATCACGTCTTTTGAAGACTTGATTCCAAGACCGGGGTTGATTCCGAACAGAACGGGCCTGAGGTAAAGTGATGCTCCTGACTCATAGGGGGGAATATGCTCCCAGTTGGCTTGGATGCAACGTACGCACATGTCTACGAACATCTCTACGGAAGGGTAGGGCATGTCCAGATACTTGGCGCTGTTTATCATGCGCTTCGCATTCTCGTCAGGACGGAAAAGGCGAACCTTTCCGTCTACTCCGCGGAATGCCTTTGCTCCCTCAAAGCAGGAAGGGGCATAGTGGAAAACGCCGGCGAAGCAATGCAAACTGAGTTCAAAATTGTTGCTGAGTTCCGGCTCTGTCCATACACCGTCAATACATTTGGCTGTAATGATGGCGTTTGTAGGATAGTAGCTGAAAGATCTTTGAGAATAATCAATGTTTGCCATATTTTGTCTTTAATTATGTGTCAAAACTAATCTTCAATAATTCTTTCTTTGTTGTATGTATGAATCTTGGTGGCTCCGGCAAGGATGATGTATCCGTTTTCTGCCAGTGAGCCGAGCTCGTTTTCACCGGGATAAACCTTGACGGGGGCAAGCCAGCTTACTTTCTTTGTGATTTCATCTGTTATGTATTTGCTGTAGGCAACGCCTCCTGTAAGGATGATGACGTCTATCTTGCCGTCTACCACAGCGCCCTGTGCAACAATGTATTTGGCGATGTTAAGGATGAAGGCTTTCATGAATACGACGTATTCCGGACGGCCTTCCAGGGCCCTCTGCTCCACAATCCTCATGTCATTGGTGCCGAAGTATGCGACTGCGCCACCTTTGCCGATGAGCTTTTTCTTGATTTCCTGTTTGGTGTACTTTCCGCTGAAACACATGTCAATCAGAGGGTAGGGAGGGCAGCATCCTGCTCTTTCCGGGGTGATAGGGCCGTCTCCTCCAAGGCCGTGGGACGTGTCAATTACGCGGCCTCCTTTGTGAAGGGAAATGGTTACGCCGCCGCCCATGTGGCAGATAATCGCAGCAGTATCCTCTGCCTTGCGGTTGTTCTCGCGAAGATAACGGCGCATGATTGCGCGGGTGTTCAGTGCATGGAAAAGTGTGCTTCTGCGGAATTCGGGGATACCGCCTACATGGCATTCAGGAAGCATTTCATCCGCCATCGGCGGGTCTGCAACGTATGCAACGCATTTGCCGAAGCGGGGCTTTAGGCCCTTGGATTCCCTCAGGGAGTTGATTTCGCCCGCTATCTCATCACCGATGAGGGCGCTGAGGTTGCAGGCATGGTTTCCGTCACGACTGGAGGACAGAACCTCCCTCATGTCTTCGTTTACATTATAGACTCCGGTAATGCAGGGGGTGAAGAGGCCTCCGCGGCACATTACGATGTCTATATCCTCCAATTTGACCCCAAGGTCCTTCAGGGCGTCAAGAATCGCCTTAGTACGCATCTTGTCCTGCTCCATGACATCCTTGAACTTGGACAACTCTTCTACGGTATGTTCAAGCTTTCGGTCAAGAACAATCTCTCCGTCTACATAGTAGCCGAATTTAGTAGTGATGGAACCGGTATTAACTACCAGCACATTGCCCACAGGGGCTTTTCCGTTTATGTTTTCTACGATCTTCATTATTTTTTGGCTGCGCGGTTATAGTTTAGTGGTTTCAAATATATATAAAAATCGTGATTATTCAAACAGTTTTTAAAGAAAATAGGACGAATCGCTATCTTTCATAAGTAAAAATGGAGGTGAGCCCGAACAGGTCAGGGTCGAAGGAACCATCCTGCCAGCTGTTCGTTCCGAACGGCGGCTTGTTGTAGTCCCTCAGCGTAAGTTCCATCTTTCCGTTATCCAGGATGTGAATGCTTATGCATGCCTCTCCGTAAATCATGTTGTCTTTGTTGAAAGAACGGTTGCTGTTGGAAAGTTTCATGAACAGATGGCTGACACCATCCTCAATTGCAGTGCAGTTGCCTGCCAGCCTGCCGCCTTCCCTGACATTCACAGGTGTACATCCGGTGATATCAGCCTTTGTGAAAAAGGCTGCAAAATCGCCGGTGATGGAAGGGGTGAGAACGGTGTACACCGTATCGTCCCTGGTCTCTGTATCAACCTTGAAATAGAAGTTATTGTTGTTCAGCGGAAGCAGGGAAATGTCATCGCCGTTTGCGGTGAATGCGGCCTTTAGGGCATCTTCATAAGCAAAACGCTCGAACCTCCATGTGCCGGTAAGCCTGTAATGCCCCTGGACAGACAGGGTAAAAGAAGGTTTTTCGCCCGGAACGACTCCGTTGTAAGATACATAGTCTGGTTCTACCACTGCTTTTTTGATGGATGTGATTTCCGTAGCAGAGCCTACGCCAACGCATACTTCTCCTGTATTGCTGCCTTGCTTGACTACGAAGCCCCTGGTGTCTATCTGGCCTTTTTCATCACTGAAAAACAGCTGCGCGGCAGCTTCTCCCTTAAGGAGAGCAGGGATGTGCATCTCACTGGAGGCACGCCATGAATCTCCGCTCTTGGATCCGGACAACTTAATCTGGATATAATAACGCTCAATTATATTGCCTTCCGTCCTGTCACCGAAAGTGTAGGTCAGAAGTTCTCCGGGGCAGGTAATGCGCATGCTGCTCCTGTTTCCCTTTTTGAGCTTCCCGACGCTGTCAATCAGTACTTTTATTTCTTTCCCGGTTGTAAGGTTAATGTCTTTTATGACGATGCTGCCGACCATAGAACCGGCTGCAAAGCTTACGCTCTCCGCCGATACGGTATAGTCAGTACCCTTGACGGCGCTGCCTTCGAATTTAAGGTTGACGGTCCCCGGCTTTTCCGCAGGCTCACTCAGTACGATGGGGATGTTAACTTCTCCTCCCATGTAAATAGTGCTCTCCGAGGTGCTGAAGTCCACTATCGGCAAGTTCCCACCGTCGCTTGATTTGGAACATCCTGCAAACAGCAGTATGGCTGCCGCCATAATTGTAAAGCGAGAAAACAGTTTCATCTTAGTCTATTTTTAAATTATCTATCTGGGCGTTGATGCGTTCCAGAATCTGGATTTTCTCTGCCCGCAATTCTTCGGAAATATCCACTTTATAGTAGTGGGGATTGATAAGTCGCGTCTCCGTGGGGCTGAAGTGCCTGAGGTTGTCCTGATAGAAGTCCCTCTTTTCCTGAAGGGTGTGGGGAACCTCGCAGCGGACGCCGTCCTTTATCACGGGAAACTGAAGGGCATGGTATGAATAGGAACCTTTTTCAAAGGTCTTGTGTTTGAAACGGTCCTGCTCGTCATAAATGGTAAATTCCTCACCGGCCTCTATCCTGCGGGAAGTCTCATCGCCGCGAAGGCAGGTGACATCGGCCTTGAAACGCTCTCCGAGGGCGGGGTCGTTCACTACGATTCGATAGGTGGTGTGGAAGCCCGGGTTAATGAGCTTGATAGTATCTTCTGAACGCTTGAGGACGGGCTCTCCGCCAAGCTGGACCAGTTTGTACACGTTGCCGAAGCAGGGCGCCGCCTTGCTGGTTGCGATGGCGTCGCCAACTCCGTAAGAGTCAATCCTGGCTCCCTGGCGCTCCAAGTCGCTGATAAGGTACTCGTCAAGGGAATTAGTGGCGAAAATCTTGCAGTTCTTCATGCCGTGGGCGTCAAGAATCTCCCTTACTTTGACTGACAGGTAGGCAAGGTCTCCGCTGTCCAGGCGGATACCGTATCCACCCGGGTAGGAATCGTCAATCCCGTTCTCCCTGAAAGACCTTATGGCGTTGAGGACGCCGCAGCGAAGGGTGTCATAAGTGTCAATGAGAAGGATGAGATTCTCTCCCATGTGGGTCTTGATATAGTCACAGAAGGCCCTGTGCTCTCCCTCTACGCTACTGCCGTAGGATGTTACGAAGCTGTGGGCCATCGTTCCGGTGGAAGGCACTCCGTTGAATACGCCGGTGAGGATGTTCGATGAGCTTGCGCAGCCGGCGATTATGGCAGCCTTTGCGCCGTAGATTGCGGCCCATGGGCCATGGGCGCGGCGGGAACCGAACTCGCTGACGGGGTGTTTGGTGGCCCTGCATACGCGTGACGCCTTTGTGGCTACGGCCATCTGGTGGTTCATGATGCAGAGCATCGGGGTCTCCAGAATCTGAGCCTGAACCAAAGGAGCCTCCACTATTACTATCGGCTGGTTGGGAAAGGCGATTTCTCCCTCCCTCATGGCGTAAACGTTTCCGGTGAATTTCAGTGTGGACAGGTATTTGCGGAATGGTGCATAAGCTTCTCCGGGGAGGAATTTCTCATAGAACTCCTCATCCATTTTCCCAAGATTCAGGACCATGTCGATGATTTCCTGGGTGCCGCTTACTACAGCCCAGTTGTTATTTTCCGGGGCTTTTCTGTAAAACAGGTTGAAAACGGCGGTCTCATCGGCCTTTCCGCAGTCAAGGAAAGACTTTCCCATTGTGTACTGGTACTTGTCCGAGCAGTAAGAATAGTATTTATCCATAAAAAGATATTTTCTTTTTGTTTATGCAAATATAAAACTTTTATAGTAAATTCGCAGCTATTAAACATCTAATGTGTGCAATGGAAGAAGTATTGAAACAACTTTTTGAAAAATATACCGGTCAGACAGTCTCCGAAATCACAGAAATGAGCTCTTCCGGGAGCAACAGAAGGTATTTCCGCCTTCGCGGCGGAAGGGTCTCGGTGGTTGGAGTCATCGGCACCAATCAGGAAGAGAACAACGCTTTCATCACCCTCAGCCGCCATTTCGGCGAAAAGGGTATCAATGTGCCTAAGGTGCTTGCCGTAAGCACGGACGGAATGGCCTATATCCAGGAAGACCTTGGTGACACCGTCCTTTATCAGGAGGTTTCGCACGGCCGTGAAAGCGGAGAGTATTCTTCCTATGAAAGGGATCTTCTCTGCAAGGTGGTGGAGAAACTGCCCAAGATTCAGTTCAAAGGGGCTGAGGGCCTTGATTTCAATATCTGCTACCCGGAGCCGGCCTTCGGACCAAGGATGATTTTGTTCGACCTTAACTATTTTAAATACTGCTTCCTGAAGGCAACCGGCCTTGAGTTCAATGAGGTGCGCCTGCAGGATGACTTTGAGAAATTCAAGGAAGACCTCCTGGAAGACATGGGAGACACTTTCATGTACAGGGATTTCCAGGCCCGCAATGTCATGCTTAAGGACGATGTCCCTTATTTCATTGACTTCCAGGGCGGACGCAAAGGCCCCATTTATTACGATGTGGCATCCTTCATCTGGCAGGCAAGGGCCCGTTATCCGGACGACCTTAAGCAGGAAATGCTTTCTTCTTACCTCAGGGCGGTAAGGACTTATATCCCTGACCTGGACGAAGCCCACTTCCGTGAGAAACTCCGCCAGTTCGTACTCTTCCGTAATTTGCAAACCCTGGGCGCATACGGATTCAGGGGATACTTTGAGAAAAAGCCCCACTTCCTTGCCAGCGTTCCGTTCGCAATAGACAACCTGCGCCGTTTGCTTCGTACACCTTTCGACAGCTATCCTTATCTGAATGAGGTGCTTACAAAGCTCACGAAGATGCAGCAGTTCTATGAGATGGCAGAGGACAAGCGCCTGGAGGTAAGCATCTACAGTTTTGCATACAAGAAGGGAATTCCGGTAGACACCAGCGGCAACGGCGGCGGTTATGTCTTTGACTGCCGTGCCGTTAACAATCCCGGCAAATATGAGTACTATCGCCAGTTCAACGGAATGGACAAGGAGGTTATCAAGTTCCTGGAGGATGACGGAGAGATTCTCTTCTTCCTTGACAATGTTTACCGTCTTGTAGACGTTCACGTCAAACGCTTCATAGAAAGGAAGTTCACCCATCTTCAGGTTTGCTTCGGCTGTACCGGAGGCCAGCACAGGAGCGTTTACTGCGCAGAGCATCTGGCAGAGCACCTTGCCAAGAAGTTCGACATCAAGATAAACATCACCCACAGGGAGCTGGATATAGAGAAAAGGCTGTAAATGAAAGCGTTGATTTTTGCTGCCGGCCTTGGTACGCGCCTGAGGCCGCTTACCGATACCATGCCCAAGGCTCTTGTGCCTGTTGGCGGTGTTCCCATGCTGGGCCATGTGATTCAGAAACTGTCCGGTTTCGGGTACGATGACTTTGTGGTGAACGTACATCATTTCCCTGACCAGATTATTGACTACCTCAAGGCTCCGGAAATTGCCATTCCTGGCCGCAAGATTGCAGTTTCTGACGAAAGGGACCTTCTGCGCGAGACCGGTGGCGGTGTGCGTTTTGCCCGCCCCCTGCTGGAGGGAACCGGCGGCTTCCTTGTGCATAATGTGGATATACTGTCCGATGTTGACCTGGGCTATTTCCGTTCCCAGGCCCGTCCCGGGGCTGTTTCTACCATTCTTGTAAGCGAGCGCAAGACCCAGCGTTATTTCCTCTTTGACGATGACATGCGCCTTGTCGGATGGACAAATATTGCAACCGGGGAAGTTCGCAGTCCTTACGGAAACATCGACCCTTCACGCTACCGTATGCTGGCCTTTGCCGGCATACACTATATGTCGGATTCCATTTTTACGGTTTTTGACAATGAAAAAGCCGGCGAAAGATTCTCTATCGCCGACTTCTACATATCAATTTGCGACCGTTATCCGGTATATGGCGTCTGTTTCAAGGACCTCCGTCTTCTGGACATTGGCAAGACAGACAGTCTTGCTAAGGCAGAGGAACTTCTGAAGGAGCTTCAACAGGGATAAGTTCACATCCTCCATTACGTGGAGTCTTGATTTTCCTGAACTGCAATACAACCAGGATTACTATTGCAAGGCAGGCTGCGCTCACTGCGTAAAGCTGCGGGGCCGGGATGATATCGGCCCAGGATGCAACAGCCTCATCAGGAAGCAGCTGGGAAGCAACAAGGGATGCGGTGTTGTTGAAAGCATGCATCAGCATTGTAAGCTTAAGACTGCCGGTCTTGTAATAAACGTAGCCGAAGAGGCAGCCAAGGGCGAAGGCGGGAAGTGCCTGCCAGATATTGCCGTGGATGAACCCGAAAATGCCTGCGGTAATGATAATTGCAATGGCAGGTGACATTCCGCGGCTACCATCCGCCCTTTTGAAGTTAAGAAGGCCTCTGAGCAGGATGCCGCGAATAAACCACTCTTCAAAGAAAGGTGCCATTATGCTTACGCAGATGAAGCTGATGAAGACATTGCCTCCTACAAGGGCCTCCATGGCTGCCTGCCAGTTGTCAGACATCTCAGGAAGTAATGAACTCGCCAAATCCATAAGGAAAGCAAGCCCGAAGGTTGCAAGGCAGCACAGGGCTCCGGCTTTCCAGAGGGACATCTTTCCTTTGACGGGGCTGTCAAGCTTGACTCCTTCCACAAAGTACATGTTCCTGTTACTCAGGTACTTGGATGCAATCATCGCCGGAAGGAACAGGAAAGGATAAACTATCAGCTGCAACAGTTGCAGGAAATCCGCATCAAGGGCAAGCATCAGCATATCCTCTCCCGTGCAAAGGAGAATGATGACTGAAATCAGCTGGCTGATAAGGAAGCCTAAGGCGAGCCATCCCATGAAAGCGAATAATCCGCCGATTCCCGGAACGTGCCATGAAAAGCCGTTCAATATGCTGTAGTTGGCATGTCTGCCTCTTTTGAAAAATGCCATGTTACTTGTAAAGGGGTGAAGGATAAATGCCTTTGTCTGAGAGCTCCTGGAATTTGGCTACCACTGCGGGACGGTCTTCCTTATAGGTTACGCCAAACCATTTGCTGTCTGTTGCAAGAACCTCGCACTTGTCGCCTGCCTTAACCATGCAGTCTACTGCGTAGGGGATATAGTACTCTTTCTTGAGCTCTTTTCCGAACTCACCAAGGAAGTTCTTGAAAATGTCATAGCTCTTCTCAAAATAGTCTGGAGTGAAGCCCCACATGTTCATGGAACACAGGTCCTTGCCGTTGAGCTCCAGGTGAGTCTTGCCATTGGTGGAATTGTCTCCGTAAACCTTTCCGTCTGCCTCGCGGGCAATGTTCAAGTGCTCAACAACGTCCTGAAGCATGAAATCTTTGTCATAGAAGCAGATTCCGCGGGATACGCCGCCGGACTCGGAGAGGGTATTCTCAAGAGCAAAGCCTACGATGCTGTAGCAGCCCTTTGAATTCTCATGGGCGCGAAGCCAGTCTCCAAGAACCTTGAAAGACTCGCGGCCATAGAAATCATCGCCGTTGATAACTGCAAAAGGTTCCTTGATAACGTCCTTTGCCATAAGCACTGCGTGGGCGGTACCCCAAGGCTTCTGCCTTTCAGGATTAACCTCATATCCGGCAGGAATCTTGTCCAGTTCCTGGGTTACGAAAACGAATTCCAGAGGCTGACCGTCTGTGCATTTTACATTGGAGTATTTTTTGCGGACGGTTTCTTCAAACTGCTCGCGGAAGTACTCCCTTACGATATAGACAACTTTTCCGAAGCCTGCCTGAACGGCGTCATAAATGGAATAATCAATGATGGTCTCTCCGTTTGGTCCGAGTGTATCCATCTGTTTGAGTCCGCCATAGCGGCTGCCCATTCCGGCAGCGAGAACAAGAAGTGTAGGTTTCATGGTTATTTTTAATAAATAATGTTTCAATTTGTCCTCAAATTTAGCTACTTTTGTGGAAATCACAAAATAATAAGGCTTTGGCACAGGAAATTAAAGATACAACTTCTGGAAAAGGACGTCTGAAACAGCTTTGGAACGGTCCTCATCGCGGTTTTTTCCGTTACGCACTGGTGGCAACCGTTTTGGCTGCCCTGTATATTCTTGTGTTCAGCCATGACAACATCTTCCGTTGGATTGGGGCTCGCAGGGAACTTAGCCGCCAGCAGGCTGAGATTGAGTATTATACCAAGGAGAATGCAAAGCTGGACCTGCGAATCCAGCGTCTTGCAAATGAAAAAGATACCCTTGAGGAATTTGCAAGGGAAACTTTCCGCTTCGCCGCCCCCGGGGACGATGTTTTCCTGACGGAATAAGATTATTTTAATATGTCCATGGTGTGAGGGCGCGGAGTTCGTCTTTCACGGACTCTTCTATGTCCAGTCTCTCTATGAATTCCTTTATGGTAAGCTCATCCATGTCATGTCCGGTACGGGTAAGCTGCTTCAGGGCCTCGTACGGGTGGGGGTAGCCTTCGCGGCGGAGAATGGTCTGAATGCCTTCTGCAACCACTTGCCAGTTCTGCTCCAAGTCTTTGTCTATCAGTTCTTTGTTGACGCTTATCTTATTCAGTCCTTTAATCGTGGAAGAAAAGGCGATAAGCCCGTAAGCAAGCGGCATTCCTATGTTCCTGAGGACGGTTGAATCTGAAAGGTCTCGTTGCAGGCGGGAGATTGGAAGCTTCATTGAGAAGTGCGTCAGCATAGCATTTGCCATGCCAAGGTTGCCCTCTGCATTCTCAAAATCTATTGGATTGACCTTGTGCGGCATAGCCGATGAACCTACTTCCGTTTCTTTTACCTTCAGGCGGAAATATCCCAGGGAAATGTAAGTCCAGATATCACGGCACAAATCTATAAGTATGACGTTTATCCTGCGCAGGCAGTCAAATATGGCGGCAAGATTGTCGTAATGGTCTATCTGGGTGGTGGGCTTGGAACGGCGCAGCCCCATGCTGGCGGCGAAATTGTCTGCAAAGGACTCCCAGTCTACATCAGGGTATGCGGCCTTGTGGGCGTTTAGTCCTCCTGTGGCACCGCCGAATTTTGCCGGGAAGGGGAGTGCCTGAAGCTGGTCTGCCTGCTCTTGCAGGCGGGCTGCGAAGACAGCCATTTCCTTACCCATGGTAGTTGGGGTAGCAGCCTGTCCGTGTGTCCTGGCAAGCATTGGTATCTGGCTCCACCGGTCAGAGAAATTGTCAAGTAAAGATATGATTTCCAGAAGTTTAGACTCATAGCCGCTCTCAATTGCATCTTTCAGCATGAGGGGATAGGAGGTATTGTTTATGTCCTGTGAGGTAAGCCCGAAGTGAATGAATTCCTGATAGGCTTCCAGGCCAAGTTTCTGGAATTTCTCCTTAATGAAATACTCTACGGCCTTAACATCGTGGTTTGTAACGGATTCAATCTCCTTGATACGAAGGGCATCGTCTTCGCTGAAGGAATCCGCAATCGCCCTTATGGCCTCTTCCTTTTCAAGGGCGCCATCAAGCTGAGGCACTCCAAGGCGGCAAAGTGCAATAAAATATTCAATTTCTACATAAGTACGGTAGCGTAGAAGGGATCTTTCAGAGAAAAATTCCCTGAGTTGCCCGGTGACAGAAGAGTATCTTCCGTCAATTGGGGAGAGGGCGTTGAGTGATTGAGGTGTCATCTTGCTAACTTTCTGCCAGTTTCTTGTATAGTACCAATGTATGCCGGGCTGCGCTTACGTCGTGAACCCGGAGGATTGAAGCCCCGCGCTCCAGCGCGGCCATGTGAAGGGCCTGTGTGGGAGGCAGGCTGTCTTCCGGATTCTGTCCCAACAAGCTGTATATCATGCTTTTGCGAGATACTCCCACTACTATCGGACGCAGCAGGGAAGTGAGCTCTGAAAGATTCTTAAGGAGGGTGTAATTCTGCGTGAGGGTTTTTGCGAAGCCGAAGCCCGGGTCAAGATACCAGTTTGTTATCCCGTTGTCAGATGCCTTTTGGGCAAACTTCAGGAAATAGTTTTTCACATCTTCCACCACCCCGTTCCGGTAATCCGTATGGAATGACATGGTTTCCGGCGTCCCCCTCATGTGCATGGCAATGTAGGGGAGTCCAAGCCTTCCGGCAAGCGGAAGCATGTTCCGGTCCAGAACCCCGGAGGAAATGTCGTTTACAATTACGGGACCTATGAGGTCGTATGCCTTTTCTATTACGCTGGCGTTATAAGTATCTATGGATATGGGAGTTACGGGAGCCTCTTCCTGCACTATCGGCAAAATGACCTTAAGCCTCTGCCATTCGGTATCGGCACCAACCGCTATGCTCCCGGGTCTTGTGGAACAGGCTCCGATGTCAAGGATATCGGCCCCGGAAAGCAGCATGCTGCGGATGGTGTTCCGCAGGGTGAATTCGTCAGGCTTCCCGTCTTCTGAAAGGACCCGGCTTGGGGCGTAGAAGGAGTCATCGGTGGCGTTGATGATTCCCATAATCAGTATATTCCTGCCGTTTGCTTCCATTTATACAATTCTTTTGCGTCTGTTGCGGTAAGAAAAGAGGGATATGATAATTGCGGCCATCATAAAGAATACCAGACAGATGCGCCCCGGGACTGATGACCCTATGATTAGGTTCCCCGGGCCTTCTGCGGCTATCTTCTGCATCTTGACGGCGGTCGGATATCCATTTGAAGACCATTTTTCTACAATCAGCCCTTCATCCAGGAGAACTGCTCCTCCGTTGGAACGGTTGAAGGTCATAAGTACCTTGTGGTCAGAGAAATACGATACCATCAGCAGCTGCATTCTTTGCACCGTTTCCAAGTCTTGCAGAAGATTTTCTATCTCTGCCGATGCTGTCAGAAGAACAGGCTGTGTGCCGTTTTCCGCTGCTGATGCCAAAAGCTCTGCGGCTCTGCCCCAGTCTTTTTCCGACAACTTTTCCGGTTCGTATGCCGATATTGCCAGAACTTTTCCGTGAAGCAGCACGCTGTCCATCGGGCTGCCGTCAGGGGCGGCAATAGGAACCAGGTTGGCGGGAGTCTCAGCCTCGGGAACATCGGCTACGCTGACGAATGTCCATGTAGAATCCGGCAGGGCGTCAAGGGAGAACTCTTTCTGTGTCCCGTTTTTTTCATAAATAAAGCCCGGCTCTGCGGCTTTCAGCTGAGGGAAAGGATGGGCAGTGTCATAAAGCCTGTCGCCAGCTCCGAAGGCTGTAAAGTCCCACAGCGGCAGGAAGAATAATGAGTAAATACCTGTAAATAAGGTGATTACGCTAAGGATTATCGTAGCATTTTTTTTAGACGAAGTCTTAGGCAGGGGAATGAAGGCTCCGGCTGCAAGGGCGCAGAGGACAATATTCTTAATGAAAGTCTGGGTATGGCTAAGATGAAAAGCTTCTCCAAAGCAGCCGCAGTCCATTTTGGGCTGGGCAAGCATAAGAATAAATGTAATAACCGTGAAGAAACCAATCAGGGCCATGCTGACTTTTGCCGTAATCCGGCGCCATGCCCCTCTAAGAAGGGCGAGTCCCGTAAGCGCTTCAAGGCTGCTCAGAACGAAGGCTGCGACCCCTGACAGGCCGCCAAGGAAACCAAGGTGGAAGAATTCAAGGTAACTCCTGACTATCAGGCTGCTGCCCACAGGGTCAATCAGCTTGAAAAGTCCGGCCGAGAAGAATACAAGGCCTATGAGTATCGTACAGAATCTTCTCATCTGGCTTCAAGGACGGGGTCTACAACTGCTTTGATTCTGTTGAAAATGACGTCGGCCGGAGCCATGTTTCCGTCTTCATCGGCACAGTCTACACGGATGAATTTTTCATCTATGGCACACTGCTCCAGATAAACGTCGCGCACGGCTTTCTGGAAGGCGATGCTGGCTTCGTGGATGTCTGCCCCGCCAGAAAGGTAGTCTCTGTCGCTGCCAGTACGCGCCTCACGTAAACTCTTCTCTACAAATGAGATAGGTACGTCCAAATAAAGGTTCAGATCAGGTACGGAGAGCTGGAAGTCTCCGTACTCGGTATTGAAAATCCAGTCCCTCAGGGCGCGGCGCTCGGCAGCATCGGCCACCTTTGCACACTGGTAGGCGATGTTAGAATATACATATCTGTCCAGAAGCACCGGGATGCCGGCGTCTATCTTTTCTTTCATAAGGGGGCCGGCTCCGTGCCTGTCTTCTGCGTACAGCAGTGCCACAAGCTGGGGATGCACCTGCTCGTTGGACCCGAAGTCTCCGCGAAGGAAGCGGCTTATAAGGTCTCCGTAAACAGGGGCGTTATATCGCGGAAAGTGAATATACTCAATCTGTCCGCAGCGGCTTTCTATATATTCCCGCAAACGGCTTACCTGGGTGGACTTTCCGGCTCCGTCCAAACCTTCAATTACAAACAGCATATAACAAGAGTTTATTTGAATTCTACAAATGTAATTATTTCCTTGTAATTACTCTGTAACGAAGCGGAAGAATTTTTCTATTTCTTTGCGGTCTTTCAGGCGGACGATGTAGGTCTGGTTGCCAAGGGCGTCGGCCAGGGCATCCGGCATGCGCTCGCACATGGCCATCTGGGCTCCGTAGCAGGCCATAACCTCTTCGTGGGTGTGTTTGTAAGTGTGGCTGTCACGGCGGCTGGCGTATGCACAGAAGAACTGCTCGCCCTCATCTTTATATCGCTTGTCAAAGGCCACCATCTCTGCCCAGATGCGGTAGACATCGGTACTATGGGCAAAGTTCATCATATCCGGGGTGAAGCCGCCGGCGGGGCGCATGTTAACTTCAAGGCCAACGTAGTCACCCTTTTTGCCAAGGCCTTCACGGTCGCGGTCAAGCTTGAAGAACTCCAGATGCACGAACCTGCTCTTGATACCAAAGGCCTTAACTGTCTTTCTGCCGATGGTTGCAAGGGCTGCGGGAACGGTTTTTTCTATGTAGTAGCAGGAATCCAGGTCGTTGTTCACAATCTCCATGATAGGGGTGGGATAAACTCCGTTTGATTCAAAGAGTGGCTCTCCTTTGGAGTTGTAAACGGCATCGTAGGACACCAGAAGGCCGGTTATGAATTCTTCTATTACAAACTCTGCGTAGTTGGGATGGGCTGCGAACCAGGCGTCCAGAGAGTCTTCATCGGTCAGTTTGTAAGTTCCGGAAGCGCCTACTCCGTTGTCCGGCTTTGCAATAATCGGCCATCCTGTCTTTTTTACAAAAGCCTTTACTGCCTTGAGGCCTTCTGCTGCCTTAATCTGGCGGGCGGTGGGGATGCCTCCAATGGCGTAGTACTTCTTCATTTCAGACTTTTCCTTGATGGCGTCGATATGGTCTGTCTTGATGCCGGTGGTTACGTTGAAGTCTGTGCGGAGGCGGGCGTCCTGCTCCAGCCAGTATTCATTGTTGGACTCTATCCAGTCTATCTTTCCGTATTTGAAAGAGAAGTAAGCTACGGCGCGGAAAACCTCGCTGTAGTCTTCAAGGTTATTGACTTTGTAGTATTCTGTAAGACTGCCTCTCAGGGCCGGATTAAGGGCCTCGTAAGGCGTATCGGCTATTCCTAAAACATTGACACCGCAATTTCTGAGATGTTCGCAGAAATGCCAGTAGGTGCCAGGGAAATGGGGTGAAATAAATATAAAGTTCATAAAAGAATATGAGTTGTTTTCTGTACTGATTTGATGTATCTGGCCGTCGGATATTTCATATGCCTCGCCAAAGAGGCGCGGGCGGTCGTCGCGGATTAAAATGTAACCTCCGTCATTGAAGGTGTAGAACTTATGCTGCCAGCTGTCCGGGAAAATCACATCCTCAAAAAGTCGTTTTCCGTCGATGTTGCAGTAGCGTACCTGTTCCAAATGCGGAACTATCTGAATGTCAGTTAGTCCAAGGCCGTGAAGCCATCGGCTGTAAGATGGGTCTGAGGCTTCTCCGGCAAGCTCCGGATGCGAATACACCCTGTCTGCGCAGTTCATGCTGCCGGCGCTGCATCCCATGACTACTCCGTCAAAGGTTTTCAAAAGTTCTTTTAGGCCGATATCATGCAGGAATTTGTTCTGCGTGGGTACGTGGCCGCCGCAAAGGATAAGCCAGTCTGCATCGGAGAGCAGAGCCCTGACCTCGGAAGCGTTGCTGCGGTCCAGCATCGTTATTTTTGAAGTGGCAATTCCGGAGCGGACAATGCAGCCTGTCATTCCCTCAAGAACACTCTCTGTAAATGCCTTGTCATCCGGCGCCGCACTTACCATAAGGACACGGCTTACCGGAGGCAGTGCGGCCTTCAGCCTTGCCAGAAAGCCGTTATCCTCTGTAAATCTGTCCTCTCCATACCTGGTAGGACTGCCTGTCAGGAATACAATCATGGCGCAAATTTACAAATAATAGTCGCATATTAAACACGTGTAAAGGAATTTTACAGAGTTGTAAAGTATCTTTACAGTCAGAAGGTTATGGGTTTTGGGCTGGATCTAACTGTTTAATTGTTTTCCTGGCAGGCATGGAGATTGTAGTGCTTTCCGCACGTGAGATAATAGACTTGTCAATGACTTCTAAGAAAGGAAAGATTCTGATTGTGGACGATAATGCCGGCATCCGCCAGGCGCTTAAGATTTTGCTGCCGATGCATTTTGAGGAGGTGGAGGCGATACCGTCACCATCGACGCTGGTTTCCACCCTGGAGCGGTTCCGCCCGGATGTAGTGCTGCTGGATATGAACTTCCATACAGAGATTAATACCGGAAATGAGGGCCTGTATTGGGCAGGGGAGCTCAAAAAGATGGTTCCGGAGGTTGAGATTGTGCTTTTTACGGCTTATGCCGATATCCAGTTGGCGGTGGAAGGAATGAAGAGGGGAGCCTTTGATTTCATAGTGAAACCTTGGGATAATGAGAAGCTGGTGGCTACACTTACGGCGGCGCGGGACAAGGCCCGGAAGGCGATGGGAAGGGATTCTTCGGGCTCTGCCCTCAGAATGACAGACTGTCATCCTGAGCGATTCTCCTGTCATCCTGAGCGAAGCGAAGGATCTATGTTCTGGGGCTCTTCCCATGCTATGTCCGTTATCCAGAAGACCGTCCAGAAAATTGCCCCTACGGACGTTACCGTTCTCATTACCGGAGAAAACGGAACCGGCAAGGATGTCCTGGCGCGGGAAATCCATTCCCACAGCCTGCGGAGCGGGAAGCCGATGGTGGCCGTGGATGCGGGTGCCATAACGGAAACGCTGTTCGAGAGTGAGCTTTTCGGCCACGTGAAGGGCGCATTTACCGATGCGCACACAGACCACGTGGGCAAGTTTGAGCAGGCCGACGGCGGTACGCTCTTCCTGGATGAGATTGGCAATATCCCGCTGCATTTGCAGGCGAAACTATTGCGGGTGATTCAGAACCGTAGCGTTGTGCGGGTTGGCGGTACGCAGGCCATTCCTGTTAATTTCCGCATGATTTGTGCTACGAATATGGATCTGGAGGCTCTTGTGCGCGAAGGAAAGTTCCGCGAAGACCTTTATTATCGTATTAATACGGTTCATATCGGCCTGCCATCCCTTCGTGAGCGCCGGGAGGATATTGTGCCTCTGGCGGAGCGCTTCCTGAAGCAGTTTGCTGAAAAATACCATCGGCCCTTGGATGGTATTGCCGATGATGCCAGGAGGGTGCTGGAGGGTGCACATTGGAGCGGTAATATCCGCGAGCTTCAGAATGTCATTGAAAAGGCCGTGATTCTGAGCGATGCCCCTGTCATTCAGAGCGAAGCCCCTGTCATTCAGAGCGAAGCGAAGAATCTATCGGCAAAGGACATCCAGATTGATGCCCGGTCGGGGCCGGGCATGACGGGTGGTGCCGGATCCAACAACGTCATTCCCGGCTTGACCGGGAATCTCCTCCATAATCCGCAGGAAGAGGAAAGAATGGTGCGGGAGGCCATTCAGCGTTACAACGGTAACATCTCCGCTGCGGCCAAGGCTTTGGGTATCAGCCGACCGACGTTGTATGCTAAAATGAAAAAATACAATTTGTAATGTGTACGATACTGCTGTCGACAACCCTTCGCAACCTTTGGCTGCTCGTCCTTCCCACCTTTGGTGGGCCCCTCCCGCTCATGATGCCGCGGGCGGCACAGGTTGCTGACAGCAGTATCGTACACATTGGCTTTGGATGGTTAATTCTTTTTATTGTTGCCATCTTGGTCGCTGTGTGGGTGATAGCAACGCTCAGGACCCGAAGGAAGGATATCAGGAAGGTGGCATACATGATGGATGCCCTGGAAGACGGGGAACTTAACTTCCGTTTCCAGGATAAAAACAAATTCAACCGCACCCTGAACCGCATCCGCACCATCTTTGAAAAGCAGCGGCAGCAGCACGAGCAGGACTCCTGGACCAAACTCATACGCGTGCTCACGCACGAGATAATGAATACAGTGTCGCCGATTGCTTCCCTCTCAGATGCTTTGTCAAAGTCGATGGATGAGACAGGCCACAGCGAGCTGGATGTAAAGGCCGGGCTGGACACAATTTCCGACTCCTCCAAGAATCTCATCAAGTTCGTGGAGACCTATCGGGAACTCTCCGGCGTGGCCCGCCCGGTAAAGAAAGCCATCGACCTGCAGGATCTGATGGACAAAGTCATCGGCCTTGATAAGGAACTTTTGGCCGCCAGGGATGCGCATTGCAGCTATGTCGCTGAAACAGAGGACCTTATTATTTATGCCGATGAGGGCCAGATATCGCAGATTTTCATCAATCTTATAAAAAATGCCTTGCAGGCGGGTGCAAAGCATATCAGCATAACAGCAATGCTGAACAGGGAAGATGAAACCGTCATCCGCGTTGCCAATGATGGTGAGCCCATACCCGTTGCCAGTCAGGAGCAGATATTCGTTCCGTTCTTCACCACGAAGAAAGAAGGCTCCGGCATAGGCCTCTCCCTCGCCCGCCAAATCATGCGTCAGCACAACGGTTCTATCGACCTGGTTAAGAGCGACGTGAACGAGACCGTATTTGAACTACGATTCAGGTAAGTTTTTTCATCTCAGGTATTGTGTTTTTACAATTAAGCACTATCTTTGCAGTACTTATTTAAGTACTTAAGATATGATTACTGCAACTTATACAGACCTTCGGTCAAATCTGAAAGGCTACTTGGACAGGGTAGTAAAGGACTCTGACAATGTCATCGTGAACCGTGGCAACGGGTCCGCAGTGGTGATTATGTCCTTGGAGGAATATGAGTCCATGGTGGAGACGGCTTACGTCATGTCCCAGCCGGATCTGGTGGAAGCCATCCGCCATGGTGATGAGGACGTGAAAAACGGGAATTACGAAGTTGTGAACGTCAATGAGTTATAAGATTGCCTTCCTTCCCCATGCGCGGAAGGATTTCGATGAGTGGAAGAAGACATATGAGAAGACGGTTGCCAAAATCAAGGAAATCCTGGGTGACATTGCCGAGCATCCCTACTCCGGCATCGGAAAACCTGAGCAGCTGAGGCATAACCTTACCGGCAAGTGGTCCCGTAGAATCAACAAGGCCGACAGGATTATCTACTCCGTAGACGGCGATAAGATTTTGGTATATGTGTTCTCAATGAAGGGGCACTATCATAACAAATAATCCACATGCTTAATATGAGTGAAACGACTGTCCTTGCCGAAATGAAACTGGCCGACTTGAGCGCATACTTGGTGGCCAGGTATGGCATGACTCCCCGGGATGCGACCGGACTGGTGATGCAGTCCCCGGTGGCCGAGAGCCTCAGGGAAGAAAATTCTGCCTACTTGAATTACAGCGTTGAGCAGTTGGCAGCCCAGATGATTTAAGACTTTTTGCTCCGAAAAGAGCATAGTGTAAAGCCTCAAGTGTAAAGGGAGTGTAAAGTTTTACAGACTTTACACTCCTTGTCTTTTTGTTATATACCTGTAAATCAATAGTTTACTTTTGGCACGGAACTCGTTGTAAATGAGCTAGTCTCCAACTTGTTTTCCGTCTGGCGCCTCAAATCTGAAGTGGTTCGTGTTGCACAATTCACGCTTATGTCAATTGGGATAGTCGTTTGAACTCCTCCTGTTGGCATCTTCTATATTCTGTAATTGACCCATCTTCGTGAATGCAAAGATATCCTACGTAGTCACCATGCTTAAAGAATGCTCCAAGAAAAAAGTATTCTTGTGGAGGTAAAGGACCAGGGCCAGGCCATGTTGTCTCATGAAATGTTGATATAGAGTCATAGACATGCTCAACTAAAATCTTTCCCGAATTGTCCGTTATTCCATACAGCCCGGATAGGAGATCCTTGTCTATTATGTAGTCTGCTAGTCTCTTTTGAGCCGCATTGCTATAGTAGCCAAAGAAATCAGTTATACTTAGCGATTCACTACCATTTTTCAATGATATAGATTTGGATTTATCATTGACAAAAACTACCAGGTCTTTTGCGCTGGGGCGCTCCTGTGGGTTGGGCCTTAGACAAGTCATAATCAAATCGTTCATGTGTTTTGAATATTGCTGCCCAATTGGAAGAGGTAAAAGATCTTCTTTCGTTTGTATTTGTTTACGTCCACCTAAACCATCGAATGGAGGCACGCCAATGGCCAGTTCATATAGTGTCGCTCCAAGGGCCCATATATCACAGGCTGTTGAAATATAACCTCCTGAAAAGAAACGTTCCGGGGCCATATATGTGGCAGCTCCATAGGTCTTGGCAGGAAGATTAATGTGTGTCAATTCTTTCTTATCTTGACTTATACAATAATCTGAAAGGATGTATTCCCCAGTATTACTTTGTAGTATGTTGGCTGGTTTTACATCTAAGTGAATTACATCATGTTCATGCAAAAACATCAACCCGTTGGCAATATCCAAACAAACTCTCCATAGAACATCTTCTGTTAAAGCGTTGCTTTGGGGTAAAAGAGCTCCGCGTTTGTAATATGGCATTACTACGTGTAAATATTCATTGTCTGTAAAAGAATCAATTATAGGTACAATGTTGGGATGATTATAGTATGAGAATTGTTTATGTTTTTTTTCTACAAGCTTTGCTTGCGTGTGATTTAAGGCACCTTCTGAATAGATTTTGATTGCGCAGTATTCATTTGTTGTGAGATCAATACATTTCCATACTGATGCATTCCCACCTGAGCCTATTTTGTCAATTATTCGATAGCGATTCCTGATTACGCACATAGATTCGGAGTTATCTGAAATAGTAACATCAACAATTGAAGATTTCTTATTTCCGTTCATTGCGTATAGTCGTTTATCTTCAATAGTATTAGCGTCGCATTTTATTTGCTATTGATGCCGGAATGGCATTCTTATTAACAACGATATCAGTTGTTTTGTAGCGAACAAATTCTTTGCTGACATACCAAATACCATTATAGGGTCCAACATTCCCCCATGAATTCTTTACCATGTAATATTCGGTGCCGTTTTGGTCTTTCGCAATACCATATATATGCATTCCGTGATCATCAGTAGTTGAATAATCATCGAAAGCCTCTTGCCTCATCTCTTGTGTAACGTGAATTTCCGGGCAGGGCGTTTGGGCATATAATGGAATCTCTCGTGAAGAACTCCCGTTACCAATCCAACGTGCCTGATCACTACCAACAGATATCTTTTCAATATCCGGAACAACACCAATGCCAGTTGCGGTGAATCCATCTTCGCTAACATCACTTGCCCAAGCAACTGTATAGCCATTTTCGAGGGCATTGTCAATGATAGCAATTAAATCATCAAGAGGAACATTCCATGCTGATTGAGCTCTCCAATTGTCAGGAACTTCAATTGTCATAGTCTCATAGAATGGGTGATGAGCCCAAGATGATATATCAACATAATCTCCGATATTAATGCCCAATGATTCCATAAATGACTTTGGCGTATACTCTTTACCATCAAGATTAAAAGATTCTGGAATCTCACCTAAATATGCTGCAGTCATGCTTTTAAATCCTTGTTTCCAGGCTTTAGTCAAGCGCTGGTTAGGATTCTTAATCAGGGCTGAAACAATTGCTTTTAAGACTTCATCCATCTCGAAATGTACATGTTGCGCAGTGCCATAGTTTAATCCTGGCATTATCTTATCAGGGACAATACCATATGTATCTAACACTGCCAGGACATCACTAAAAGAACTGCCAGGACCAAAACTTAAATTGCCATGAAGTCTGACATATTTTACAGCTTTGTCAAAATATGCATTAGAAACAACAAACATCTCACTTAAATCACAATCCTTGCCGCTCGCTCTAATAATCTCCGATTCAATAAAGGAGATTCCACTGAAGCACCAGCATGTACCGCTCGACGCTTGATTTTTGATACTTGTGATAGGATTCTCTATGATTGTCTTAAACTGATAAGGAACCGGAGAATTTTTTTTGTCTTTATTCTGACAAAAGCCGTTTATCCCAATCAAAGAAATGAATAAACACAAGATATAATACTTTTTCATAGTAGGTGTGTTTTAAAGGCCAGATGACCGCTACCATCTGGCCGTATTACAAAATTAGATGACCATGAATGTTTTGCTGCCTATACAATAATCATTAATCCATACTTCGTATCTATACGTCCCCCGAGACCATGTACCGGAAGTTTTTGAACCCCATCCTGTGAGAGTCTTTTCTTGACTGGAGATGCTACTTATTGTGACACTGTCGGAAAACGTATAATTCTCGGGAGAAGACGATGTGCTTCTTTGTAAGATATTATCCTTGTATAATCTTATGTATAAAGTGTAGGTCCCTGTCTTAAATGGCTTGATAGTAATTCGAGGCTGTAAATATTTTGATTTAGAATAACTAATGGTTGAACCATAATCTTGTATTACTGTTCCATCGTTTTCAACGTTGGCAACCTCCACCTTAGTTACCAGAAATGGTATTTCGGAAATAGAAGACGAAGAACCTGACGTTTTTTTGATTTCATCCATAAAGGCCTTCCTAACATTATTGATTTGGGACATAAGTTTGTAAAAGGATTCTTTAAACAAATCAGCATCTCTGAGATATAGTTCACCACTAATTCTGAATGAACCATCAAAACAAACGACCTTAACACCCTTGTATTTATTCAGGGCTTTAGTCGCAAGTGCAACATCATCTTCAGAATAACCATCAGGGTATTTAAAGGGAATATATAACGAGATATACATAGGGTTTTCATCAACCGATGAAACCGAAACAATACAAGTATAGCCTTCAGACTTGAATCTAATATTACCATCGGGATCTATTTCTGGCATAAATCCTTCTTCTCTCAAAAACTCTGTAATATCATTCCGAAGCGCAAGTTGTTCTTGAGAGAGTTCCTTATTATCCCCCCAAGTGTTAATCGGGCAGAGTACTAAAAGGACAACTAAGTGTATGGCGAATAGCAATTGTTTCATTTTGATTCTATTTTGTGATTCTTGATAATTCACGCCCCTTACTATCCTTTAGAATGCCAATTATGGATACATTTTTAGGTATCTCAAGTTGTTGCTTAAAATTTGTGGTAAGCACTTCTAATCTTTGCTTATAGGTGTCAATCATCTTATTGGACATGTCATATTTTGACTTCGGGGTAACGATGACTAATTCTACTCTTGACGGGCTGATGACCTTCGCGGATTGAATGGTTATATTACCTGATTCTTCTCCAAGTTTAAATGGAAGATTTTCATCAAAGTCTGATACATCTTTCTGCCAGTTTTTGACAGCCACCCATGAGCCATTTACCATCTGCTCTTGAAGGAGCATCTTCCCGGCTGCATTATAGTATTTCCTGTCCTTGGGGCTCTGATCCTTATTATATGTAAAGGTCTTTCTCGCAAAACCATAAGAGCTATTCACGAGGCCTCCGCCCTTTCCATAGAAACCATATTCAACGCATTGGTTATTGTCATCATATCTGTAACGTTCTTGATGGAAGCCGTTTACAAGTGCTGGCTTTAAATCAACATCATAATACGATGAGGTTTCTACCTTATTCCCCGTCGTGTATGTATTCACCTGTTTATGATAACCGTCTTTACATTTCGTTGGGGAATCATTTTCGTTATAGAATGCTACCCAAAGCAGGTTTTTGTGATTATCATACTCGCAGCGCTTAATAGACCAGCCTGTCTGGGGATTCTTAATCAGATTCCCTTTTCCATCAAGAGAAGCGAGATAAACTGTGTTGCCCCATTTATCATATTCAACAGCACCTTCCGGGGCCATGACCTTAGGGTCGGTGGGATTACCGTTCTTGTCAAAAAAGAATTGACGTACTACTCTGCCAAAACTATCATATTCAGACGTAAGGCTGGAGTAGTTTCCTTGGTATACGGCAGGCTTATTGTCTTTATCAAAATATGCAACTTTGGTCTTAAGACCGCGTTCATCATATTCATCTCGTTCAATACAATAATTGGCGGTTCCAAATGGCGTCAATTCGCCCTTTGTATTATAGAAGCAAGTCTCAACACATTGATTACGTTCGTTGAACTTTTGTGTGTACTTATGATAATTCAAATAATTTACCGCCGGCTTTCTTTCAGCATCAAATAACGCATATTCAATTAAATTATCCTTATCATCATATTTATAACGAGACATAAGTTTCCCAGAGGCAAGTTTTTGGTTTATTCCAATAGGAACTTCTTCAATAATATTCCCATGGTTGTCCACTTTATAATCTGTCCCGGCAATCCCATTCACAAGAACCAAATCTCCCTGAGTATTATAAAAGCGATCACTTAATTCGTGCCCTTGCTCATCGTAAGTATGCTTTCTTAGAGCAAAGCCTATATAACCTTTGGTCGGTTTGCCATTGATATCGAAGAAACGGCGCTGTGTTTCATTTCCGTTATCATCGTATTGGTACTCTACCACTGCTAAACCTTCACTACTTAGAGTAGGATTATCATTTTCATCATAGAATGAAACTTTAGTGATATTACCCCTAATATCTCTCTCATAAATGGATGTGCTTACTTTTGTATTATCGGCAGTCGGATTCCCTTCTGTGTCAAAATATGACTCCTTCATTAAATCGCCCATTCTGTTGTATGCCCTTGTCAAACCAGCTATACCCGTATTTAATTCACAAGGCTCCCCATCAGCTCCGTAGAAAATCATCTTTACTAAATGGCCAAATTCATCGTATTCGGCCTTTATTCCTGCATAACCCTCTGGTGTAACTACATACTCGTTGTTGAGATTATAATTCCATCTTTCTAGTTCATTTCCTTTAGAATCCGTCACAATTCTCATACTGGCGTGGCCTTGTGTAGTAACACACGGTTGATTGTTGGCATCTAAGAACGCAATACTCTTATAAAAGCCATATTCGTTGCATTCCATGACTGAAATGGCGTAGCCCTGTTTAGAAGCAAATTCAACATTTCCATCTACTCCAAGGAAAGACTGCTTTTTAATGAAGCCGGCGTCATCAAATTCATACTTTACGCCAGCTACGCCTTTCATGCCAGGCAACATAAAATGGCCATCTGCGGTTTTAAAATACTGAGCTACTGCATTGCCATATTTGTCATATACGTTCTCACAAACGCTGGTACCATCTGCGGCATCAAGAGCAGGTTCTCCGTCAACAGTTAAATAGCGAGATGAAATCCAGTTGTCGTTTTCATCATATGTAAATACTTTTTTCCCCATTCCCCACTTTGTGGCTTTTGGAGTTCCATCATATGCTAAGTAAGTTTCTTCAATAACGCGACCCTTCGAATCCCTCATATACTGTTTCCCATATATTCCGTTTGCATCTCCTACAGGAACATTCTGGAATCCCGCATATCGTAAAGTTTTCACGTAACCTTTCTCATCATATTCTAGTAAGTATCTTGATATTTTGCCATGGTTCTGATTCGAGGCAAATGCGTCAACGTATCCTATTGTTTCACTGCCAATAGTTTTCTCTGTCCCGTATTCATCATCGAATTGAAATATAACGGTTTTAAGTTTCTCATTATACGACTTAATATAGAGAACCTGACCATTTTGGTCCATCACTTTTGCTTTGCTTAAATGATTATCATCATTATAGTAAAAGAGAATATCAATGGGTCTTTCGTACCTCTCGGATTCTGAATCTGGAATTATTGTCCCCAAACTATTGACATGAGAAACTCGTTGGAGTTTATGATATCTGGACTCAAAGCGATACATGCGATGCATATGCTTTCTGTCGGACGATGAAATCTTACCAATTCCTTGAGGTATACTATTTTGTTCAACATAATCCTTATAGTATGTAATCTTAACTCTGTTATAATCCCAAATGAAGAATACTCCTATCAGAACCACTACCGCAGCTGCAATTGAGCTAATTTTTGCCCATGTGGGAATCTTTGGGGGATAAATTGCATTATGCAGGGCTTTTTTAAAATCCTGACAGTTTTGATAGCGGTTCTCAGGTTTTTTGCTTGTCGCCTTATCTACAACAACTTGAACTTTATCAGAAACATATTTATAATATGCCTTCATCCGAGGCAATTCATCATCTACAACATGTTTGTAAATATCATGTTCTGTTAGTGTAGTAGTATCATACGGAGGGTTGCCAGTGAGCATCTGATGAAGAAGTACCCCCAAAGAATAAATATCGGATCTTTGATCAAGAGGCTCTCCTTTGACTTGCTCCGGACTCATGTAGGAGGGTGTCCCCATAATGACATCTTTATCTTCACTTTCCCCTCTTTCATCAAGAATAGAAGCGATACCAAAATCAAGAATCTTTGGCACTCCTTCTTTTGTAATGATGATGTTTGAAGGCTTGATGTCCTTATGTATGATTTTATGTTTATGTGCATAGTCAAATGCATCAAGGAGAGGCTCAAAGAAAGAGCAAATCTTTTCTTCGACAATTAATCCAGATACATTTTTGATGTAGTCTTCAAGACTAAACCCATCTGCATACTCCATTATTAGGTATATATTCCCGGCGTTATCGATGTGGTAATTAATGAAATGGACTATATTTGGATGATTCAGACGTGCTAGCCTATCCGCTTCTTGTGCAAATGTTTTTCTGGTGAAGTCATTAATCATGTTGCTATTAATGACTTTGATTGCTACTTTTTGTTGTGTGATGTACTTGTTTTGCGCGAGGTAGACGCTTCCCATTCCGCCTTTCCCAATTTGGGAGACAATGGTGTAGTTTAATATTTCTTTTCCAATCATATGACAATTATACTATAGACAATTATACAATTTCAAATTAAAAACTGGCGGCTAGGCCACTTATGAAACCAATAGCGAAACTGATGCCTATGCTAATCCATGCAATATTTGCCGCTTGTTTTGCTTTGCTGTGTTCGGTATCCCTCCAAACAAAGTATAGGATAAATCCTACTATCGGGAAAAGGAATGAAATTATTCCCCATCCCACGCTGATGCTGTCTTTATAAGAAACATCCTGTATGGCTTTTTCACTACCTACCATTCCTCCGGATACGTTTGGAAGCAACATAAGCACTTGATGCCATGGAAGTGGGACCTTATTTGCTAAATATACAGGTGTGCCTGGCGCGATGACTATTTTTTCATTATGATATACCCTTCCGTTGATTGTAGTTCCGTTCTTACTCAAATCACGATAAACGTATTGTCCATCAACGAGTGATATCTCAGCATGTTTTCTGCTTATATAGGAATCTTGGATAACTATATCACAATTTAATTTTCCGATTGTTATTGTTTTCATTATGTTGCAATTATGGAGGAAATAATGGTAATTGAAATATTAAATAATAACCCTAACCATGCAAGTTTATTTGCTTTTTGGGCTTTTGTTGGTGAATCCTTTTTCCAAATCCCACTCAGCACCCAGCCGACTACAGGAACAATAAATGATAGAATACCATAACCAACAGAGATATCTTCCGTTACGGTGTGCTGCGGTGTTGGTGGAATTGTGGTTATAGCGCCATTTGTCTGCTTGGGAAGAACTGATGTCGGACGCCCTGTTTTATCAAATAAAACATTCGCAATTTGCTTCCAATCCAACGTATATTCAGGTAATCCCGACAACATTACAGTAGGGAAGGTATTATTATCATTACGCATCGCGTCACCAGTCGCATATGTGAATTCGTAAGAAGAACCTCGAACAAGCCGTCCATTGACACCGGTCCCGTTTGTACTATGGTCTGTGATAGTAACATGATTTGTCCCAGTATTGAATTCAAAAAGAATCTCCAGGTGGTTCTTGCTAATATATTCTCCACTGATATTGATGTCACAACCCGAGCGACCGACAGTGATTACGTATCGATTTGCCGACAATTGCTCAGACAATAAAGCCCCCTTAAACTCATTTGCCGATTGGAATCTTAGCCTCATATCTTTATTGACTGCTCTTAAAATGGCATTTTGTGTTCGGGCACTAATTGAAATTCCTTTTTCAGACACTAAAGGAAAATTATTGTCAAGAATTGCACATATTGTTTCGTAATCATTTGAATGCTTGTTGATTGCATGCGAACCTGATAGCATGTAATGCAGAAGACAACCCAAAGAATAGATGTCCGTCCTCTTATCAATATTCAACCCATTCGCCTGTTCAGGACTCATGTAACCATCCGTTCCAACTATTCTGCCAATGGTTTTTCCTGTTCTGGTTCTACTGTCTTTTGCTATACCAAAATCTATTACACATACTGACCCTGTTGGACGAATCATAATATTCGAAGGCTTTATGTCTCGATGAATGCAGCCATGACTATGGATGTAGTTAAATACATCCAATAGCTGTGTGAATATGGATAAGGCAGCATCTTCTGAGTAGGGGCCATGAGCTGGATCTTGAACAATCTGGGAAATTGTTTTTCCTTCGATGTATTCCATTGGGAGAAATAAATTCCCTGATGTGTCTTGATATGGCTCACCAACGATATTTACAATGCAGGGATGCGATAACTTTCGTAAAGATTGAACCTCCTGGTCAAACATTTCACGATAGTCTGGGTATGCCGCAGCTTTAGCGCTCATCATTTTGAGCGCAATATGCGTTCCAGTATTGTCATCGGTGGCCTCATATACTGCTCCCATTCCACCCTTGCCTATTTCACGTACTATGGTATAAGGCATAATAAACGAGTTTTTTAGGTTAAACGGTTTCAAATCTAGGAGCATCAGTAGAGGTGTCACTACCCTTATCTTCTAAAGGGGATTTTGGAGTGAGTTTTACCATCAATACTATTATGTCTGTCGTTGAATCCTTCTTATAGCAAGGGATTTGAAAAGAATACTCTTGGATAGAAGCTGAACCTTTGAAAACAAGTTGAATTTGTCTTCTGTCTGGAACAAATTTCAAATTCCAATTATCCTTGTCATAAACCACATCGCTAGTAATTACTTCATCAAGAAGTGTGTCACTTATAGGAATATCCATTCCATTAATTCTAAAACACGGCTTTGCGAAATAGTTAAATAAGATGGGCTTATCAAAACTACCAACGTCGTAATTAATCTGCACATTGACGCTTTGGATATTTGGGACCGGTTTTGCTCGCTGGTCACTACGGTCATCCTTTTTGGCTTTCTTGCCATTTGGAGAGGGTCGAATGCCTGGTTTATCACTCGAATTGAAAACGGTGATAGTATATTGATACGTTTTGCTCTTATCTTTGGTGTCAATTTTTAATAAGACTTTATCTCCTGGATACTTATCTGTAAATTTCAACACCAATGATGGGGCTTTGAACAGAATGTCTACGGCAGGAGAATTTACACTAATAGATTGTAGGTCCAAAGTCTCTTTTTCAGTATGAACCTGCTTGTCGTTATATTTGAAAACAACGAGATTATCTGAAAACAGTAGCGTGATTAACTCTCCATTCTTTGAGAAAGGAATCCTTTCCCCTATGGTCACATCCATCACGATAGTACTAACTACATTCTCTATCTCTTCTTGTATACCATCCTGGTCTTCATCTGACTTTTTAGACTTTATCAGCCAATAAGCACCTAAGCATAGCACTATAACCAATAACGCCGGGATCAAAATTCTCATCCAAAGGGGTATCTTTTTCCCTGGTTTAACTATATTAGGAGTAACCGGAAATTCAACTATCTGTGCTGTAATGTTATCCACGCCGCCATTTTCATTAGCAAGCATAACAAGACGGTCAACTCTTTCTTGAGCATTTAATTCACTCTGTTGGCTAACGACTTTATTGATCGCATCGTTAGGAACCATCCCGCTTAATCCGTCCGAACAAAGCAGAAAACAGTCGCCTGCTTCCGGGATAATAGCATCGTCAGCTACAGTTGCAGGCGTCATATTAGGAATTCCCAACGCGTTGGTAATTTCATTTTTCCTTGGATGATGTTCAGCTTGCTCTTGTGTGATTTCTCCACGGTCAACCAACATTTGAACATAAGAATGATCTTTTGTTAATTGGATTATTTTTTTTGAGCGAATTAGATAAATACGACTATCTCCAACATGTCCGATATAAACTTTTCCATCACGGACAATAAGCAGAACACAAGTGGATCCCATGCCGGATAATTCTGGATGGGCTTCTGCTTCATTTAAGATAGCACGATTGGCTATATCGATTGATTCCCCGATGGCAATCCGAGGATCATCATAATAAGTTGAGTCAAGATTGTCCAGAATGGTTTTTACGGCAATTCTTGAAGCAGTAGCTCCGCCAACATGACCGCCCATCCCGTCACACACAACGGACACTAATCCATTCTGTGTGACGGCATTTCCCATACTGTCTTCGTTGGCGGCGCGTTTCCGTCCAACATCCGATTGGCCAACGACGTGACAATAGTTATATTGATCTGTCATGGTTATATCTCAATTAAAACTCGGGTATAGCAATGAAAATGAACTTTGTACCACCTATAACAATCACGTCCTTATCCTTGAGGTCAATAACATCGCCAAGGACATATACTTGACCGTTGACATAACTGCCGTTTGCGGAGCCTTTGTCGTATTCTTGTGCCCTGAATGCACCCTTTGCTTCCACATATTGTATGAGGAGATGTTTGGCAGACATATGACTATCGTTAGGGAAAGGAATGTCGCAAGTTCTGTCGCGGCCGATGGTGGTACGACCTTCATAAATTTTATAGACTTCTCCGGTGGGAATAGCACTGTAAGAAACCAGAAGTCCAACCAAACGTCGGTTTTCACTTAAGCCAGTCTCTCCTGTAGAATGAGTATTTAAATGTCGTATTACAGTTGCTCCACCAGCAGATTCATTCTCGCCAATACCAATAGTTTCAGTGGGGCTAACGGGCTCATCATTACCCCCTAATACTCGAGTCCCAGATTCTTCGAAGGAGTCTGAATTAACCTTTGTTGTTCCTGACGGGGAAGGACAGAATGGACATTTGTCACCGTAAATTGCTGGGTCATAAAGATGACCATTAACGCATTTTTTTGTAGCCATAATATATAATTTATTAAATCATGAATGCTTTATTATCGACAATTATCATAAGTATTTATTGACAAAATCAATCACAGGATTTGGCTGGATAGCCTGATTATAACCTTGGGATATACCCAAAAAACCTGACACAATTATTCCAGCGAAACGTCCCTTGTTGTCAAATACAGGAGAACCACTCGCTCCTTGATGTATGGTTATGTTGTGACCATATTCATATACTCCACGTTCTTGTGTAATTTCGCCACTTTGATTGTTAGCTTCAAGACCAACGGATGTTTGGCCAATTGTAAACGAACGAGGAAATCCAATAGTACAGATTTTATATCCGATCTGTAACTTTTCTGAAGGGGTTGTTTCTTTTAAATCTACATAAGTAGATCCATTAGGAAGTGATTTGGAATTCATTTGTAAGATTGCTACATCCAGTTCCGGGTCATCACTAGTCTTTAGAATAGTACACGGGAGCAGGTCTTCTTCTCTACTGATATAGGTGTCATTTTGTACTATGCCTACACTGATAACCATATATTTAACTTCAACGGCTGCTGCCAAACGTGATAAGTTGTTCTTTATAAGGACAGATTGGATGGCATGCTTAACGGTTTCAACATTATTCTGCTCTTCAGTTGAACTACCAACGACGTGGCGATTCGTGAGAAATTTGCCATCTGTAGATATGAAGAAACCGGTACCAGAACTCCTTGCAATTCCAGAAGAAATATTCCCTTCGCCATCAATATAGCAGTAATCTAGCTGATCGTAGCCATTTAGAAATGTACTAAGAGGGGCGCCTTGTACAGTTGCAGCATATGCGGATTTTACATATACCAATACAACATCGTTTTTATGTTCAGAGTAAATTTTACTCCAGTCTTTGGAAAACCAGTCCCATGGTTTAAACAAGAACACTCCCGCAGTGATAATTACCGCTGCTGCAACTGCCATTAATATGGCCGGGTTAAAAGGCTTTCTCGGAGGGTAAATTGCCTCCCAATTCATAGGATGCCTATTCGATAATAGTATGTTATCACCCTTCCGAAGCACAACGGGAGCGGAAATCCTTATTCCGTTAACAAACGTCCCATTTGTCGAATTATTGTCAATCAGTAATACACTGCCATCTTTTTGTTTGCAAAGGAAAGCATGCTTGTCTGACACATCGTCAAACGCAAACCGTATTTGAGAAAACGTATTACGGCCGATAATTTTTTTCTCTATTACGGTATCAGGGATAGATACTGCAGGCTTTGAAACGTCTGATTTAGACTTTGTCGTTTTAATAATCGTTTTCCAGTCAATAGAATGATTACCTAATAGAACGGTTGATGAAGAAGATAATGCTTTTTTTGTGTTTATCCTCATTCCGTTGACAAAAGTACCGTTCTTTGATCTAAGATCTTCGATATATACATCACCTGTATCAGATACTGTAATCAACGCATGAGTTGATGACACCACACTATCATTGATGACGTAATCGCAACTTGTACTTCGTCCAATTTTTATGCTCTTCATAAAAGGTTATTATATAATGATATATGTCTATATTAAAATGGTGAATCAAGCATTTAGTCTTAATATGGCTTGTATTTATAAAGAAACAAAAGCCTTATGGACAAGACTTGTACAGAAACGGAATCGATGTCGCGGTCATGCCAATTACGTGTCTACCCGAGTGCCCTTCGGGAGTTGGTTCATACCAAGAAAAAACGCGGGCACTTACTCATTGATTGAGTCTCCCGCGTCTGAGGTCTTCGCATTACCTTATAGTCAGGAACAATCAACTTTGGAAGCCCGCGCTGTATGAATGGATAATGCTAAAGAATTGAGCATTATTTGTTCACACAACACAGACATCTACTGTTGCTTTGTTCTTTGGACTATAATTCTAAAAGTTGCGAAGTTTCAGATCGCCAAAGACAAAACGCTAAGTAAACGTCTTTTCTTATGTCTTGCAAATAGAGGTCCTACAGACCGTAGTATAAGCACGACAAATTTAATAAAAGCATTCCAAAACTCCAAGTATTTCCATATAGTTTTTACTTTTTTTATGTGCCATTCGCCTCTCTTATAAAGATACTGAGCTATGTTAAGATGAAAATGAATACAATAAAATAAAGAATACGTTTAACACGAACTTCAAAACCATCCATGGCGTCACTCTGAGGGTGCGTCTTATAATCTTCGGTTCAGCAATCTCAGTTGTCGACTAGGAGATTTTCAGAGAAAAGGTCATTGGCTAAATCTCCAAGGTAGGCCATTTCGTTTTGAAGATTCGTGAAATAAGCAGTATGGTAATAAACCTTACTGTTTATAGTGTAGACATTGGGGAAGTACTGATCTCTTATTATTGTTCCCAATGATTTGACTAGCGCAGGGCTGGGATATGGCGATGGCCTGGATAAGTGTGGAAGTATGGTGGCTTCGCAATGTATTTCGTGGAAATTTTAGATTAGGAGAAACTTCCATCAGTTGATGGAACCAATGGAAGTGATGGAAAAAAGTTGTGAGACTTAGCTACACATAGCACTGTTTATCGTGAATTAATTGACCACATCTATGAGGTCGAAATACATATACCGTGTAGTCAGGGGCAAATCAATTGCAGCATTCTCCGCTTCTTGCTCTTCTGTGGAGAATAGGAATTCAAAACCATTCTTCTGATAGTAGTGAATTGTATGAGGCTGGTTGTAAGAATCCACGGCAAGGAAGCGGCAAGCAGCTTTGTTATCCGGAAGGATAAACCAAAGTTTGAGAATAACCATCAACTCTGAGCCCACGCCTTTGTCGGCGAAATCTACATTAACCCCCAAACGTCCGATAAGCACGGCAGGGTAACGGCGAAGGCGTTTTGCATAAGGAATGGAAGAATTGACTTTCTTCTTTCTGCTTCCGGGAAGATGGTCGACACGGACGCTGTCATTGGAGAGGGTGAATGCGCAGACGATGACGCTGGGATCCTCATCGAGGGTATAACAGTAAGTTTTGCCTAACAACTGCTCCTGATAGAGTGTTGCATCGTGGCAGAAATAATCGTCGAGGTCGGCGTTACCACAAACGAAAGGCTTACACGAGGCAAGAATGTCCCGCGTAAGAACACGCAGTGTGCAGTGCTCTGTCAGAAATCCCATCTTAGCTGAGCTTTGCCTTGGACATCATCTTATCAAAATCCTCACGGCTAATTTTGAGTTTAACCGTGTGAGGATTCTTCTCCGCCTGCTCAGCCTTTTGGATGAACCTTTTGGCATCATCACCTGTCACAATAGGTATAGGCCTGATCTCCATTGCCATAATTCGTTTCTCCTTTTTCTTTTGTGTCTCTGCGTAATAGATGCAGAGGACATTGCAAATGTAACATTTTTTCTTCATAGCATTGCAAAAATTATGCGATTTGGTTGATATAGTGGATGATTCGTTCGACGTGGAGGGAGATGATGGCCTGGCTCTGTCGGCCCGAGCCGCAAGGAGGAAAACGGCGGGGCCGTATCGGCAAAAATGCTTATATTTGTCTTAGTGTCAGAGTAGAATTCATAGTCCATGGCAATCCTCCGAAAATTTTCCAACCACGAGAATGAGCGCTCCACAATCCAGCGGAGCGGCAGGACATTGAACTTCTTCGAGGATTCATCAGGCCGGAGGACGACCGAGAACTCCGCGCCTAGTTTCTGGCGGACGGCATCAATGAGTTTTTGTCCTTTGTATCCTCCATCTGCCAGTATCTTTTTCAATCTTGGGAAGCAACCTTGCATGGCGTCAATAACCGAATGAGCACCTACACTATCATGAATGTTAGCCTTATGAACTACGACACCCAAAGGGAGGCCAAGTGTATCAACGACAATATGTTCCTTGCGCCCTTTGATCTTCTTGTTGCCGTCAATGCCTCGGTCGGAAGCAACGTGATGGGAGGATTTGATGCTCCTGGAATCAATGATTCCCACACTGGGGGTATCTTCCCGCCCCATCAACTTGCGGACGACGACATGCAGGGTGTCGACCAGCTCCTCAAATACGCCCTCCAACTTCCATTTGTTGAAATAGTAGAAGACGGTGTTGAAGGGCGGAAAGTCCCTCGGGAGCATACGCCATTGGCATCCCGTTTTGACTATGTTCATGATAGCATCCATAATGTCCCTGAGAGAGTATTTTCTTTTGCGATGTTGGGGATCCAAGATAATTTCAGTAACTTGCCACTGTTTGTCAGTGAGGTTAGTTGGATATTGACTCATAACTTTAATTGATTGGTACTCATAAGTTACGAAAAATATTTCAATTAACCTACTGACTTTCAATTATTTACATATCCCATTAGCAAAATTTTTCATTCAAATTTAAACAGCTTCTTATTGTCATCGTTGCGATTATCGTAGCGGTGATTGCCACGCTCAGAACCCGCCGGAAGGATATCAGAAAGGTAGCATACATGATGGACGCGCTGGAGGACGGAGAGCTCAATTTCCGTTTTCAAGACAAGAACAAGTTCAACCGGACGCTGAACCGCATCCGGACCATCTTTGAGAAGCAGCGGCAGCAGCATGAGCAGGATTCCTGGACCAAGCTCATCCGCGTGCTTACGCACGAGATTATGAACACGGTGTCGCCAATTGCCTCTTTGAGTGATGCCTTGTCGAAGTCGATGGATGAAAAAGGCCACAGCGAACTGGATGTAAAGGCCGGGCTGGACACAATTTCCGACTCCTCCAAGAATCTCATCAAGTTCGTGGAGACCTATCGGGAACTCTCCGGCGTGGCCCGTCCTCTTAAGAAGGCCATTGAGCTTCAGGATCTTATAGATAAGGTTATCGGACTGGATCAGGAACTGCTGGCAGAAAAGGGCGCTGTCTGCACCTACACTCCGGAGGAGCCGGACCTGATGGTTTATGCCGATGAAGGCCAGATCTCACAAATCCTTATCAACCTTATCAAGAATGCCCTTCAGGCCGGGGCAAAGCATATCAACATCACCGGCAAGATGGGCAAGGAGGATGATGTCATCCTCTGTATTGCCAACGACGGCGAGCCCATTCCCGTTTCCGCCCAGGAACAAATCTTCGTGCCCTTCTATACCACCAAGAAAGAGGGTTCCGGTATCGGTCTGTCCCTTGCCCGCCAGATCATGCGCCAGCACAACGGTTCTATCGACCTGGTTAAGAGCGACGTGAACGAGACCGTGTTCCAGATGGTTTTCCGGTAGGATTATTCCACAATCAGTTTATAGCCGATTCCCCGGACGTTGATGATGCGGAGGCGGGGGTCTTGGGAGAGGGCGCGGCGGAGGCGGGTGATGAGGACCTGGAGGCTGCGGGCGTTGAAGAAGTCATCGTCGCCCCATAGTGACAGGAGGATGTTCTGGGTGGGGATGATGCTGCCGCTGCCTTTGCATAGGAGCTGGAGAATATCAGCCTCGCGGCGCGGGATGAGGGTTGAATCGCCGCTGGGTCTGTAAAGCAGTGTTGCCGACTCCGGAGTGAACTGGTATTCACCGATGCTATAGGATGCTTGGCCTTTCTCCTGGTCGGGGGTCTTTTTCCCACTTCTTCCCAGGAGGGTTTTCATCCGGACTACCAGCTCGGGAATGGCGAAGGGCTTCTTGAGGTAGTCATCGGCCCCAAGGTTGAATCCGGTGACAACATCGTCCACGGTGGTCTTTGCGGTCAGGAACAGGATGGGCGTCTCCTTGTCGCTCTGGCGGATGGCTTTCACCATATCGAAACCGGACATCTTGGGCATCATCACGTCCACCACCAGGATGTCGGGACGGATTTCAAAGTATCGGCGCAGGCCTTCCGAGCCGTCATAAGCCATCTCGACGGAGAAATCCATCGTCTCCAGGGCGTCTCTCACGATGCCGGAGAGCGTCCTTTCATCTTCTACCAACAGTACCTTGTAATTCATAGTTCGATGGTGAATGTGCTGCCCTTGCCGGGTTCGCTATCGACGGAGATATGGCCACCGTGCTTCTCTACGATGGTTTTGGCGAAGAAAAGGCCGATACCGTAGCCTTTGACGTCGTGGACATCGCCGGTGGGTACGCGGTAGAATTTCTCGAAGATATGTGCCTGCTTCTCGGGAGCAATGCCGATACCTTTGTCACGGACCAATATGCGGACGTGGCCATCTTTTTCCTCGGCAGAGAGATGGATGTCGGCGCTGTCGCCGGAGTACTTAACGGCATTGTCCAGGAGTGTGGCAATGACGCTGGACATCAGGGAAGCGTCTATGTCGGCCGTGAGGCCCTCAGGTATGACGCTGACGGCTATCTGGCAGGGCTTACCGGCACTGAGGCGGGTCTGGGCCGCTACGGACTCCAGCAACGGCTTCAGCTCAGTGCTCTCGATGCGGAGCGAGAGGCGATCCCGGTTCTCCATCGACATGGAAAGAATCTGCTCTACCATACCGTTCAGTTTCTCCAGGGATTCCCGGGTGACCTTCAGATATTCTTCCCGTTTCTCAGGATTCTTGTCAAGGCCATAGACCAGCATGGCGTCATTGGCGGCATAGGCCACGGCGATGGGGGTCTTCAGCTCGTGGGTCATATTGCTGGTGAAATCGGACTTCATTTCATCCAGCTCGCGCTGTTTGCGCAGGGCGCGTACCATCAGGTAGAAGACTAGTGCCAGGATCAGAAGAATGCCGGCGGACATCAGGAGGACGCCCATCATTCCCCGGAGGATAGAGCCGGTCATCGGCTCGCAATACAGTTCATATCCGGCACC
>JAFUDQ010000025.1 GCA_017459075.1 Bacteroidales bacterium
AAAATATCTACCTTTACGCCAGAAGAAAAGGCCAAATACGAAAGCGATATGACAACTGAGCGTGATATAAGAAATTACATTTCCTTTGCGGAGGAAAAGGGTGAAAAACGTGGGCGTGAAGAAGGGCTCAAAGAAGGTCTTAAAGAAGGTCTTGAGGCTGGGAAAAAGGAAGGTATCAAAGAAGGTGCCATTAATGCAAAGATTGAAATTGCCAGAAACATGCTTGTAAAAGGTCTTGATGTGGAGACAATAGCAAGTTATACAAGCTTATCCGTTGATAAGATAGAAGAGTTGAATAAGTAGGCCATCTGCAGTATATTTTCTTGGAACTGCCAAACAGCAAAAATGCCCTGACTCCACAGACCACTGTGCTGGAAAACTTCTGCTTCGCCCTTCATAACATGGAACACATGAAGAACATGCCGTCGCAACTTAAGGAAGAAATCTTCAAACTCTTGTTTGAATCGGCGGAAATTGCTATTTTTACGCCGGAAGAAAAAGCAAAGTACGAAAGGAAAAAATGAAAAGACAACACAAAGGTCTCATTAAGGCTGCGATCAAGTTTTTTTGGGAGACCAAAAATAAACAACTGTCAGCGAGCAGAGACTCCTCCAATAGAGGTGCCGTTGTTGGTGGCAAACAACTTGATGCCTTTGCAGAACTTCTCAAAACCATAGCTATAGAAAATGGTGTTCCTGAGAATTGTATCTATACATCACAAGCCTATCTTCCAGGATTCTTCCGTTCCTCTAAGAATTGGGACTTTCTGATTATTGCACCTAACAAGAAACTTATTGCTGCGATTGAACTTAAATCTCAAATTGGTTCATACAGCAATAATTTCAATAACAGGGCAGAAGAAGCCCTTGGCGATGCTGTTGACTTGTGGACCGCATTCCGTGAAAATCAATTCCCCGGCCAGGGCGCTCCATGGGTCGGTTATCTGACAGTAGTCGGAAAAGATGAAGGCTCAACCTCGCCGGTTCGTAACAACGAGCCCCATTACCCGGTTTTGCCCGAATTCCGAGATGCCACCTATTTGGACCGTTACCGGATTCTTTGCCAGAAGTTGATTCTGGAGCGCCACTATTCTATGGCCGCCCTCATTTGCACCAGCGGTCCTCAGCACTACGAAGATGTCTCGGAAGACACCTCTATCGACAGATTCCTCCAATCCTTTATCGGCCATCTGATAGGCAATCTCCATGAGTTCCAGCAATAACAGATACGGCTTGCGCCGCTCCGGCGGGCAGCACGGAGATGTATTCACATCCCCGGAAGTCGTTTCGTATATGCTGGATCTTGTCGGATACACGGCCGATAAAGATTTGTCAAAAGTCAAGATTCTGGAGCCGTCCTGCGGCGAAGGAGAATTTGTCCTTGAAATTGTCCGTCGCCTCCGGGATTCGTCCCGGAGGTACGGATTTGATTTCGGGAAAGCCCTGCTGGACAATGTCTTTGCCTACGACATTGACGAAAAGAAGATAGAGACTTGCAAAGCCAGGCTTGCTCAAGACGATATTCATGTTTCTTTGGATGCCAACATCCGTCAGGGTGATTTCCTGACGCAGCAAATACCTGCTGTCGATGTGGTTGTAGGGAATCCTCCCTATATTCGTTACGAGCAGATACCGCAAGACCAACTCTCCAACTACAAGCAGCTGTTCCACACCTTCCATTACAGGGCCGATTTGTATATCCTGTTCTTTGAAAAGACACTAAGAAGCCTGCGCCCGGGCGGACGGCATTGTTTCATCTGCTCCAACAGGTGGCTGAAGAATGAGTATGGAAAGAAACTCCGAGCCTGGATAGCAGAGTCGTTCTGTCTGCAAACCATCCTGTCCCTTGAAAAAGCACCTGACGCCTTCCAGGAAGAAGTTCTGGCTTTCCCGGCCATAACACTGATAAGCAACGCCTCCCCGGCAGCATCCTTCACCTTCGCAGAAGTAACATCCATCCAGCAGTTGGAGAATGTTCGAGGTAAGAAATTACCTTCGCCACAATCATCAGACTGGAGCGGTGTCTTCAATTCCATTGGCAGCGACGACACCTTGCTCACCATCGAGGAGATGGGCTTTATGGTCGGAATCGGTGTAGCCACTGGTGCGGATTCCATTTTTATTGCAAAGGATCTTCCTGGTCGGGTAGAGAAAGAGTTACTACTGCCGGCCTTGAATGCCAGGGATATGTCCGGAAACCGGTTGCATTGGTCTGGTAAATACTTGCTAAATCCATACAAGCCCAACGGAGAACTCATCAGCCTTGATGATTTTCCCATGGCGGCAGAATACCTTCTCTTTCACAGGGAGGCTCTCCAGAATAGATATGTTGCCCGCAAGAACCCCGGGAAATGGTACAAGACCATTGACAGGATTGTCCCTTCACTCAAAGACTCTCCAAAAATCCTACTACCAGACATTTCCGGTAATCAACTAATCTTTGTTGACGAGGGCAAGTACTATCCGCAGCACAACCTCTACTACATTACGGGCGGCACCATCCGTCAGCTTCAGTTGCTAAGCGCATTGCTGATGTCCGACTATGTAAAAAACCAGCTATTAAATATCACCAATTGCATGAACGGCGGATATCCAAGATGGCAGAGCCAGTATTTACGCAAGCTCCTGATGCCAGATATCAATGCCATTAAGGAAGATCTTGCCAACCGCCTTTTATCTGCTTACCATAAATTCGATCTCAATAGCCTCAATGATGTTGTTGATACAATCGTCTCTTATCCCCGACAAAAAAGCCTGCGGAAACGCACCTCTGTTCACCAATTGGAATTCGACTTCTCAATTTAGAGATGTCTAAAGAGAACTTATGCTGGCCCAATAGAAATTCCAGTGCTCAAAGAATGTGATTAGGACGCCAAAATTTGGTGTCTCTTTTGCCGTTTCATAAGATTCGTAAAAATCTTCATAAGAATCGTAAAAACTTTGTTCAGTCGAGACACTTTTGACGTATTTACAAATCTTTGTTACATATATTTGTATCCGGCTTTTCAAATGGACCTTTTTGACTATGACACAAGAAGAAGCAAGTTTTACAACATATGTAACGCAAATAATGATTAATCCTGGATGATTGGGTATAAGAATTGGTGGTGGAGATCATTGCCAGTTGAAACAGATGAGACAGAAATGCTGAAGTAGTTTTTATTACCGGAACACTTTTGGTAAATCAAAAATAGTCCTTATATTTGCATCAGAATATAATGGTTTTGCCGCTTCTGCGGAATTGAAGCTACCATTTTAAAGCATTTCAGCCCAAACTGAAATGCTTTTTTATACCAGTACAGATAGAAAGATAGGGGCCGAAGGAGTACTTGCTACACTCTCCCTGAAATCTTTTCCAAGCTTCAATTATCATTATATGAACAAGATTTTCCACCTGGAGGTGAGTCTGTACTTAGAGTGCGAGGCTCCCAAACTTGTCAGAGTGAAGGCGTATAAACGCAATCAACATGGCAAGGTAGTGAAGGTCCGCTCATACTATCGCCGCATTTGGGAACGGCAATAGTTGCTGAACGGTTCATCCTATAAGAACTTCTTATCCGACCGGAGGCCCCGGGGAGAGTTTCGACTCTCCCTTTTTTCATAAACACTCGCATGTAACATATGAAGAACAGACCGCCACAACTAAAGGAAGAAATCTTCAAACTCTTGTTTGAATCGGCGGAAATTGCTAATTTTCCGCCGGAAGAAAAAGCAAAGTACGAAAGGGACATGACAACGGAACGAGATATACGTAATTACATCTCCTGCGCCAGACAGGAAGGGCGTGAAGAAGGGCTTGAGGCTGGCAAAAAAGAGGGCGCAATTAATGCAAAGATTGAAATTGCCAAAAACATGTTTGCAAAAGGCATCGACTTGAATACTATCGCCAGTTGTACTGGACTTTCTATTGAAGAAATAGAGAAAAGTTGAAGCATTAATACTTTGGCTAATACTATTACTTGGTGAACCTATGATTTCAATTACTGTATTCCCTATCATGCGGGACAACAACTACCCTACAGCCGGAGAGGTCCTTTATGGGATAATCATGAAGGACATAGATTCCGCAGACAAGATTATTCTAGACATGAAAGGAATTTCCTTAATCCCTTCTATGTTCCTAAACACTTCTCTCGGAAGAATCATCAATGAGCGAGGAGTGGATTTTGTTAAATCAAAATTAGGATTTTCAAACATTAAATCTAGCGACGCTACTCGAATCCGCGAATATGTTGGACGATTCCAATAAAGTATTTCGCATGTCTTAACATACATACAGACCATCAACCAATAATGGCAGCCACGATGAGGTGGCTGCCATTATTTCACTACAGATGTATATCTCGTACATTATCTAAACGTTCTATGAATGATCAAAATAAAAAGTAGCACAAATAGGGGTTTCTTTTTAGAAGCATTTTTATTGTTATTACCGCCCAAAATAACTAAATTCGTGGCTCAGTTTTCTCAAACATAAAGTTATGATTATGAAGATTTACACCGCACCAGAGACGGAGCTTATTAAGATACACTTTGAAGGAGTTTTCCTTTATTCTCCCAATAGCAGTTCAAACTCTGACAACAACGAGACACCCAACGATGGCGGCGAGGAAGGTTTTTAATTCACGGAGCTATGAGAAACCTTATCAAGTCATGTGCACTCTGTGCTATTTTTACTGCGTCAGTCATATCCTGCGCCAAACACGAGTTGGAGCCCCTTCCAACACCGGAGATTCCAGACGATAAACCTTTGGTCCTTACCGACTACACATTTGACATATCCGAAGATATCACCCGTGCTACCTTGGACAATAACGGTGTATTTTGGGAGGACGGAGACATCGTGGGTATCTACCTTGATGCCCAAGGGCTTGGTAACGATGAGGCCGGAATCGATACGGAAAGCACACCCAAGAAGGTAACTCTCCGCAGCGCAAGTGACATACCTGAAGGAACCAGGGCATATGCTTACTATCCTTTCAACGAGAATAATACTAACCTGAACGCCATGGCCTTCACTATCCCTCACCTGCAGGGCGGCGGAGACATTTCGGCCATGCCTATGGCCGGTATCCCGTTTACGGTAGAGGCTGGCGGCACTACTTCCACCAACGGCCAGATTTATTTCCTTAACCTGGCCTCCATCATCGACTTTAAAGTTTATTCATCTTCATATGCAGGTGAAACCGTCCAGTCCGTAACATTCCAGTCCTACGGCAATACAATCGCCGGAGATGCAACGCTGGACCTTTCTGCCATTGACCCGGATGACGAGGAAACGATGACCTTCTCTTCCTGGAGCCAGACGTATGATTACGTAACTGTCCGCCAGAACGCCACGGTATCTACCACTAAAGAGAACGCTAGTTCAATTTACATGGTACTTGCGCCCGGAACTTACGTATCCGGCACCATCACCATTGTCACCGACCAGGCCACGTACTCGTTCCCCTTCAGCAACAAAGCCCTTGCCCGCAATGAGCTGAAGCATTATACCATGAACCTCAATAACGCTACTCGTCAGGCGCTTGCAGAAGTGAGCACCTTCCCGTACTCGGAAACTTTCTTTTCCGGCAAAGGGCAGTTTGTGATTGAGGGCGGTACCGGCAATGAGTGGAAATACCAGAACACCTATGGAGCCAAGGTCAGTGGCTATTACAGCGGAAGCAGTCATAATGTAACAACATCCCTCGTTTCCCCTTGGATTAACCTTGGCGGCATTGAAGGTGCTACACTTGCGTTTGAGCACGCCTATAATGGCTACCTTAATTCGGAGAGCGATGCTGCTGTCTACATCATGTCGGAAGACGATGTAACCTGGACCAAACTGAATGTCGATTTTGCGGACGCCCCTGCCACACAGTCTGGTTATTCAGATTTCAAGTCTATATCTGAGGATATATCTGCATATGTCGGACACAGGATTCGAATCAAGTTCGAGTATAAGTCAACGACAGGCAATGCCGGCACTTGGGAAATCCGGAACTTCGTCCTGAACTCTTACATACCCAAGAAAATTTATGCCCAGTACAGCGGCACCATCACCGAGGGTGATTACATCATCTATTATAACGGCAAGGCCTTAAAGAACACTGTTTCAAGCAATAGACTGGAATATGAAGAAATAACGCCTTTCAATAATCAGATTGAAGATCCTGACGCATCAATCATCTGGCACATCGCCAAGAGCGGAAACTACTGGACTATTTTTAATGCCGATGTAGAGAAATACGCTGCCTCAACCGGAACGAAGAACCAGGCACAACTGCTAGCAGACGGCTCAGCAGATAAGAGCCTCTGGACCGTCAGCGGTTCTTCTACTTATGAGTTTGTAAATAAAAATAACGAAGCAGCAGGCGTAAATGCCACATTACGCAATAACGGCACTTATGGATTCGCCTGCTATTCTACTTCAACCGGAGGAGCACTTACCCTTTACAAATTAGGCTTCAATGCATCCTCCGGAAGCGGAAATGGCAGCGGTGGCTCTACTCCAACATCCGACCTGCCCGGATATCTGGGCTGTTATGAGATTCCGGGAGTTAGTGGCGTTTCCTTCAGCGCGTCCGGGAATGAGGTCCTTCCAACGACCAATCCTACGCTTTGGCACCGCTACGACACCGACAATACCAACCAAAAGATTGTGACGCATACGTTCAAGAATACCACTGTATCGCCTAACCGGTCGATGCGAAGCTATACTCTTCTTCAGGATTATAACAAGAAGTGTGCGCTTTGGGTGGCCTGCGCCATGAATAATGACGTTTATCCGCAGGCCGTTTCAAGAACTGAGAAATGGTGCTATGACCCGGCCCTTCCCACCAACTGGCAGCCCAATCTTACAAAGTCTTATCCCAATAAAGGAGGTTACAGCTATGACCGTGGCCACCAGCTGGCCGCCTCTTATCGTGAAACAACTGCTGACCAGGTGAAGATGACCTGTTATTTCACCAATATGACGCCCCAGCTCTCCGGCCTTAATCAAGGCAAATGGAATAGTACAGTGGAGGCCAATGTGCGAAATCTGGGTGAGAATACGAGCGGAAGGGACACGCTATATGTCGTGTCCGGACCTCTGTTTGTGGGCGACTATGACACGGTTGAGGATAAGGACGGGCTTTCCTGTGCACGTCCTACGCACTATTTCCAGTGCTTCATGAAGGTGAGCTTCAACTCAAGTGGTGTCCCCACCTCCGCCAAGGGTGCGGCTTACCTGGTAGAACACGTTTCTTCACCGACAGTTCAGTATGTGACAATCGACTACGTGGAGAACTTAACGAACGACGGTTCCGGCAATCACTTCGATTTCTTTGCCAACGTTCCCACTGAAATACAGAATACAGCAGAAGCAACGGCCACTCCGCTGGCAAACTTCTAGGAGACCTTACATAGCAATATACTATACAAGAATAATCGACAGCTACTTCAACTTTTCTATTTCGTCAATTGAAAGTCCTGTACAACTGGCAACCGTCTCGGGAGCGATACCTTTTTCAAGGAATGCTTTTGCAATTTCAATCTTTGCATTAATTGCACCTTCTTTGATACCTTCCTTTTTCCCAGCCTCAAGTCCTTCTTCACGCCCTTCCTGTCTGGCGCAGGAGATGTAATTACGTATATCTCGTTCCGTTGTCATGTCTCTTTCGTACTTTGCTTTTTCTTCCGGCGTAAAATTAGCAATTTCCGCCGATTCAAACAAGAGTTTGAAGATTTCTTCCTTAAGTTGTGGAGGTCTGTTCTTCATATGTTCCATGTTATGAAGGGCGTAGCAGAAGTTTTCCAGCACAGTGGCCTGTGGAGTCAGGGCATTTTTGCAGTTAGGCAGTTCCAGGAAAATGTATTGCAGATGGTCTGTCATTATTTCATCAGAGCAATCCCGTTTCAGCAGATACCTGTACTTAACTTCATCGGAGCCTTTATGAAAGGAGAAATCCATTAGACCAATGAAGTAGACCGTGGGAAAAGCATAGTCATCCGAGTCCCCACCACTACGTAATTGTTTTTGCACCCCGAAAGTGGAATAATAAACAGCTCTTGAATAGAAACTTGTCTGTTTTGCAATCTGCATTTCTACAATGAAACGCACTCCGTCTTCATCAGTACACTCGACATCTATCCTGACGTTTCGGTTGTCAGGAAGAGGATTGATATGTTCAGTATTGACGAGTGTAAGTTGAGTGATTTTGCGCTCTGGAATAAGCTCTTCCAGAAAGAGTTGAAGTAGTCGCTTTCTTGACTCGTCACCAAAGGTCCTTTTGAACCAGTCATCCATAATGATTCTGGCGTACCGCCCGATAAGTGGGCTTTTTTGTTGTTGATATTCATTCATAAAAGTCTCAAACCTCATCTGAGAGGCGGACACAAAGATATGTAGCAAATAATTGTAAAAACGGGAAAGGTGGCTCGACTGAACAAAGTTTTTACGATTCTTATGAAGATTTTTACGAATCTTATGAAACGGCAAAAGAGACACCAAATTTTGGCGTCCTAATCATATTCTTTGGGCACTGGAATTTCTATTGGGCCAGCTAAAGCACGCTGACAACCCCCACCAACCGTCGGGGCCATCCGCAACAACGCTCCAGCGAAATACAAACCTATAAAACCAAAAACATTATGAGAAAAGAAAAACTGGCCTACAAGGCCCCAACCTCTGAAGCCTTCGTGATACGATTCGAAGTCAACTTTATGAGTCCCGGTACTGTTCAAAAAGTAGATGAAGAAGAAGAATTTGAAGGAAAAGATGATTGGATTTAAGGAGGATAGTCTATGAAAACAGGATTAAAAATCTTTATCTCTGCTGTCGTTGCTTTGGCAGCATTTTCTTGTGCAAAGGAAACTGAGGTTAATTCCGAAGTTGTTTCCACAAAGAAAACCGTTACCATCACAGCATCTACTGATAATGGTTTGGCTGATGCAATTCAAACTAAAACATTTCTTGATGGCAGGAATATATTATGGTCAGGGGATGAAACTGTAAGAGCTTATGGCTTAATTAATTATGACAGTAAGACTATAAGTGTTTCAAAGGATAAAAGAACTGCAGATTTTACATTTGATGTAGATCCGGAAGACGAAATTCTCTATGCAATTTATCCCGCCTCAAATGCTGGAAACACTGATGCTGATGCTATGACGATAACTATTCCTACAGAACAAACTGCAACAGCTAATTCTTTCGACCCTGCTGCTATGGCAGCTATTGGACGTGTTCAGAATGGTGGAAAAATTGCTTTCATGAATGTTGGCGCCCTTCTTAGCATTGTTATAAATAATGACGACATTGCTTCCGTAGAAATTACCGCAACAGAGACAAATACCGAGTCTATGACAGGTGAAGCAATAATTGATATTAATAGCTCTGATGAAATAACTACAGCGACTGATGGTTCATCAACAAGTGTAAAACTGATCGGCGGGCTTGAGAATGGCGAGAAATAATATTTCGTTGTCTATCCTGGCACATATTCTAATCTTAGGATAGTAGTAACTAACACAGATGGAGCAATTGCTGTATATCGCAATAAAACCATCTTCACTGTCGCAAGGAACAAAAACTGGAAGATTGCTGAGTTAACTATTCCAGATAGCAAATGGGTCCCTGCAACAGAAGAAACACAGTATTTCTATGAGTCGTTTAATAAGTGTGCTGGAACTGGTGGAAATGATGGCAGTTGGAGCGGTTCAATAGCCTCAAGTACCGCATCTTATGATAAATCTGGATGGACTGGCACCGGTCTATACGGTGCAAATAAGTGTTTGAAAGCAGGCACTGGAAGTGATAATGGAGTTGCTACAACTCCTGCTCTTGCAGAAATTCCCGCAAGTTCCACGCTTACGCTACGTTTCAAAGCAGGTGCTTGGAATGCATCAAAAGACGGTACGACACTGAATCTGTCAGTTTCCGGAGGTGGAACCATTTCTCCAACTTCAGTTACAATGAACAAGGGCGAATTCAAGAACTTCACAGCAACATTATCTAATGCTACCAAGTCTTCCAAGATTAGCTTTACAGCTACTAATTATCGTTTCTTCCTTGATGAGGTAGAAATTGTTGGCAATGTGGCTCGTGATGATTCCCCTAAGAATTATACTGTATCGTACAACGCGAATACAGGGTCAGGCGATGCTCCTGTTGATGGTGTAACATACAATGACCAGACTAATTTCATTGTAACGGTTCTTGGACAGGGAGAATTAACAAAGACCGGACATAACTTCAGTGGCTGGAATACAGCGGCAGATGGTTCCGGAACTACATACGCTGCTGGCGCCAAATTCGTTATTTCCGCAAATACCACTCTCTACGCACAGTGGACACCTATTGACTATGCTATCACGGCCAATACGAATGCAAACGGTACTTATACGGTCAAAATTGGAGGATCAGATGTAACAACTGGTCAATACGGACAGACTTTGTCTATTGCAACAAGTTCTGTTGCTCCAGGTTATTCGTTTAACAAATTCGTAGTCTCTTATACTGACTCTGAAAGTGTTGAACATACGGCCAATTTGACTTCCAATCCTGCGGCTTACACTATGCCTGCATTTCCTATCAACATTTCGATGGTTCTTGATGCCGTTACCACCTACACGGTGACACTTTATAGTAATGGTGCCAAGGTAAAAGATGTGGTTGTTTCTGAAAATACTGCAATTCTTACGGAGATAGATGGTGAAGAGGATGCTCTTACTGGACCTGTAGGTAAGTCTTTTCTCGGATGGTCAACGTCAAACGTCTCCGCGAGCATAAGTCTTATTACAGCATCAACTCGTGCCACTGCCGATATTAATCTGTATGCCGTATTTGGAACATCCTCCACGTATAATCTTGTGGAGAATGACCTTGATAAATCATGGGCTGGCGACTATTTGGTTGCATATTCTTCAACAGTATTTGCTGATGGCCGAGTAGGTGGAGAAAGTGGTATGGGAGCTAGTGGAAAAAAAGTTAATCCAGGAACGAAGTTAAGCGGTAAGACCGTTGATGGAACATGGGGGGATACTTATAATATAACTCTTGAAGAAGTTTCTTCTGGTAGCAATACATATCTAATGCTGACAAAAGATGGTAAGTATAATTACCAGACAAGCAATAGTAATGGTCTAGCCAGCACTTCGACTAGAGCTACAGCAGCTAATTATCCTCTTTCCGTTACCTTTACATCTGCATCAGATATTGATATTGCAAATGGCTCAGGAGCTGTTTTCCATTATAACTCCGCTGGTTTCTTCAGATTCTACAAAAATGGTGGACAGAATAATGTTTACCTTTATAAGAAACAAGCTGGCGAACAGTTATTAACTTGGTAGCATTTGCTGAGCTAAAATAGTAGGAAAGCTGAGGCCCTAAGACCTTGGCTTTCCTTTTTGAAATAACTTGTTATCAGGTAAATACTTTAAAAGCACAGCAATAACTTGTATGAGTATTAGACAGAATACCGATTAATATTTAAAAAATATATAAGGTGTTTGCTATATAAACTAAAGTAGGAGATAAACTAAATTTCTTTCGCTTATATCCTACTTGATTAAACACCAAGAATAGTGGCAATTCCATTAAGATGTGCAAATGTGATTGCCACTATTTCATTAAGATACATCCATCTTTACCTTCCAGTAAATGAGATAAGTTTCTTCTCCTCTTAGGATTGTATTAAAGACATCTCCATTGATATTATATGGAATACCATAAAGTAATGTCCTTATTACAGGAATTGCAGAATCATACACAAAACCATGATGTATATATTCCACTGGGATGGACAAAGTCTTGTCCTTAAGAACAGGGTCTGACCCTTCATAAAAAATTTCCATAAAAAATCTTTTATTATATAGACTAAAGATAACAAATCTTTTTATTATGCTCAGACTACACTGCTTCTAGCGAGTAACATGCAACTATACGAAAGTAGCAGCAACTTACCGTTACTTCGGAAAAGTTGCTGCTACTTGTTTTAAGTGTGCACTCTATTTAAAGCACGGCACTTTCGTTTGAAATTGCAGTTGCGTCAGGTGCAAAAGTCTTCTTACTGATGCTGATGCTTTTTGCACTCAAGAACTTACCATTACCAAGATGTGCACTGCCGATGGTTTTACTTCCTTCGTAAAGTGCATCATCGCTGCCAACAACACTGAAAGTATATGTTTCATCAGCTGTGGTGTTCTCATTACGTATAGCCATGCAATAAAGATTTCCAGTAGGATTACCTGCAGCTGTCATTGTAAGTATACCATACTCAGAAGCCCAATCACTGCTGTATGTACGGTTTACGACCAGTTTGTTTTGATTGGAAGAAAGCATGAATGATTTTACAGAGATTGCTTCACCAGTACCTCCTACCTTGAATCCAAAGCGATAAATACTCTGCTGATTGGCGAATTTAGTAGGTGCGGAAGCTGTTATAGTATGGTTTACTTCATCAAGTGCTGTAACAGAAAGCGTAGATGTGGCATAGTTAAACATTGTTGCCATTGTGCCGGCTTCTGAGGGTTCAGAGCCATCCTGGCCTGCATATGTCCACTTGTCATCATCTCTTCCGGGAGAAAGAAGCATAAGCTCGCTATTTACCGCCAAGTCATTCGGTTTAGATATCTCGCCATGAAGGGTAGTTGTTGCGGCTTTGGTCTCTGAAGTAACTTCCAAAGTACCTAGCTTTGTTCCACCAAGATATACAGCTACTTTCTCACCTTTTTTCCAATAGTTCTTGAGAGTAGTACCGTCAATCTCCATAGCCTTGGTATCAACCGTCTGGACGGTTAGTTTCCAAGTCTGTTCGACAGCTGGTTTATCTTCAGGCTTCTCTTCAGGGAGAAGTTCCTCTGCTTTCTGGCAACTGGCCAGGGTAGCGCCCAGAAGGGCAGCAATCAAAAATAATCTATTAGTTTTCATATTGATGTCCTCCTTATTTTATTCGTTAACAATGTAGTAAGCCTTCGTGGCAGGTATGCTACTACCTGTATATTTATAGAATCCAAGCTTTCCGCCAACAACACCAAGAACATATGGAGTACCGCTGATACCTGAAACAGTTACAGCTTCATTAGAGCCTACAAGAATGTTAGTGCTTCCGTTAACGGAGGCTTTTCCTGCATTCTTTAATGTAAGAGTAATAGCGGCTGAATCTGAAATAATTACAACAGCAGTGTTTGCTGGAATAAGTTTTCCATCAGTACCAAGACGATACAGTTCTTTATCTGAATTCATTGTAAATGCCAGGGCGCCTTCTGGAAGAGCATACTGAGCAGTTCCATTATAGAAAGTAGCCCAATAAAGTCCATCATTCAAAGTGCCTGTCAGATTGATTGTTGCAGGGGCACCTTCAGGAGCGGCTTTCTTGTAGAAGGAGAAGGTTTCATTTTCAATATTGCCTGTAGTACTGGTGTAGCACCTCCAGTCACTTGAGTTATAAATACCCACATAACGTGACGTAGCGTTATTCTTTAAATACCCGTCTTCAATTACGAAAGTATTATTCGAATTACTGCCAACACGTACACCATTGTTAGTATTGGTGCAATATAACCATGAATCAGAACCGTTTACATAGAAGGTATATCCATCTTCTGCATTACCGCTTATTGTCCACTGAAGGTTATCTGGAATTGCCGCGGTTATTGTATTATTACTAACCGTTACGGACACTGCAGCAGGAGGATTGCTTGTTCCATTGTTGTTGGTCATGGCATAATCAGAACCGTTGTTGCCTACAATAAGGAAAACATCGTTGGCTGTAAGCGATGCAAGATCGGCTTTTACCCATGTGGTGGTAGGGACAGGAGCTACATATTCGGCCTGAGTGATGGTAACCAATTCAGAATAGACATCATTTGCCTCGTCATCAAGAGCGTAAACCTTTAGGTAAGCCGTACGTGCTGCGCCGGTATTAGCTTCGATAGTATAATAAACATTATTCTCGTTATCGATTTCAGCATCTATCCAGGTATAAGTTGCTGATGTCCCTTCAGAATCACAGAAATAGACTTCTGACTCGATTGTTGATATATTCTTATAGGTTACTGTAATCGTACCATCGGTTTCTGCAGAAGTTGCTTCAATAGAATTTGTACTTAGCGTAATTGCAGGAGTGGTATCAGGTTTTTTCAAAGAAATATTGCCAAGGGCTACGTTACCGTTGCTCTTATTAGTGTAAACCCATTTGATGTAGCGAACAGTAGATGCCAAATTATCAATTTCCTTGCTTTGAGTGTTGCTAAGTGTGGTATATGATGCCAAGTCTGAATAACTTGAGCCGTCAGCTGAAGTCTGAACTTTAAATGTACCACCGCTGAAACTATTACCCTTTATATCGAAAGAAAGAATTCCTGGAGTTTCATTTATTTTGAGAATAAGGTAATCCCCTGTATTGTCAAATTTCAAATAAGGGCTGCTGCCATAGTCATTACCCAGTCCATTTTCAGTCAGACCAGTAGTTGAAGATATTGAATTCTTTCCATTATCGAAGGTGAACGGAAGAGTAGCATAATCAACAACATATCCTGCCTGAGTGAAAGTAATTAGCTCTGAGTATACTTCGTTGGACTCATTATCTAGTGCATATACTTTAAGGTAAGCAGTACGTGCTTCGGCATTGTCGTTTGCATCAATCACATAGTCCAGATTGTTATCGTTATTAATTTCAGCTTCAATCCAGCCATAGTTGGCAGGGGTGATACCGTCTGACTCGTAGAATGCAACATCTGCTACCACTGTCGTAATATTATCGTATGTTACGGTTATCGTACCGTCAACACCGGCTGCAGGAGCCTCGATTGAGTTGGAGCCTACAGTGACCGTTGGAGTCACATTGATGGTATAAGCAGCGGTGGAAACATTGCTGGTGGTATAACCGTCTTTAACAGCAATTGCCTTAAGTGTAGTGACCGAGGTGATGGAAACGGGGGCAGTATAAAGAGTGCTCGAAGAAGTCGGTTCCGTACCGTTTGTGGTATAATAGATATCAGCACCGGTATGAAGGTCACTGATTGTTACTTCTGTTCCCGAGGTAACTTCACCGGCAGCCGGAGAGAAGGTAGGAGCAACTAATTTAAGGCTTGTTAGCGTACTCCGCGCGGCGAATTGATAGTTTGAATTATACTTTGTTAGATCGCCAGATACCACAACGATGTCTCCAGCACGAATGATATCCTCATCATTGCATCTGCCACGGAAAACCTGTAGTACATCACTACCACCTTCGTCGATGATATTGTAAGAAATGTTGCTGTACTGAGAACTGTATGCTGTTACGATTTCTGAAACAATACCTTTAGCATAGACGCCAGTAATACCAGTTCCGGCATCAATTGCCACGCGAGCATCTGCCACAGTGTACGGGTCTGCTTCAGTACCTGCATGGTCAAGAGAAACGATTGTGTAAGTTGCGGAAGCAACTGTGCTATTTTCATATTCAACCTTGGTGGCGATTGCCTTAATAGTTGTGGTAGAACTAACAGGAATGGCAGAGGAGTAAACGCTACTATTGGTTGTCGGGTCGGTTCCATCAGTGGTGTAATAGATAGTTGCTCCCTCTGTTTCTGTTGTGATTGACACGTTCTGAGCAGAAGTGTATGTACCTGCGGCTGGCGAGAAAGTAGGGGCTGCACAAGTAGGAGTAGAACTTTCCTCATAAGTGATTACAATTGAAGAAAAAAAGCTTGCTCCAGAAACCTTCAATTGAAAGTATGTATCTCCACTTTTTGCATTATATGTATTTGTAGAAGTACCTGTTTGACTATTCGTAGTAGGTTTCTCTGAAGTGCCAGTAGTTACTGTATATGTTTTACTTCCACTTGAGACATTGATGGTGATTGATTTTAATCCAGAAATAGCAGTTGTATTATAGAGAATACCACTACCTTTCGAACTGTTCATTTGAATCGTATTTCCTGAACCCTTATATCCCTGATCAACAGTAAAACCTATTTTACTTACTGTCGCGGTTTTGTTAGCATAAGAAGTTGTTAAACCGAATGAATTATAATCCAGGGTGATTGTCTTTTCTTCTCCCCGCGCTGTAAATGAACAAAATACCCCAAACAAAGCTGCAAGGGTACATTGTATAAATAATTTCTTGATGTTTTTCATCTTTCAATCCTCCCGTTACAAATCAATTTCATCTCCGTATTCGTCTCTACCATCAGTCATATTTATGTCCAAATCACGTTTCCCACCTGGACTTTGACATAGAGTGCCTTCGAATCGTATCACGAAGGCTTCAGAGGTTGGGGCCTTGTAGGCCAATTTTTCTTTTTTCATAATATTTTTGGTTTTATAGGTTTGTATTTTGCAGGAGCGTTGTTGCGGATGGCCCCGACGGTTGGTGGGGGTTGTCAGCGTGCTTTAGCTGGCCCATAAGAGATACTTTTGCCTTAAGTTCTAAACTATATTGCATATTTATCCGCATTTTCCATCTACAAAAGTAATCATTCCTGAAGTTATATGCAATAACATTATGAACAAATTTTTGGTTAATTTTTCGCGGCTTTTGGAGCAAAAAACTAACCAAAAACTTGAACGGCTGGAATCCCAAACCAAAACGGCTTGAATATCAAAAGATTCGGCTAAAATTATTTGTACAGGAAGCGACGGATGCTCATTTTGGGAGTCTTCTCAAAAGGCTCCGTGCGGAGTTCTACTTTGTAAAGCTGGCTGTAAGAGGGGAGCAGCCTGTTGGCAGCAGCGCGGAGTTTTTCCGGCCAGGCGGCTTTGTCCTCAGGAGCAAGGGCCCTGTAAAAATCGGCATCCGGATAAACCAGAAGCACAATCTTACCATCCCTTTCAACGGCAAGGCACTCCGCCACACCATCTATATACATGGCTACAGCTTCTATCTCTTCAGGATAAATGTTCTGTCCGCTGGCAGAGAGGAACATATTCTTGATTCGGCCGCGGATGAATACATTCCCTTCCTTATCCATTACGCCAAGGTCGCCGGTGCGGAACCATCCGTCTTCCGTAACCGATGCCTCATTCGCCTCCGGATTCTTATAATAGCCTACGGTAATGTTGTCTCCGCGGGCCTGGATTTCTCCCGGAACATTTACGGGGTCTGACGAATCTATCCTTACATCGTGAACAGGTTTTCCGCAGGAGCCGGGAACAAAAGCCCTCCAATCTTCATAACAGAGAAGGGGACAGGCCTCGGTCATTCCATAGCCTACGGTATAAGGAAGCTTTATCTTTTTGAAGCATCTTTCAACCTCCGGATTCAGAGCCGCTCCTCCCATGATAAAACTCTGCACCCTGCCTCCGAAGGAGGTAACAAGCTTATCCCTTATCTTTTTGTAAATCAAATTGTTGACTCCTGGTATAGAAAGCAGTACTTTCATTACGCCCTTTTCCATTGCAGGCTTCAGGGACTTCTTATAAATCTTCTCCATCACCAGCGGCACGGTAACAACCATATACGGTTTTACTTCCGCCATCGCCTTAAGAAGGGTCGATGGTGTCGGTGTCTTGCCAAGGAAGGTGACTGATACGCCGTCTACATTCGGATGGATGAATTCAATTGCAAGTCCGTACATGTGTGCGAGCGGCAGCATGGAAACCATCGTATCGTCCGGCGTATTCGGGAAGCGGCGGTTTGAGAAGGCGTCGATGTCGCTGATGGCTTTATAGGTGAGCATCACGCCCTTCGGATCACTGGTTGTGCCTGATGTATAATTGATTATGGCAACGTCGTCCATATTCCCGGTGGGGTAGTGGATGTCTCCGGGCCTGAGGCCTTCGGGATATTTGCTGTCGAAGAGTTCTTCCTTTGAATTGTATTCGCGGGCGATGTCATCATCGGCGGAATAAAGCAGGGAGAAGTCTTTTACGCAGACGGCAGCTTTAAGTTTCGGAAGCTTCGCAGGCTCCAGATTCTTCCAGATGTCGGCATCGGTAAATAGGAGCACGCTGTCTGAATGGTCTGTGATGTTTGTTATGCTTGCGGGGGTGAAGTCTGCCAGAATGGGGACGGTGACTGCTTCGTAAGTATTTGAAGACCAGAATGCTATGGCCCACCTTGCGGAGTTCCTGGCGCAGATTGCTATCTTTTCTCCTTTCTTTATGCCGATGCTGCCGAATGCGAGGTGCATTTGTTCCACCAGGGTTGCTACTCTTGCGTAGTTGTATTTTTCTCCTCCGAAATCACAGAGTGAAGGCCTTTCCCAGCAGTTTCTGGTACTTTCCTCCAATGTTTTCAAATAATGCTTCATTTCCCGAATCTTTTTACCCAAATGTTTACAAATCACAAATTTAAAAACATTCTACTAAAAAGACAAGTGTGCGTTGGCCTTGCGAAGCGAAGGAGCCAAAGTGTTTTGAAGCGTAAGTTTTCAAAACACTTTGGTCCTTTCGCGTGTGGTAATCGAAACATTTAAAAAACAAGTGGCAACCTCATAATAAATTGGTATTTTTAACAGAAAACAGAACACCATACACAGATTTTGTGTATCTTAGAGCTGTTTTTAAGAAACACCATATAAGAACCATGTCAGAAGAACATATACACTGCGGATGCTGCCATCATGACCACCATGAACATCACCATGACCATGAACATCACCATGAACATGAGCATCATCATGAACATCACCATGACCATGAAGAAGGCAGCCTCAAAAAGCAACTTACCATTATAATAACATCAGCCCTGCTGCTTGCAGCTGCGGTAATTATAGAGAAAAACTGCAACCTTGAAACCTGGCAGATGTTGCTGGTCTACCTTGTCCCTTACCTTGTCGCCGGATGGGACACCCTTAACGAAGCGGCCGAAGGAATCGCCCACGGAGACGTTTTCAACGAACATTTCCTGATGACAGTGGCAACCATGGGAGCCCTCTGCATAGGCTTCTTGCCCGGCACCGAAACCCAGTTCCCTGAAGCAGTCTTTGTAATGCTCTTCTTCCAGGTAGGCGAGCTCTTTGAAGGCTATGCCGAGGGCAAGAGCCGCAGAAGCATCGCCCATCTGATGGATATCAGGCCAGATGCCGCAAATGTACTCCGTGACGGAAAAATCCTCACCATCGCCCCGGAAGAAGTAAAGATAGGAGAGACCATAATGATTACCGCAGGCGGCAAAATTCCCCTTGACGGAATCATAACAGAAGGCACATCATCCCTTAACACGGCAGCCCTGACAGGGGAGAGCCTGCCCAGGGAAGTAACTGTGGGTGATGAAGTTATCTCCGGCTGCATCAACCTCTCCGGTGTAATTTATGTGCGCACAACCAAGAGCTTCGGAGAAAGCACCGTATCAAAAATCATAGAACTTGTAGAAAACTCCGCCCAGCGCAAATCCCGCAGTGAAGCTTTCATAACCCGCTTCGCCAGGATTTACACGCCGATAGTGGTTTTCGCAGCCCTTGCCCTGGCCTTTATCCCGCCACTTGTATCAGGCGACTTCGCCGCCAACTTCCCCCTGTGGCTTAGCCGGGCACTGATATTCCTTGTAGTTTCCTGCCCCTGCGCCCTTGTTATCAGCGTCCCGCTGACATTCTTCGGCGGAATAGGAGGAGCCTCAAGGCAGGGAATACTGGTCAAGGGAGGCAATTTCATAGACGCCCTTTCCAAGGTAAAGACCGTAGTCTTTGACAAAACCGGAACCCTTACGGAAGGGAAATTCACCGTTGAAGCCGTTCATCCGGAGCTTTATGACAAGGAACATATACTTCACCTTGCCGCACACGTAGAGCATTTTTCTACCCATCCTATTGGAGCGGCCCTGAGGGACGCCTTCCCGGAAGAAGCTACAGACCAGTGCAAAACAGGTGAATATCAGGAGTTTGCAGGCGAAGGTATCACTGCTGTAATTGAAGGTCATAAAGTCTTCGTCGGCAACACAAAACTGATGAGCCGAGCCGGCGTCCAGTGGCACGACTGCCACAGCAAAGGCACAATCATCCATGTTGCAATAGACGGCCTGTATGCCGGCCATATCGTCATAAATGATAAAATCAAAGACGACAGCGCAGCTGCCATCACCGGCCTGCATGGCAGCGGAATCCGTAAAACCGTCATGCTCACCGGAGACAAGGCCGATGTTGCCGGAGACATCGCCGCCAAGCTTGGCATAAACGATTATTATGCAGAACTTCTTCCTGCCGGCAAAGTCGCCCATGTAGAAGAGCTGCTCTCCAATGACGAAAACCGCCTTCTGGCCTTTGTGGGCGATGGTATCAATGACGCCCCTGTGCTTTCAAGGGCCGATGTCGGCATAGCGATGGGGGCCCTGGGCTCCGATGCCGCCATAGAAGCCGCAGACATCGTGCTTATGGACGACAAGCCTTCCAAGATAGCATCGGCAATAAAAATTGCACGGCATACGATTCGCATCGCAAAGGAGAATGTATGGTTTGCAATAGCTGTGAAGCTGGCCGTCCTGGTGCTGGCCACAATCGGCCTTGCAACAATGTGGATGGCTGTTTTTGCCGATGTCGGCGTGACCGTGCTAGCCGTTCTTAACGCTATGCGCGCATATATAACAAAGGATATATAGAAATGAGTAATTCTTTCCGTTTTCAGCTGGTGAACAAGGCTTTTACAAAGAAGGCTTTGGACATCACGGCCCCCGAGTGCCCTCCTTCAGAGTACTTCGGGGAGCTTGTCTTTGACAGGAAAAAGATGTGCAAATACTTGGATGCCAATACTTTGACGGCTATACTGGATTGCATAGACAATGGTGCACCCCTTGACCGTAAAACCGCTGACGGCGTTGCTGCCGGAATGAAGAAATGGGCTCTGGAGCACCATGTAACCCACGTTACCCACTGGTTCCAGCCTCTTACGGACGGAACCGCGGAAAAGCATGACTCACTTATAGAGTACGACGGCAACGGGGGAGTGATAGAGACTTTTGACGGAAAGAGTCTTATTCAGCAGGAACCGGACGCATCTTCCTTCCCCAACGGAGGAATCAGGGCTACATTCGAGGCCCGTGGTTATACGGCCTGGGATCCGACTTCTCCGGTATTCATTCAGGACGATACCCTTTGTATCCCTACCATATTTATATCTTATACAGGAGAGGCCCTGGACTACAAGACCCCGCTTATCAAGTCTATCAAGGCAGTAAGCGAGGCCTCCGTCCCAATCTGTAAACTTTTTGACCCCAAAGTAACCAAGGTGTATTCCTATCTGGGATGGGAGCAGGAGTATTTTCTTGTAGACGAAGACTTGTACTCTGCAAGGCCTGACCTTATGATAACCGGGCGTACCCTTATGGGGCACGAATCTTCCAAGAGCCAGCAGCTTAACGACCACTACTTTGGAGCCATTCCCCCGCGCGTAGCCGCTTTCATGAGGGACCTGGAGATTGCGGGGCACAAACTTGGAATCCCGGTTAAAACCCGTCATAATGAGGCTGCGCCCAATCAGTTTGAGCTGGCTCCGATTTACGGAGAGGCTAATCTGGCAAATGACCAGAACCAGATGCTGATGAACCTTATGAACCTGACGGCCCGTAAGCATGGCTTCGTGGCACTTCTGCATGAGAAGCCATTCGCCGGAATAAATGGCTCCGGAAAGCATAACAACTGGTCCCTTGGAACGGATACCGGAACACCTCTGCTCGCCCCTGGAAAGGATGCAATGGGCAACCTTCAGTTTATAACCTTCTTTGTAAACGTGCTCGCAGCTGTTCAGAGGCACAATTCAGTGCTTAAAGGCAGCATCGCCTCCGCTACAAACGCCCACCGCCTTGGCGGCTATGAGGCGCCTCCGGCAATCGTGTCGGCCTTTCTTGGAAAAACCATGACTCAGGTGCTAAGGCAGCTGCTTACTGTTCCGTCCGACACTCCTATTGAAATAGCCGGCCGCAAAGGTAAAAAACTTGGAATACTGGAGATTCCGGAGATTTTCATAGACAATACAGACAGGAACAGGACCTCTCCCTTTGCCTTTACCGGCAACAGGTTCGAGTTCAGGGCCGTTGGCTCAAGCGCTAACTGCGCCGGAGCTGTTACTACGCTTAATGCAGCAGTCGCCCAGCAGCTGGTTTCATTCAAGAAGGCCCTTGACAAAGAGATAGCGAAGGGAAAGAGCCTTAATGTGGCTGTTATGGATACCCTTAAGCCAATCATCGCCTCTGTAATTGACGTAGTTTGCTTTGACGGCAACGGATATTCAGAAGAATGGCACCAGGAGGCTGTCAGAAGGGGGCTTGACACAACCACCTCCGTACCTGAAATGATTGCTTCTTTCACATCGGCCCCGGCCGTAGAAATGTTCACTGAAGCCGGCGTTTATACGGAACCTGAACTGCATGCCCGCAACGAAGTAAAGTGGGTTACATATATCAAGAAGGTGCAGATAGAGGCCCGCGTGATGGGCAGGATGGCTATAAATCATATAATTCCCGCCGCCCTTGAGTACAAGCAGAGGCTTCTGCAAACAGTGACATCGGCCAAAACAGTATTCCCGGAAGATTGGGCATCAGTCTGCAATTCTGAAATTGAGGCAATCAGGGAGATATCGGCCTGTATAAAGGAAATCAGGGAAAAGGTGGATGCAATGACGGAGGCCCGTAAGGAGGCAAATGTCATTGACGATGCTTATGAGAGGGCACGCTGCTATAGCAAAATTGCGGACTCCCTTCCGGAAATCCGCAAACCTATAGATAAGTTGGAAGAACTCGTAGACAACGACCTCTGGCCGCTGCCCAAATACCGGGAACTTCTCTTTATAGCGTAACCGGCTTCAGTGTAAAGCCGCCGGTGTAAAGCTCTCCGGCGGTATAAACCGCCTTTACGTTGATATTGTCGTCAAATACCACGAAGTCTGCATCCTTGCCTATGCGGATGGAGCCTTTGTGATGGGCTTTAACCATCTTGGCAGGGGAGAGGGACATCATTTCAACGGCGTCCGGCAGAGGTACAAGGGCTTCTTTGTACATCACGCGCACAAGGCGGTCTGATGTTGCCATGCTGCCTGCAAGGGCGGAGTAGTCAAGAAGTTTGCCTACACCGTCGTCAATTATGGATTTTGCTCCGTGAGGCGGGCGGCCGTTGTAGAAAATGGTGCCTTCCGGGAGACCGGCGGTAGAAAGGGCGTCCGTGCATAGAGCAGCCCTGTCAGCACCCTTGAATTTCCATACCATCCGAAGAATCTCCTTCGGCAGATGCTTTCCGTCTGCAATCATTTCAACTGACAGTCCGTCAAGCAGATAACCGGCTTCTACGGCGCCTGCAACGCGGTAGCATCCAACTTTGAAGCAGGCAGACATTGCAGAATAGAAGTGGGTCATAAGGGAGAATCCGGCGAACATTGCAGCTTCTACCTGGTCAAATGATGCAGCGGTGTGGGCAACGGAACAAACGATTCCCTTGTTTGACAGCATCTTTCCAAGGTCAAGGGCGCCTTCAAGTTCAGGTGCTATGCTCCAGCGGACTATGTCACTGGAATGTGCAAGGATTTCGGAAGCCCTTTTCAAATCCGGAACAGACAGGTAGTTAGGGTCCTGTCCGCCGCATTTTACGGGATTAAGGAAGGGACCTTCCAGGTGCAGTCCCAGCAGGGAATAAGCCGGGCTCGTGCTTTTAACCTGCCTGAAAGCGTCAAATACCATGTAAAGGTCTTCGTCGGAACTTGTCAGCGTAGTAGGAATAATGGAGGTTGTACCATGGGCCAGATGGAAGCGGGCAGCTCCGTCAATAGCCTCAGGGGTACCGTCCATGAAACCGTAGCCTCCGCCGCCATGAACGTGGATATCTACAAAACCGGGTGACAGATAATTGCCTCCAACGTCAATTGTTTCTACATTTTCTCCCAGCTGGGCAGCGGGAAGAATATCTGTTATAACACCGTCTGTGCAGACCACAGCCAAACCTTCCCTTATTTCACCGGGGAAGATTACTTTTCCGTTAACAAAAATCCTTGTCATGATAATGGTTTTAAAACATCAAACAAATTTAGTCAAATTATAAGAATCTTCATTACTTTTTCTTACTTTTGCGCACATTTCTAAACTATATAATATATGGTAAAGGTTAAAGACTGGTTCGCTTTTTTTGCACCGCGCTTCGTGATTCTCACCCTGATTCTCGGTTTTATCATCCGAATTGCGCTCATTCTTCACCCTATGACGGTTGTGGACTGGGGCTTCTGGGATTGGATTAAGATAGTGGTATTGGGCTTTCTGAACGATGTTGCCTTTTGCTCCATCGCCCTTGTGCCGGCCTTCATTTTCTATACCTTCCTTAATGACGATAAATACAAAAAGCCATTCGGATACATTTTCTGGGGGCTTCTGGTGCTGCTTACCTTCTATATTGTCTTCTTCAACGATATTACTGACGAGTACGGTGGCCCGCTTCCAAGGATAGTAAACGGCGTCCTGTTGTTCCTGACAGCATGCTTTACCATAAAGCTATTCGTACCTAAAGTACGCAAATGGTGGCGCTACATTGCCATTTTCCTCTTCATGATGCTTTACCTCAGCTGCACCATAACCATCGCCTTCAGTGAAGTTGTGTTCTGGAGCGAGTTCGGAGTAAGGTTCAATTTCATAGCCGTAGACTATTTGGTCTACACCAATGAAGTCATCGGCAATATAGTGGAATCTTATCCTATTGTGTGGATGGTACTGGCGATGCTGGCAGTAGCCGGAAGCATTTGCTGGCTCTTTGTCCGTGGCAAAGATCTCAGGGACTGCGGCATGGAAAGCTGGAAGAAATGGGGCATCAGCCTGGCAGTCATGGTACTCTGCTGCTTCGCAGGCTACAAATGGCTGCATCATGGATATCGCCACTTCGGAAGCGACAATATGTTTGCCACACAGATTCACCAGAACGGCTGCTGGGATTTCCTGGAGGCATTCGTGTCAAACGAACTTGACTACGAGCAGTTCTATGCCATGCTCCCGGAGCAGGAGGCTGAAAGCATCAAGCAGCAGCTCTGCAAGCAGGGAGAGGACGGAATTCATGAGGTGGCGGACAGCCTTCAGCCAATACTTAAGAACGTAGTCCTTATTACCGTGGAAAGCCTTAGTGCAGACTTCCTTACAAGATATGGAAACGAGTCGCAGATTACTCCAAACCTTGATTCCCTTATGGGTAAGAGCCTTGTCTTTGACAATCTGTATGCTACCGGAAACCGTACTGTACGCGGCCTGGAGGCACTTACCCTGAGCCTTCCACCATCTTCCGGCGAGAGCCTTGTGAAGCGCCCAGAGGCTGATGGCTTCTACTCAATCGGAGACGTCTTCCGCAGCTATGGGTACAGGACCACCTTCATCTACGGAGGCGACAGCTACTTTGACAATATGGGCAGCTTCTACAGCAAATGCGGGTACGATGTCGCAGACAAGGGAACTTATGACAAGGACTCCATCGTCTTTTCAAACATCTGGGGCACTTCCGATGAAGATTCATACCGTGAGGCTATCAAGCGGTTTGATGCTTCCTGGGCTGCCGGAGAGCATTTCTTCGCCCAGATTATGACGATATCCAACCACCGCCCTTATACGTATCCTGAGAATAGGATTGAATATGACGGCAATCCCATGAGCCGTAAAGCGGCTGTCAAATACACTGACTGGGCGATAGGGAAGTTTATTGCCGATGCTTCTGGGAAGCCCTGGTTCGGTGAAACCGTCTTCATCGTTATTGCCGACCACTGTGCATCCTCCGCAGGAAAAACTTCGCTGCCGATTGACGGATATCACATTCCGGCCCTTATCTACGCTCCCGGTTTCATCCAGCCGCAGTTTGTAGAGAAGACTTGTTCACAGATTGACGTGATGCCTACGCTTCTGTCCATGCTGCATTTTTCATACAAGTCCCCCTTCTACGGCCAGGATATTTTTGCCGATGACTTTAGGGAAAGGGCCTTTATGGCGACATATCAGGATTTGGGATACTATGCCGATGGTGTCCTGACGGTGCTTTCACCCGTTCGCAAGGTCCAGCAATTCTCAGTGACCAGTACGGAGGGCTGGGAACATGAAGAAAAGCCCCTTGAAACTATTCAGGAGGCTCTTCTGCGTGAGGCTCAGGCCTGTTACCAGACCGCCAATATGAAATATTAGCACTGCTTTATTTTCTTGATAGGATCGCAGGTCAGTCCAATACCAAGTTTGTTGAAGGTCTTGCGGTCTACTTCGCTTAGCATTACCGTGGAATGAACCTGGGCTCCGGCGAGCTTGGGAAGTTGGTCAAGGGCATTCTTGCAATTCTCATCCAGCAGGCTTAGCATTGACAGGGCAACCAGTACCTCGTCTGTATGAAGGCGGGGGTTGTGGCCGTGAAGATATGTAACCTTGGTCTTCTGGATAGGAGAAATCATTGTCTGCGGAATGAGCTTGACATTATGGGCAATTCCAGCAAGGTATTTGGTTGCGTTAAGCAGCAAGGCCGCGCTGGGACCCAGCAGGGGACTGGTCTCTGCGCTGATAATTGCCCCGTCCGGAAGCTCAATGGCTGCAGTGGCCACTCCGCTCTTTTCAAGTCTTTCTTTCGCTGCGACAGTGGCTTTGCGGTCTGCTGTTGTGATTTTCGCTCTCTTCATAAGGAGGGAAATCTTGTTAACCTCAGCCTCAGTCGCCTTGCCGTCTGCAAAATTGCAAAGGGCCGTGTAATAGCGGCGGATAATCTCCTGCTGGCCGGCTTCGCGGCAGACATCGTCATCGCAAATGCAATAGCCTGCCATGTTTACACCCATGTCGGTAGGGGATTTATAAGGATTTTCTCCGTAGATATCGTCAAAAAGGGCGTTCATCACAGGGAAGATGTCAATGTCCCTGTTGTAGTTGACCGCAGTCTGCCCGTAGGCGTCAAGATGGAAGGGGTCAATCATGTTGACATCGTCCAAATCAGCCGTAGCGGCCTCGTATGCAATGTTTACCGGATGAGTCAGGGAAAGGTTCCAGATAGGGAAGGTCTCGAATTTGGCGTATCCGGCCTTTATGCCGCGCTTGTTCTCCTGGTAAAGCTGGCTAAGGCAAACGGCCATTTTTCCGCTGCCGGGCCCCGGAGCCGTTACAACTACGAGGGGACGGGTTGTTTCTACATAGTCGTTTTTACCGAAGCCATCTTCAGAGTCAATCAGGGCTACATTGTTAGGATAGCCTTCTATGGTATGGTGATAATAAACCGTTATGCCCATGTTTTCCAGGCGCTTGCGATAAGCCTCTGCGCTGGACTGTCCGTTGTAATGGGTGATTACCACGCTGTTTACTTTAAGGTCCCTTGCCTGGAATTCGTCCCTCAGGCGCAGTACATCCATGTCGTAAGTGATTCCAAGGTCGCTTCTGACCTTGTTCTTCTGGATGTCTACGGCGCTGATTACGATAATTATTTCTGCATCGTCCTTAAGCTGCATGAGCATCTTAAGCTTGCTGTCCGGTTCAAAGCCGGGGAGCACGCGCGAAGCGTGATAATCATCGAATAATTTGCCGCCGAATTCCATGTAAAGCTTGTCACCGAACTTGGTGATTCGCTCTTTGATGTGTTCTGATTGAATTTTAAGGTATTTTTCGTTGTCGAATCCGATTTTCCCGTATTTCATAGTTCCTGATTTTAATACGGGTTACAAAATTAAGCAGAAATGACGTTTTTTTCAAATTTTTTTTGATTTTTGCGTGTCCGGATTTTTTATCGTACCTTGGTCCTGTAATACTCAATAGGTTATGTTGGAGAATGTAAGCGTACTGGCTTTTGATGCCGATGATACTTTGTGGAACAATGAGACTTTGTTCCGTGAGGCTGAACGTAAATGGGCTGCTGTAATGTCTGATTACGGCACCCTGGAAGAGCTTTCTGACAAGTTGTATGAGACCGAAGCTGCCAATATGAAGGAGCTGGGCTTTGGCGCAAAACCGTATCTTATATCTGTCCTGGAGACCTCAGTGGCCCTTGCCGGGGACGCCCTTACCGGCTCTATGGTGGGAGAAATCATTGCAGCCGGAAGGGAAATCATGCGAAATCCTGCAACACCCCTTCCTGGGGTCAGGGAAACCCTTGAGGCCATTCGCGCCCTAAGGCGCTATCGGATGGTTCTTCTTACCAAGGGCGATTTGCTTGACCAGGAGCATAAACTTGAGCGGAGCGGCCTGGCAGGCTGTTTTGACAGGGTTATGATAACATCGGACAAATCCTGCAAAGAGTATTTGCAGCTCTGTGAGCTTGAGGGCATCGGGCCGGGAAGCCTCGCAATGGTAGGCAATTCATTTAAATCAGATATCGCACCGGTGCTTGAATTAGGCGGATGGGGAATTCATATCCCATCGAGCGTAATGTGGGTGCACGAAAAAACTGAGGAGTTTGAACATCCTCAGTTAATTCGAATAAAGGTATTTTCAGATTTGTTATCCTATGTAGGATAGATTCCCGAACAGGTCGGGAATGACGTAATTACCAAATGTGAACGCGTTCTGATTCGGGACGGAACATCGGGTCGCCTTCCTTAATGTCAAAGGCATCGAAGAAGGTCTGGAAGTTACGCAGCGAAACATTCACGCGGTTAACGGCAAGAGAGTGAGGGTCAAGGTTGGTAAGACGGGCCTTCTCCTGGTCTGTAATGTTCTGGGCCCAGATTTTACCATAAGAGAGGTAGAAACGCTGGGCGGGGGTGAGTCCGTCAACAAGGCCTGTATTCTTTCCTGCAAGGGCGTTCTCCATAGCTGTGTATGCAATTGAAAGACCGCCGTGGTCACCGATATTCTCACCAAGGGTGTATCGTCCGTTGGCATGTACGCCGGGGAGAACCTCTACCTCATCGAACTGGGCTGCAAGACGGTCGCCAAGGGCGTCGAAGCGGGCCTTATCCTCTGCTGTCCACCAGTTTACCATGTTTCCGAAGGCATCAAACATCGCACCCTGGTCATCAAAGCCGTGAGACATCTCGTGGCCGATGACTACACCAATGCCGCCGTAGTTCACAGGGTCATCGGCATGAGGATCGAAGAAAGGCTTCTGGAGGATACCGGCAGGGAAGCAAATTTCATTGGTGGTAGGGTTGTAGTATGCATTGACGGTCTGGGGAGTCATGCCCCACTCGGTCTTGTCAGTGGGCTTTCCAAGCTTGCTGAGGTTGTCTGCAACATACCAGGCGCTTGCATTGCGGAGGTTCTCATAATATGTGTTCTCCGGGTTGATGTCAAGGCTGCTGTAGTCTTTCCATTTGTCAGGATATCCGATTTTGACGGTGAAGGCGTTAAGTTTCTCATGGGCCTTTGCCTTAGTGGTGTCGCTCATCCAGTCAAGGGCGTCGATATGCTGGCCAAGGGCAGTGCGAAGATTCTCTACAAGGGTAATCATCTTCTGCTTTGAACTTTCAGGGAAATAACGCTTTACATACATTTCACCAACCGCTTCTCCAAGAAGGCTGTTAGGAACGCTCATGGCGCGCTTCCAGCGGGGCTGCTGCTCCTGTGTTCCTGCCATCTGGTGAGAGAAGAATTCCCACTGGGCTGTGTAGAAGTCATCAGAAAGGGCACCTGCCTGTCCGCTTACGAACTGGGCAAGGACATAGGCCTTAAGGGTCTCCAGGCTGGTGTTTTCAAGAAGGGCGGAAAGTCCGTCAAAGTAAGAAGGCTGCTCTACAATCACTTTCTCCTGAGGGGCGATGCCGGCTGCTTCACATACCTTGTCAAAGCGCAGGCCGGGCCAGCGGGAGAATATTTCTTCGCTGGACATAGGATTATAGATAGCCTGCATGTTACGGTTCTGCTCACGAGACCAGAAAATCTTTGCCATGGCATTTTCTACAGTCACATCTTGTGCTGCGATTTCCTTGGCATTCTCAAGACCTGCCAGGGTAAGAACTTTCTCAAGGTAAGCCTGATAGCCTTCAAAGAGGGCCTGGTTTTCAGGCTTCAAATAGTAGTCACGGTCTCCCATTCCAAGGCCGCCCTGGCCAAGGTAGAGAACCTGGTTGTCGCTGTTTGTAAGGTCTGCTTCTACACCTGCGCCAAAGAAACCGCCTTCTCCGTAAAGGTTGAGTTTGCCAAGTAGGGTGGCAAGAGCGTCTTTGCTGTCAACTGCCTGAATCTCAGCTATATAAGGGAAGATAGGAGCTGCACCCAGCTCGTTCCTTGTTGCGGAGTCAAGAGCCATTTTGTAAAGGTCGGAAATCTTCTGCTCTACGGTTCCCTTCTTGGCATCCATTTTTGTCATGCTCTCAAAGAGGGCGTTCAGGTTCTCGCGGGTTGTCTCTGCAATAACGTCAAAACTGCCGAAGCGTGAGAATTCGGGTTTCAGAGGATTCTTGTCCTGCCAGCCGCCGGTTGAATAGCGGTAGAAGTCTACCTTTGGGCTTACAGTTGTGTCCAAGTCTGTCAAATCCAGGGCAGGTGCGTGATTCTTGGGACCGCAGGCTGCCAGTGTAAGAAGTGACATCATAATAGTCATGTACTTTTTCATAAATTTATGTTATTTGATTTTTGAGTCGCAATAATAGCATCTCAGGGTGCCACCGCTTGTGCGCACAAAACGTGCCGGAGCGTTTTCATTGTTGCAAATACATTTCGGATTTGTGCAGCGAAGGCCGGAGAGTGAAGGCTCTGATGCTGCTTCAATGCACTGTGAAGCAGTGCCGCCTGCCTTGTCTTTCCATTCCAACAGCTTGTAAATCAAGGCCATGCGCACAAACTTTCCGTTTTCTACCTGACGGAAGTATGCCGCCCTCGGGTCAGCATCGACCTCTGTCAGTATTTCATTGACGCGTGGCAGCGGGTGAAGGACTGCCATTTTGTCTTTTGCAAGTGACATCTTCTTGCTGTCAAGGACGAAGCTATCTTTGACCCTGTCGAATTCGTCCATGTCAAGGAAGCGCTCCTGCTGAACCCTGGTCATGTAAAGAACATCCAGTTCCGGCATTACCTCCTCCATCGTTTTAACCTCTTTATAACTAATGCCAAGGCGGTCGCAGACATCCTGTTTGATATAGTCCGGCAGCTTAAGTTCGTCGGGAGCTATAAGCACAACTTTTACGTCTTTGTATCTTGACAGGGCCTTTATGAGGGAATGAACGGTGCGGCCGAATTTGAGGTCTCCGCAAAAACCGATGGTTATGCCGTCAATGTGCCCGAGTTCGCGGGTAATAGTCAGAAGGTCAGTGAGCGTCTGTGTGGGATGGCTGTGGGAGCCGTCGCCGGCGTTGATAATAGGCACTTTGGACACTTCAGAGGCATATAGCTGTGCGCCTTCAATGTGGTGGCGCATTGCAATGACATCGGCAAAACAACCCACGACGCGAACGGTGTCCTGCACCGTTTCGCCTTTGCTTACGGAGCTGCTTCTTGCGTCGGCAAAGCCAAGGACGTTGCCGCCGAGTTCCATCATCGCAGAGGTGAAACTGAGTCTTGTGCGTGTGCTGGGCTCATAGAACAGGGTGGCCAGCTTCTTGTGGGCCATTACGTCCTGATACTTTTCCCGGTTGCCGATGATGTCCTGGGCAAGGGCCAGGATTTCGTCAATTTCAACCTTGCTAAGGTCCATTGGGTCTATTAAATGTTTCATATTACAAACTGTTTCTGAATGCAATGATTTTTTCTTTCCACTGTGGGCCGATGTAGCCTTCCTGCGCTGCAACTTCCACAAGTGTGTCAAGGTTACTTAGGGAGTGGTTGACGATACCGGCTTCTGCCAGGCGGTCAAGTCCCTTTTGTATTCCGTATGTAAAGATACTGATTATTCCCAAAACTTGTGCACCTGCTTCGCGTAAAGCCTGCACAACTTCTATTGCGCTGCCTCCGGTGGAAATCAGGTCTTCTATTACGACGACCTTTGTCCCCGGCTCCATTTTGCCTTCTATTCGGTTGGTACGGCCATGGGTTTTGGCTTCTGAGCGCACATAACCCATGGGCATATTCAGTATGTTTGCCGTCAATGCCGCATGGGCTATTCCCGCAGTGGACGTTCCCATAAGCATCTGACAGTCAGGGTGATATTTCTTTACAAGCTCGGCCAGTCCGGCTTCTACCTTATCCCTGGCGGAAGGGGAGGAGAGTATCAGGCGGTTGTCGCAGTAAATCGGGCTTTTGATTCCGCTGGCCCATGTAAACGGCTCTTCCGGCCTTAAAAACACTGCCCCGATAGACAATAGTTCGTGTGCTATTTCTCTTTCCATAATTAATCGGTTATTAATATTCGGTATAACCTGTGTCTATTCCAAAACCCGTGGTCGCCCGTGACCACGTGAACGGGGGGACCATCGGCATTAGCCGATGGTGGGATGAGCACGAAGTGCGAAGGTTTTGGAATGGATACAGGTTATACGTTATCATATGACAAAATCCTTGATACAACGATGATAAGAATCGACAGGGTCGGTAGCAGCGGTAATGGGGCGGCCAACGACAATAAAGTCAGACCCCAACACGCGAGCCTGAGCCGGAGTCGTAATACGAACCTGATCATCCTTAGCGGCATCGGCAAAACGAATCCCCGGAGTAACAGTAATAAAATCCCCACCGCAGGCCCCCTTCACAAGCCCGGCCTCGCGTGGCGAACAAACAACCCCATCCAGGCCCGCAGCCTTAGCATTTTTGGCATAACTGACGATAGTCTCTTCCATCCCGGCCTTTATAAGCAATTCTTCTTCAAGCATTTGCGACGATGTCGACGTAAGCTGCGTAACCGCAATGCAAAGCGGCCTGCTGCCATCGGGCCTGGTAAGCCCCTCAATCGCAGCCCTCATCATCGCAACCCCGCCACCGGCATGAACATTAACCATGTCAATATCAAGGCCGGAGAGTACAGCCATCGCCTTTTTAACAGTATTTGGGATATCATGAAGTTTAAGGTCAAGGAAAATCCTGTGGCCGGCAGCCTTAAGTTCCCGCACAATATCGGGGCCGGCGGCATAGAAAAGCTCCATGCCGATTTTTACAAAAGGCTTCTCTCCGGCAGGAAACTTCCTCAGAAAATCCATGGCAGCCTCCTTACCGGCAAAATCACAGGCTATGATAACATCTCTTTTCATACAATGCCAATTATACTTTTAAGATTCTGAATTCCAAGTCTTTGCATGGTTTCCGGGAGGGCCGATACAATCTCCGGACATGCGAAGGGATTACGCAGATTCTCCGCCCCAACCTGAACAGCAGTGGCACCAGCCATCATCATTTCAATGACATCATCGGCACAGGAAACACCTCCGCAGCCCATTACCGGAATCTTGCATGCATGCGCCACCTGATAAACCATCCTTAGGGCGATTGGGAAGATGGCTTTTCCTGAAAAACCGCCCATTTTGTTGGCCAGGACCGGCGTCCTCTTGGCAAGGTCAATCCTCATACCAAGGAAGGTGTTTACAAGGGTAAGGCCGTCCGCCCCAGCATCCTCGCAGGCCCTTGCGATGGAAACAATATCGGTAACGTTAGGGCTGAGTTTTATAAAAAGCGGTTTCCTGGATACTTCACGGGCCGCTTTTGTGACCTCGGCCGCTGCTTCCGGGCTGGTTCCGAAGGCCAGTCCTCCTCCATGAACATTAGGACAGGAAATGTTGACCTCAATTATGTCTATACCCTCGCAGGCATCGGCCTTTGCACAGCAGGTACGGTATTCATCAATGGAAAAGCCGCTGATATTCGCAATTATGCAGCCGTCGTAAATATCCCTTAAACGAGGCACTTTATCCGTTACAAGCGCCTCAATACCAGGGTTTTGCAGGCCTACTGAATTAATCATTCCGGAGGCGCACTCGGCAACCCTTGGGGTAGGATTCCCGTAGCGGGGCTCCAAGGTGGTGCCTTTAAGGGAAATACCTCCAAGAACATTCAGGTCAAAGCTGTCACCAAGCTCCAGCCCGAAACCGAAAGTACCGCTGGCGGGGATTACCGGGTTCTTAAGGGTAATCCCGCAAAGGTTTACAGAAAGGTCTTTTACCATATTATATCCTCCTTCTTGAAAACCGGACCATCTTTACAAACCCGTCTCGGGCCGCCGGTTGTCTGAATACTGCAACAGTAGCAGAATCCTGCTCCGCAGCCCATCCTTTCCTCAAGGCTGGCCTCTCCCGGACCTTCGAGTGCAGAACAAACCGCCCGCATCATAACCATCGGCCCGCAGGTGTAAAAATAGTCCCAGGACGGCTGTAAGGCCGATATTGCATCGGTCACCAGTCCTTTAATGCCGGCGGAGCCGTCCATGGTAGCAATTGCAAAACCGTCGCAAAGAGACCGGAAATCCTCTTCCAAAACAATCTCGTCAGCCTTATTGAAGCCCAGTATCGCTGTTACCTTCTTACCTTGCGCCTTGAGCTTTTTGCAAAGCAGGAAGAGGGGAGCCGCGCCAAGGCCGCCGGCAACCAAGAGAGCCTCATTCTTGCAGGCATCGGCATCAAAACCCCGTCCGAGGCCCGTCAGAACGTCAATTTCAGAACCAACCGGCATAGTTGACAAAGCCTTCGTCCCGGCACCCACCGTCTTATAGAACAGCGTAAGCTTTCCACCTTCAGCATCGCAAATCGAAATCGGCCTTCTTAAATAATACCCCGGAATCTCCAGATTCACAAACTCCCCGGTGGAGATTTCTCCACTCGCTCCGCTCGGTCGAAATGACAAAGGGCTATCGCTCGGTCGAAATGACAAAGGGCTATCGCTCGGTCGAAATGACAAAGGCGCACACTCCAACACTAACCTGTAAGTCTTGAATGCAACTACCTGATTCTCAACTATTTTAAACTGCTGCTTAATCATTTATACTCCTCATCAATAGTTGAAATACCAAGAGTAATCTCCTCCAACACATCAAGAAGAACCCGAACCGTCTCAAGCGCCGTAAAAATCGTCACATTATTCTCCACCGCCGTCCGCCTTATCTCATAACCATCCAAATGACTACTCTTCTGATTCAAGTCGATAGTATTGATAACATAAGAAACATGCCCCTTGCGAAGCGCCTGGCAAATCTCATCACTTCCCTCAGATAACTTCCTGAGACTCTTAGTCCTTATACCATTCTCCTTCAGGAAAGCCGCCGTACCCTTCGTGGCCTCAATATTAAAGCCCAGATTATAGAACCTCCTGATAAGCGGAAGAGCCTCTTGCTTATCCTTATTGGCAATAGTGCAAAGAATTGTACCATAAGGCTTTACATCCATACCAGAAGCCTGGAGAGACTTATATAAAGCCCTTGTAAGAGAATTATCGTAACCGATAGCCTCACCCGTAGACTTCATCTCTGGAGAAAGGTAAGTATCGATACCCTTAATCTTACCGAAAGAGAAAGCCGGCGTCTTCACAAAATGCCGTTTGCGCTCAGGGAAATAAACCTCGTTTATTCCCTGCTCCTTAAGCGAATGCCCAAGCATAACACGCGTAGCAATCTTCGCCATCGGAATACCCGTAGACTTGGAAATAAACGGCACCGTACGCGAAGAACGAGGATTAACCTCAATCACATAAACATCGTCATTGCTGTCAACGATAAACTGAATATTATAAAGGCCGATGATGCCGATTTCCTTACCCAGCTTAACCGTATCGTCAATAATCTCCTGCTTGACCTTCTGACTCAAACTAAATGAAGGATAGACACTTATACTGTCTCCAGAATGGATACCAGTACGCTCTACATGCTCCATGATAGCGGGAATAAACACATCCTCACCGTCGCAGATGGCATCAACCTCAGTCTCCTTGCCCATAATGTACTTATCCACAAGAACAGGGGACTTCTCATTGATTTCAACCGCATTGTGAAGATAATGCTTTAGAGTATCGTCATTACCCACAATCATCATCGCACGGCCGCCAAGAACGAAGCTCGGACGCACCAGCACAGGGTAACCAATATCGTGGGCGGCCTGAAGGCCCTCTTCCACGCTTGTAACTGCATGAGCCTTGGGCTGGCGGATGCCGGTGCGGCGCATAATCTCCTCAAAGAGCTTGCGGTCCTCTGCGTTATCGATGGCCTGAAGGCCGGTACCGATAAGCGGAACTCCGAACTCCTCAAGAGGACCTGCCAGGTTGATGGCAGTCTGTCCGCCAAGGGTGACAATCACGCCCTCAGGCTGCTCCAGACGAATCACATTCATAACATCCTCAGTCGTAAGCGGCTCAAAATAAAGCTTATCGGAAATAGTATAGTCAGTGGAAACAGTCTCAGGGTTATTGTTAATGATAATTGCCTCATATCCGGCCTCGCGGATAGCCCATATAGCATGAACCGTAGAATAATCGAACTCCACACCCTGGCCTATGCGGATAGGGCCGGAACCAAGGACCAGAATCTTCTTGTTCACGCTCCTGCGGGACTCATTCTCCTGCTCATAAGTAGAATAGAAGTAAGGAACATAAGTATCATGTTCACCTGCGCAGGAATCAATCATCTTGTAAACAGGGACGATGTTGTTGGCAAAGCGGAGGCGGATGATATCGGCCTCTGAACGGCCCCAAAGCTGGCCGATGAATTTGTCTCCGAAGCCCATCCTTTTGGCTTCTGACAGCACTCCAAGGTCCCCCGGAGTGGCCTTCACAAGGCGCTCCATCCTTACAATATTGTAAATCTTCTCAAGGAAGAGCATGTCAATCTTGGTCCTGTCATAGATTCGGGACAGGTCAATCCTAAGGCGAAGCAGCTGGGCAATTGCATGGTAGCGGTCGTCCGTAGGCGTGCTGATGTAGTCAAGAAGCTGCTCCTGGGTCCAATCGTCAAATTTCTTCTTATGAAGGTGGCAGCATCCGCTTTCAAGTGAACGCATCGCCTTAAGAATACTTTCTTCAAGGGTGCGGCCGATGCTCATGACTTCACCGGTAGCCTTCATCTGTGTGCCAAGTTCATTTGACGCCTCGCTGAATTTATCAAAGGGGAAGCGGGCCACCTTGGTAACAACATAGTCTATTGCAGGCTCGGTGCATGCAGGGGAGCCGGCTATGATAATCTCATCCAGAGTAAGTCCTACGGCTATTTTTGCTGTTACGCGGGCAATAGGGAAGCCGCTGGCCTTTGATGCAAGGGCCGATGAACGTGAGACTCGGGGATTAACCTCAATTATGTAATATTTGAATGAGAGCGGGTCAAGGGCGAACTGGACGTTGCAACCTCCCTCAATGTGCAGTGCGCGGATAAGCTTGAGCGCACTGGAACGCAGCATTTCAAATTCTTTGTCCGTGAGGGTCTGGGCCGGAGCTACAACCATTGAATCACCGGTGTGGATGCCCACAGGGTCTACATTCTCCATTGAGCAGATGGAAATAGCCGTGTCGTTATGGTCACGCATTACCTCAAACTCAATCTCCTTGTAGCCCTTGATGCTCTTCTCAACGAGAACCTCATGAACAGGGGAGAGGAAGAGGGCGTTACGCATCATGTCGCGGAGTTCTTCTTCATTGTATGCGAAGCCGCCTCCTGTTCCTCCAAGGGTGAAAGCCGGACGAAGAATAACAGGATAGCCAATTTTTGCTGCCGCAGCAACCCCCTCTTCTACGCTGTAGCATATTTCAGACGGAATCACCGGTTCATCTATGGAAATGCAAAGTTCCTTGAAGAGCTCACGGTCTTCTGCCTTCTCAATATCGGTAAAGTCTGTTCCAAGAATCTCTACGCCGCATTCTTCCAGAATACCTTTCTTAGCCAGCTGAACGGCCAGGTTAAGGCCTGTCTGGCCTCCAAGGCCGGGAACAAGGGCGTCAGGACGCTCATATCTTATTATTTTGGCGATGTAATCCAGCTTCAGGGGTTCCATATACACCTTGTCGGCAATATGGGTATCGGTCATTATGGTGGCAGGGTTTGAGTTCACCAGGATAACCTCATATCCTTCTTCTTTCAGCGCCAGGCAGGCCTGCGTGCCGGCATAGTCGAACTCTGCTGCCTGACCAATAACGATAGGGCCGGAGCCAATTACCATTACTTTCTTGATATCAGTTCTTCTAGGCATTGCTGTTGTCCTCCATCATTTTAATGAACCTGTCAAAAAGTGAGATATTGTCATAAGGGCCGGGGCCGGATTCCGGATGGAATTGTACGCCCAGCACTTTATCCTTAACATTTTCAAAACCAAGTACATAGCCTTCTGGAACGGCGGTGTGTGTAGGGCTCAGAGTTGTGCCTTCCACTGTTTTGAAGCAGTGGCTTTGTCCCAGAACGGCAATGTTTATCCTGCCGGAAGCCAATTCGCGGACAGGATGGTCTCCGTGCACGCCGCAGCCCATATCAGAAAGCTTCGCCCCATATTCAAGGCCGATGGCTTCCATTCCGAGCCCGAGTCCCAGAACGGGCACGCGGCCTTTGATTTCTGCAAAGAGGGCGGGGATTTCCGGTACCTCCGTTGCTGCTCCGGGGCCGTCAGAGAGCAGGACTCCATCCGGGCTGTAGGCCATGATGTCTTTTGCGGGTGTATTGAACGGGACGATGGTTACGTTGCAGCCCCTGTTGTTAAGTGCGTGAATTACGCTGTGTTTGATGCCGCAGTCTGCTGCTACGACATGGAACCGATGGTTCGAGGTGCGTGTGACCCATCTTTTTTTGCAGCTTACGCTGCGGACGAGGTCTTTGGGACGGGATGTGGATGCAATCAGTGCCAGGGCTGCTTCTTTTGGCATTGTGGCGTCTACGATGGCTCCCATCGGCTTATTGCCTTTTCTTATGATTTTGGTCAGAAGGCGGGTGTCTATGCCGCTGAGACAGGGGATCCCGTGCTCTTCGAGTTCTTCTTCAAGGGTTTTGGCTGCGCGGAAGTTGCTTGGTGTGTCGCAGCATTCCCTTACTATGAGGCCTCCGATTGCAGGGGTACGGGATTCGTTGTCTTCGTTTGTTATTCCGTAATTTCCTATGAGTGGGTAGGTCATTACTACGAATTTGCCTGCGTAGCATGGGTCGGAGATTATTTCCTGATATCCTACTACGGAGGTGTTGAAAACTACTTCGCAGACTCTGGGTTCGCCGGAGCCGAATCCAACTCCGGTAAACTCTTCACCGCTTTCAAGTATTAATTTCTTTTCTGGCCGTTTCATAGCTTTTATATTTCAAAAATTGTTTTGCCGTTCATAATTGTTTTGACGATTCTGCCGTAGACTGTCCAGCCGTCGAAAGGAGTTGAACGGCCTTTCGATGCGAATGAACTGCTGTCTATGACAAAGGGTGTGTCAAGGTCAATGAAAACTCGGTCATCAGGGGTGTCCGGAAGACCGAAAATACGCCTTGGTGCGGTACTCATGGCCTCCACAAGCCTTTCAAGAGAGATTCTGCCACTGCGCACAAGCTTTGTATAAAGCACAGGAAACGCCGTCTCCATGCCAATGATACCCATAGCGCTGCCCGCAAACCCGCGCCCCTTCTCAGCCGCCGTATGCGGGGCATGATCGGTAGCAATAACGTCGATGGTGCCGTCTTTTAGCCCCTCAATCAAAGCCTCCCTGTCTGCTGCGGACCTAAGCGGCGGATTCATACGGAACCTGCCGTCATCCAAGACATCATCTGCACATAAAGTAAGGTAATGAGGAGCAGTCTCGCAGGTGACGTTTACCCCGCGAGCCTTGGCCTCACGGATGAGTTGCACACTCTCCTTGGTGGAAATATGGCAGACGTGATAATGACAGCCGGTCTCTGCGCAAAGCTCCAGGTCACGCTGAATCTGCCCCCACTCGCTCCGAGGGTCTGTGCCCGGCAGGCTGTTATCCTCGCAGTGCGCTGCTATAATGACGCCTTCGCGGGCTGCGGCCTTCATGGCCTCCCGCATCACATCCTCACTCTGGACACCGGAACCATCGTCCGAAAAAGCGCAGCAGCGGCCCTTAAGTGCCGCAAAATCAACAAGTTCAAGACCTTTGCGGCCCTTGGTGATGGAACAATAGGGGAGAACGCGAACCACCGCGTCCCTGTCAATGGCGGCCTGCTCAACGGAAAGCGTCTCAAGGCTGTCCGGTACGGGATTAAGGTTTGGCATCGGGCAGACAATCGTGTATCCGCCACGTGCAGCGGCACGGGTGCCGGTCAGAATGGTCTCCTTGGACGTAAAGCCAGGTTCACGCAGGTGAACATGGACATCGGCAAAAGAAAGACAGTCAAACATGGGCCTTATATATAAAAAAAGACAACCCCGAAGGGCTGCCGGCAATTATAGTAAAAACGAGGATGAAGAAAGGGGAAGTCTCCCGAACTGAGATTCCTCGCTTGCGCTCAGAATGACAGTTGAAGCTTTAAGGTCAGTTGAACCTAAAATTCCCATTTTTGCTTGCTTCATTGTATCTCGCATTTCGTACAAAGGTACAGCGGTTTTTCGCAAACTTCCAAATAAATTTTACAAAATTTTCAAAGAAATTTTATTGAAACGATAAAGTGAAAAATTTTTTCAAAAACTGCTTGCAAGGTTCATTTTGGTGTCATAACTTTGTAACCCGTTGTTACTGGAATTCACTTTTAATTCTTTTAATATGAAACGTGTTTACACTGGCAAGACCAAAGATGTCTTCGCACTCGACAACGGTCACTATCTCCTCAAATTCAAAGATGACTGCACTGGAAAAGACGGCGTGTTCGATCCTGGTGAAAACTCTGTAGGCCTCACAATCGAAGGCGTAGGCGACGTAAATCTTCGCATGTCCATTTACTTCTTTGAGAAACTTAATGCTGCCGGCATAAAGACTCATTATGTAAATGCGAACCTTGATGACACAACAATGGAAGTCCTCCCTGCCAAAGTATTCGGCAAAGGCCTGGAAGTAATCTGCCGCCACAAGGCAGTAGGCAGCTTCTACCGCCGCTACGGAGAGTACATTGAAGAAGGATCAGACCTTCCTGCTTACGTGGAAACTACATTCAAGAACGATGCGAAAGGCGACCCCCTTGTAACGAAGGACGGCCTCATCGTGCTGGGAATCATGACAGCAGAGCAGTATGACGCCATCAAAGCCATGACAAAGCAGATTACCCAGGTAGTGGCTGACGACCTCAAGGCCAAAGGTCTTGTACTCTATGACATCAAGTTTGAATTCGGTTATGACGCCGACGGCAACGTGATGCTTATTGATGAGATCGCCTCCGGAAACATGCGCGTTTACAAGGACGGCAAATACATTGATCCGATGACCCTGTCAAAACTCTTCTTCGCATAATGAAAGTAGCCGTAATCATGGGCAGCGCCAGCGACTGGGACGTAATGTCTGCAGCCTGCACTACGCTGGAAGAATTCGGAATCCCTTATGAGAAGAAGGTTCTCAGCGCCCACCGCAACCCCGGGCCCCTTGCAGAGTATGTCACTTCTGCGCCCTCCAAAGGTTGCGAGATTATCATCGCGGGAGCGGGCGGAGCAGCACATCTGCCGGGTGTGATTGCCGCCCTTACCACTCTTCCTGTAATTGGCATCCCTGTCAAAAGCAAGGCCTTGAACGGCCTGGATTCCCTCCTCTCCATCGTCCAGATGCCATCCGGGATACCGGTCGCTACAATGGCTATAGACGGTGCCAGGAATGCTGCCTTGTATGCAGTTGCGATTCTGGCCCTGAAAGACCAGGCGCTTGCCGCCCGCCTGAAGGACTTCCGCCAGCAGCAGAGCGACAAAGTTTTGAATACGGTTTTATAACATAATGCCCACCGCGCCTAATTGCGCAGGTGGGCTTTTCAATTGATATGAGCAGCAAACGATTGTTCGTAGAAAAAAAGGAAAACTTCCGGGTGGAAGCAGCCAGCCTTCTTGCCGAGCTTGATGAGAATCTTTCACTTGGCCTGAAGTCCCTGCGCCTACTGAATGTTTATGACCTTTTCGGTTTTTCCGATGAGCTTGTGGAAGAATGCCGCTACCGTGTGTTCGGTGAGCCGGTTACCGATACTGTTTCTGACAGCATCGACTTAACCGGTAAAAAATATATCGCCGTGGAATATATCCCCGGTCAGTTTGACCAGAGGGCGTCTTCTGCGGTAGACTGCGTGCATCTTATAGAGCCTGAGGCCGATGTCACCATAAAAAGTTCCCGTCTCCTTGTTTTCGGGAACGAGGTTTCTGATGCCGATATCGCCAGGATAAAGCATTATTTCATAAACCCCGTCGAATGCAGGGAGAAAGACCTTTCTGTCCTTAGCCCCACCGGCATAGCCGAAGTCAAAGCCCTTGAAGACCTGAGCGGATTTACTTCCATGCAGGAAGCTGATTTAGGGGCTTTCTGCAAGAGTCACGGCCTTGCAATGAACGAGGATGACCTTCGTGAGGTTGTACGGTATTTCAGGGAAGAGGGCAGGACTCCCACAGAAACAGAGCTAAGGATTCTGGATACATATTGGAGCGATCACTGCCGCCATACCACATTTACCTCTGAATTGGAGGAAATAACTGTAGACCAGTCATTTATAAAGGAAGATATAGAGTCTTCACTGGACCTTCTAAGGGAAATGCGCTCTGAGCTCGGTCGCAGCGGAAAGCCGCTTTGTCTTATGGAAATAGCTACCATCGGCGCAAGATGGCTTAAGGCGAAGGGTAAACTTAATGATCTTGAGCAAAGCGAAGAAAACAATGCTTGCAGCATCTATGTCGATGTTGACGTTGACGGAGAGATTCAGAAATGGCTGCTTCAGTTCAAGAATGAGACGCATAACCATCCGACGGAGATTGAACCCTTCGGCGGAGCGGCAACCTGTCTTGGCGGAGCCATAAGGGACCCTCTCTCAGGCCGTGCCTATGTTTACCAGGCCATGCGTGTAACGGGAGCAGGAGACATTCTTGCGCAGGTCGCAGACACTATTCCCGGAAAGCTTCCTCAAAGAACTATAAGCCGCAAGGCCGCCGCAGGTTATTCCAGCTACGGCAACCAGATTGGCCTTGCCACAACTCATGTAAGAGAAATATATTCAGCTGGTTACACGGCTAAGAGAATGGAAATCGGAGCCGTCGTGGGTGCCGTCAAGGCCTCGAATGTCCGCCGCGAAAGCCCTGCCCCCGGAGACGTCATCCTTATGCTTGGAGGAAGAACCGGCCGTGACGGAATAGGTGGAGCCACAGGCTCTTCCAAGGGTCATACTGAAGCCTCGCTTGAGACTTGCGGAAGCGAGGTGCAGAAAGGAAATGCTCCGGAGGAGCGCCAGCTTCAGAGGCTTTTCCGCCGCCCGGAAGTAACCCGTCTTATAAAGAAATCAAATGACTTCGGTGCCGGAGGCGTAAGTGTAGCCATCGGCGAGTTGGCAGATGGCCTGGATATTTACCTGGACCGTGTTCCTGTCAAATATTCCGGCCTGAACGCAACTGAGCTTGCAATCAGCGAGTCACAGGAAAGAATGGCCGTGGTCATAGAAGCATCGGATGAAGAGCTCTTCAAGGCCCTTTGCTCTGCCGATAATATTGAAGTAACCCATGTCGCCGATGTCACAGCTACCGGCCGCATGCGCATGTTCATGGGTGAGAAGACGGTTTGCGACCTCTCACGTGCCTTCATAGACAGCGCCGGAGCAAAGCATTTTGCCAAGGCAAGCATAGGTGCTGTAAAAGAAATAAATCCATTTGTACGCAAGCCGGAAGGCCTTGACCTTCAGGAGAAAATGGAGGTTGTAATGTCATCTTCCAACGTGGCTTCACAAAAGGGGCTTGTAGAGATGTTTGACAGCACCATCGGCCGTTCAACCGTTCTGATGCCTTACGGCGGAAGAAGGCAGGTAACGGAGACTCAGGTATCTGTACAGAAGCTGCCTGTTAACGGAGTTACCAATACAGCCAGTGTGATGGCCTTCGGCTATAATCCTAATATCGCACTCTGGAGCCCTTATCATTCAGCTGCTTACGCAGTTGTTGAAGCCTGTGCCAAGGTCGTTTCCTGTGGTGGAGACTGGTCTGGGATGCGCTTCTCTTACCAGGAATATTTTGAGAGGATGACCTCTGAACCTCATACCTGGGGCAAACCTCTTGCCGCCCTTCTAGGAGCCCTTAAAATGCAGGCTGCCCTTGGTCTTCCTTCAATCGGTGGAAAAGACTCAATGAGCGGCACTTTTGAGCATATACATGTGCCCCCGACACTCGTGGCCTTTGGTATAACAACTGTTGATGCCCGCCAGGTTATTTCTCCTGAATTCAAGAAAGCCGGTAACCGTATTTACCTGCTTAAACATACTCCAAAGGCTGATTATATGCCTGATACAGAGCTTCTTAAGTCTAATTGGAACTGGCTTTGCGGCCAAATCAGGAAGGGGAGTGCAGTGTCTGCCTGGTCTCTTTCTTATGGCGGAGTTGCAGAGGCTCTTGTTAAGATGGCCATGGGTAACGGCCTTGGCTTTAATGTGAACATCGCAGAAGACGAACTTTTCAACCTTGGGTACGGTTCGATAGTATTTGAGTCCCCTGAAGAGTTGTCTGTTGAAGGCCTTGTAAAAATAGGCTCCGTAACTTGTCATGGAGCGGCTATTAATGGCGAAGTTCTTGATATGAAAGCCCTTGAGGCTGCTTATGAAGGCAGATATTCTAAGCTTTATCCTGTAAAGGTCCCGCCCCAGTTTAATGAGCTTGCTCCGGAAATTTCCGGCAAAGCCGGTAATGACTCAGTCATGGCCGGCAACGATCGGCCATCTATTCTGGTGTATCCCGGTGATGCCGTTCAGACACCAATCGTTTGCCTGCCCGTGTTCCCCGGAAGCAACTGCGACTATGATACGGCTAAAGCCTTCCGTAAAGCCGGAGCTGAGGTTAAGCCATTCATTTTCAGGAATATAACTCCTGCCGCCACCTTGGAATCAATTGACGCTCTTGCAGAAGCCATTAATGAAGCTCATATTCTGGCTTTCTGCGGCGGCTTCTCTTCAGGCGACGAGCCGGACGGCAGCGGAAAATTCATTGCCAATGTTATCGGAAACGCCAAGATAAGTGCTGCGATTTCTGCTTTACAGGCACGCGGCGGCCTTATTCTTGGAATTTGCAACGGCTTCCAGGCCCTTGTTAAGAGCGGCCTCCTGCCTTATGGAAAATGCGGGGTTACACCTGCTTCTCCAACCCTTTTCAGGAACGATATCAACCGTCATATTTCACTTATAGCAGAAACAGAGGTAACTTCTGTTAATTCCCCATGGCTCAGCAGTTTCAAACTTGGAGAAAAGCATCAGATTGCCTTCAGCCACGGAGAGGGAAAATTCGTTGTTGCACCTGAGCTTGCCCGCCAGCTGTTTGAAAACGGACAGGTGGCCTTCCGCTATACAGACAATCCCAACGGTTCCTACTATGATATAGAGGGCATCCTCAGCCCGGACGGACACATCCTTGGAAAGATGGGACATAGCGAGCGCTATGAAGATAATCTTTTCAAAAACATCTCCGGCAACTGCTCCCAGCCCATTTTTGATAATGCAGTCATATATTTCAGAAAATAACGGTATAACAATATGACAAAGGGTGAAAAAATATTCGACGGAAACGAAAAACAGGTTTTCAATACCGACGATCCTGATAAGGTTATTTTCCGATACAAGGATGTAACCGTAGCCTTCAACAATATAAAACGGGCACGTTTTGTAGGGAAGGGGGCTTTGGACAACCATATCTCCGCAATTCTGCTGGACTACCTTAACAAAAACGGTGTCAGCACCCATTTCGTGGAAATCTTCGGAGAGAGGGAACAACTTTGCAGAAAGATTGAGATAATCCCTCTTAACGTAATAGTACACAACAGGATAGCCGGTACACTTGCACAGCGGCTTGGCCTTGAAGACGGATATCGCCATAACAATACCATCATTGAACTCAGGGTGAACAGCGATGAACTTTCAGACCCTGTAATCAACGAAGACATAGCCGTAGCAATGGGCCTTTCCACATATGATGAGTTGGAATATATCTATGGCCAGGCCCGAAAAGCCAATGATCTTCTTACAGCCTATCTGGCAAAAGCCGGCATAGAGCTCATAGATATGAAGCTGGAATTCGGCAGGGCATCGGACAACGGGGAAATCATAATTTCTGATGAGATAAGCCCGGATACCAGTCGCATGTGGGACATTGAAACAGGGGAGAGGCTTGACAAAGACCGCTTCCGTTACGACCTTAGCGACGTTGTGGCTTCTTACAGGACAGTTTTGAACAGGCTTAACAATATTAAGGAAGCATAAGTTATGGGACTTCTTGGTGTTTACGGCGTTCCGGACGCATCGACCTACATCTATTACGGACTTCATAATCTTCAGCACAGGGGGCAGGAAGGCGGTGGAATCGCCACCTTCGACCACAATGGCGAGTCTTACAGATATCGCGGCCTCGGCCTTCTGAATGAGATTTTCAATAACGGGCAGATTGGTAAGCTTAAGGGCAGCATGGGCATTGGTTCCGTAAAGTATTCCAATGTTTCAAAATCCGGACTGGACAATGTGGACCCTCTGTTTTTCCGTCACAAGTCCGGAGACTTTGCCATTGCCGGAGAAGGCAATATCATAAATTCACGCCAGATTGCGGACTATCTTGAAAGGAACGGAATCATCTTCCAGACAGATACTGACAGCGAGCTGCTCGCTCACCTTGTAAAGAAGACCGGCAAGGTAGACAGGATTCAGATGCTTATCAAGGCCCTGAATATGATGGAAGGCGGTTTTACCTTCGTTCTTATGACCAAGAACCGTATATATGCCTGCCGTGACAAATATGGTATCAAGCCTTTGTGCCTTGGCCGGCTGGGCGATGGTTACGTGGTCAGCAGCGAATCCTGTGCTTTTGAAATCATGGGAGCGGAGTTCATTCGCGACGTGCAGCCTGGAGAAATAGTTTCATTGGACGAAAAAGGCATCCGCAGCAACTTGTATTCGCGATTCAATCGTCACAGGATGTGTGCGATGGAATATATTTATTTCGCCCGTCCGGACAGCGATATTGACGGTTGCAACGTGCATGCCTACCGAATGGAGGCAGGCCGCCGCCTGTTCCGTGAATGCCCGGTAGAGGCCGATATCGTTGTAGGTGTGCCGGAGAGCAGCCTCAGTGCCGCCATGGGTTACAGCGCAGAGAGCGGAATCCCTTATGAAATGGGCCTTGTAAAGCATAAATACGTGGGAAGAACCTTTATCCAGCCTGTTCAGTCAATGAGGGAGCTGGGTGTTAAGATGAAGTTGTCGCCGGTGCGCAGCATCGTCAAAGGCAAGAGAATAGTGCTTGTGGACGATTCAATCGTCCGTGGAACCACTTCCCTCAAGATTGTGAAACTGCTTCGCGATGCCGGTGCAACAGAGGTTCACGTCCGTATTGCGAGCCCGATGATGAAGTACACCTGCCATTATGGCGTTGATACTTCCACTCCGGAGGAACTCCTTTGCAGCAACCGTACGCTTGAAGAGGCCTGCGCCGCCATCGGGGCTGATTCGCTTGGCTACCTGAGCCCTGAATCTACCAGAGATTCTTGTTTTGGCTGTGCAGACCCTTGCCAGGCATGTTTTACAGGGGAATATCCAACCCTTCTTTATGAAAATGAAATAGAAACCAACGATTGATATGGCTAAGACTTACGAAAATGCAGGCGTTAACCTGGAGGCTGGTTACGAGGTTGTACGCAGAATCAAACAGCATGTTGCGTCTACTTCCAGGCTTGGAAGCATGGGAAACATAGGCTCTTTTGGCGGGATGTTTGATCTTTCCGCCCTGAATGTCAGGGAGCCGGTGCTTGTGAGTGGTACCGATGGCGTCGGTACAAAGCTTAAGATTGCTTTTGCGATGGATAAACATGATACCATCGGCATTGATGCTGTGGCGATGTGTGTGAATGATGTGCTTGCCCAGGGTGCTGAGCCGCTGATTTTCTTGGATTATGTCGCCCTTGGTCACAATGTTCCGGCAAAGGTGGAGGCTATCGTGGCCGGCGTTGCAGAGGGCTGTCGCCAGGCCGGATGTGCCCTTGTGGGCGGCGAGACTGCTGAGATGCCTGGTATGTATGCCGATGGTGAATATGATATCGCTGGTTACACTACCGGTTTGGTTGAGAAGTCCAAACTGATTGACGGAAGCAAAGTTAAGGTGGGCGATGTTCTTGTTGGCGTGGCTTCCAGCGGAGTGCATTCAAACGGCTTCAGCCTTGTCCGCAAAATTGTTGCCGATGCCGGTCTTTCATATTCCGATGTTATTCCTGAGTTTGGCGGGCGTACCCTTGGTGAGGTGCTTCTTACTCCTACCAAGATTTATGTTAAGCAGATGCTTTCTGTGATTCGTGAATGTGATGTTCATGGTATCTGCCATATTACCGGCGGTGGTTTTGATGAGAATATTCCGCGTGTTCTCCAGCCGGGCCAGGGCCTTGAAATTACTGAGGGCAGCTGGGAGATTTTGCCTGTGTTCAGGATGCTTGAGAAGTGGGGCGGGGTGCCGCACCGCGAGATGTTCAATATCTTCAATATGGGTATTGGTATGATTGCGGTTGTTGATGCCGCTGATGCTCCAAGGGCTATTTCTATCCTTGAGGCTGCCGGTGAGCGTGCTTCCGTTATTGGCAAAGTTACTGATAAAGAGGGTGTTTTAATTAAATAACGATGTTTAATATTTATTCCAGAACCGTCTTGCACGCAAGACCCCTCCCATCGCAAGCGATGGGCCCCTCCCTCTTACATTGCCGAGGGTGGCATGGGTTCTGGAACAAACACTAAACATCTTATCAATAACATGCAGTTTATGAAACAGTTAGCGGTATTTGCAAGTGGGACGGGGACGAACTTTGAGGCCATAGCCAAGGCGTGTGCTGAAGGTGTACTGGAGGCGAGGGTGGCCGTTATGGTTTGCGACAAACCGGGGGCTGCCGTAATTGAGAAGGCGCAGCGGTATGGTGTAAAGACTTTTGTGTTCAATCCTAAGGAGTATTCCGGAAAGGCAGAGTATGAGGCAGAGATAGTTAAAGTCCTTGATTCTGAGAAGATTGACCTTGTATGCCTTGCCGGATATATGAGGATTGTGGGTGATGTGCTGCTTGATGCTTACGAAGGCAAAATTATCAATATACATCCGTCTTTGCTGCCATCGTTCAAAGGCGCCCATGCAGTAGAAGATGCCGTCGCCTATGGCGTCAAGGTATATGGAATCACCATTCACTGGGTCAATTCAGAACTGGACGGTGGCAAAATCATCGCACAGGAAGCCTTCCCCTACGAAGGTGACGATCCGGCAGAAGTGCATCGCCTCGGACAGAAAATCGAACATCGGCTTTATATAGAAACAATCAAAAAACTTATAAAATAATCATGAGAGCATTAGTCAGCGTAAGTGACAAAACCGGTCTTGTAGAGTTTGTTCAGGGACTCGTAGACCTTGGATGGGAAATCATTGCTACAGGTGGAACACAGAAACTGCTTGAAAGCAAAGGAGTTAAAACCATCGGCATAAGTGAAGTTACCGGATTTCCGGAGATTTGCGACGGCCGCGTAAAGACCTTGCATCCCAAGGTGCACGGCGGTATCCTTGCCCGCAGGGATGTTCCCGCCCACATGGAGACCCTCAAAGAGAACGGCATCCAGACTATTGAATTGGTTTGCGTGAACCTCTATCCTTTCCGTCAGACTATCGCAAAGGAAGGTGTTACCCTGGAGGATGCGATTGAGAATATCGACATCGGCGGTCCTTCAATGGTGCGCAGCGCTGCAAAGAACTGGAAGGATGTTACCATTGTTTGCGATCCTTCTGACTATTCCGCTGTGCTTGAGGAACTTAAGGCTAATGGCAAGACTTCTGACGAGACTCGCCTGAAGCTCTCTGCCAAGGCTTATACCCATACAGCAGAGTACGATGCCTGCATTGCTACTTACATGCGTGCCCAGGCCGGTCTTCCGGAGAAGATCTTCCTTGAGTATGATATCAAGCAGGGTCTCCGTTACGGAGAGAATCCTCACCAGAGTGCGAAGTTCTATGCTGCTCAGGAGCCCGCTTCTTATTCTCTTGCCTTTGCCAAGCAGATTCAGGGTAAAGAGTTGTCTTACAATAATATACAGGATGCCAATGCGGCTCTTAACGTGCTTCGAGACTTCAAGGAGCCTTTCTGTGTTGCCCTTAAGCATATGAATCCTTGCGGGGCTGCTGTCGGCAATACTATTGAAGAGGCTTGGCAGGCTGCTTACGAGGCAGACAAGGTCAGCATTTATGGTGGTATTGTTGGTGTGAACCGAGAGCTTACTGCAGAGGTTGCCCGTGGTATGAAGCCTATTTTCCTTGAAATTGTCATAGCTCCTTCTTATACTCCCGAGGCTCTTGAGATTCTCTCTAGCAAGAAAAATCTTCGCGTTATGCAGGTTGATATGACTCCTTCCGATGCTCCTATCGCCCAGTATATCAGTGTTAACGGTGGTCTTCTTTCACAGCAGCTTGATACTCAGGTGGAGGAGGTTGTTCCGGGTATGTGTGTTACTGAAATTAAGCCTACGGCTGCCCAGCTGGCTGATGCCAACTTTGGCTGGAAGATTGTTAAGCACGTGAAATCCAATGCGATAGCTGTTGTCCGTGATAATCATACCATTGGTATTGGTGCCGGTCAGACCAACCGTGTCGGTTCTGCTCTCATCGCCCTTGAAGAGGCTAAGAATGCTGGTTTTACTTCCGGTTTGGTTCTGGCTTCCGATGGCTTCCTGCCTTTTGATGATACTGTTGCCCTTGCTGCCAAGTATGGTGTTACTACCATTGTTCAGCCTGGCGGTAGCATAAGGGATGCTGATGCTATTGTCAAGGCCGATGAACTTGGCATCACAATGCTCTTTACCGGAGTTCGTCATTTTAAACATTAGAATATCGAATGCCCTATATTGTAAAACATATTATTATGTTAAAAAATGTATTAGTAGTTGGTGGAGGTGGAAGGGAGCATGCGATTGTGGATGCGCTTAGCCGGTCAAAGAAGGTTGGCCGTATATATTGTGCTCCTGGGAATGCGGGGATTGGTGAACAGGCTTTCAATGTTCCGATAAAGGACACCGATGTTAACGGCCTGCTGGAATTCGCATATTCCCATAAGGTAGACCTTACGGTAGTTGGCCCGGAGGCCGCGCTTTCGGCCGGCATAGTGGATGCCTTCCGTGCGCACGGATTGGCTATTTTCGGCCATACCGCCGCTGCTACGGCCATAGAAAGCTCTAAAGAGTTTGCTAAAAAGCTTATGGCCAAATACGGTATTCCAACGGCCTCCTACAACGCCTTTTCCGAATATGAGGAAGCCCTGGACTATGTCTCCGGCCGTCCTTTCCCTGCCGTACTTAAATACGACGGACTGGCCGCCGGCAAAGGCGTAGTTATTGCCGCTAATCTGGAAGAAGCCGATGCCGCCCTTCGCAGCATGCTGCTGGACAAAACGTTCGGACAGGGCAGGGTAGTAGTGGAAGACTTCCTCCAGGGGCCTGAATTCTCCTTCCTATGCTTTGTTAACGGTGCCGATGTTTACCCGATGCCCCTCTCGCAGGACCACAAACGCGCCTTCGACGGCGACAAGGGCCCCAATACCGGAGGCATGGGCGCCTATACCGGCCTGCCATTCATTACAGGGGAAGACAGGGAGTTTGCCCTTGAGAATATCATGAAAAAAGCCGCTGCGGCTATGGTCAGCGAAGGTTTACCCCTTTCCGGAGTACTTTACGGAGGCCTCATGAAAACCCCTGACGGCATAAAAGTCATTGAATTCAACGCCCGCTTCGGAGACCCGGAGACAGAAGTCGTTCTGCCTCTTCTTGAAAGCGACATTTACGACATCTTCTACGGCATTGCAACCGGCTCCGCCCTTGACACCCCCAAGTGGTCTTCTGACGTAACCTTGGGTGTTGTACTCGCATCAAAGGGCTATCCCGGCGCCTACCAGAAGGGCTTCAAAATCCGCGGCCTTGACAACATCAACTGCCAAGTCTACCACATGGGCACCGCCATTTCAACCGAACATCCTGTCATTTCGACCGAACATCCTGTCATTTCGACCGAAGCGGAGAAATCTCAATCCATCGTCACCAACGGCGGCCGAGTCCTGATGCTCGTCGCCCGTGGTACGGATTTAGCAGCAGCCCGTAACACAGTTTACAGCGAAATCGCAAAAATAGACTGCGACAACCTATTTTACAGAAACGATATAGCACATTACGCTTTATAATGTATTGGGATAACCGTCCTTATTCTAAAACCCATGCCACCCTCGGCATTGTAAGAGGGAGGGGCCCATTTGAGCACTCGAAGAGTGCGACAAATGGGAGGGGTCGGCGAAGCCGACGGTTTTAGAATAAGGTTAGGTTATTTAATAAATTATTAAACTATGGGACAAATAATTGATGGAAAAGCACTTAGCGTCATTGTAAAAGACGAAGTCAAAGCTCAGGTCCCTGAGCTGGAAGCCAAATACGGACGTAAACCCTGCCTGGTCGTAATCATCGTCGGAGAAAACCCCGCCAGCCAGGTCTATGTACGAAACAAAGTAAAAGCCGCCGCCTACACCGGCATGGAATCAAAACTAATCGAACTCCCCGCCGACATCTCAGAAGAAACCCTCCTGAAGCAAATAGAAGACCTTAACAACGACCCCCTCGTCGATGGAATCCTGGTTCAGTTACCCCTTCCCAAACACATCGACGAAGAAAAAGTCATAGACACCATATCCCGTGAAAAAGACGTCGACGGCTTCCACCCCGGAAACGTCGCCGGCCTCTGGTTAGGCAAAGACTGCATCGTCCCCTGCACACCAGCCGGAATAATGCGACTTATAGACAGCATCGGCTATGAACTCAAAGGCAAAAACGCAGTAGTAGTAGGCCGAAGCAACATCGTAGGCAAGCCGGTAGCAAAACTCCTCCTGGACCGCCACGCAACCGTCACCATCGCCCATTCACGCACAGCAGACCTCGGCGCAGTATGCCGGACAGCAGACGTCCTTATCCTCGCAGTAGGTAAAGCAGGCCTGGTAGACGGCTCAATGATTAAACCCGGCGCCGTTGTAATCGACGTCGGAATGAACCGCAACGCAGAAGGCAAACTCTGCGGCGATGTTGACTTTGCATCAGCCGAACCGATAGCATCATGGATTACCCCCGTTCCCGGTGGAGTAGGCCCCATGACCATAGCCATGCTCATGAAGAACACGGTTCACTGCTTCCTTTCCCGTCAGAAATAATTGAAAGCTAACTATTTAGCTGCGGCTATAAGTCTCTTGAAATAGGCAATTGCCTCTTCAAGAGACATGTAGTCTGCGGCATTGGACGCCTTGTCAAGATTCTTGGTAACCACAACCTCAGGGTGATACTGAACACCAAGGGCAAAATCCTTGTCCGTACGTTCAATAGCCTCTATGATATCAAGACCTGCGGCCGTAGTATACCCCGTAACTTTCAGAGGAGTCCCTTCAACGCTGCCAATAGCCTGGTGATGCCATGACGGAGCGCCCTTGGCCTCTTTGGCGCCTACAATGCTGTAAAGAATTGACACTGTGTCCTTTACAGTAACGCTGTGAGAAGCATAATCCCTATATTCGTCCCCAACTTTTACGCGGCGGTGAGTATTGTCATACTCAGCACCCTGGCTGCTGTACCATACAGGAATATCCTGAATAACAGTGGCACCGGAAACAACGCCAAGCATTTGGCTGCCACGACAAAGGCCAAGTACAGGGATGTTATTGTCAAGGCAATAAGTCATTGTAAGATAATCAGATACATCCCTTGTGGCATTGAAATCCTTTTCCTCCTCTATTCCATGCCAAGGCTGAGGCTCCTTGTACAAGGTAGGCGCAATATCCTCACCACCGGTAAAAATAACAGCCTTCACATCGCCTACAACCTCTGCTGCATTGGAGTTTTTCCACCCGTCATTCTTAACAACATCGGCAAGAGACTGAAGAAGGACATCGTTCTCATCCGTGCAGGCAGCGCTCAGCAGAATGCCGTCATAAGAAAAGTCGTTTTCACGCACCTGGGCAAGCATAACAGGCTCGCCACCGGCCTCGCGGACAGCCCTGGCAGCATTGCTGAAGAACTCCGAATCAACATCGGCACGCCATGCAATGCCAATGCGCACGGGAGCATCGGACTTTGAATTGTCGCCGCATCGGACAATAAAAAATACAACAATACCGCAAATGATAAGGAGGACGGCAATAAGTCTGCTTTTGGAAGTGCTCATAATTATACTAAATCTGCAATTAAACGAAGGAATGATGCATCTGTGCGGTCAAATGTGCCGACGGAGGTGCTGTCTATGTCAAGAACGGCAGTAACCTTACCGTCAGCGTCAAAAAGCGGCACAACAATCTCTGAACGGGAAAGGCTGCTGCATGCTATGTGGCCGGGGAATTCTTCCACATCCGGAACAACGATGGTGCGAGCCTGCTTCCATGAAGTACCGCAGACGCCGCGGCCAAAGCCGATTCTGAGGCAGGCTGCGGGGCCCTGGAAAGGTCCAAGGACAAGTTCCCGGCCAATTACGCGGTAAAAACCGGTCCAGAAGAACTTCATCCTCTCTGCAATCAAAGCTGCGGCTTCCGACATGCGTGCAACTGAATCCGTCTCACCCTCAAGAAGAGCCTTAAGGTCTTGATACAGTTGCAGATAGACAAATACCTTGAAATCAAGATGGCAGTATCCGCCGGGATTTTTGTCAAGATAGTCGTGATGATACTCTTCTGCCGGGAAGAATTTGCTTAAAGGGAGAAGTTCCGTTTGCATTGCTGCCTCCGGCATTTCCTGATGAAGAAGTTCTTCCTGGCGGGCAAATTCCTGCCTCAGAACGGCCGCATCGTCCTCTGAAGTATAGAATACACCGGTGCGGTAGCGGGTGCCTTCGTCATGCCCCTGCCTGTTCAGAAGGGAAGGGTCGATGGTGGCGAAAAACAGCCTTGTAAGTTCCTGAAGGCTTATTCTTTCATCGTTATACCTAACACGGACGGTCTCTGCATGCCCGGTTTTATCTGTGTAAACCTCTTCATAGGAAGGATTGTCAGGAATACCGTTTGCATAGCCGCATCTAACATCTGTTACGCCATGGACACCTTTGAAAAAGTGTTCTACGCCCCAGAAACAACCACCGGCAAAATAAATTTCTTTCTCCATAGTATAAAGCAAATTGCATCGGACTACAAAATTAAGATTATATTTCCATAATCAAAAATATTTGTGCCCGTCTTGACTTATATAATGTAAAGTATTACATTTGTAAGACTCATAAAATATCCTCTGTATGAAGAAATTACTGCTTTTCGCATTCTTGCTGGCCGCATTGCCGCTTGGTGCTCAGAATAACCCGGAAGCGTCGCCGGAGGCACAGGTTATTTCCGGAAACGCACGTTTCACTGTCCTTACCGACAGGCTTATTCGGATGGAATGGTCTCCCAGTGCCAAATTTGAAGACCATGCAACCCTTGCAATTGTTAACAGAAACCTTCCTGTGCCAAAATTCTCCGTCAAAAAAGGAGCCGGTTCCATTGAGGTAAAAACCAGAGCTTTGACCCTGAAGTATTCCGGTATTGATAAATTCAGCGCAGAAAACCTACAGGTGTTTTTCAGGATGAACGGCAGGAAAGTAACCTGGCAGCCCGGCGCAGATGCATCAGCAAATCTTATGGGAACGGCGCGCACCTTGGACGGCTGCTCCGGCCCTGATCATATCAATGGCAGTGATCCGATGGAGCAGGGGCTTGTTTCCCGTGACGGCTGGGCCATTGTAGATGAAAGCAAAAGACATATTCTTGTAAAGGACGACAGCGATTGGGGAGAGTGGGTCGATGTGCGCCCGGAAGAAGATGTGCAGGACCTTTATCTCTTCGCCTACGGCCATGATTACAAAGCGGCCCTGGCGGACTTTACCAAGATTGCCGGCCGCATCCCAATGCCTCCAAAGTACGTTTTTGGCTACTGGTGGAGCAGATACTGGGCATATACTGACGATGAATTCCTGGCCCTAGGCCGCGAGTTTCGCGAGCGCAAGCTCCCTATTGACGTAATGGTCATAGACATGGACTGGCACGAGACTTGGCCCGGAGCTGCCCGCCGTACACGGGATGACAAGGGAGAAGGCCTTGGCTGGACCGGCTACACATGGAACCAGGACCTGATAGGGGACCCGGAAGGCTTCCTGGGCGAGGTCCACAGCATGCACCTTAAGACTTCACTCAACCTTCATCCGGCCGTAGGAGTCATCGCCAGGGAAAAAGTTTATCCTGCCTTTGTAAAGGATTATCTGGCAAGGACAAACGATTATGACGGACCGGAGGGATTCGTTTACAAAGGTGGCGAACCAATTTACGGAGGCCCTGCCAAGCCCGGATACCATGCCACCGTCCCTTATAGGATGGATCAAAAGGCCTGGGCCGATGCTTACTTCAATTCCATCATTCATCCCCTGGAAGCCCAGGGAGTGGATTTCTGGTGGCTTGACTGGCAGCAGTACAAGGAAAGCCGTTACGTGCCGGGCCTAAGCAACACTTTCTGGATTAACCATGTTTTCTTCAATGACAAGGTCCGCAGATATTCAGGGACCGAGCCCTCTGAGGCTCCGAGGCCTATGATTTATCACCGCTGGGGCGGGCTTGGAAGCCATCGCTACCAGATAGGTTTCTCCGGAGATACTCAGATTAAATGGGAAGTCCTTGGATATCTTCCTTACTTTACTTCAACAGCTTCAAATGTGCTTTATGGATACTGGGGACATGATTTAGGCGGTCACTGGCTTCCAAAACAGACCCCTACAGAGCCGGAGCTCTTCACCCGCTGGCTTCAGTATGGCGTTTTCTCACCCATTTTCAAGACACACAGCACTAATTCAAGCCTGCTTGAACGCCGTATCTGGGCTTTCCCGGAGCATTATCAGTATATGAAAGAGGCTCTTGAACTGCGTTACGCCCTGAGTCCTTACATTTACGATATGGCAAGGGTGGCTTATGATACGGGAATATCTATCTGCCGTCCGCTTTACTACGAGTATCCTGAGGAAGAGAAGGCCTACTCCTGGACACAGGAGTACTTCTTTGGCGACAATATCCTTGCTGCTACCATTTGTGAGCCGATGGATCCGGAAACCGGGCTGTCCAGGCGTGATGTCTGGCTTCCTGCCGGCAACGACTGGTACGATATGGCTCACCATCAGCTGCTTAAAGGCGGAACGATTCGTGAACTTCGATACAGCATCGGCCAGAATGCATGGTTTGTAAAGGCAGGAGCAATTATACCGATGGCGGAAGAGGGGATTCAGAATTTGCAGGAGGCCAGCAATGTGCTGCGGCTTTATATTGCTCCCGGAAAGGGGAGAAGCAGCTATCGGCATTATGAAGATGACGGGGAGAGCCAGGCATATGCAGGGGAGTTCGCAACAACGGAGATTAGCAAAAATACCGGTTCTACAAGGATGACGGTGGTTGTCGGGGCCAGGGAAGGTTCATACAAGGGTATGCAGGAGACTCGCAAACTCAGTCTTGTACTTGGTGGCCTCAGTCGTTCACCCAAGGCTGTCTGCGGCGGTTCCAGCCTTGAAGTATCTTATGACGCGACTACAAAAGAAGCCGTCGCAGACATCCCGGAGGGGAGTGCCAAGACGGCTTTAAAGATAGAAGTAACTTTCTGATTATAAATTATTTGGGTAAGCCAAAAGCTACCGTCATTTCTTTCATCTGGGCTTCGGTCATGCCTTCGGGCTCGAAGCCCATGTTTTTTGCCGCGATATAAATCTGGGCAGACTTGTTCAGCACGTCAATCTGGTCAAAGGCGCTCATGACGTCTGTATCGACCGCAAAAACACCGTGTTTTTCCCACATTACAACGTCGTAGTCTTCATCTATCGCCTTAATGGTGGCATCGGCCAGTTCCGTGCTGGAAGCCATCATATAAGGGACCATTCCAAGGCCGCGGGGGCAGAATGCCTTTGTCTCCGGAATCATGGACCAAAGCATCTTTGTTGCAACGTCCTTCTTCAGCCATTTTTTACTATGGGTCAGTGCTACTAGTTCAATGGGATGGGTGTGGACAGAGGCCCTGTAAGGGGAGCCTTTTGCGAGCAGGTAGTCGTGTACCGCAAGATGAGAGGGGAGTTCAGATGTTGGTGCTACGGGCATATCGGCCACAATTTCATACGTGGAGCAGCCAGGGAGGATGCGTATCACCGAACCGTTTGCCATTGGCCAGCGGGCAAGGTCGCGCATGCGCTTCCCGGTTCCCTTGCAGTAGAACCAGCAGCCGTCGATGTTAGGTAGGACTTTGCCAATAGACCGGGGTTCGCAGATGGCAGGCATCGACTTCATTTGCTCATCTACAAATTCTGTAATGTTAACTGTGATATTGCCTCCATTGCGCTCTGCCCATCCTTTTTGCCAAAGGTACCCGGCAACTTCCGCTATCTGGTCTATCTGGGCCTTAAGAGCAGGCCTGTTGTCTAAAATACTGCTCATGATTTGTGGTTTGTGGTATTACTTCGCAAATATAATTAAAAAACATTCAGTTTATTTCACTATTTTGTATTTACTTTGTTCCCATGAAACTTAGTAAAGAAGTTCTACGGCTGGCCGTGCCCAGTATTTTGGCCAATATTACCGTTCCTTTGGTGGGGATGGTGGATATTGCCATTGCGGGGCATCTTAACTCTGAATACGGTTCTGCTGCCCTGATTGGCGGCATTTCCCTTGGGACGATGCTTTTTGACCTTCTTTACTGGAACTTCGGCTTCCTGCGTGTCGGGACCGGCGGGCTTACAGCACAGGCCTTTGGACGGGGCAGGAAAGGAGTCGGAAGCATTCTTAACCGCGCCCTTCGGATTGCTTTGCTCTCCGGGATCATTATGATTGCTTTTCAATTTCTGGTGGTAAAGCTGGCGTTTATGGTTGTTCCGGCCTCTGAGCAAGTGCAAAGTCTTGCAACTCAATACTTTTACATACGTATTTGGGCCGCTCCGGCAACCTTGTCCCTCTTCGCCCTCAAAGGCTGGTTCATAGGTATGCAGGATTCAGTAAGGCCGATGGTGTCTGACCTGTTGGTCAACGGAATCAACATAGCCGCATCGGCCCTTCTGGCCCTTGGACTTCCCGGTGTATTCGACGGGCTGGGGTTTGCTGGCATAGCCATTGGCACCGTGATTGCCCAGTGGAGCGGTTTTACCTATTGCATGATAGCTCTCAGACGCCGCTACAGGGCAGAAATTGCCAGCCGTGAGAAGCCGGAAGGGGAGAGCCGTTCATTCTTTTCCCTTAACCGGGACCTGTTTTTAAGATCCATCGGCATGCTGGCGGTTTACATTGGCTTTACCGTTATCAGTGCACATTTCGGAGATTTGATTCTGGCCGTCAGCACAATTCTGATGAAGCTTCTGATGCTTTTCAGTTATTTTACCGATGGCTTTGCATACGCGGCAGAGGCCCTTACGGGCCGGTTTATTGGTGAGCGTAATGCCGATGGCGTCCGTTCTTCTGTCCGATACAGCTTTTACTGGAGCGGTTTCGTTGCTGCACTTTTTATGCTGCTGTATGGGGCTGGCGGGTTGTGGCTGTTTTCTCTGATGACGTCGTCACCGGAGGTAATTGCAGCAGGACAAGAATACATTCCATGGCTTCTTGTAATGCCTTTAATCGGCTGCCCGGCCTTTGTATGGGATGGCGTTTTCATCGGTGCTACCGCTTCCCCACAGCTACGGAATTCCACCCTTCTTTGTGCCATCGGCTTCTTTGCCATATGGTTTGCGGGCAGGGTGGCTCTGCCTTCTCCTGCTTTGGCGCTTCACATACTTATGGCCGCTTATTTCACACACCTTTTGGTCAGGAGTTTATACCTGACCTTCAGCTATAAAAGGACTTTCAAACAGTATATATAGCTACTTGCTCTTTAATTGAACGGGCTCTGAAAGCTTTTCAATAAGGGAAAGCTCATCCGCTGTAAAACTGTAGTTTTCAATTGCTTTCAGATTGTCTTCTATCTGCTTTACTGAGCTGGCGCCGATGATGACGGAAGAGACTCTGGAGTCATTGAAAAGCCAGGCCAGGGCCATTTGGGCAAGGCTTTGTCCCCTTTGGGCGGCAAGTTCATTAAGGCTTGTCAGGGCCTTCAGCATTGCTGGAGTAAGCAATTCTTTTTTAAGGGAAGTCCTTCCTGTAGCCATTCTGGAGTCTTCCGGGATGCCATTAAGGTACCTGTTCGTAAGCAGGCCCTGCTGAAGGGGAGAGAATGATATAAAACCGGTGCCGGTTTCCTGGCAAAGGTCCAGTAAACCAGCATTTTGTGGTGTCCGGTCAATGATATTGAACCTGTCCTGGTACAACAGGCAGGGAACATCGTGCTCCGAGAGGTATTTGTAAGCCTCCCTTGCCTTTTCAAGCGGATATCTGGACAAACCTACATAGAGCGCTTTGCCTTGGCGAACGATGTCAACAAGGGCCTGCATTGTTTCCTCCAGGGGTGTTTCAGGGTCATACCGATGAGAATAAAAGATATCGACATAATCCAGCTTCATTCGCCTAAGACTCTGGTCAAGGCTTGCCATAAGGTATTTGCGTGAACCCCAGTTGCCATATGGTCCCGGCCACATATCCCAGCCTGCCTTGGTGCTTATTAAAAGCTCATCGCGAAATGGTTTGAATGAGCCTTCCATCAGCCGTCCGAAGTTCTCTTCTGCGGTTCCTGGCTCCGGCCCGTAGTTATTAGCTAAGTCAAAGTGACATACGCCTTTATCAAAGGCCAACTGAGCCATTGCTTTAATATCCTGCATCGGCTTGTAGGAACCGAAGTTATTCCATAGGCCAAGGGCCAGAATGGGGAGTTTTATACCGGATTTACCGGCTCTGCGATACTCCATGGTGTCATACCTGCTTTCGGATGCGGCGTAAATAGGTTCTATCATATCTGTGGTATTATAATTGTTTCATCGTTCCTGTCCTTCTTTTCCGGGGGTAGGGCCGATGGTTTTAAAGAAACCGTCGGACAGGAGCCGAATACCCCCTTCACGAAATCTCTTCCCGTCAGCTCACCCGCCTCGAAGCCCTCGCCCTGGACAAGAAAAAGTAGCCTATTTGCCGATGCAATGATGGGCGAAGATGTGGTGGAGGACGGTGTCGGGGGTGATGTCCTGACCTAGGATGGAAGAGATGTGGGAGATGGCTTCACGAAGGTCTTGGGCCAGAAGGTCGGTGGGGGAGCCGAGGCTGAGGCCGGTGGCTACGGCTGAGAGGCTGAGCTGAGCTTTTTTGAGAGCTTCCAGGTGTCTTACATTGGTTACAAGAGTGGCGTCTTCCTGCAAATTCAGACTGCCGAACCACTCTTTCAAACAGTTTTTAAGATCATCGATGCCGATTCTGTTTAAGGCGGAGATATTTATAGCAACTATCTTATTTCCAGTGGAAGAAACAAAATTGTTTATAGTAGTAACATTTTTGTTAGCGTCATCAGAGCCCCATTTATTAAGTAAAATTACAAGTTTCTGGGCAGAGAAATCTACCTTGGAAACGATTTCCTTGATTGCGGACAAAGACTCTGAAACTGGAGCAGTCAAATCAATCACAGCAAGGACAACATCAGCCTCTGAAAGCTTCTTCAAAGACCTCTTGATACCGGCACTTTCTACATACTCCGATGTCTCCCTGAGACCGGCGGTATCTATAAATCGAAACAAGATTCCGTCAATGTTGACGGTCTCTTCAATTGTGTCACGAGTCGTTCCTGCAATGTCAGATACAATTGCACGCTCCTCATTTAACAAAGTATTGAGCAAGGTGCTCTTTCCTGCGTTTACCGGACCGACGATTGCTACCGGGATGCCATTCTTGATGGCATTGCCAAGCCTGAAAGAATCAGTCAGCTTGTTAATATGAGAAAGTACTTTATCCAAAAGAGAAGATAGACCGGACCGGTCTGCAAACTCTACGTCTTCCTCACTGAAGTCTAATTCCAATTCAAGAAGGGAAGCCATTTGCACAAGATCGTCCCGTAAAGACTCCAAATCCTTTGAATAGCCACCTCTAAGCTGATTCATAGCGACTCTGTGCGAAGCCTCACTGTTACTTGAAATAACATCTGCAACAGCTTCTGCCTGAGACAAATCCATCTTTCCGTTAAGGAAGGCTCTTTTTGTAAACTCTCCCGGCCCTGCCAGACGAGCGCCACTGGCGCAGATCATCTCCAGAAGCCTGGATACAATATAAGAAGAGGCATGACAGCTGATTTCAACAGAATCTTCTCCGGTATAAGAATGGGGAGCGCGGAACACGGAAACCACAACAGTATCCAACAATGAACCATCGGCATTACAAATCTCTCCGTAGCGAAGGCGGCCACCGGGGGTATCAGACAGAGAAGCACCGGAAAATCTTATCACCTTGTCGCAAACAGTGATTGCCAAAGGGCCGCTTATGCGTAAAAGCGACAGTGCACCGGTACCTGGAACGGTGGCCGGTGCAACTATCGTATATTCTTCAAGATAATGCATTTACGCTAAAGTATTTAAATTAATACTTAATCTCTTGGACTAACCTTGCTCATATTGTCCAGGAGGTCCTGATTCGTCTTGTAAGTATCCATCAGACCAAGCATGAAATTCATAGCTTCAAGAGGATTCATGTCTGCAAGAAGCTTGCGAAGTATCCATATTCTGTTGGCCTGGTCAGGACTGTAAAGGAGGTCGTCGCGACGGGTACTTGAAAGAACAACATTAACAGCAGGGAAAATACGCCTGTTGGACAGTGTCCTGTCAAGTTGCAACTCCATGTTACCAGTACCCTTAAACTCCTCAAAGATAACGTCATCCATCTTTGAGCCTGTTTCTGTAAGGGCTGTGGCAAGAATGGTCAGCGAACCGCCACCTTCTATGTTACGAGCGGCACCGAAGAACCTCTTAGGTTTCTGGAGGGCATTAGCATCCACACCACCGGTGAGAACCTTACCTGAAGCGGGCTGAACAGTGTTATAAGCACGAGCAAGACGGGTAATGGAGTCAAGCAGAATCACAACATCGTGACCGCATTCAACAAGGCGGCGGGCTTTTTCAAGAACCATGTTGGCAACTTTTACATGACGCTCTGCAGGCTCATCGAAGGTAGAAGCCACAACCTCTGCCTTAACGCTGCGCCTCATGTCAGTAACCTCTTCCGGACGCTCGTCTATAAGAAGAACTATCTCATAAACCTCAGGATGATTGTCTGCTATTGCATTGGCTATACTCTTGAGCAGCATTGTCTTACCTGTCTTAGGCTGGGCAACGATAAGGCCGCGCTGTCCCTTTCCGATAGGAGTGAACATATCCACAATACGGCAGGATACATCTTTCTCATGACCATGACCAAGAAGGTTGAATTTCTTGTCCGGGAAAAGGGGAGTGAGGAAATCAAAGGGAACCCTGTCGCGGATAAACTCCGGCCTGCGGCCGTTAATGTATTTGATGCGGACAAGGGGGAAGTATTTGTCACCTTCCTTCGGAGGCTTGATCTCCCCCGTTACGGTATCTCCTGTCTTCAGGGCATTCACCTTGATTTGCATCTGCGAAACATAGATATCGTCAGGAGAATTAAGATAGTTGTAGTCCGATGATCTAAGGAAGCCGTAACCATCCTGCATTATCTCCAAGACGCCTGTGGCCTCTACCGTACCCTCAAACTCCGGATATTTTGGAGCTTTCGGCTGCTCCGATGCCTGACGGACAGGTGCTGCCTGCTGCTGTTCTTCCTTGGGTGCCGGAGCCTGCTGAGGCTCCTGAGACTTTGCTTCTGCGGGTGCTTCCACAGGCTGCTGGACAGCTTTTTTGCGGCCTCTGCGGCCCTTGACCGGCTGCTCTGCCGGTTGTCCCTGCTCTTTGGAAGCAACTTGCTCATTTACGACTGATGCGGGCTGCTCTTTAGGCTGTCCCTTCGACTGCTCCTGAACCCTTGCAGGCTGTTCTTTTACAGCAGTTTCTGCCAGTTTTTCTGATTTTTTCTTGCGGCCTCTCTTCTTAGGCTGACTTTCTGCCGGTGCCTCCTTGGGAGTTTCTTTTACCGGTTTAGGCTGCTCTGCCTGCTGAGGTTCCTGCTGAGCTGCTGCGTCTTTTCTGGGACGGCCTCTCTTCTTTGCAGGTGCGGGTTTCGGTGCAACGGGCTGTTTACTCTGAATAAGAGCTTCCTGATCCAGGATAGCATAACCCAGCGTCTCTGCTGTCATCTTCTTGTTCACTTTGATTCCCAGACTGGTGGCAAGTTCTCTTAACTTGTCCTCTGACATGGAATTCAACTCAAATAAGGTATGGGGCATAAAAACTTATTTAATAATTAATTGTTATCAAATTCGGAAGGGCCCGGCAATGTGCTGAACGCACAGGAAAAATGCATGAGCCATAACGACACTGCAAATATAACAATAAATTTCAAATCGGCAAAATCTATCTGTCCCAGAAACTTGAACTCTTCCTGTATCGGAGCAAATCTGCAAGGGCGGAAGCATTGGCCGCTATCCTGAAACTCCAGGTCTGCCATTTTCCAAACGGAACCCACTGCACTGAAATATTGAAGCAGTGCAAATCGTATGTCGCGGAAATCTGAGACGTAGTAATCTTTCCTGCCATTATGTCAAGACCTGTATTACCGTTCATGGACAATTGCGGGGTAAGTTTGATATTGCCCGTAATACCAAGGGTCTGGGTATATGTGTTTTTTTCTATGAGCTTGTTATTGGTGTACTGATATGTTCTGGACAAATTGAAACTATAGTTGAAGTTAAGTGACCAGGGAACATTGGGATTCGTATAGTACAGCCAGCCGCCGGGAATATACTCTCCGGTCACAGGATGGTAGTAAATGCGCCTGTAATAGTCGGCCGCCGCCTGGTTACCGTCATTGCTGCCAGGGCCGCCGGAATTGGTCTTGGATCCATCGTTACCATTTATTTTGCCCTCTCCTGATAAAGAATAGGACGTAGTGAATCCCATATTGGTAAGCCTTAACGGATGCAGGATACCATGCTCTGCAATATGGAACTTATTATATTGCCGCCCCCTGTAATCTATGGCATAAGGGCTGAAGTTCAAGTTTCCGTTAATGCCGAGCTTTCCGAAAATATTGGTAGAGAACGTCACGCCTACATTGCTCATCCTAAGCGAGTCTGCAAGGAAATTGTAACCGGTGGAAATGTTAAGATTGTCAATCAGTTTCACCTTCTTTACGCCTTTTCCAGTAGTATCCCTGAGGTCACGTACCTTCGCTTCAAAATTATTGCCGATGGTAATACTTGCGGTGGCCGATTTTCCTTTGCCCGGAGGGGTGTACAGCTGCCCTGAATAAATATTATATTGGTATTCTTTATCCTGCCCCGATGCATCTGTGTAATACAAGGTCCTGTAACCATTGAAGCTTGTAGCCTTGTCCGGACTGAACGATAAGCTTACAGACGGCGACACTACGTGCCTTATGGCCTGAATCTTCTTGTTCTTGCCAAAGTTGAACATACCGTAGATTCGGGTACTTAAACTGAAGGAGAAGGAATAGTTATGCGTTGCCCCGAAGTGGCCGAACTGCTTACCTTGAACCTGCTCCACCTTGTCCGTTTCTTCGTTATAAACATATTCGTTCTTCCTGAAGAACCAGTTCATACCGTAATTCACGGAAGGATTCACATTCAGGTACTTCATCAGGGTGAAACCGGGAAGACCTATGGCGAAATTATGCTGCATTCCATTCTGGAACTTATCCATGAAACCGTCCTTCATGAATTCCGATGACTTGAAAGCCACCTTGTTCTGGAGGGTGGTGTTATAAGCGAATGAAATCTTCTCGTAGAATTTTTCCTTGCCTACACGATTCTTCAGTTTAAAAGGATAAAACCTTGATATGGAGAAGGTTATGTTAGGCAGGGTAAATGAATATGAGCTGTCCCTTGAGTTCTGGCTGTGCAGCATGTTTACTGACAGGTTGTATTTGCCGTTCCAGTTCCTGCTGAAGGATACTGAAGATGATGCCTGATTCTGCAAAGCCTCGGTCACAGAGCGGGAGTTATACCGGCTACTGGAAGGACTGGAGAAATTCACGGATGCACTGAAAGTGGTACCTGGTATGAACTTGGAATCCTGGCTGTGAGACCATCTAACCTGGAAGTTCCTGGTCTGGAAGAAGTCAGTGCTGCCCTTTAGTCCTGTCTGGTCATTTGAATACAGGATTGAGAAATTGCCGTTGAATTTGTAATTGACCTTGTACCTTGAGTTTATGTCAATGCTCCATGAACCGAGGGTGTAATAGTCTCCGGTCACGGACATATCGAAATAATCACCAAAAACAAAATACATACCCATATCACGAAGGTAGAAGCCTCGGGCGTTCTCTTCTCCGAAGGTAGGCATCAGAAGGCCCGTCGCCCTGTTAGGACGCTTCGGAATGAAGCCGAATGGGATTGCAATGGGTAGCGGAACGCCTTCTATGACCGGCCATGCGGGGCCGAAAACCGTCTTCCTGGACGGTTTGGTAAGTACTCTTGCCGATGTCAGATGCAAATAATAATGAGGCTCCTCCAAATCGCAGACGGTATACTGTCCGCCCTTGATATTCACGGATTTATCTTCCAGCATCTTAATCTTGGTACCCTGAAGCAAACCTTCTTCCTGCTGGGTAATCATATTGGTGATTCTGGCCCTTCGGGTGTTGAAGTTATAACGGAGTTCCTCCATTTTATAAGTATCGCCGCCCTGGGTCATCTCCGGCTGGCCGGTCCATTCACCAGTTAGCGTATCAAGTACGCCTTTGGCATGGACGATTCCGGTTTTCATATCATACTCCATATAGGCGGCGGACAATTTCATATCGCCATAAGTAACGGTAACGTTTCCGTAATAGCGTCTCTTTCTTTGGCCGTTTGCGAAAATATCGACGACGGAATCTTTGGCCGTAGAGAAGGCCGGAAATTCAAGGGAACTGTGCTTCTGCATTGCCGCAGAATCAAGTTTGAATAGGGAATCGGCACGATGAAGGGAGTCTCTGATTGCCTTTATTGAATCTGATACGACGACGCTGTCTTTGTTGTAAGCTACTGCCTGTGAGAATACCGCCTTGCCCTTTTTAGGCTTCTGGGCATAAGAAACAGTCCAACTCAAACCCAGAAACAGGACTGACAGCGTCAGGATAGCCGATATCCTGCGCCAATTAAATTGCTTGTTTCCGTCCGGTTTGAACATTTGTTTCTTAAATCTCTTTCTTTTTATTATATTTGCAACCTACAAAGATAAGACCAATTTGAGACTTTCACAAATACACTTTCGATTATTACTTGCTTTTATTGCATGTACAGTGTTGTTTCAGCAGCCTTCCGCGGCGCAAAACAACACCATAAAAACTGTATGTATAGACGCCGGTCATGGCGGCCATGACGGAGGATGCACACGTAAAGACGGGGGCAAAACGTACCGGGAGAAAGACATAACTCTGGATATCGCCAAAGAACTTGCCCGCCAGATATCCACTGCGTATCCTGATGTTACAGTGGTACTTACAAGAAGTACCGATGTTTATGTCACCCTTAGCGGAAGAGGCAGGATCGCCAATGACGCAAAGGCTGATCTATTTATTTCCATCCACATTGATGCCACTAAGAATACATCGGCAAAAGGCTTCTCCATCCATTGTCTTGGCCAGTCAAGGGATAAAAACAGGGACTTGTTCAAATATAATATGGACGTTTGCAAAAGGGAGAATGCCGTTTTCTCCCTTGATGAAGACAAGCCTGAGGGTTTTGACCCGGATGATCCTGCATCGGCAATGGTTTTCAGCCTTATGCAGAATGTGCATCTTGAACAAAGCCTGATGTTTGCAGAGGATGTCCAGAAAGAAATGCGAAAAGGCCCCATCAAGACAGACAGGGGCGTATGGCAGAATCCATTCCAGGTGCTTTGGGTTACATCAATGCCCGCCGTCCTGATAGAATGCGGTTTCCTTTCCAGCGATTCAGACAGGGGCGTCTTTAAGTCTAAGGAGGGTAAAGAGAAGATTGCCGCCGCGATTTTCAGGGCATTCAAGACTTACAAAACCCGTTTTGACAATGATGCGGCCGGCGTGACTGATAGTGCTCCGGTTGTTTCAGAGCCCGTTTCAAAGACTGTGCAGGTTAAGGAAGAACCTGAGAAGGAAGTAAAAAGCCAGGAAAGCAATGAGAACAAAGTCTTGTATGGAGTTCAGGTTATGGCATCAGGAAAACTGCTTTCCAAAAATGACAAAACTTTCAAAGGGCACAGCGTTACTATAGTCAAAAGCAATAACCTTTATAAATATATATTGGATGCCGGCCCGGACTTGGCGAAAGCACGCGAATCTTTAAAAATGATTAAAAAAACGTTTCCGCAGGCATTCGTCGTCAAAACTGACGGAAGCAGCACCGAACTGGTAAGATAAACTGGCCATATAAAACGTTTTCAAACACCTTGAAGGCCAATTTTATAATAATTTGTTAATTTGGAATCATTCTAAATAATAAAACGCAATAATTAACGATTTAACGAATAAACAGCCTTGCAAAACGCTGATAATCAAATATTTCTAAATCGACGATTTTTCACAGGCTTCCATTATAATTAAAGCAATAATTTTTTAAAATAAAATAGAAAAAACGTTTTTTTATTAATTTTTTTTGCACCACATTTGCATTGTCATCGGAGGAAAACGTTTTGTGACCTTTGGTGATTTTTTTAACCCTTGAAATTAACATGCAGCAAGCAGAACATACCATAGTCTGGAACAACTGTCTGAGGATCATTGAGCAGATCATTGAGCCTCAGAAGTTTGACATGTGGTTCAAACCTCTCAAGGCTGTATCATTCAAGGAAAACGCGCTTACCCTTGAAGTTCCTACGAACTTTTTCAGGGAGTACCTGGAGGATACTTATCTTGATCTTATAAAAAAGACAATGCGCCGCGTTATAGGAGCGGATGCAAAGCTTTTCTATCAGGTCCGCCCTGTTTCTTCACAGCCGGCCATGCAGTATCCTGCATCAGAAGGAATGGCTCCTGTAAACAAGAGCATATCGGTAAATACCTATCCTACCAACGGGAATCCAGGAGCATTCGTGTTCCCGGGACTCAAGAGAATCCAGATTAATCCCCGCCTCAATCCGGTTTACTGCTTCGGGAACCTTATAGAAGGAGAATGCAACAAGCTTGGTATCACCGCTGGTGAGAGCATCGCCAACGCGCCGGGCACAACAACATTCAACCCTCTGTTCCTCTTCGGAGGCCCGGGACTTGGCAAGACTCACTTGGCACAGGCCATCGGAATCTCCATCAAGGAAAAGTACCCTGACCTTATAGTCCTGTATGTAACCGGAAATGAGTTCAAGCTGCAATACATGGATGCCGTAGGCGTACGCAACAAACTCACTGACTTCCTGGCTTTCTACATGAAGATAGACGTTCTTATCGTGGACGATATCCAGGATCTCATGGGTTCAGGTACGCAGAATGCGATGTTCAATATCTTCAACCATCTGCATGAGAACGGCAAGCAGCTTATATTCACCTCTGACCGCGCTCCGGTAGACCTTCAGAACTTTGAGGAAAGGCTCCTTTCAAGGCTTAAATGGGGGCTTTCGGCAAAACTTGACAAGCCTTCTTACGAGACCCGTCTTGCCATGCTTAAGGCCAGAAGCTTCAGGGAGGGTGTAAAGATAGAAGACAACGTACTGGAGTGGCTTGCAACAAGAATCCAGACCAACTTCCGAGAGCTTGAAGGCGTGCTTATATCCCTCATCGCACATGCAACCCTTTCGCACAAGCCTATTTCAATAGAACTGGCCCGCGAAATAACAGGCAACCTTGTAGGGGAAGAAAACAAGCAGGTCTCATTGGAAACTGTGCAAAAGACTGTCTGCGACTACTTTGGCATAACAAGGGATGAACTCATAGCCCAGACAAGAAAGCGTAAAATAGTCCAGGCCAGACAGATTGCAATGTACATGAGCCGCAACATGATAAACTGCTCGCTTAATACAATCGGAACTGAGCTGGGAGGCAGAGACCATGCAACAGTAATGCATGCCTGCAATACGGTCGCGGATTTGATAGCGACGGACAAGCAATTCAAGCAATATGTGAACGATATAGAGAAAATCCTTGTCTCCGTCAGGTAGACAGGGATTTTTCCGTTTAAACCATGTAGTAATAATTGATTATGGACGCAAAAAGAGTACTTGAAATTTTCAAAGAAATCACCAGGATTCCCCGCGAATCAGGTCATGAAGAGCCTATGACTCAGTACCTTATGGATTTCGCTGCAAAGCATTCACTCAAGGCTAAAAAGGATGAGACAGGTAATGTGGTTATATGCCGTCCCGCTTCTCCCGGTAAGGAGAACGTTCCTGTTCTTGTGCTTCAGGCGCATCAGGACATGGTTTGCGAAAAGAATGACGGGGTGCAGCACGACTTCCTTAAAGACCCTATCAAATATGAGATTGAAGACGGCTGGATGATTGCCAAAGACACTACCCTTGGAGCAGATGACGGAATTGGAATTGCCGCCTGCCTTGCACTTTTGGAGAGCGATCTGCCCACAGGTCCGCTTGAGTGCCTGTTTACAATCTCAGAAGAGACTGGAATGGACGGAGCCATGGCACTGCAAAGCGGTTTCTTCACAGGAAAGACCCTAATCAACCTTGATTCTGAAGACGAGGGCGAACTCTTCGTAGGCTGCGCCGGCGGAGTTAACACTATGGCCACTTTCAGATACACGAAAGAGAATGTCAAGACGTCTTACAGGCTTCTCAGGTTGCGTCTTTACGGAGCCCTTGGCGGCCATAGCGGAGACGACATCAACAAGGAGAGGTGCAATACCGTACAGCAGATGGCCCGCTTCCTTTTTGAAGAATTCAAACTCGGAACGGTTCAGTTACTGAAGATTAACGGTGGCAACAAACACAACGCCATAGCAAGGGAGACAGAGGCCGTCATAGCAGTATCGGCAGAAAGGAAAAATGGTGTTGTAACGCGATTTGAGGACTTTGTAAAGGCTCTGTCGGCAGAATTCGCGGTTTCAGACCCCGGAGTTACCGGCAGCTGGGAAATTTATAAGGGACTGGACAGGCGCTATGCCATTGATGCAGACACGGCGAAAAGGCTCATTTCCGCCCTCACGGCCGTGCATCACGGCGTTCTGGCAATGAGTCAGGATATCCCCGGGCTTGTGGAAACATCCAACAACCTGGCATCCGTAAAGATGGGCAAATATAAGACGATAGAGGTTTGTACCAGCCAGCGAAGCAGTGTGGAAAGCGCAAAGAACTTCATTGCAGACAAGATTGAGGCCTGCTTCACCCTTGCCGGCGCCGATGTCAAAAGGACTGATCCTTACCCTGGCTGGAAACCTGACATGAAGTCACGGATTCTCAAGATAAGCTTTGACAGTTACGTTTCCCTCTTCGGCTATGAGCCAAAGGTGAAAGCTATCCATGCCGGTCTGGAATGCGGTCTTTTCCTTGAGAAATTCCCCGGCCTCGACATGATTTCTTTCGGCCCGACCCTTCGCGGAGTACATGCGCCCGGAGAGAAACTGGACCTCGCTTCCAATGAGAAATTCGTAAAGCACCTTGTAGACGTAGTTACAAAATTCAATTGATATGGCCGTCAAACTTGCTCCATCCATACTTGCAGCCGACTTCCTTAACCTTGGGGCCGATGTAGAACTTGTTAACAAGCATGCGGACATCTTCCATCTTGACGTGATGGACGGTATCCTTGTGCCTAACCTTTCCTTCGGATTCCCGGTGGTGGATGCCATTGCAAAGAAAGCCCGCAGGCCCATGGATGTGCATCTCATGATTGTAAAGCCATGGAACTATTTTGAGCGCTTCGCAAAAAGCGGGGCCGCAATGATAAGTTTCCATCTTGAGGCGGCTAAAAGGGACGGCAAAGATGCGTCGGAACTGCTTGACAGCTTGAAAAAGCTTGGAGTCCAGGCGGGCCTGGCCATCAACCCGGACATCCCCGTTGAAGAATTGTATCCTCACCTGGAGCATGCAGATTTCATATTGATAATGAGCGTCTTTGCAGGTTTCGGCGGACAGAAATTCATGCCAGAATCCCTGGAAAGAATCGCAAAGCTAAGGGCAGAACTTGACAGGCAAAGCCTTGGAAATGTGCGTATAGAAGTTGACGGGGGAGTAGGTACGGCCAATGCCCCGGCCCTTGTCAAGGCGGGAGCGGAAATCCTTGTTGCAGGCAGTTCGGTTTTCGGAGCCGAAGACCCTGTAAGAGCTTGCGAAACTATAAAATGTAACTGATTTCCTTAAAAGCGAATTTCCTCATTTCGCCGTCAGGCATTTCAACATACAGGAGAGCCTCACCGTCAATACCCCTAATGGTACCGGAAAAGGTTTCTCCTGTTTTCGTATCTGTGTAATCGGCTTTTACTCCAAAACGGAAAAGGCAGTCAAGATACCTCTGCCTGAGCACATCCGGCTCTTCTTCAAGAAGAGAAGTGAATTTTAGGCAGAATCTTTCAAGTACAGACTTTATATCATAAGTTTCATAGGTAACTTTTGCCATCGAAACCGGATTCATCAACTGCGGGGGAAATTCCGTCTGATTGACATTTAATCCTATGCCGATGATGCTGGATTCCACCATACCGGAGGGGGAGAGTACGTTCTCTATGAGCATCCCGCAAATCTTCTTGTTTCCAATGTAGATATCATTCGGCCACTTGATATTCGGACGAAGGCCGTACTCATCAAGCAACTCTTTGATTGCCAACGAAGAAACTATACTTATGTAAAACTGTTCTTTAGCTGGAATTTCCCTTATGCCATCTCTTCCGGGAAGTAGCAGAAGAGAGAAGGTAAGGTTCTCTCCTCGGCCGCTGCTCCACTTGTTTCCCCTCTGCCCTTTGCCAGCGGTCTGGAACATTGCTGCCACAACTGTCAAGTTGTCAGTATTCCCGAGCCGCCTTTTAATCTCTTCCTGCGTGGAATCCACGGTATCAAGCCAAATTGTTGTCATATCCAGTTTCATAGGAACATAATTTGTAATCTCTTATAAAAGTATTATCTTTGTAAATGCAAAAATACGAAATAACTGTAATATGAAAATATCTCCGGTAAAAATCATTGCAGATGCAATGCTTGAAAAGAAGGCTCAGGACGTTCTTTCACTTGACCTCAGGGGCATCGGCTCTGCTATATGTGACCACTTTGTAATTTGTAATGCAGACTCTACCACCGCAGTAGCCGCAATTGCGGACAACGTGCTTGTGAAGATGGAGGAAAAGGCTAACATGAAAGTCCTGCGCATGCAGGGTCTTGAGAACGATTTTTGGATTATCCTGGATTACGGAGAGGTCGTAGTACACATTTTCCTTACTGAATACCGTCAGTTCTACCGTCTTGAGGATCTTTGGGCAGACGCGAAGCTCCGTCGCTTCAAGGATGAGCCCAAGGAAGTTGCGCCAAAGGCAGAAGGCGCAGAAAGGGTAAAGCCTAAGGCAGCATCCAAGCTTCGCGCTACAGTAAGGAAGAAAATCGCAAAAGAGAAAGAATAAATGGCATCCAACAGAAAAAGCAAGGCCAAAAAGCCTTATATGAACTTCTCTTGGTTCTACATGCTGCTGGTGCTGGGAATCTTTTACCTGTTGTTCTCCAACAGGGGATTCCAGACACGCAGGGTGGAATGGGCTGAAGTCCGGCAGATGCTTTCTGACGGGGACGTCAAGCAGGTGAACTTCGTCAGGAACGATTTCACCGGCACCGTCTCCCTTCGTCCGGAAAGTGTTAACAAGTACCTTGACTTGTTCGGAGGAATGTATCCGGACAGGTCCCCGCAATTCGAATTCATGGTTTCTTCCAAATTCAATCCGGAGGAGACTTTTGACGATATCAACAGTAAGCTTGAGCCTGAAAAGCAGTTCAAGGTTGTAATGGAAAACAACAATACCAACTGGGGAGACATCATCCAGTGGGGTATCTTCGGACTGTTCTTCATTGGCATGTGGGTCATGATGCTGCGCGGAATGAACCGCAATATGGGCGGTGGCCGCGGGGCTGGCGGAATCTTCTCCGTAGGAAAGTCCACAGGTAAGCTTGCAGACAAGAATACAGTTAACGTAACCTTCAAAGATGTAGCCGGTCTTTACGGTGCAAAGGAAGAGGTTATGGAGATTGTAGACTTCCTGAAGAATCCCAAGAAATATACCTCTCTTGGAGCCAAGATTCCTAAGGGGGCCTTGCTTGTAGGCCCTCCCGGAACAGGAAAGACCCTTCTGGCCAAGGCTGTGGCAGGGGAGGCTAACGTCCCCTTCTTCTCAATCTCCGGTTCAGACTTTGTGGAAATGTTCGTCGGTGTAGGTGCTTCACGCGTACGCGACCTCTTTGCCCAGGCAAAGGAAAAAGCCCCTTGCATCGTCTTCATTGATGAGATTGACGCAGTCGGCCGCGCCCGCGGCAAAAATGCCGGATTCTCTTCAAACGATGAGCGCGAAAACACTCTGAATCAGTTGCTTACAGAAATGGATGGCTTCGGCACAAACTCCGGAGTAATCATACTGGCAGCAACCAACAGGGCTGATATACTTGACAAGGCCCTTATGAGAGCCGGCCGCTTTGACCGCCAGATTAACGTAGAGCTTCCCGAGCTTAAGGAAAGAATCGAGATATTCAATGTCCATCTTCGCAACATAAAGGTTGATCCTTCCTTTGACGTAGAGACGATGGCAAAGCATACTCCCGGTTTTTCCGGTGCCGATATTGCCAATGTCTGCAACGAGGCAGCCCTTACGGCTGCTCGCCGCAACAAGACGCTGGTAACCCAGGAAGACTTCCTTGAGGCTGTAGACCGCATCATCGGAGGCCTTGAACGCAAGAATTCCACCATAATGTCTCCCCGCGAAAAGCGCACAACCGCATATCACGAGGCCGGCCATGCAATCGTCGGCTGGCTGCTTCCTCACGCAGACCCTGTATTCAAGGTCAGTATCATCCCAAGGGGCAACGCCCTTGGCCTTACCTGGCATCTGCCCGCTGAAAAGAAGATTTCTTCCAAGAGCGACATGATGGATGAAATGTGTGTTCTGATGGGAGGCCGCGTGGCAGAAGAGTTAATCAACGGAGAACCTGCTTCCGGAGCCTTGAACGACCTTGAGCGCCTCACCAATATGGCCTATGCCATGATTCAGTATTACGGCATGGGTGAAAAGGTCGGAGCCCTTTCATTCTACGACTCTACTGGAACCCGCGGCTATGAGCTTGTAAAGCCTTACAGTGAGAAGACCGCTGAGCTCATGGACCAGGAAGTCCGCAAACTTGTTGATGATGTACGTGCGCGTACTGAAAAGATTATCAAGGACAATTACGAGAAATTTGAGCAGCTTGCACAGACTCTCCTTGACAAGGAAGTCATCATGCAGGATGACCTTGAAGCCATCCTTGGCCCTAAAGTAACAGCCTGAAAAACCTAAAACCTAAACCAGAAAAATGAGTAATACCGTAACAAGAAGCATCTTTGGAATCCTTTTCATAGGAGTAATGCTTGCCGGCCTGCTGCTTAACCAGTTCGGCTTTGCAGCCCTGATGCTGTTCATCATGGTAACGATGATGCTGGAATTCCTGCATATGACAGTAGGCAAAAAATTCCTGCTTTGCAGAATCCTGGCCATCATTACCGGAATCATACTGTTTTCAGCTACATTTATTATCATAGCTTATAACTACCCTACAAAATATATCGCGATTGCCCTGCTGCCATTTGCAGTGCTTATGTCAGCATCGCTGTATTCACACGACAGGGGAGACTTCCGTGACTTTTCACACATACTGGCAAGCCTTCTTTATATAGCCCTGCCAATTGCCCTTTCCAACCTGCTTGTTTTCAGGGGAGGAGAATTCTCCGGACAACTGATGCTCGCTTTCTTCATTATTATCTGGGCATCTGACGTCGGAGCTTATGTATTTGGCATTTCCCTTGGCCAGAAATACGGCAAGAAGCTTTTCCCTGAGGTCTCTCCCAAGAAATCCTGGATTGGATTCTGGGGCGGCATTCTTTCGTCAATGCTTGCCGGCCTTATACTCAGCCTCACGGAGTTCCTGCCTTTCGGAATTGTCCACTGCATGATTCTTGGTGCAATTATGGGCGTTTCCGGTGTTTACGGAGACCTCTTCGAATCAATGTGGAAGCGCAGCAGTGATGTAAAGGATTCCGGTTCAATCATTCCCGGCCACGGTGGTTTGCTGGACCGTTTTGACAGTTCACTTTTCGCCATTCCTGTTGGCGTATTATATCTAATCTTGCTTAACCTTGTATAGAATATGAGAATTGATAAGGATTCATACGGAACAATGGCCAAAGTGTGCTTCTTCACACTTCTGGTTGCCGGAGCAGTGCTATGGTTCGTACCGCTAAAGTCAGTATCCATCCCTATTGCCGCATTCCTGCTGTGTTTCTGCTGCTTTGTGGTATACTTCCACAGGGTACCGGAGCGCAATGCTGTAGGAAATGATAAAGTCATTTCTTCCGTTGCCGATGGTAAGGTGGTGATACTGAAAAAAGCCTTCGAAAAAGAGTATCTCAAGAAGGAATGCATTCAGGTATCCATTTATATGAATTTCTTCGATGTCCATGCCAATTTCTGGCCTATGACAGGGGAAGTTACATATTATAAATACCATCCCGGAAAATACCTGCTCGCTTTCAAGGAGAAGTCTTCAGAAGAAAATGAGCACTCTTCCACAGCCCTAAAGAGCAAATACGGAGAGATTTTCTTCAAGCAGATTGCCGGCACTTTCGCACGCCGCATTGTATGCTACTCAAAGAAAGGTGCAATGGAAACTGCCGGAAAGCAGTGCGGCATCATCAAGTTCGGTTCCAGAATAGACATGTTCCTTCCCCTTGACGCAGATATCAAGGTTAAGATAGGAGACAAGACAAGGGCCTGTGAGACTGTTATAGCAGAACTCAAATAGCCTTTTCTATCAGGGAAACAAGAAGATCGGGGGCTTCTGTATCAGGTATATGACTTGCTACAGGAGTCTTTCCTTTATATATGGTTACTTTATGGTTGCCTTCACCGACATAACCCCAGTCAGCATCGGCCATTTCTCCGGGGCCATTTACGATACAGCCCATTACAGCAATGACTACATTATTAAGGTGAGCAGTACGCCGTTTAACTTCCTCGAAGGTTTCCTGAAGATTGTACATTGTTCTTCCACAGCCGGGGCAGGCTATGTATTCGGGCTTGTAAAACTTTCTCCTGCATGCCTGAAGCAGCTCATTCTCAAGATATTCCGCCATTCCTGAAGACTCAATGTCAACGGCATTCCCGTCTTCATCGATATACTGACCACTGAATTTTACATCATCAAGGTCACGAAGAAGAAGAGCCCGGCCAAAATCACAGGCGGCATCGTACAAAAGCCTCTCCTTTGAAGAAGAGTTATAACGGGCATAGGCGACTTTCCCTTCTGTACAGACGTTGACAAGCTCTGAACCCAGTTTTCCGTCATACCTCTCAGCAAGATAAGAAGCGGCTGAAAGTTCGTTCTCCGGCGGCTCGGTAAGAGAAACTCTTACAGTATCTCCAAGACCTTCTTCAAGCAGGGTGGAAACGCCTACGCAGGACTTAATTCTGCCTGAATCTCCGTTCCCGGCCTCAGTAACTCCAAGATGAAGAGGGTAGTGCATATCCTCTTCCTTCATCATGGCGGAAAGCAGTCTGTAAGCCTCTGTCATGACTATTGTATTGGAAGCCTTGAGGGATACGACAACCTGGTCAAAATCGTTGTCACGGCACATTTTAAGCCACTCCATGGCAGCTTTGGCCATTCCAAGGGGAGTATTTCCATAAAGGTTAGTTATTCTCTGGCCCAGGGAGCCATGGTTGACGCCTACCCTTATTGCAGTGCCATGCTCTTTACAAACCGCAAGCAGCTGCGCGAATTTGAGGCAGGCCTGCTCATGCTCCTTGTGAAAGTTCCCGGGATTGATACGGACCTTCTCTACATATGGGGCCACGGCAATCGCAGTTTCCGCAGAGAAATGGATATCTGCTACAAGAGGAATGTCAAAACCCCTGTCTGTCAGGTATTTGCGGATATCGATGAAATTTTGGACATTCTGTTTTCCGGGGCAGGTTATCCTGACCATCCGGGAACCGCCTTTAAACAGGCGGATGCACTGCTCTGCCGTCCCTTCAACATCGTCTGTATGCGTGTTGCACATTGACTGCACAACAACAGGATTTCCGCCTCCTATGACAAGGCTTTTTCCGATTCTTACAGGTATTGTATTAATTTTCTTCTCCATAAACAATCCTTCTTGCTTGTTCTTTGATTTGGGACTTAGTCTTTCCGGAACGCCGGCTAAGCTGATAATGCACACCTATCGTCAGGATCAAATCCAAAGGAGTGGCAAAACGGTAATATTCGCTGCTGGCGTAATCAGGCCTGTAGATATCCCCAAGCCCATATCTCATATTCAATTTTACGTGTACTTCAATAGGAGAAAACACCAGTCCGGCTCCGAGTCCTACCTTGAAACCATAATCCCACTTGTATTCATAATCTGTGAAATCATCCATCAAATCCGGAAAGATGAAATTACCTTCCCGATGAATCTTGTATCTGTAGCCCAAGTACATGCCACCATCGGCAAGAATCTTGAAATTATGTGAGTCGATGTGGAATTGTGCAACGAGGGGAACCTCTATAAAGTCATATACTACCTTCGTGGCGCCGTCCACGGTTACGTTGTATTCGCCTTCATCATTCGGCTTGAACACATAGCCGTCAGTCCCTTTGAATAAGCCTATCTGCAAACCGAAATATGGCATATAGCCAAAGAATTTACCGTATTTCGTATAGGTTATACCATAATAAGACGGGATGTTAAGGTTGCCCTGGGTCTTGACAGGGTTGAACATGGTCTGGGCCCGGCCAATACCGTAATTAACACCAATCATTGAGTAATCATTCAGTTCAAGGGCATCGTCAATTACCAGGGAATCCAGGAAAGCCGTGGTCACCGTGTCTTTTATCTCAATCTGGATGGGACGAAGCGTATCCGCGGGCTCCCTTTCCTCTATGTTCTGGGCGAATGCCGTCAAGGCGAGCGACAAGGATAATACTATGGATATCAGTTTCTTACTCATTTCTCAAACAATTTTGCGACGTCCAGATTCTGCTCCATTTCCGTCCCCTCAGGAAGATTGAAAACATAAGAACCGTCTTTGAGGGTATAGAATTTAACCTTCTCCGGCTGCCGATGCTCCATAAGATTACCGGTATCCACCCTGCCGTTGTTGTTTTTGTCCTGAGTGAGGCGGACGCAGTATTTTCCGGCCCTAAGGTAGGGGAAGACAATGCTTTCATCGGCATTAATCGTATATGTATCAAGGACTTTGTCCATCTTTTCCCCAAGAAGGTCAATTATATACCGGCTGCTTACATTTGTCATGTTGAACTGTATCTGGCTCAGCTTGTCATCCTTGGGGAGGGAAACTTTGCACTCCGTACTGTCGTTGTAGAAGCCATTGATGTCCCTGAACACGCGATGCGGGAGTTTAAGGGCGTACTCGTATCCTGGCATCATCTTTTCCGCAATCTTTATTTTGTAGCTGCGCAAATCAGTGGAATCGTTCTCTACGGTGAATTTAACATCACTCTTCTGCTGGCGGGGGTTCGTAGACGTCAGAGTCATTTTTCCAAAGCCTTCGGTGATGATAGGGAAGTCAAAGGTCAGCCTGAATCCCTTGCGTTCGATGGTACTTGACTCGGCGATAAGTTTATATTTGCAGATTGTATCCTCATGCTTTAATGAGGATAAAGATGGACGCCTGTATTTACCTCCCGGCCTTGGAAGACGGAAATGTTCGGTTACAGGAGAAAGGGCCCCGGTGGTATCGGTCTTAAGATAATCCACAAAAAGGTGGAGGGTATCCTGAGGCCTGCGCCTGTCATTCACCCAGATAAGCAGGGAATCACGAGTAGGGTTGAATTCCATGATAAGCCTGTCCTGGGGGATGTTCCTAATCCAAAGGGAATCAATCTGGGCATCGGCAGCCATGAATGAGACATAAGCAGTCCTGTCGCCCGTCCTTTCCCTGTTCTTTACTGCCTGTTTTGAAAGTTCGTCCCTGAACATATAAAGCTCATATTCAGACTTTCTGGCCATGCAGTGGACAGTATCCAGCATATCGTATTTAAGAAGCTCCGGGAGGTCGTCCGATGCTACCATAACAGGCCTTATGACAGTGTCTATGAAGGCGATTTTGTCACTTTCAGCATCGTAGACATTGTTTCCCATCTCGTCAACTATTGCATAAAGGCGATAGTTGGTGTCAGCTATATTCCTTATGGAGAAGAAGCCCCATTTGTCAGTCTTTGCCGCTGCAGCGGGCGTGGACTTGAAAAGGGCGGAGTCTGACAAATCCTTGTACAGCATGACTGTGGCTCCGTTAATGGGCTGAAGGGTATTGCAATCCCTGACCGTACCGGTAACTACCATTGAATCAATCGCCGGACCGGTAGAGAATACCATAGTATATCCTGGATACATATTGCCTTCACGGTTATCCGCAATGGCATCGGTAATATCAAGGGTATAGGTTGTGTTGCTGTCAAGGTCCGAATCGAAATAAACCACAAGGCTTTTGCCTTTAAGTTTGTATTTGGGTGCCTTCTTCATGGGAGGGGACAGGAAGATGTTCTTGGGATTCTTCACTGTAAGGTACTCGTCAAAGAAAAACCTTATTGTAGCATTGTGGGTTGGCACATTGACCGCCCCGGGAAGGGGTTTGATGTTAACGATTACGGGAGGAATTGTGTCCTTTTTTCCACCCGAAGGGGCCTGCGTCGTATTGGCGCAGGAATTCTGGAACATCACTGACGTTAGCACGGTCAGTACGGCCAGGGCCGGTATTATCGATTTTCTGTTCATCCGCTATGATTTGGAACGCTCCACACTGGTAATGCCGTTAATGGAGCGCAGTTTTTCTATAAGTTCCTCAAGTACTTCCCTGTCCTGGACGTAAAGGTCTACCTTTCCGTCTACAATGCCTTCATTGGCACCGATGGTAAGACCCTTTATATTTACACCCATAATAAGGGAGATGTACCTGGTGATTTCATTCAGCAGGCCCATCCTGTCAATACCTGATATCAAAATCCTTACCAGGAAAGACTGGTGGATGGATTTCTTCCACTGAGGCATCACTATCCAGTCTCCGTGCTTCGATGCTTCAAGTTCCGCTTCCTTGCAGGATTTCTTGTGAATCGTAATGATGCCGTTGGGATTCCTGAAACCTACCACAGGGTCGCCTGCAATAGGGTTGCAGCATGTGGCAATCTTTATGTTGCTGTCATCAACCATCGAACCGTCAATCTCAATCTCCCTGGTTTCTATCTTCTTGCCGGCAGCAAAATTTGTCTTCAGGATAAGGGATGGCAGCTCTGCAACATCGGCAAAAGGAATAAGGCCAAGGCCGTAACGGTACAGGAACTCGTCGGCATTGTTAAATCCCTTTCTTGAAGCAATACGGCCGATTAGGTAGTTTTTGGTGACGTCGATCCCAATCATATTGAAGTCTTTGATGCACTTCTGCCTGCCTTCTTCCGTAATGCTGGCAAAATCCTGCCTGAACCAGTCTATAACACGGGTCCTGGCTGTCCTTGAATGCAGGAATTTAAGGTAAGACCTTTGCGGAGTGGCATCTTCAGCCGTAATGATTTCAACAATATCACCGCTGGAAAGGGTGTGGGACAAGGCCACCGGCTTATGGTTGATTTTGGCGGCGATAGCCTTGTTGCCAATCTCCGTATGGACCTGATAGGCAAAGTCGAGGGCGGTGGAACCTTTGGGAATGGTTTTCTGCGCTCCCTTCGGAGTGAAAACCACAATCTCTCCAATCATCAGTTCCTTATGCAGTTCCTCAAGAGCTGCCGCAGTGTTGTAATCAGGGTTGGAAAGGGTTTCCTGAACCTTTGCAAGCCATTTGTCCAGATTTCCTTCCGTCACATATCCTTGCTGCTTATAAGCCCAGTGAGCGGCAATTCCTTTCTCTGCAATGTCATCCATGCGGCGGGAGCGAATCTGCACTTCCACATTCATTCCGGTCTTATCCATAAGGGTACAGTGAAGGGCCTCGTAACCGTTGCTCTTGCTGTTGCTCACCCAATCCCGGAAGCGCTCCTGCCTTGAAGTGTAAATACTTGATATAATGGAATATATGTGGAAGCATTCCTCCCTTTCAGTGTCCTTGGAAGCAGGGGCATGTTCAAAGACAATCCTGATGGCGTAAAGATCGTATATCTGCTCGAAGGTGACATGCTTGGTCTGCATCTTCTGCCAGATGGAATAAGGTGTTTTTATCCTTTTCTTGATAACAAAACGGAACCTTCCTTCCAGAGCCTTCTGCATGGGCTCAATGAACCTGTCAATATCGTGGTCCTTATCCGCCACATTCTTTGAGATTCGGTCCGATATCTCTTTGTATGCGCCAGGTTCCTTGAAGCGGAGCCAGATATTCTCCAACTCAGATTTAATGCTGTAGAGGCCGAGCCTGTGGGCGAGGGGAATGAAGATGAACATCGTCTCGCTCAGAATCTTGTCCCTCTTGTACTCGGGCATGAATTCTATGGTACGGCAATTATGAAGGCGGTCAGCCATCTTGATAAGCACAACCCTGATATCGTCATTAAGAGTCAGGAGGATTCTCTTGAAATTCTCGGCCTGGGAACTCTTGGCATATTCGTCATTATCGGCCTCGGTAAGGGAACTCTGGTTGCTGAAGACGTTCTTTATTTTTGTAAGGCCGTCCACAAGCTCTGCAATCTTCTCCCCGAACTGCTTCCTGATGTCTTCAACCGTATAATCGGTATCTTCCACGACATCATGAAGAAGGGCAGCCGATATTGACTTGTATCCAAGTCCGATTTCTTCCACCACAATCCTTGCGACTGCAATAGGGTGCAGAATATACGGGGCTCCGGAACGCCTTCTGACGTTCTTGTGAGCTTCATTGGCAAACTCGAAGGCTCTTTTTACGACAGCAAGTTCTTTTTCGTTCCTGCATCGTTTCTTTGCAGAATCCATCAGCAGGTTGCACTCCTGCTGAATGACAGCGAAATCTTTTTCGTCAAACACGTTGGATACGATAGCCATAGTCTTAGTCTTAAATCATTCCGCCGAAGAGATCTTCCGGGAAAGCCTCTTCTTCTTTGTTATCTTCTTTGTTGTTTCCTTTACCGATAAGGGCCATGAATTCTTCTTCAGACATAATCCTGACCCCGAGTTCCCCGGCCTTCTTCACTTTTTCCGGTCCGGGCTTTTCACCTGCCAGAAGGAAGGAGGTCTTGCCGCTCACCCCGGAAGCGGCCTTGCCACCGTGAGCAGTAACCAGAGCCTTCATTTCATCCCTTGAAAGGGCGAAGGTTCCGGACACAACCACAGTCATTCCGGCAAGTACATCCGATGCTTTTTCCGTAGCTGCATCGGACTTCATCTCAAACTGCAAACCAGCAGCTTTAAGCCTTTCTATTTCAGCTATTTCCGCCTCATTACGGAAATAGTCGTAAATGCTGCGTGCCATGGTTTCGCCAATATCCTCCACATCTTTAAGCTCCTCATAGGAAGCAGCCGCAAGGGCGTCGATGCTGCCGAATTTCACGGCCAGCATGGCGGCTGTAGTCTGGCCCACATATCTTATTCCAAGAGCAAAGAGCACGTGGTCAAAGCCCACTTTCCTGGAAGCATCTATGCTGTTCAGGAACCTTGTCGATGCCTTTTCCTTCCAACCTTCCAGGGACATAAGCTGGCGCATCTGAAGCTGGTAGAAGTCTGAAGGCCGGCGGACAAAACCCCTGTCATACAACTGGTCGATTGTAGCTTCACCGCAGAGCACATTCATAGCCTTTCGGGACAGGAAATGAAGCAGTCGGCCCTTGATTTGAGTAGGGCAGGAGGATGCGTTAGGGCAGTACCATCTTGCCTGGTCAGCTTCCTTTATCAGCGGAGTTCCGCAATCAGGGCAAACGGACGGGAAAACCGGTACTGAAGCATCGGCAGGCCTGGAGGAAAGGTCAACGCCGATTATCTTGGGGATGATTTCCCCACCCTTGACAACCTTTACGGTGTCGCCAATCCTGAGGTCGAAGGACCTTATGAAGTCTTCATTTACAAGGGTTGCCCTTTTTACCATCGTTCCGGACAGGAAAACAGGTTCCATGTTAGCAACAGGAGTGACGGCGCCAGTCCTTCCTACCTGATAATCAATCGAAAGGACCTTGGTCAGGGCTTCCTCTGCCTTGAATTTATATGCAACTGCCCAGCGGGGAGACTTAGCCGTATAGCCAAGTTCGCGCTGATGCTCAAGGGAATTTATCTTGATGACCACTCCGTCCGTGGCATAGGGGAGAAGCTTTCTCTCTGTGTCCCAGTAGGTTATATAATCTTTTATCTCTTCTATACTGGAGCACAATTTACGTTTGTCAGACACAGGCAGGCCCCAGGAGGCGGCCGCGTCAAGAGCCTGGTAATGGCCTTCCTGGCCAGTTATATCCTGGCTGGGAATGTGATATAAGGTGCACATCAGGCCGCGTCTTCCAACTTCCTCACTGTCAAGTAGTTTCAAAGAGCCGGAAGCCGCGTTGCGCGGGTTTGCGAAAGGCTCTTCGCCGGCATCTTCGCGCTCTTTGTTAAGACGGTCGAAGGAGTCGAAAGGCATGAGGATTTCACCCCTTATTTCAAAATCATCGGGATATCCGCTACCGTGAAGGGTATGCGGGATGCCTTTGATTTTGCGGATGTTCACGGTGACATCGTCCCCAACAACTCCATCGCCCCTGGTAAGGGCCTGAACAAGGCGTCCGTGACGATAGGTTAGGGAGATGCCGGCTCCGTCAAATTTCAGCTCGCAGCTGTATGTGAACGAAGTATCTATGATTCGTGCGGCGCGGGCTGCGAATTCTTCCACTTCTTCCATGCTGTAAGTATTGCCCAGGGAGAGCATAGGATATTTGTGAGCCCTGCGGGCAAAGCGCTGGGAACCGGACTGGAGGTCGCTTCCCACATGGTGTGTAGGGGAGTCCGGACTGTCAAACTGGGGGAACTGGCGTTCCAGCTCCGCCAGGCGGTAGAGCAGCTGGTCAAAGTCATAATCGCTTATCACGGGGGCATTATCCACATAATACCTCCGGTTGTTTTCCTCTATCTGATTCCTCAGACTTATGATAAGTTTTCCTGCTTCAGTTGCTTCCATAATCCAATATCGCGCCTGTAATACGCTGAATTTACAAAAATAATCAATTTCTTCCGATTTTCTGCCAGTTTTCCGGACAATTATTGAGCACATTTTATAACTATTTAATTCAAAACGATTTAGATGAAAAACTTTTTGTTGTATTGGCTGGCATTTTGTAAATTTGTAACCCAAACAGACTAATTAAAAGGGTATTTAATTAAACAAAAACAATATGAAAGACTCAATCATTATTCTTTGTGGCGGCGGTCCCGCTCCGGGCATGAATGCCGTAGTTATGTCAGTAGCAAAAACCTTCCTTTGCAATGGTTTCAGGGTGATTGGTTTGCATGGCGGTTATTCAGGTCTGTTCAGCACAAATCCCCGCTATGAGGATCTTGACTTCCTTAGAGCAGATTATTATTTCAACAGGGGTGGTTCATATCTTGAGATGAGCCGTTTCAAACCCACTCAGGAAGACTTTGAAAAGAACTTTAACCTGAGTCTTTTCAAAGACAACAACATCAAACTTCTTGTAACTGTAGGCGGAGACGATACCGCATCTACCGCAAACCGTATCGCCAAGTTCCTTGAGGATAAGAAATATCCTATCAAGAACATCCACGTTCCCAAGACCATAGACAACGACCTTCCTCTTCCCAACAACACTCCTACCTTCGGCTTCAACTCTGCCAAGAATGAGGGTGCCCATATCGCAAGCACCGTTTACGAGGATGCCCGTACATCCGGCAACTGGCTGCTTATTTCTGCAATGGGCCGCTCTGCAGGCCATCTTGCACTGGGAATCGGAGAGGCTTCACATTGCCCTATGACCATTATCCCGGAGATGTTCAACAAGACCAAGATCGCCCTTGACAAGATTGTCAAACTTGCTCTTTCTGCCATCATCAAACGTAAAATCATGGGTATCCGTTACGGTACCGTAGTAGTTGCAGAAGGTGTGTTCCACGATCTTGATCCTGAAGAAATCAAGGCTACCGGCGTTCATATGTCTTACGACGAGCACGGCCACCCGGAGCTTGGCAAAATCTCCAAGGCAGTCCTCTTCAACGACCTTCTTGAGCAGGAGTTCAAGAAGACCGGGCTCAAGGTCAAGACCCGTCCTGTAGAGATTGGCTATGACGTTCGCTGCCAGGACCCTATCGCTTATGACCTTACCTACTGCACAGAGCTTGCCATGGGCGCATACGAGCTCTTTGCCAAGGGAGAAACCGGTTGCATGGTTTATGTAGATGCAAACGGCGAGTCCCATCCTCTTTACCTGAAAGACCTTCAGGGTGCAGACGGCAAGATTCCTCCTCGCAGGGTCAATATCGACGGAGGTACTGCCCAGAACTACTTTGTTCACATCTGCCACTTCATTACACCCAATGACTATGAGGCAGCAAAGAAGTATGTTCCCAATCCAGAGGATTACGACTTCATGAAGATCCTTAACTGGTAATGCTGGGTAAGGCAATTATTTATCAGGTACTGCCGCGACTTTGGAACACCTCCGGAAAGAGGGCTCTCAAGGCTGGCGGCAGTCTTGCTGAAAACGGGTCCGGGCACTTTTCATCCATCGATGACAAGGTGCTCGGATACCTTCATGATACCCTTCATGTAACTCATGTCTGGTATACCGGAATCATTCGTCACGCCGGGGGAGAGAATGACTGGGTAAAAGGGGAGGCCGGCTCTCCGTACGCTATTGAAGACTATTTTGACGTAAATCCGTATCTTGCAGATAATGAGAGCTCAAGACTGGATGAGTTCAAGCTTTTGATTAAGCGGACACACGAGGCCGGAATGAAGGTTGTAATTGACTTTATCCCCAACCATCTGGCACGTTCATGCAGCTCTTTCTTCGGGAAAGAAGATGATGTCAACGTGCATTGGAAGCCGGAGAATGACTTCTATTATTATCCCGGTGAAAAGCTCCGTCTTCCCATTGAAACTGACTATGAGGAATACCCTGCGAAAGCTTCCGGCAATGCCTTTACACCTTCTCCCGCAGAGACTGACTGGTACGATACCGTCCGCCTGAATTACTGTGACTTCCATACGGCAACCTGGGACAAGATGCTGGAGGTGCTCCGCTTCTGGCGCGGCTTGGGCGTGGACGCATTCCGCTGCGACATGGTAGAGCTTGTCCCGAGACAGGCTATAAGCTACCTTATTGCGGAGCTTAAGAAGGATTATCCTGATACACAGTTTATCGCAGAAGTTTACGACAAGTCTTCCTACCGGTACTACGCAAAAGAAGCAGGCTTTGACGCCCTTTATGACAAATGCGGCCTGTACGATACCCTGTTCTCAATTGTCAGGTATAATAATGCCGATGCCGCTCCTTATTCAGACGCCCGCGGTATCACTGAGGCCTGGCAATTCCTTGGAAACCTTCAGCCTTATATGCTGAATTTTCTGGAAAATCACGATGAACTGCGCATGGCAAGCGACTTCTTTGCAGGCAGTGCAAAAGGCTCATTTGCAACACTTTACGTGTCTCTATTACTGAACACATCGCCCTTTATGCTTTACTTCGGACAGGAAGCAGGGGAGAGGGGAATGGAGCAGGAAGGCTTCAGCGGACTTAACGGAAGGACAACCATCTTTGACTGGTGGTGTCCCAAGTCTGTAAGGGATATTGACTCATACGTACACACAGGTAAGGGTTTGAGCCGTGAGGAGAAGGCTGTACTTAAAAAGTATTGTCAGCTTCTTGAATATTCGCAGGAAGATATCATCCGCCGCGGTGGTACCTATGACCTGCAATATTGCAATGCGGGCAGTGAGGGCTTTGACACTGCACGCCACTATGCCTTCCTGAGGGTCCTGGACGGCCATATTCACCTTATCGTGGCCAACTTTTCATCTACAGATGCCGATGTTTACGTGAACATTCCGGAGGAAGCTTTTGCATGGGCCGGTATCCCGGACGGGCGGCCACAGAAAATAAATGTCAAGGTAGGGGCACATGACGGTGCTATTGTAAAATATATTTAGTATTTTTGCAGAAAGTGCCGCCTTGTGAAAAGAATTCTGCATATGATTCCGGTGGCAGCCGCAGTTTTACTGACGGCTGCCTCTTGCAGTACAACAAGGCTTATTCCGGAAGGGGAGTACCGCCTTGTAAAGAATGAAATCCTGGTAGACGGGGACAGCGGCTTCGAAACCTCAAAGATTTCCCCTTATATCAAACAGAAGCCCTCCTGGAGCCCTATGCTTTATGTTTACAACTGGGCGGGAAAAGATTCCACCTGGCTTAGCAAGGCTCTAAGGGCCATCGGCTCCGCTCCTGTCATCTTGAATACGGACATGGCCATGGCATCGGCAGAGAATATGGAAAGGCAGATGGAGTATCTCGGATATTACAATTCCTCCATCCGGCCTCAGATAAAGGTAAAGGATAAATCGGCCACTGTCCAATATGTAGTTCGCCCAGGAAACAGGTATATCATCCGTAATTTCAGTTATGAGCTTCCTGAAGATGAAGAATTCAGGACTGTCTTCATGGCCGATACCGCCAATGTTACCATTCACAACGGAGAATATCTTTCTGTAGCCGCCCTGGAGAACGAATCGATCCGGGCCGCCGCCTATCTTAAGGAAAAGGGTTATTACGATATTGACAAAACAGACTTTTCCTTCTTTGCAGACACCCTTGCCCGTGACGGATACGCTGACCTTGTAATGAAGGTTGCCCAGAAACAGGCAGAAGAGGACAAGCCTCTTTACAGGTACAAGTTCGGAAATGTCACCATTTCCTATCCCAAAACAATCAAGTTCAGGGAAAAGGTTCTCAAGAACCTGAACACGATAAAGCCGGGCAAGCCATATTCAACATCGGCCATAAATACTTCTTATTCAAGGTTTTCCGCCCTCAGCGCCCTTAGCGGAGTAAGGATTACCCTTGACAGGTCAACCTTCGACAACGGTATTGTTGACTGCGACATAGCCCTTACTCCTGCAAAGCAGAGGGGAGTGAAACTTAATCTTGAAGGTTCCTCCAATTCCAACGGCCTTATTGGTATTACTCCGGAGCTCACTTACTACAGCAGGAATATTTTCAGGGGCAGCGAGACTTTGAATCTTACTTTCCTTGGAGACTGGCAGTTCAAGCCCGGAACAGATATCAAATCAACAGAGTTCGGTGTATCCGGAGGTATCACTTTTCCGCGGTTTCTTCTCCTGCCTTCAAGTTTTTTCAAGGACAGGGTGCCTACGACCCAGCTCAAGGCGTCAATTAACGCCCAGGACCGCCCGGAGTACAAGAGGGACCTGTTCTCTACTTCTTATACTTACCTGTGGTCCGCAAAAAGGCTTTATTACCAGTTCACTCCGCTTGGAATCAATCTTGTGAAACTACACCATATAGATGAGAGTTTCCTGGAGTCTTTATCCGGTAATCCCTTCCTTAAGAATGCTTACCAGAGTCACTTAGACATTGGTTCCAGTTTTACCATTTATTACACCACAGATGCTTCAGTCGTGCCTGCCGGGGCCTATACTTACCTTAGGCTGAAGGTAGACCTTTCCGGTAATGTACTGAGCCTTATTGACGGTTCCTTCAAGAAGAATGAGTCGGGAGCGGCACTAATATGGAAGACTCCTTATTCCCAGTATGTAAGAGGGGAGTTCACCCTTGGGCGTACTTTCAGTCTTGGTGGTTCCACGACCCTTGCCACCCGTCTTATGGCCGGGGCCGGTTATGCCTACGGAAATTCTACTGTTCTGCCTTTTGAGAAGCATTTCTACAGTGGTGGCGCTAACAGCCTGAGGGGCTGGCAGTCAAGGGCTGTCGGGCCCGGCTATGCCAAGAGGAATTCAAATTTCGTGATTCCAAGCCAGACCGGAGACCTTAAGTTGGAGGCGAATGCGGAGTTGCGTTTTGGTATTTACAGCATTCTTTCCGGAGCTCTTTTTGTTGATGCGGGTAATATTTGGACAATCAACAGCGGTTCTTCCGAGAGTCCTGAGGGAAGGTTCAACATGGATAATTTCCCGGGGAGTATTGCGGCGGACTGGGGTTTGGGTATCCGCTTCAACTTTAGCGTGCTTCTGCTTCGTCTGGATATGGGTTTGAAGCTCAGGGATCCGGCTCTTGATGGTTCTAAATGGGTAAAGCCCAATAAATGGTTCCATTCCGGTGGCAACGCAATCCACCTTGCGGTGGGTTATCCATTTTAGTTTCTAAAATAGATATTATTTATACAGGGGAGCAAGCTCCCCCCAACCCCCTGGCCTCCCGCCATTCCATTTCATTCCATGGCTCCGGCCTGCGCCTGATGGCGCCGTTTCCTTCGTGGCAAGATATTATTTTTTTGAACCGTAATACTTTGGCCAGCAGGCGGTTAGATAAGCTTTAAGAGTAGCCTCGTGCTTATTTTCAGCTGGATTATAAAAGACAGACCCCTTCAGATTCTCTGGCAAGAATTCCAAATCAACAAAATGGCCGGGATAATCATGGGCATACATATAACCATCGGCATAACCAATCTTGGACATCAGCTCCGTGGGAGCATTCCTAAGATAAAGGGGAACGCTCGCGGTCGGATTCTCCTTAACTGCGGCAAAAGCCGCATCTATCGCCATGTAAGCAGAATTGCTTTTAGGCGATGATGCCAGGTAAATGGCGGTCTCTGACAACGGAATCCGGGCCTCCGGCATACCAATGCTGTTGACTATACGGAAGCAGGAATCGGCCAGCAGCAAAGCGTTCGGGTTTGCAAGTCCGATATCCTCTGCGGCCAGGATGCAAAGCCTTCTGGCGATGAAAAGCGGGTCTTCACCGCCGTCAAGCATCCTTGCGAGATAATAAACGGCAGCATTGGGGTCAGACCCCCGCACACTTTTTATGAAAGCCGATATCACATCGTAATGCATCTCACCGCCTTTGTCGTAGCGAGCTACATTCTCCTGCAAATACTGACCGACGGCTTTGTTGTCGATAACTATGGGTTTATCCTTGGGACTGGCGTCTACAACAATTTCAAGGGCATTCAGCAGTTTCCTGGCATCGCCTCCGCTAAAGCGTAGCAGAGCCTCAGTTTCCTTAACGGTAATATCCTTGCCTGAAAGTACTGAATCCGTTTTGAGGGCCCTGTCTAAAAGCGCCAGAAGATCATCAGTATCAAGTGATTGCAGAATGAAAACCTGACAGCGGGAAAGTAGGGGATTGATAACCTCGAAAGAAGGGTTCTCAGTAGTTGCGCCGATAAGCACTACAAGGCCTTCTTCAACGGCGCCCAGCAAGGCATCCTGCTGGGATTTACTGAAGCGGTGAATCTCGTCTATAAATAGTATCGGAGCTCCTTTTTTGTTGGCTGAGAATACGGAATTCCTGTCTGCCCGGGCCTTGTCCAGAACCTCCCTTACGTCCTTTACACCGGCTGAAACAGCCGACAGTGTATAGAAATCGCGGCCGGCAGAATTGGCAACTATTCGGGCTAAAGTGGTTTTTCCCGTCCCGGGAGGGCCCCAAAGGATAAAGGATGAAATACTCCCGGACTCCAACATGTTCCTTAGCACACAGCCGGGCCCTACAAGATGCCTTTGGCCGGCATAACCGTCCAAAGTAAGGGGCCGCATCCTTTCCGGCAGGGGAGGGAGGAGGGTAGTGAGGTGACCGGGATCTCCCATATCGAGGACTAAAGTTTCTTAGTATAAATTCTGCGGCGCTTCTTCTGCTCAGTCTCGAACATACCCCACTGCTGCTGGACGGTGGTGTTGGTTTCAAGCTCTGCATTAGTTTCTCCGTAGACAAACTTTCCGCGATTCATCCTTGGAATCAAATCATTGAATATCAGCGCCATAAGGCCTTTGCTACGATACTCCGGCTTTACGCCAACAAGAAGAAGTTCAATACATTCCTCATGCTTAAAATACAGGGAACGCAAAATCCTGTACCAACCGAAGGGGAAGAGCTTACCGCGGCACTTCTGAAGGGCGATTCTGATGGAAGGAACAGCTATGCCATAGGCAGCCATTTCTCCCTGCGGATCTTCAACCACGGTAACATATTCGAAGTCCAGGATTCCAAGGTAATCCTTTATATACTTGTCTACCATCTCCTTATTTAAAGGAGTGAAATTATAAAGATGTTTATAGGTCTCGTTTATAAGGTCAAAAAGCTTGTATCCGAGACCTTCCTTGATAACCTCCTTGCGGGTTAACTTCCTGGTTTTGAAGCCGTAACGCTGAGTTACAACTTCTGAAACCTTAACAACTTTCTCCGGCGGAACTTCAGGAATATATATCTTGTATTCAACCCAGTCAACTTCCTTCTCATAGCCCAGCTTTTCCATGTGCTCCGGATAGTAAGGATAGTTGTAAATGAGGGCCATGGTGCAAAGCTGGTCATAACCGGCTATAAGCATACCTTCAGGATCGAAGTCAGTGAAGCCAAGAGGGCCGGAAATGATTTCCATCCCCTGGCTGCGTCCATATTCCTCCACAGCATCCATAAGGGCCTTGGTAACTTCAAGATCATCGACAAAGTCAATCCATCCGTATCTGACCTCCTTATGGTTCCAAATCTCATTAGCCTTATGATTTATGACAGCGGCAACGCGGCCGGCAAGTTTTCCGTCTTTATAGGCAAGAAAGAGTTGTGATTCACTGAATTTGTAGCAGGGATTCTTTTTCTCATTGAATGTATTGTACTCATCAGAAAACAGCTTGGGTACGAAATATTTGTTTCCTTCGTAGAGTTTATTGGGAAAATCAACGAATGCTTTCAGGTCTTTCTTGCAGGTAACCTTTTTTATGGTAACAGCCATAGTGGTTTATTATGTTTAGAGTTTTTTAGCACGTGTTAGCATGCAAATATAGTAAATTCATTCTAAAAGAGGTAAAAATTTGTAGTATCTTTGCCGATGCTTACGGAAAACGGGGCTCTTGCACTCCCCTTACCCGTTTGTTACACAATTTATATTATGTTAAGTAGATAGTAAAACAACACTTCCCTATATGCCAAGAAAAGACAAACAAGTGCTTTTGACAGACATCACAATCGAAGCCGTCGCTGCTGAAGGCAAAGCCCTTGCACACGTAGACGGAATGGTTCTGTTCGTACAATTCGCCGTTCCCGGAGACGTCGTCAATGTAAAGGCCGTCAAGAAGCACAGCTATATGGAAGGTTATATTACTGAGCTGGTTAAGCCGTCTCCATACAGGCTTGAGCCATTCTGCCAGCACTTCGGTACATGCGGAGGCTGCAAATGGCAGCCGCTGCCTTATCAGATGCAGCTGGACGCAAAAACGCAGCAAGTTTACGATCAGCTTGTAAGAATCGGGCATCTGGACGTTCCGGAGGTCTCCCCCTGCATCGGCTCGGAAAAAACGACATTTTACCGCAATAAACTGGAGTTTTCCTTCAGCAACCGCAGGTGGTTTGACTTCGGAGAAAGCCTTGAAGGCCTCTCTGACGCTCAAAAATCCGGCCTGGGCTTCCATGTAGGCCGCTTTTTTGATAAGGTACTGGATATAGAAAAATGCTGGCTCCAGCCAGAGCCCTCAAACGCTATTCGCTTATATATCAAGAAGTTAGCTATTGAAAGAGGACTCCCCTTCTACGACATCAGAAACAATACGGGCTTCCTCAGGAACATGTTCGTACGTTGCAACAGCAAGGGGCAGTTCATGGTGATAATCTGCTTTGGACAAGAGAATAAAAAGCAGCGCGAAGCCCTTCTGGACGCAGTTGCGGAGCGTTTCCCGGAAATTATATCGCTGTACTACGTGATTAATCTCAAGAAAAACGACTCCATCTCTGACCAGAACTGCATTTTATATAAAGGTGACGATGCCATCTACGAGCAGATGGAAGACCTCCGATTCAAAATCGGCCCTAAATCCTTCTATCAGACCAACAGCGAACAGGCCTACAAACTTTACAGCGTAGTGCGTGACTTCGCAGGCCTGAACGGCTCAGAGACCGTTTATGACCTTTATACAGGTACCGGTACCATAGCCCAGTTCGTATCGGCAAAAGCAGCGAAAGTAATTGGTATAGAGTATGTTCCAGAAGCCATTGAAGATGCCTGGACCAATGTACGGCTCAACGGTATCACCAACTGCGACTTTTATGCCGGAGATATGAAAGACATCCTTACCGATAACTTTGTGGCTGCACACGGCTGCCCGGATGTAGTAATCCTTGACCCTCCCCGGGCCGGTATCCACCCCGACGTCGCCGATGTCATCCTGAATGCCAATCCGGAAAGAATTGTTTACGTGAGCTGTAATCCGGCCTCACAGGCCCGTGACCTGGCCATTTTGCAGCAGAAATACAAGATAACTGACGTCCAGCCCGTGGATATGTTCCCCCATACCCATCACGTAGAGAACGTCTGCAGATTAATAAGGAAATAATGTTTCAACAGATTCTAATACTGCTTGCCGGTCTCGCCCTTATCATCATCGGCGCAGAATTCCTTGTAAAAGGAGCCTCCGGCATAGCCAGAAAGGCCGGCATAAGCGAATTCATCATCGGCCTAACAATTGTTGCGATAGGCACGTCGGCCCCGGAGATGGTTGTAAGCCTTGTGGGAGCCTTTGAGGGCAATTCCGATGTCGCCGCGGGTAATGTCCTTGGCTCCAATATCTTCAATGAACTGGTAATTCTTGGCGCCGTGGCCATAATTCTTCCCATTACGGTGACAAAAGCCAACCGGAGTTACGACCTGCCCTGGTACCTTGCAATTACCATTGTCGTTGCACTGGCATCGAAAGCCTTCACCCTCTTTGGCATAGGCAGCGAAGACATTATTACAAGATGGATGGGTGCCCTGATGCTGGCTATCTTCGCTTACTATATATACAATTCTTATAAAAAGAGTGCCAAGGCCGATGCTTCCACGGAAGACTCCCCTACCACTACGGATAACGGAAAATATTTGGTTTATATCCTCTTATCCCTTGGCGGACTCGGGATGCTTGTATTCGGAGGCCAGCTTTTTGTGGATTCTGCAACGGAAGTAGCTCATATTGCGGGACTTAGCGACAAGTTTATCGCCATTACCGTACTGGCTTTCGGCACTTCATTCCCGGAACTTGCCACCAGTATTGTGGCAGCCTTCCAGAAAAAAGGCCAGCTGGCACTTGGAAACATCCTTGGTTCCAACATCTTCAATATGCTGCTTATCATGGGGACATCGGCCCTGGTAACTCCTGTCCATATGGGTAATATCACCCTTGTAGACTACGGAGTCCTTATTCTTGGCGGCATCATACTGTGCAAAGTTCTTTTTGGCGGAAAATTCGGTTCAAGGATAGGCAGATTGGAAGGATTTTTGCTTGTCGGTATCTACGCCGCTTATATGGTATATTTGTTTAACAATTTATAAATCAAATGTTTATGTTACCTTTGGATATCGTAATAAAGGACACTGTGAATGTAGCAGATTCTGCAAAAGCAGCTATTCTTTCTTTCAAGGAGCAGCTTGCAGAGGACCCCTCAGGTGTTCTTTCAAACCTTGGCAGCCAGGCAATCAACTTCGGCCTCAAGGTGGTGGCAGCAATTGTTATCTATCTTGTCGGAGCCTGGATTATTAAGCGCGTCAAGAAATTCCTTAACAAGATTTTTGAAAAGAAAGGTACCGACAGGACTATTGCCACCTTCGTCACCAGCTTCGCCAGCATAACCCTTACGGTTCTGCTTATCATCATCACCATCAGCGAGCTGGGAGTAAACACCACTTCCCTGGCAGCTCTTCTGGCCGCCGGCGGCATGGCTATCGGCATGGCTCTGAGCGGCACTGTACAGAACTTCGCAGGCGGCATCATGCTGCTCGTCTTCAAACCCTTCAAAGCCGGAGACTACATCAAAGCCCTTGGTTATGAAGGATTTGTGACCGATGTCAACATTGTCAGTACCAAAATCCGCACCTTTGAAAACTGCACAATCATCCTTCCTAACGGAGCCCTCGCAAACGGAAATATCGACAATTTCTCACAGAGGCCTATCCACCGTTGCAGCTGGGCAGTAAACGTTGCCTATGGCAGCGAGCCTGAGAAGGTACGTCAGATTCTTCTTGACATGTTCAAGGGAGACGACAGGATTCTTGACGCTTCAACAGAAGGCGCAGCCGATCCTTCCGTTAATCTTAAGGCCCTTAATGCCAGTACAATAGAGTTCTCTGTATGGGCATGGGTTAAGACTGAGGACTATTGGCCCGTCACTTTCAAGTACAATGAGGAACTGTACAAGAGACTGCCTCAAAACGGAGTTTCATTCGCATTCCCCCAAATGGACGTCTTCATCAAGAACAAAGACTAATTACTTCAAAAGAAGCTGCCTTAAAGGGCAGCTTCCTTTGTCTTTACCGGTGTGGAATAGATGGCCAGCAGAATCTTTCTGAGTTCATCCCTGTCAAGGGGTTCCTCTCCCTGGTCATAAGGGATGGATGCGACTTTGTCCAACTGGCCTTCTATGTAAGCCTTGAATTTTTCCAAATCCTCTGGCTCATAGAATCCGGCTTTTTCATTTCCGCCGTTTTCAAGGTCATAGGCCATATAATTTGTCTTCCACAGCTTGTATCCCTCACGTACCCTCTTGTCCACGCAATGACGTATAAACTGGTAACGGTCATTCTTGTTGCAGAATGAAGCCTCGTGAATCTCTTCATGAATCAGAGGTGCGCCTATATTGAGGTGAATTCCACCCTTGTATTGCTTAATGCCGGTGACAATGCTGAAGAGGTCTTCATTCTCGCATTTTACATATTTGCGGGACCTTGAGATAAGAAGTTCGCGGGCCTTCAGTATATCGCAGGGCTCATATTCATAAGAGATGCTCAGGGGAACGATATTAAGCTGTTCAAAGTTCTCTGTAAACTCTCCCGGGCCGCTCATGTCCAGCATTTTAAGGAGGCCCTGCTCTGTAATATCGTAGCCGTCTTTTGTCCTTCCTTCCCTCTGTGCAAGCCAAATTGAACATACACCTTCCGTAATATTCTTCCTGATGTACTTGCTAAGCAGTTGTGAAGAAAGATAGAGGCTTCTGGCCGATATTCCCCTGATTACCTTTATCATCCTGTTGGACCGGATAAGAAGCTCTACGTACTTGTTGCTCAGCAGGTTGTCTCCTACGGCAATCTGGGTCATAGGCATATTGTTCTTGAAGAGCATATACTGCGTAAGGGCAGGGTCCAGGATAATGTCCCTGTGGTTGGAGAGGGCAAGAAAGCAGCCGTCTATTGCGCGGAGATTCTCTATTCCGTCAAAAGTGAAACTTGCGGCGGTATTGCTGACCACCCATTCCACAGCTTTGGTCATTACGGCCCTCTGGAATTCATCCACGCTGTGAATCTGCTTCAATGCGTCGCGAAGGAAGGTTTCAGGTTCCTGTGGGAAAATATATTTTGATACAGCCAGTACGGCAGGATGTTCTGCAAGTACGCCAAGCGCTTTGACAGCTTCATCGTCTGTATACGGGCTGATACTTTCAAATTCGTTTGTTTGTTCAGACATATCGGTTTAGTCTTGGTACTTCTTACAAAGTTACATAAAAAGCTTTAATATGCAAAAAATATGCATACTAATTAGAATTTGGAATTGGTAAAAAAAAGTATCTGCATCACTTTCCATCGCCTTTGCCACCCTCGGCGGAATAAGAGGGAGAGGCCCATCGCTTGCGATGGGAGGGGTCGCCCAAAGGGCGACGGCAGGGAAAGTGATGCAGATACTTTTTTCATCGTTTCTTAAAACAATGGGCAGTTTCAGGGCCTGATAAGAAGAGAACTGTCTCCATAGCTTAGGAAACGGTAGTCATTTGCAAGGGCATAGTCGTACACAGTCTTCCAATCTCCGTTAAGGAAGGCCGACACCAACAGGATAAGGGTACTTTCAGGCTGATGGAAGTTTGTGACAAGCATATCAACGATGCGGAACTTAAAACCGGGGACTATAATTATCCTTGTACCTGAAATAAGCTGATGCAAACCGTTATCTTTCAAATATTTAATAATTGCCTGCAACGCATCTTCAGTGCTGATTCCGGAATAGTCACTCTCATAAGGAGCCCACTGCTCCACATCCTCCGGCACACCATTCCGGATAATTGAAACACCTATATAATAAAGAGATTCCAATGTGCGGACCGATGTTGTACCGACGGCTATCAGGGGACACTTCCTGGCATACAGTTTTTCAAGGAAATCCAGACTTACCGCAAAGGGCTCCCTGTGCATCTTATGTTTGGAAACTTCTGAATCCTTCACAGGAAGAAAAGTTCCGGCTCCTACATGCAGGCAGACATTCTCAATGTCGATACCCTTGTTACGGATTCCTTCAAGAACCCTTTCAGTAAAATGCAAACCAGCCGTAGGAGCAGCCACAGAGCCTCTTATCTTGGCATACAGGGTCTGATAACGTTCGTAGTCCACGGCTTCCGTATCCCTGTTAAGATAGGGAGGAATAGGGATATTGCCACATAGTTCAAGGACGGCAGAAAATGGTTTTCCGCCCTTCCAAATGAATTCTACAACTCCGGTCTGCCCTTCTTTGCTTATAAGAGAAGCCTTCAGTTCAAGGGCTGATACTTCAGGGGATACGGTCTCTTCACCGCTATAAAAGGACAAAACATCGGTCTTCCAGCGCTTTGAATTGCCTATAACACACTCCCACCTGCAACTCTCCGTGCAGGCAAATGCAAGGTTATACTCTCCGGGAAGAATAGGACGCAGGCAGAAAATCTCTACAAGAGCGCCGGTTTCACGCTTAAAATGCAGCCTGGCAGGCACAACTTTGGTCTCGTTGAAAACCATCATAGCGTCCTCTGGCAACAACTCGGGCAATTCCCTGAATGTGTATGTTTCTACTTTTCCGTCCTTATATCTTAATAATTTAGATGAATCTCTCTCTGGAAGGGGATATTTTGCGATCCTGTCCGATGTAAGCGGATAGGCGTAGTCTTCTATATGAAGTTCAGGTATCATTATACTTCTTGTCTTTTCAAATTTCATACAAAGATACACATTACGTGGCAAATCTGAAAATGTCAGAATTTAAGAACGATGAAAGAATTATCCGCCTCACTTTCCCTGCCGTCGCCCTTTGGGCGACCCCTCCCATCGCAAGCGATGGGCCCCTCCCTCTTATTCCGCCGAGGGTGGCAAAGGCAATAGAAAGTGATGCGGATAGTTCTTTTACACTTTTAACCGGTCACATTTTTTACTCTGTTTGTAAAATTTGTAACTTTTTGTTTGATTTACATTTGTTAACAAATAATTATTGTAAAGTTGTAAACATGTAAAATAAGTAGATTTTATTTTAATTCTAAAGCATAGATAACTTGCAGTAAATCAGGCTAGTAATAATATTTATTTAAATTAAAAACATAGATAGATTTTGTAAAAATAAAATTAGTGTGTTTAGAATCTTAATTATAGGTACAGATAAACATGATGTAAGTAGCTGTAAATCATTGGCAGTATCTAATTTTATATAAAGTTTTACTTAATCAATTTAGACACATTTAGTGGCTATTTGTGTACGTAACAACAACTTTTTAATTGTTGTAAAACTCAATAATTCTTTTTACTTTTGTGAAAAAGATAGTAACAAAAATGAACACAAGATTGGAGCAGTTTTTAGCTGCTGAAAACATATCACAGACTCAGTTTGCAGATACTCTTGGAGTAGCACGTGCAGGCATCTCGCATATTCTTGCAGGAAGGAACAAACCAAGCTTCGAATTCATCACAAATATGATGCGTTGCTACCCTGCCTTGAATATAGAATGGCTGCTACTTGGCAAAGGAAAGATGTATAAAGGACAGTCTCAGGAGCCACAAGAAGGGCTCTCCCCTGCCCAGGAGAGCATCCCTACTTTATTTGATACTTCAGAAGATGATATAAAACCTATTGACACACAAATAGTTGAGCCGGAAAATAATGCCATTAAAACAGAAACAGAAACAAAGACGGAACGCAAAATTTCACGCATAATTGTCTTCTATGATGACGGCACCTTTGCAGAACTCGGTTGATTTTTGCAAAACAATTGCTATCTTCGCACTTGGATAAGCTATGGCTGTATCCAACACATGATATGTTTAGACTATTACGGCATCTCTTATTCTTCCTGAATGATGAAAAGGCATACAGGCTACTCTTGACCTGCGTGTCTTTAATGGGTCGTACAACTATTTTAAGGCCGTTTACAAAGCTTCTGTACAAGAAATCTGATCCAAGCTTGGAGCGCACGGTCTTCGGGCTTAAATTCAGAAATCCTGTGGGCATGGCTGCCGGTATAGATGTAAGCGCCAAATACAGCAGGCATCTGTCAGACATGGGCTTCGGCTTCATAGAAATAGGGTCAGTCACTCCCCTTCCACAGAAAGGAAATCCCTCTCCCAGGCTGTTCAGGCTGCCAAAAGACAAGGCTGTTATAGCCAGGATGGGAAATAACAACGATGGCGTCAAGGCGGTTATTGACAATCTGAAAAAAAAACGCCCCTCGGCCATTATAGCAGCGAATATTACCAAAAACGCGGCCTCTGAAGGAGACAAGATTGTAAAGGACTTCGGCTATTGCTTTTCAATGCTGTATGACTTTGTGGACATGTTTGTCGTGAATATTTCCTGTTCTTTTGCAGACGGAAAGCAGCCGGATATTTCGTATTTGTCCGAGATTTTGGATGAAATTCTGGATACCAGAATGACTTTGGACATATATAAACCAGTCCTTTTGAAGATTTCTCCGGACATCGGCCATTCACAGATTGACGAAATATTGAATTACGCCCAGTTATCCGGCATTGACGGCATCGTGGTGGGTGGATCTACCCTGAGCCGCGAAAACCTTGCCACAAGCCCTAAAAAGCTCGAAAGCATAGGGGAAGGAAGGCTTTCCGGCGCTCCTCTTTTCAAAAAGAACCTTGAACTCGTACGTTATATTAACGAAAAAACCAAAGGCCGCCTGCCAATCGTGGGTTGTGGCGGCATCATGACTCCGGAAAACGCAAGCGAAATGCTCAAGGCCGGGGCTTCCCTTGTTGAAGTATGCACCGGACTGCTGTACTCCGGGCCGTCACTTGTGAAGAAAATTAACAAACATCTAATTTCAGAAAATGCTTAAAGCGTCTATTTGCACAATCGGCGATGAACTGCTGATAGGACAGGTGATAGATACCAATTCCGCCAGCATTTCACGGGCTGTGGGAGCCATCGGCGTAAAAGTCACCGGTATGGTTTCAATTCCTGACGACAGGGACAGGATTATTTCCGACCTTAAGGCTCAACTGGCTGTAAATGATATAGTTATATCTACAGGAGGTCTTGGGCCCACAAAAGACGATATTACAAAACAAGCCCTTGCAGAGCTCTCCGGTACGGATAAATACTACATGCATGAAGGCCAACTGGCCATTGTGCATGAAATCCTTAAAAGCCGGGGCCTTGACGTTCTTGACATAAACCGCCAGCAGGCCATGGTCCCGGAGTCCTGCGAAGTCTTGCTGAACAAACGCGGAACAGCTCCCATCATGGTCTTCCGCGGCCTTGGGAAAGGCAACTCCACCCTCTACGCCATGCCAGGAGTTCCTTTTGAAACTGAAGCGGCCCTTCCTGATGTTGTGGAAGATATTAGGGCGCACTACCCTACTGACAACATAACTCACAGAAACTTAATGACTTACGGATTGGCTGAATCGGCCCTTGCCAAAAAGATATCAGACTGGGAAGACTCCTTGCCCAAAGATGTACATCTTGCCTATCTTCCGGACCCTCTTAAGGGCGTCCGGCTTCGCCTTTCCATATACAGCGGCTCCAAAGAGGTGGAAAAGAGCATTATAGACTCAAAAATAGCAGAATTGTCAGGTATTATCGGGGATTATATCTACTCTTACGAAGACGATACTCTTGAGGGTGCTATCGGCAGGATTCTCAAAGAGAAGAATCTGACTCTAAGTGCAGCCGAATCCTGTACAGGAGGCGAAATCGCCCACCTTATAACAACTGTTCCCGGGTCATCGGCATACTTCCTTGGCTCCGTTACTTCCTATGCTGTAAAGATTAAGGAAAATGTTCTGGGAGTCCCGGCTGAAACCATTGAAAAACACGGAGTGGTAAGCAGTGAAACCGCTTGCGCAATGGCTTCAGGAGTAAGGAAACTGACGGGCAGCGATTATGCAGTTTCCACCACCGGTTACGCTGGTCCCGGAGGAGGCAACGAGAAGAACCCTGAAGGAACCGTATGGGTAGGAATTGCTACCCCAAACGGCGTTTTTTCAGAGAAATTCTGTTACAAAAATGACCGCAGGCGCAATATCCAGCGTTTTGCAGCCTCTGCTTTGTTTACATTGTTAAAAAGGCTTAAACAAGAGCTTAATTAGCTGAAAGACAATAAATATAACAAATTTGTTTATAGTGGTAACAAAAATGTTATCACTATATTTTTGCTCATTATACATGTTTTTCAACGTCAGAGAATACCCTGAGGAAGTTTTCACCGGCGATTTTTTCAATTGAGTCTTCACTGTATCCGCGAAGGCGCAGTTCTTCAAAAATCACCTGCATCTTTGAGGTATTTTCCAGGCCTTTTGGAGGGACTACAATACCATCGAAATCAGAGCCGATTCCGACTGATTCTATACCGGCCACGTTAACCGCATGGTCTATATGGTCAACCACCTTTTTATAGCTCGGACGCTCAATAGCCAGAAGTCTCTCTTGCATCTCATCCCATGCCTTGCGCTTTGCAGCATCGGCCGGATCTGCAATGAATTCGGCTTCTACGGCATCGGCCTCATCAGACAAAGGATTGGCAGAAAAGGCTGAATTAAAACCATCGTCAAGGAAGGCAGGGTAGAAATTGATTTGTATTACTCCCCCCTTATCCGCCAGGGAGCGCAGCATTTTGTCGTCCAAATTCCGCCTGTGTGCTGCCAATGCCCTGCAGCAGGAATGGGTGGTAACAATTGGCGTTTCCGATGCGCTGAGGCAATCATAAAAGGTCTTGTCTGAGGCGTGGGCCAAATCCACTATCATGCCCAGTTCATTCATTCTTGCAACTACTTCTTCCCCAAAAGGACTCAGTCCATTCCATGTTTTTGCCTCGGATGCGCTGTCTGCAATCTGGTTGTCTCCGTTATGAGTCAGGGTAAGATACCTGACACCCTTTGAATAAAGGTCTTCCAGGGCAGCTATTGACCTACCTATCGGGGCTCCGTTTTCCATTCCGAAGAGTATGGAAATCAAGCCCTTAGCTTTGTTTGTACGAATATCGGACACGCTGCTGGCGAAACTGACATAGTTGCAGGCAGAGACGGCGTCTTTACTCATTGAGAGCATCTTGTGTACATAAGGAAGGGACTTTTCCTGTGGCATTGACTGGGAAGTATAGAGAGCAAAAAAACAGGCATCGACTCCCCCTTCCTTAAGTTTGGGGAAGTCGATATGCCCGAGACGGCTCCTTACGCCCAGATCACGCAGGCGAACCACCTGGGAAGGTGTGTCACAATGCGAATCCAGAACTATCATAAGTTATTTCTTTCCGTTAAAATGGGTTACGCTGGCCTTTTCAATCTTGACAATCTCAATTGCAGGATCGCTCATGAAGGATACAAGACTGCTCTTAAGGTCAAGCTTAAGGATATTGGTTACGTTAAGGAAGGCTTTTCCGCCTGTCATGGCTACGTCTGCCTTCTCAAGTGTGTAAGCTGTTACGTCAAGCTCTGCTGAATTCTTGCTGGAAAGCCCGAGCAGAGGGCAGGAACCATTAGTAATGGCAACTTTAGCAGAACCTGAATTCTGCACGTTGATTACGCCTGCATTTCCTGAAACAGTTACATTTGCAGAGCCGTCGGCTTTGATGTTAAGGTCATCACAATTCTCTACCGTGGCCTTCAAAACAGACTTCTTGGCACTTTTCAGAAGCACCTTCTTTGCATTGAGGTTAAGGTTGACGTTAGCTTTACCGATGGTTTCAATAGTAGCGTTGTTTGTGCTCAAATTCAGGCTGTTAACCAATGTCTCATCGTCCATTGAAAGAGCGAATGAAGTGGCATTGAAATTTGCGCCGGAAGCATCGACCTTTACATTATCCTTAAGGGAAAGGCTTTCAAGATTCTGAATGTAAACGGTAGCTTTAAGAACCATTACAGGAGCATTTTTTCCTTTGTAATATTTCTTCTGCTCCTTTGTCATACTCTTTCTGTCGAAAGTGAAAACAAGGGTGCTGCCCTTCTGGTATATCTGAACCAGGCCTTCTACCATCTGGTCTACAATCCATTCTACGCGCGGAGCACCTTCCTTGATAACAATATCAAAGTTGTCTGAGGCCTCTATACCTGTGAAAGCAGAGAATTCATTAGACTTGGTAACAGTCTGAGCCTTTGCGCCGATGCAGCCAAAAAGAACGCATACGCTTAACAGCAGCGCTGTTGCAAATAACTTCTTCATAGTATCAAAATTTTTTCAAATATAAGCAAATTTATTTGTTTTGCAGCTATTTACAGGGATTCTATAAGTTTCTCCCACTCCTGAGTCTTGAAGTCAAGGTCCCGTTTCAATTCCAGGTACTCCCTTGTCAGCTCCATAATATCGTCCCCTTCTCCCGGTGCAGAGAGCACCACCTCTATCTTTTTCATACGGTCCGATATCTTATCGGTCTCCTTCTCCAGGAACTCAATACGGTTCTTAAGCTTCTTCTGCTCCCGGTTCTCATTTTTCATAGCCTGATATGACTTCTGGCTACTCTGCTGGGCCGTTTCAGGTTTTACGGATGGCTGACTGGCAGGCTGAACCTTTCTGTCCAATTCGCTTAAAGAACTCATGTCCAAGGCCTTAAGGAAGTCGTTAACATCGCCCGGAAACTCTTTCACACGGCCGTCCCTGAACACATAAAGCCGGTCTGCAAGCCCGTCCAGGAAATCCCTGTCGTGAGATACTACAATGAGTGTGCCGTCATAGGCCTTCAAGGCTTTTTTAAGCATCTCCTTGGACCTTATATCCATGTGGTTGGTAGGCTCGTCCAGCAAAAGGCAGTTGTATGAGCCCAGCATCAGCTTGGCCATGCCAAGGCGGGCCCTTTCACCTCCGCTAAGGACAGAGACTCTTTTGTCAATATCGTCCCCGCGGAAGAGGAACTGCGCCAGAAGATCCCGCAAACGGGTTCTGATATCGCCTACGGCAATCCTGTCAAGGGTTCCGAATACTGTATCTGTCTTGTCAAGTATGTCTTCCTGATTCTGGGCGTAATAGCCAAACTGGACATTGTGACCAACTTTGGACTCTCCTTTAACAGGCTGCAATTCACCCTCGATGATTCTAAGCTGGGTAGTTTTGCCCTCTCCGTTCCTGCCCACGAAGGCTACCTTCTCTCCCCTTTTTATTTCGATATCGGCACCTGAGAAAACAGTTTTACCCGGATATCCGGCAGTCAGGCCGATCGCTTTATATACAATGTCGCCACATCGCACAGCAGGGGGAAACTTGAAAGAGATAGCTGAAAGGTCAGTTTCGTCCACCTCAATCCTGTCCAGGCGGTCAAGGGCTTTGATGCGGGACTGAACCTGATTTGCCTTAGTAGCTTTGTATCGGAAGCGTTCTATGAACTCTTCCGTCTTTTCAATCATCCGCTGCTGGTTCTGGTAAGCCGCTATCTGCTGCTGAAGGCGTTCCTGCCTCAGTTCCAGGTATTTACTGTATGGAACTTTATAGTCATACAGCTTGCCCAGTGAAATTTCCAGGGTACGGGTTGTAATATTGTCAAGGAAGCGCTTATCATGGGAAACAAGCACTACTGCACCCCTGTAGCTTTTCAGGAATTGTTCCAGCCATTCTATTGACTCTATGTCCAGGTGGTTTGTGGGCTCGTCCAATAGCATGACATCTGGCTTGGACAGCAGAATCTTGGCCAGTTCAATACGCATGTTCCAGCCTTGGCTGAAGGTTTCAGTATTACGGAAAAAGTCTTCATCCCTGAAGCCAAGACCGCGGAGAACCCTTCCGGCCCCGGCCTGCGGGGGCTCCGACTCCTCTACGGCCAGCCTGTCCGTCAAAGAGTTTACCTTTTCTATCAGCTTGGCGTAAGCATCTGATTCATAATCAGTTCTCAGAGTCAGTTCTTCCGTCGCGTCCGCCAGTTTCTTTTCAAGGTCAAACCTCTCCTGGAAGGCAGTCATAACCTCATCCATTACACTGCGGCCCTTGTTATGGGACATAATCTGCGGAAGGTATCCGAATTTTATATCCCGTGGCCTGTCGACGCTTCCGGATGTAGGTGCCATCTGCCCGCACAGAATTTTAAGAAGGGTGGACTTTCCGGCTCCATTCTTTCCCGCAAGGCCTACTTTTTCACCATCGTCCAGATTAAAGCCGATGTTGTCAAAAAGCACGTCAGCACCAAAGGCTACTGTTAAAGCATTGATTGAAATCATTCCTCTTTACTTTCTTTAGCACAGACAAATACGCTTAGTTCATAGAGAAGATAGAGCGGAGCCGCTGCTATAAGCATTGACACAGGGTCTGCAGGTGTAATAATGGCCGATACAATCAGAATTGCAACAATGGCATGACGCCTATATTTCCTTAAAGTATTTCTTGTCACCAGGCCCATCTTCGAAAGGACGGCAAGCACGGAAGGAAATTCAAATACAATTCCGAACAGCAGCACCATCGACGTAAGAAGGGAGATATACGACTGAAGCGAAAAACTGTTTGTCAGCGAATCACTTATCGAGTAGCTCTGGAAAAACTGCAAAGTGACCGGAAAAACGAAAATATACCCGACAGCCACCCCTATATAGAAAAGAACGGATGCAAAAGAAAAAGCCTTTCTAACCGCAGATTTCTCGTTCTCATACAGAGCCGGGGCTATAAACCGCCACAACTCGTATATAAGATAAGGGAAGGCCACAATCAGCCCCAGCATCAGCGAAACCTTAATATGGGTGAAGAACTGAGCCGATATTTCCAGGTTGACAAGATTTATGTCGACATCGGCCTTCAACCACTTGTATACAAAGAAGTCTCCATTTACAGGGGCGAATATCAGGCTGTCAAAGACCCATGTTTTCATGCAAAATATGGCGACGGAACACACGAACACCGCCGCTATCATGCGCAGCAATGCTCCTCTTAGGGCATCCAGATGGTCCCAGAATGACATTTCGCCGCCTTCCGGCATGGCTATTCTTCCTTTTTAGCAGGTTTGTCCAATTCTTTCTTGGCCTTGTCAAGTTCACCTTCCACCTCATTCATACCCTTCTTGAAACTCTTGACACCTTTGCCCAAGCCTTCCATGAGCTCAGGAATCTTCTTGCCTCCGAAAAGAAGAAGCACAACAACCAGGATAATGACAATCTCCCACGGGCCAACACTCCAAGCTAAAAGAGTTTTCATAGTATTACTTTTTATTTGTTTACTGCTTTTTCAATTATCTCCCTCATGATTTCAGGGCACCTTGTAGGATGACCGGTTTCTTTGCTGAGGAATCCAAGAATTACCTTTCCGTCTGCACAAAGGACTCCGTCCTGATTGTAGACTTCCTGGATTACTTCAAGTTTTGCCAGAGGAGCCTTGGCAATCCTGGCCACTGCTGTTACGGTATCTCCCATCTTTGCCGGGAACCTGTAATGGCATTCCACGGAAACGACTGGAATGGTGACACCGTCTTCTTCGCACTTCTGGATTGGATAACCAAGCTCCTCCATCATGACATTGCGGGCACACTCGAAGAATCTGATATAATTCGAGTGATGGACGATGCCCATTTGGTCGGTTTCGTAATACCGGATAGGGAATTTTGTCTCAAAAACCAGCATTTTTCCTTGATAACAAAAATGTTACTACTATAAACAATTATGTTTTATTAACTGTTTTTCAATTGTTTGAGCTGTGCTTCATAACCAGCAATCCTTGAGAGGGCATCAGCCTCTTTTTTACGTTCTCCGGCCACCACGGCCTCGGGTGCATGGGCTGTAAACTTCTCGTTAGAGAGCTTTTTACGGATAGAATCCAGGAATTTCTTCTGGTATTCAAGGGCTGCCTCAATCTTTGCAATCTCTTCAGCCACGTTCACAAGACCTTCGAGCTTAACGAACATTTCAATGGTTCCAACGATGAAACCTACACCGGACAAGCCGTTGAAATCATCGGCAAATACAGTCTCTGAAATATTGGCAAGCTTGCTTACAACATGTATCAGTTCAGTGGGGAAAGCACCCTTTATTACAAGAGTCAGGGGTTCCTTGGGAGAGATGCCTTTCTGCTGGCGGATGCTGCGTACTGAACCGGCAGCCTCCTTGGCAAGTTCAAACGCATCGATGAAGGACTTGTCATACACCTTAACCTCCGGAGTATGCTCATACATGATGGTACTACCCTCTTTCCTTGGCTCAAGTGCATGCCAAAGTTCTTCTGTAATAAAAGGCATTACAGGGTGTATCAGCTTAAGCAGGGCAGAGAAGAATTCAAGGGTACAGTCATAAGTCTGCTTGTCCATTGAGGCACCGTATGCAGGCTTCACGAGTTCCAGATACCATGCGCAATAGTCGTCCCAGAAGAACTTGTATATTGTCATGAGGGCATCTGAAATCCTGTATTTGGAGTAATGGTCTTCCACAGTCTCTACAACCTGTGACAACTTATTACTGAACCATTTTATAGCCACCTTGTTAACCTCACTCTGCTGAAGTGATGCATCAACAGTCCAGCCCTTAATCAGGCGGAATGAATTCCAAATTTTGTTGCAGAAATTACGTCCCTGCTCAATCTGGGATTCATCATAGAAGATATCGTTTCCTGCAGAAGAGCACAGCAGCATACCGATACGTACGGCATCGGCGCCGTATTTGGCTATGAGTTCAAGAGGGTCAGGAGAGTTTCCAAGGCTCTTGGACATCTTGCGTCCGAGCTTGTCACGAACGATACCTGTAAGGTAAACATTGTGGAAAGGTTCCTTGCCCATGAACTCGCCTCCTGCCATAATCATTCTGGCTACCCAGAAGAAAAGGATGTCCGGACCGGTTACAAGGTCACTGGTAGGATAATAGTATGCAAGGTCTGCATTTGGCTTATGTTCAGGATTACCAGGCATTTCCGGGTCGAATACGGAAATAGGCCAGAGCCATGAACTGAACCAGGTGTCAAGGACGTCGTCATCCCTCTTCAAATCCTCTGCCTTCAGCGTAGGCTCAAGCTTACGGGCCTCTTCAAGGGCCTTTTCGGGCGTTGTTTCAACAACAATACGGCCATCCGGAAGGTAATATGCCGGAATCTGCTGTCCCCACCAGAGCTGGCGGCTAATGCACCAGTCACGTACTGTTTCCATCCAGTGGCGGTATGTATTGCGGTATTTGTCCGGGATAAGCTTTGTCCTGCCGCTCTCAACCGTCTCAAGCGCTTCTGCAGCCAGTTTATCCATCTTCAGGAACCACTGGGCGGAAAGGCGGGGCTCAATGACAGCATCGCTTTTTTCTGAATAGCCTACAGGAGAAATATACTCTTCTACTTTTACGAGATTGCCGGCCTCTTCAAGCATTTTGACAATCTTCTTCCTTGCAACGAAGCGGTCTTCGCCAACGAGAATCTGTGCAGCCTCATTAAGGCGTCCGTGTTCGTCGATGATTTCCAGAACCGGCAGGTTGTGACGCATGCCAATCTCATAGTCATGAACATCGTGGGCAGGGGTAACCTTAAGGCAACCGGTACCGAAGTCCATCTCTACATAGCTGTCTTCAATTACCGGTATCTCCCTGTTAATGAGAGGGATAAGCACTTTCTTGCCACGAAGCCAGTGATGTCTTTCATCGGCAGGATTGACGCAGATGGCAGCATCGGCCATAATGGTCTCCGGACGCGTGGTAGCGATTACCAGGAATTTGTCCATAGGGTTGCCGTTGCCATCGGAAATATAATACTTCAGATGGTAGAAATGGCTCTTGGTGTCTTTGTGGACGACTTCCTCGTCGCTGACGGCTGTGCAGCGGTCAGGGTCCCAGTTCACCATCCTCACACCTTTATATATAAGGCCTTTCTTATAAAAATATACGAAAGTATTGATTACGGCTTCGCTCAGCGCCGGTTCCATGGTGAAACGGGTGCGGTCCCAGTCGCAGGATGCTCCAAGTTTGCGGAGCTGCTGAAGGATGATGCCACCGTACTTCTCTTTCCACTCCCAGGCGTACTCCAGGAACTGCTCACGGGTAAGGTCAGATTTCTTGATGCCCTTTTCTGCAAGCATTTTAACGACTTTGTTCTCCGTTGCGATGGAGGCATGGTCTGTTCCGGGTACCCAGCAGGCATTGAAGCCGTCCATCCTAGCCTTGCGGACCAGTACGTCATTAAGGGTCTGGTTCAGCATGTGACCCATGTGAAGGATACCGGTCACATTTGGCGGGGGTATTACAATGCTGTAAGGTTTCCTGCCGTCAGGTTCAGAATGAAAAAACTTGTTCTCAAGCCAATAGGAATACCATTTGTCTTCTACGGCTGAAGGATTATATTTAACATCTAGTTCCATAAAATGCTTTTACTGTTAATGTAACTTACAAAAATACGAAATTATTTGCTAAATTTGCTGAATAAACAAAAGAAACTGACACTATGGACAACAATCAGAAGCAACTTAGCCTTGACATAAGCAAGGAAATGGCAAAAGGCCAGTACTCAAACCTTGCCCTTATCACTCACTCACACAGTGAATTCGTCCTTGATTTTGCAGCTATCCTGCCCGGTTTTCCCAAGCCGGAAGTTTTAAGCCGCATCCTCATGACTCCGGAGCATGCAAAAAGACTCCTCAATGCCCTGCAAGACAATGTAGTCAAGTATGAGAGCAGCTTCGGAATCATTGAGACCGATGTCACCCCCAGGAACAATACCATTAATTTTGGGGACTTCGGTCCTATCCAGGGCCCTAAATCATAAGTGGTTATGCAGGATTTAACGAAAATCAAAGCCTTCACCTTTGACGTAGACGGCGTTTTTACCGATGGCGGCATTTTGTGTGACACTGCCGGAGAGCTTTACCGCACTTACAATGCAAAGGACGGTTTCGCCGTTCGCATGGCTACCTGGCATGGTTATCCGGTTGGCATCATCACAGGCGGACGTTCCAAGTCTATTCCTGCCAGATTCGCCACCTGCGGCATCACAGAGGCTGATATTTACCTTCATTCCAGAATCAAGTCTGAGGATTTCATGACCTTCTGCAAAAGCCATGATCTTTCTCCTGATGAGGTTATGTTCATTGGCGATGACCTGCCGGATATTGAGGTTCTGCAGATTTGCGGACTTTCTGTATGCCCTTCAGATGCAGCCGATGAGGTTAAAGCCGTTTGCGATATAGTTTCCGACTACCCCGGAGGCAACGGCTGCGTGCGCAAGGCGGTGGAAAGCGTTCTCAAGGCCCAGGGCAAATGGGTGTTTGATTCTGTTCAATACAAGAAGTTTTTCTAAGCCGATGGAACTCCGTGGCAAGAAGATTATCCTTTGCAGCAACTCCCCCAGAAGGCGGGAGTTGCTTGCTGGTTTAGGGATTGAATTCCAGGTTGATACAAGAAGTAACTTCGAGGAGCACTTCAGCACTTTTGATCTTCATCCTGAGCTTGTTCCCAAAGCTCTCGCCATTGGGAAATCCAACGGTTTTCACCGCCCTCTTGAGGACGACGAGATTCTTATTACTTCTGACACCCTTGTTATTTGTGAGGGCCGCATTATGGGTAAGCCTTCCGGGGCCGATGAGGCTCGTGATATGCTTCGTTTCCTTTCCGGTAAAACACATCTGGTTACTACGGCCGTATGTATTCGCGATTCCAGGCGGATGGAAACATCGTCCGATACTGCCAAGGTTACTTTCACGACCTTGTCAGATGACGAAATCAATTATTACATAGAGAATTACAAGCCGTTTGACAAGGCCGGAGCCTATGGCATCCAGGAGTGGATTGGCTATATAGGAATTCCTGAAATCCAAGGTTCTTTCTACACCATTATGGGCTTCCCCACCCACCTCGTCTACGAACTCCTCTCCCACTTTATATAAGGAATAATATTTAAAAGGAAAAATCTTTCTTTTTTGCTACAGGGAAATGGCGGCATCAGCCGCAGGACGAAGGTGTGAAATGCAATGAAACACCGAAGGCCAGGGGGTTCGGGGGAGAGAATCTCCCCTGTATTAAAAGGAAAAATCTTTCTTTTTTGCAGTAGCAAAAAAGAAAGAGTCAAAACTTTTGTTTTGACTCCATCCTTTTGCAAGTTGTTGACGCTCACGCGCGAACCATCTTGCTAAACCACATAATTAATAACACTAAAACTAATAACCAAAGAGTCACAAGGAATCACTACCCCATCAACTCTGATGCAAATATATGTTAAAAAAAATTATCCGCAAAATTTTGTAACAATTTTTTGCATCTTTTTTGAATAATTTTTCTAAAGTATTTAATTACAACGTTTTAAATCGCAAAAAACCGTAAAACCACTGTTAAAATATCCCGAAATATTCACACATTTTCCACATTTACTAACACTTAAACGATTTTAATCAATAATTTTACTTACAAAGTGTAAGTAAAACAAAGAAGAAATCTTACAGTTTTTTACACGCCTATGCATCTGAAAACATTTCGGCAATATTTTTTGCAGATAAATATTTATTGACTATATTTGCAATCCCTTTTGGTGCGATGGCCGAGCGGTCAGGCACAGGTCTGCAAAACCTGCTACAGCGGTTCGATTCCGCTTCGCACCTCCAAAATGCCTCTGATTTCATATCAGGGGCATTACTGGTTAAAATTATGAAAAATCGTTTTATTTTTATTACAGTCCTGGCCATCTTTGCATTGGCTGCCTGTGGGGGACATCCCCAGAAAAAAGAATCCCTGCGAACTGGAGACCTTATTTTTATAGGGATTCCGGCCAACTACACCCTTAATCGTGATTCCATGGCAGACGCAATATCCGATGCCACCGGTAACGATACTCTCAATCTCATCCACACCGCAATTGCAGAAGTCAAGGGAGATTCCGTTTGGGTAATTGATGCAACTATCAAATATAATACAGACCGACATCCCTTGGATTCAATGATAAAATCATTCACCCTTAAAGACGGTTCCCTGCCGGTATTCATCGTAAAAAGGCTTCCGGATTCCTGCAATGTTAGCGCAGGAGTTGAATTGGCAAAGACTTACTGCGGACGTGATTACGACCTATATTTCCTTCCGGACAATGAGCCTATGTACTGTACAGAACTGGTTCAGGTTAGTTATCTGGATTCCAAAGGAAATCCCCTTTTCCAGAACAAACCAATGAACTTCAAGAACAAAGACGGCGAATTCCCCGTTTACTGGGTTCAACTGTTCCAAAGGCTTGGAGTTCCCATTCCCCAGGGTATCCCGGGAACAAATCCTCAGGACATGTCCAAGTCTCCCCTGCTAAGAACGGTTGACATCGACATTACCGAAAATTACAAAGCTGGAAAATAAACTGTTATTACAATAAGATATCCCCCAAAGGCCATGGACCCTTATTTTAAGGCCTTTGGGGGATATCTGTATTTATTTTTAAAGGATTTTTTTAGAATTTTTTCTTCTATTTTTTAACTGAATCTATTCAACATAAAGGAGAAGTCCCTTCAGATACTCCCCTTCAGGATGATAAATAGATACAGGATGGTCTGAAGGCTGGGTAAGACGGGCCAAAATACGAACTTTACGCCCGGTCTGCGCTGCAGCAGAGAACACGGTAAGGGCAAAAGCCTCTTTGTCAACCGCCTGAGAACAGCTGAAAGTAAAAATAAAGCCGCCAGGAGCCACTTTAGCTATAGCAGAGGCATTCAGCCTCTGATAAGCCCTTAAAGCATTGCTGAGGGCTCCCCTGTGCTTCGCAAATGCCGGAGGATCAACAATCATCAGGTCATAGGCATCCTCCGGAGCCTTTTTCAGGAATTCAATCGCATCGGCGCAATAGCTGGTATGCATTTCAGGAGCGAAGCCGTTCAGGGCCACATTCTTATCTACCATAGACATAGCTTTAGCAGAGCTGTCAACGGAATCAACATGAACTGCACCGCCGCCAAGAGCATAAACTGAAAAGCCTCCGGTATAGCAGAAAAGATTAAGCACACGGCGTCCTGAGGCATATTTCTCTACAAGCGCACGATTCACCCTCTGATCAAGGAAGAAACCAGTCTTCTGGCCCTCACTCCAATTAACAAAGAACTTATGGCCGCCCTCTGTTACAACCTCCTCCTCTGCACTGAAACCATCGGCCTTATATAAATAACCGTCTATAAGGTCAAGGCCCGCCTTGAACGGGGCAGTGCCGGAACTCTTGTCATAAACAGCCTTAAGCGATGGGCCATAAACCTGGCACAAGGCTTCGCAAATCTGTTTTTTTGCCCTGAACATTCCTGCTGAATGAGCCTGAAGCACACAAACGCCATTGTAATAGTCTATAATAAGACCTGGCAGATTATCTCCTTCTCCATGGACAAGTCGATAGCAGTCTGAATCAGGTGCGGAAACAAATCCGCAGGCTTTCCTAACCTCCAAAGCCTTGGTAATCATCACTTTCCAGAAGTCAGAAGGAAGATTCTCAAACTCAAAGCTAAGCACTCTTACGGCGATGGAGCCAATCTGGTAATGACCAATCGCAAGAAAACTGCCGTCTGAGGCATAGACAGAAACGACATCTCCTTCTGCCGGGCTGCCATTTATCTGGGCGATGGCGCCGGAGAAGACCCACGGGTGGAAACGGCGCAGTGACTCTTCGCGCCCTTTTTTCAAATATATCTTAACCATTGTGTTCTGTTTTATGTTCTGTTGGCACAGGAGGAGCCATTTCTTCAGGAGTAAGAGGATTCTTCTCTGACGCCATCAGTCTCTTGTACATTTCACGGCAGACCCAAGCGTCTGTGGCGGCGTATTTCTGCTGTGATTCAGAGAGGTTTTCAGCCTCCCAGTTAGACAGCTGCTGGCTTTTGGAAATCCTCATTCCAAGGATTATCGCAGACATTTTCTTTACGCTCTTGTCTTTGATACCCCATTCCCATACTATTTTCTGAAGGTCTACGAAACTCCTGGGCTCAAAATGCTGATAATGCTGAAGCCCCTTGATATCGTCGGCTACGGCAGCTCCTACTTTAATAATATTCTTGTCTGACAATATCCTGCAAAGCTGCTTTTGCATTCCAAGAGTCTTTATACGGAAGAGAAAGGCCTTTTCTGAACCGCTGAGCTGGAGCAATGAAACTCCGAAATGGATTTGGTTTGCACTGAAACATGGCCTTGATTCTGTATCAAAGCCTATGATGCTCTTGGTCTTAAGATACCTTATTGCGTGTTCGAATTCTTTTCCGGGCTTGTCTATAACCGTTATGCTGCCTTCAAAAGCCGCCAGCGGAAGACGGGCGATATCCTCGTTATCTACACTCTTAACGTACATACTCTTCAAAAATCTTGGGAGTACTGGCAATCATCATGTTTCTGAGATCTTCAGTAAGATATTTGTCTTTCAACTCCACTGTAACGTAGGAAGAATCCCTCTCGGAAGCAGCTGTAACATAGACATTTACCCTTGGATAAGAAATCCGGTGGGTAAACGCGTTGTCCTTCCTGAGGAGCTTGTAGCAGGCCGATGACACCGTTTCCTTAAGGTCTATTACCTTAAAATCAGGTGCAAGGTAATTAAGATAGGTGATATACCTGTCCTGGTCTACCGCCATCACGGACTTCACAGCTTCCCTAAGCTCTTCTACAGGAATGTTAATGTCGTCCACCAGAAGTGCCTGGAGCTTTTTGTTTCCGTTCTCCCCACTGTCTGAATATTTTTTCATGAAATCAAGGAAACGTCCAGTGACTGTTGACGATGTATCCGGGGTTATAGCTGTATATTTTGCAGCATAATCCTTCCTGATTTCACGTTCCTTGTCGAATACTGTCGCATAAACACCGCTTCCAAGAACGTCTGAAGTAGTCCAGATGCCTATATTCATGCCTTCCCCGCACTGTGCCCATGCTTCTTCAAGCATGGCATGAACAGGTGAAATTACCTTTGAATAAGAATTTGTCAAAGTCCTGAGGGTATCGATGTCTCCGTATCCGTATGCAGAGGCATAAAGACTTGAAAGAACTACCAGTTTCGCTCCTGATTTATGGACAATCTTTTCAGTATCAAAGGCATTCAGGTAGCAGGCTGTATCAAGGGCGGCGGCAAAATTCCTTACGTTAATTTCTGAAAGGAGCTCTTCCCTGCCTCCTTCCACCAATGCGGAATAAGAGCCGTTATAACTGTCCAGAATAGGGCTGACGGTTTCTCCTGCAAAATCAGGAAGGCCGTCCGGCTTGGCCGTACCACTTATATTATCATACCTGTCACTCTGAATAAGGTATTCAGAAATAAGAAGGGCTTCTTCAGGCTCTCCTATTACAGCGATTTCTCCGTGAATATTCCTGGCGCGGTTGGCAGATATAATCTGGTATGTTGCCTGGGTCGTGTCTGAAATCAGGCTCAGGGCGAATTCACCAATCTTAGCATTGCTTGTTTCCTGGCTTTTGCAACCGGAAAACATTGACACAACTGCTACAGCGGCAGAAAAATATTTAAACAGTCTCATATAATACAACAGTATTTCCTGCAAAAATAGTAATTTTAGTGCAGATGTGAAAGAGTTTCCAGAATCTGTGGCAGAAGCATGGACTTTACATACTCTTCTTCCATGAAATGTGTGCCGTCATAAATAGCATACCTGTTTCCGAATAACTTTTTATATTTGCCGATGCTTACTACTTTCCACTTAAGGTAATGGTCTTTATTTCCGAAGAAGGCAAAGACGCTGCCTCCCTTCGGAGCCATGGCGGATTTTCCATGATTGCTGTATTTCTTCAGGGTTCTCCTTGTAAAATGGAGTTTCTGGCGGTCTCCCTCCCTTGGCTTGTATTTTCTGTCAAGCAAGGCTGTAACTCCAGGAATAAGAGCTATCAGGGAATAGAATTTCATCCAGAACGGGGCCCCGAGTGCCGGAGAAACCAGTATCCTGGGGACATCGGCCACCCTTAAAGCGTGAAGTGCACCAAGGGACTCCCCTATCACCAAATCCGGTTTGAAGCCGGAAAGCCAATCCTCAATCTGTTCATAGGCCACCTCAGGATCAAAGTCGTATGTACGCACCTGAAGGCAGATGCCATCCGGCAGCATCGTCTTTAATAACGATGGTATGCGGCTGTCAGAACCGCCTCCCATTCCGTGCAAATATGCTATTCTATGCTCATTCAGTCCGTTCATGCTTGTAAATATCACAATATTTTCTTAGATTCGCAATTCAGAAACAAATTTATAAAACATATGATTAAAAAATCCATTCTCGCAGTTGCTTTGGCAGCTATCGCAATCCCCTTCCAGGCAAGCGCCCAGAAGGCAGGAGACCCGGGACTTGAATTTACCGTTGTAAAGGAGAATCCCATCACCTCTATCAAGAATCAGAACCGTTCCGGTACCTGCTGGTGCTTCTCTGCACTTGCATTCCTTGAGTCAGAGGCAATCCGTATCAACAATCTTAAGGAAGAAGATTATCCTGATTTCTCAGAGATGTTCGTTGTAAGCCACTCTTATCAGGAGAGGGCCGATGAATTCGTCCGCATGGACGGTCACCTTGGTTTCGGTGCCGGCAGCTGGAGCGAGGACGCAGTTCATCACATCATGAAAGACTATGGTCTTGTTCCACAGGAGGTTATGCAAGGCCTTAACTATGGTACAGAGCTTCCTGTTCACGGAGAAATTGACGCTGTTGCAAAGGCTTATGTAGAGGCTATCGCTAAGAAACCCAACAAAACCCTTTCTACTGCATGGAAGAATGGTTTCAAGGGTATCATGGACGCTTATTTTGGCGAGTGCCCCACTGAGTTTGAGTACAAAGGCAAGAAATACACCCCCGCTTCTTACCGTGATTCCTTCAAGCTGAATGCCGATGACTATGTAACTCTTACTTCTTTCACACATCATCCGTTCTACACCACCTTTGCTGTAGAAGTTTGCGACAACTGGAGAAAGGATGTTTCTTACAATGTTCCTATCGACGAACTTATGGACGCCCTCTATTACGCTCTTGAAAACGGCTTCACAGCATGCTGGGGCGGCGATGTCAGCGAGGTTGGCTTCACACGTAACGGCACTGCCCTTCTTCTTGATCCCAAGGCTTCCACTTCAGGTTCAGACCAGGAACGCTGGGTAGGAAAGGCAGAGGAAAAGAAGGTAGAAGAGAAGAAGGCAGAGGCTCCCAAGGAGCTTGTTGCAGACCAGGCTTTCCGCCAGAAGGGTTATGATGAGAAGACTACTACCGATGACCACGGTATGCAGGCTTTCGGTATCGCAAAGGACCAGTATGGCAACAAGTACATCATGATTAAGAATTCCTGGGGCGAGAGTGGTAAATACAAGGGTATTTGGTACATGTCTGACGCATTCAGCCGTGGCAAGGCCCTAGGCATCATGCTTCACAAGGATGCTCTTCCCAAGGCTCTTAAGGCTAAACTTGGAATCAAATAATGAGAATAACCAAGTACATTCCTGATACTATCACCTCATTGAACCTCCTCTGCGGGGTCCTTGGGGTGATTTTCACATTGGACGGAAGGCCCGATATTGGCTTTCTTCTGATGATTGGTGCCGCTGTGGCGGACTTTTTTGATGGTTTTGCTGCAAGGCTCCTGCATGCTTATTCAGATTTGGGAAAGCAGCTGGATTCCTTGTCGGACCTTGTCAGCTTCGGTGTCCTTCCGGCACTTATGCTTTATGTCCTGATGCGGGACAGCAATGGTTTCTCTTGCTCCTGGGTTAGCTTCCTCCCGCTGATTTACGCTGTAGGAACGGCTTTCAGGCTTGCAAAGTTCAATATTGACGAGAGACAGCATATGTCCTTCATCGGACTTCCCTGCCCTGCCGCAGCCATGATTTGCGGCTCTTTTGCATACCTTGCTACCGTCAATCCCTTTGGCATTGCAGCTTCGCTTGCCAGCCTTGCCTGGTTCCCTCCCGTTTTGGCTTCCGTACTTGCTTTGCTGATGGTTTCTGAGGTGCCGATGTTTGCCATGAAGTTTGGCGGTTCTCATTCAGATGCCGATGCTTCAGCAACCCTTGAGAATATCAAGCGCATTGCCTTCTTCAGCATCACCGCCATCGTAGCAGTTGTTACCATAGTCCTATCCCAAAACTGGTCTTTAGTTCCACTGCTCTCCTTCACCTCATACATCTTAATTAATCTATTATTCTCCATAAAAGACAGGTTCTAAACCTGTCTTTTTTGTTACAGACTCTTCCTGATACTGAGGGAGACTTCCCTCTTGTCATTTAAAGTATTGAAACTAGATATCCAAGCGTAGCGCCAGAGAGAAAGAAACGTTGCTAAGACCTTCTTTTTGCTCCAGCTTTACTTTTTCAGAAACTCCGCCTGATGTTATTTTTGAACTTGACAAGGATCCGCTTAACAACGTGGCAGACAGGCCAAAGGAGAACTTGCTGGAAATATTGTACATGTAAGTAAATTCAGACAACAAACCAATATTGTGCCCCCGTATCTTTGCACTATCCATAAACTCTACGTCTTCTTTGTAAGCCAGATATCCTACACCCTCATTCATTCCCAAAGCATGCCTGCCAAGCTTCCACCTTAGCCCGGCTACCGGTCCTATAAATGTGATATTTATTTATCTCTCAAATTTGTTGCATACGTACCGCTAGTAGTAGACATGCTTACATAACTGCTGTTTTTAGCGAAATAATTCTGAAATCTAAGTCCTACACTAAAGTACTCAGCAGTCAGGTATGATGCTGTTATACTATAAGAAATACCCTTTTTCAACTCTCGATAGAAAGAGTCCATTCTGGCGCCCAGGCCTGTATTGACTTTACCAATACGAAACCCTGGACCAACCTGAACAGCTATACCAAATCTTCCATCAGAATCACCATTTACCGATTCATCAGTAGTCTCTATTTTTATGGATTCATCCGACGTTTCTATTCTTTGTGCATTAGCGTTTGCACAGCAAACGATGGCAATCGCAATAAGTATCAATAATCTTTTTAGCATATTCATTTATTTGAAATAGCTTCATATTCTTTCTTGCCGGTCTCTGTCGAAACCAAGGACAACACCGGCCTTCCAACCATTATTCCCAAATCCAGAGAGCAGCATACATAATATTCCATTCCTAGTTTTACATCTAAGCTAAAAGACGATGATGATTCTGTTTTTGCCGATATTTCAAATCTGCCGGCTTCCCTAATTTTCACTTCTGCCGATGAATTGTTTTTTGCATTAAAAACTTTTTGTCCATCGACCTTGACTGTGTATGAAATAAGGAAACCTGCACCTGACGGACGATAAAAGTAAATGACTGCATAATCCGGATGCTCACTATTGTAAACACCAAAAGAACTGATATCGGAAAGACCTTCTATACCTGAAATATGATATACATCTGCTGTTATACGGTGTATGGACGAGGCAAAGTTTGGTGATTTGTGTTCCTTTATATGAACAATGTTACCTCCTGCTTCCCTCGCCTTTTCTTTTGCAATTGATAAAACAGCATAATACGAACCATTTTTTGTAGTAAAGCCACTATCACCAACCTTTATGTTTCCAAGAAAAACGGCATTCTCGGGCACGGTATCATTAATATCCAAAACAATCACTTCATCTTCGGGTGCTAATGCCTGATAAGACTTAACCAGATTAGTCGTGACCTTTGGCGAACACGCCGCCAATAAAAAGGTCAGAAATAGTAGTAATACAAATTTGTTCATAGTATCAATTAAAACACAAATATATGTAAAACAAATGACAATAAACAAAAATCCCTGTCATTTCACCGAGCATTTTCCTGTCATTTCGACCGAGCATAGCGAGTGGAGAAATCTCCGCCGGATAGCGCAAATAATCGTCTGATTACTTGCGCTATCCCTCAAAAACAAGGGGGATAACGCAACAATTCCGCCATCTACATGCACATTTCCCCTATTTTTTAAAGGATAACGCAACTATTTGGCACTTTATTTACACCTTCGGACTCTGACCAACTAAATACAAAAGACACCAAGCTATTTAGCCGAAGGCCGACCCAGGGGGAGAAGAAGCGAAGCGGATTCGGCCGGGGGGTACGCCACCCGGTAATTAGAAGCAGCTGCCGTTCTTCGGGGAAGGCGGCATCAGCCGCAGGCCGGAGGCGTGGAATGTAATGGAACGCCGGGAGGCCAGGGGGTTCGGGGGAGAGCATCTCCCCTGTATAAACAAAAGACTCCGGTCGACTGATTGTCGACCGGAGTCCCGAAGAACGGCAGCTACCTACTCTCCCACCTGGTGGGGCAGTACCATCGGCGCTAGTGAGCTTAACTTCTCTGTTCGGAATGGGAAGAGGTGGACCCTCACCGCTATAACCACCGCAGTATTTTTCTGAGAGAAAACATCTTCAGCAACCCTTAACTCCTCTTTTTCTTCATCTCTCCGGCTTATTTGTCCTTTTCCTGAATATCTATTCCAGAAGAAAGATCTCGGGCCATTAGTACAGGTCAGCTGAATACGTTACCGCACTTACACTTCCTGCCTATCTACGTCGTAGTCTCCAACGACCCTCAATGGAAATCTCATCTTGAAGACGGCTTCGCGCTTAGATGCTTTCAGCGCTTATCCTGACCCAGCGTGGGTACCCGGCAATGCACCTGACGGCACAACCGGCATGCCAGAGGCTGGTCCGACCCGGTCCTCTCGTACTAAGGTCAGTCCTTCGCAAATTTCCTACGCCCACAACAGATAGAGACCGAACTGTCTCACGACGTTCTGAAC